>CACXPX010000004.1 GCA_902769705.1 uncultured Prevotellaceae bacterium
AATGGTTCTGCTATATGAATAATTTGGAGGAGATAGAAGGCTTGGAATACCTGAACACCAGCGAGGTGACGAACATGAACAGCATGTTCTACGAATGCTCCAAGCTGACGACCCTCGACCTCAACAAATTTGATGTCAGCAAGGTTACCAACGCCACTTCGATGTTCCAATATGCTACTGGATTGACCACTATCTACTGCGATAATGTGTGGAATATTTCAACCGCTGGAGATATGTTTGGTGGCACTTACAGTCTTGTCGGTGCTGTCAATTATAGCGGAAGCAAGACGGGCTGCGAGATGGCCACCCCCAAAGGCTACTTCACATCTCGCACGACGCTGGCCGCCAACGAGGACAACACCTCGCTGCTCACTGCTCGCGACCAATACTATGGCGACGTGACACTTGATGGAACAACGTTATACCACAACGGCAAATGGAACACCCTCTGCCTGCCATTCAATCTCACCACTCAACAGTTGGCCAACGAGAACTGCCCGCTCTATGGGGCAACCATCAAGACGCTCAACACTGCGTACGTCAACAACGGAAAGCTGACGCTGGACTTCGCTGACGTCTCGAGCATCGAGGCAGGCAAGCCTTATCTCATCAGATGGAGCACCGATGGCGACAACGTTGAGAATCCCGTGTTCAAGGGCGTAACCATCAGCAACGTGGACAATCCCGTCGTGACCGCAGCCATCACCTTCAAGGGCACTTATTCGCCGGTTGAGGTGACGAGTGACAACAAGACGATGATTAGCCTGGACGGGAACAACACCCTCCACTACCCCACCGCCGACTTGAATGCCTTCACTGCCTACTTTGCCCCATTAGCGTTCGGCGACGGCATGGGCGACCTCAACCTTGACGGTAGCGTGGATGTGGCCGACATCACAACGATGGTGAACATCGTGCTCAACAAGGGCACCGACGAGCACAATAATGCCGACCTCAATGGCAACGGCAGTGTGACCATTGAAGATGTAACCATCTTGGTGAACATCATCCTCGGCAAGTATTCCGGCACGCTGAACATCACGGACGTCGATAGCGGTGAACTCGAGCCCGCACTTGAATGGGGAATTGATAATTGATAATTGATAATTGACAATTGAAAATTGAGAATTGACTATTTACTATTTGACTATTTAAACATATACATATATGAAAGCTTTCGGTTTTTTGGCTGCAATGCTGCTTGGTCTGATGCCGTATACGGCCGATGCACAGGGGACTGACGTTAACAGTCGCGACCTTCGAGGAAAAGTGGTTTATCAGGATGACGAAGTCGTGTTTCGCCAGCTTGACGAGCATACATGGATAGGTAATGGACATAGGGTCTATAACGAGTCGCTCTACCTCGTTGAGGGTAATGACCGTGCCATTCTGATTGATGCCGGGACACGCATTCCTGAGTTGGACAAGATTGTGGCAAAGATTACGTCCAAGCCTGTCACGATGATGTTGACCCATGCCCATGGCGACCATGTGGGTGGCGTAGGGCCTTTCCCTGAGGTTTATCTGAATGCAGGTGACATGACGATTGTGTCGAATAACATGCGTAACTACAAGGGGCAGATCAGGTATCTTAACGATGGCCAAGTGATTGATCTTGGTGGCCGTGAGATAGAGGTCGTCTTTACGCCCGGTCATACAGCCGGAAGCACTACGTTCTTCGACAAGGCACGGCATTATGGATTCAGTGGTGATGCCTTCGGCTCGACCAACCTGCTGGTGTTCACCAACCTTTCAACCGAAATGTACACTGCCGAGAGGATTGAGCGATATATGAAGAAGAATGACATTCGTTTCCTCTTTCCCGGTCATTACAGCGGTGATAATCTGGAGACTCTCCAGCGTGTTACCGACATCAAGAACATGTGCCGCGAGATACTGGACGGCGAACGCAAACCTACCGTCAGCAACGGTAACAACGGAGGCAACGACATGATGGTCGACGACAAGGGCGTGCGTATCAACTTCAGCAGCCGGACTGGAATGAAATGATCATGGAAGAGGGTGATAGCCCCCTTATTAACTAATAAAACAGAAGGTCACCGAACTAATTCGATGACCTTTTTCAATTGTTAATTGTTAATTGTTTTTACAAAGCATACGTCCCCTTTAGCTCTTCCACTCCCCTTTAGGCACTTTATACTCTTCAACTCGTTGAATTATTCAAATCTTGTATTTGTTCTTCCGATTTGCCCGACGCGGCGTCATGGTGCCGAAGTCGAACGAGCCTCCACGCGCCATTCCACGATATTGTGCCCAGCGGTCGCGGATGCGGGCCACATAATCCACGGTCTCGCTGCCACGCATGTAGCCATGCTTCACCACCGGGTCGGTGTAGTATTCGGCAGAGCTCAGCTTCAGGACATACTCCGAAACATCTGCCCAGCGGTGTGGATTGCGCCCGTATTTCCGAGCCAATGCCATAGCGTCGCGGATGTGGAAGAACCCGCCGTTGTAGGCGCCCAAAACGAAATAGACGCGTTCCTCGCCATTGGGGATGTCGCTGAAGTGTCCGGTCAGCTCGCTGATGTATCGTGCGGCTGCGGCAATATTGGCCTCAGGCTCGTAGATGCGCGCCATAGAGAGTCCCAGATGGGCTGCTGTGCCAGGCATAATCTGCATCAGGCCGCATGCTCCTGCCCACGAATGGGCTCGCGGGTCGAAGGTGGACTCCTGATAGCATTGGGCTGCCAGCAGACGCCAATCCCACCGCGCCACTGAGGAGTATTGCTGGAAGAGATGGTCATAGTGGGAGATGACACCACTCTGCTTGTTCAACATCGGCGAATAGACGCGACGCGTGACGCTGCGTGTGGACAAAGCAAACGACTCTTGCTTGCGCACTTGGGCAATGAGCTCGGGACGGAACCATCCGTTCAGCTTGTCGGCCAACTCCTGATTGCCTTTCTGCACTGCCCATGAGGACTGCAAGGAGTCCTTCTGCCCTTCCTTCTTCTCCGTCATCTTCACACCGCAATATTCAATGCTGTCGAGCGTCAGAGGGAGCGGATAGGCCACCACGTCGCCTTCGCCCTTGCGCAGCCTCTGCACCATCTCCATCGTGTCCTTGCACACCTCCACACGCAATGAGACACCGATGCCCTGGGCGAACTTCTCGCACAACAGGTATTGAAGGCCCATGCCGTGGCCGTGATAGTCGTAGTAAGTCTCAGGGCCGCTCAGGGTGAGCATGATGAGTTCGCCATTGTTGACGATGTCGGAAAGTGTGAAATTGTCAGAGGATGCAGCCGAACCGTTGCCATTTGGCATGTCTGTCGTCTCGCTGGCGGGAGTGCCCCAAGGCGTTGTGTCCGGGCGTTTCTCCTCGCATCCCATGAGCGCAAAGAAAAGCAGGCACAAACAAAGCAGTCTCCCGAATAACGTGAATTTAATGTGCATAAAACAACGGTTCAGTTTCAAAAACGCCACAAAATTAAAACAATTCTTGCAGATTAGAACAGAAATGAGTAATTTTGCACTCGCTTTTTAAGATAATTTGTTTTTTATGTTACGAATTGCCGTTCAATCGAAAGGTCGTCTCTACGAAGACACCATGAATCTGCTGGCCGAGGCAGACATCAAAGTGAGCAGCAGCAAACGCACATTGCTGGTGCAATCAACCAATTTCCCGCTGGAAGTGCTCTACCTCCGCGACGACGACATCCCGCAGAGCGTGGCTGGCGGTGTGGCCGACATTGGCATTGTGGGCGAAAACGAGTTCTTGGAGCGCGAGGAAGACGCCAAAATCGTTGCACGTCTGGGCTTCAGCAAATGCCGACTGTCGCTTGCCATCCCCAAGGAGCATCATTATGAGGGGCTCGAGTGGTTCAACGGCAAACGCATTGCCACCTCCTACCCCAACATCTTGCAGAAATTTCTGAACGAGAACGGCATTCATTCCGAGATACACGAGATTACGGGAAGCGTGGAAATCAGTCCGGGCATCGGATTGGCCGACGGCATATTCGACATCGTGAGCAGTGGTTCGACGCTCGTGAGCAACAACCTGCGCGAGGTGGAAGTGGTGATGAAGAGCGAGGCGCTGCTCATCGCCAACAAAGACCTGAGCGAGGAAAAGCAGCAGACGCTCAACGAGATGATGTTCCGCATCGAAGCCGTGAAGCAGGCTGAAGACAAGAAGTATGTGCGCATGAATGTACCGAAGGCCAAACTCAGTGAAATTATCGATGTGTTGCCTGGACTGAAGAGTCCCACAGTGATTCCCCTGGCCGACGAAGAGTGGTGTTCGGTGCACACGGTGCTCGACCAGAAGCGTTTCTGGGAAATCATCGGCAAACTGAAGGAATTTGGTGCACAAGGCATACTGGTCACCCCCATCGAGAAAATGATTTTATAAACCGCACAATGAGAATCATCGAATATCCCCAACCATCGCAGTGGGCCGACATCGTGGAAAGGCCCCATCTCGACGTGTCGCAACTGAACGCTACGGTAGAGTCGGTGCTTGCCGACATCCGCGAGCATGGCGACGAGGCTGTCAAGCGCTATGAAGAGAAATTCGACCATGTGGCCTTGCAGTCGTTGGCTGTCAGCGAAGAAGAGATGCTCGAGGCCGAGTCTTTGGTCTGCGACGAGCTGAAAGAGGCGCTACGTCTGGCTCATCACAATATCGCGACATTCCATGCCGAGCAGCGTTTTGAGGGGAAGAAGATTGAGACGGCACCTGGCGTGGTGTGCTGGCAGAAGAGTTCGCCCATCGAAAAGGTGGGACTCTACATTCCCGGCGGCACCGCTCCCCTGTTCTCCACCGTTCTCATGCTGGCCACACCAGCAAAGATTGCGGGCTGCAAGGAGATTGTGCTTTGCACCCCTCCCAATCGCGAAGGTCGTGTGAACCCCGCCATCCTGATGGCTGCACGCATTGCTGGAGTGGACAAAATCTATAAAATCGGTGGTGTGCAAGCCATTGGCGCTATGGCATACGGAACGGAAAGTGTGCCAAAGGTCTACAAGATTTTCGGTCCTGGAAACCAATATGTGATGGCTGCTAAACAACAGGTGAGCCTGCACGATGTGGCTATCGACATGCCTGCAGGTCCTTCCGAGGTGTGCGTCATTGCCGACGCCGAGAGCAACGCTGCCTTCGTGGCTGCCGACCTCTTGTCGCAAGCCGAGCATGGTGTAGACTCTCAAGTGTTCTTGATTTCCACCTCGAAAGAGATGATTGAGAAGGTGAGAAAAGAAGTTGAAGCACAACTCGAACAACTGCCACGCAAAGAATTGGCTTCCAAGACGTTAGAGAATAGTACATTTGTATTAGTCAAGGACTCTGAGGAAGCCATTGCACTCAGCAACACCTATGCTCCCGAGCACCTCATCATCGCAACGAAAGACTATGAGCAACTGGCTCAGAAAGTGGTGAATGCAGGAAGCGTGTTCCTTGGCAAATATGCTTGCGAGAGTGCGGGCGACTATGCCAGCGGCACAAATCACACGCTGCCCACTCACGGCTATGCTATGGCCTACAGCGGAGTGAACCTCGACAGCTTTGTCCGTAAGATTACCTTCCAGCACCTCAGCTCTGAAGGCATCCATTCGATTGGACGTGCGGTGGAACTGATGGCCGAAAACGAACAGCTCCACGCCCACCGCAACGCTATGACGTTAAGGATAAAATCACTTTCCAACAGCTAACACCCATCACCTATCACCCATCACTCATGAAATCTCTCGAACAACTCACAAGACCCAATATCTGGCAGCTCTCCCCTTACAGCAGCGCCAGAAACGAATATAGCGGAAAGGTGGCACGCGTGTTTCTCGATGCCAACGAGAACCCTTACAACAAGCCATTCAACCGTTACCCCGACCCTTTGCAGGAGGAAGTGAAGCAACGCCTCAGCAAAGTGAAGGGAATTCCTGCCGAATGTATTTTCCTCGGTAATGGAAGCGACGAAGCCATCGACTTGGTCTATCGTTGTTTCTGCCGCCCAGGCATCGACAATGTAGTGGCTATTGAACCGACGTATGGCATGTATAAGGTAAGTGCCGACATCAACGATGTGGAATATCGTCCCGTCTTGCTCGACGACAACTATCAGATTTCTGCCGAAAAGTTGCTGAAGGCATGCGATAATAACACGAAGGTTATTTGGATTTGTAGTCCCAACAACCCCACAGGAAACAGTATCAACCGCGAGGAAATCGAGAAGGTGCTCGATGGCTTCGACGCTCTTGTGGTGATTGACGAGGCTTACAGCGACTTCGCCCCACAGAAACCCATGCGTTACCAACTTGCCCAGCGCCCCAACATGATTGTGCTCAACACCATGAGCAAGGCGTGGGGATGTGCTGCCATCCGACTGGGAATGGCATTTGCCAGCAAGGAAATCATCGGGCTGTTCAACAAAGTGAAATACCCCTACAACATCAACCAGCTCACCCAGCAGCAAGCCATCGAACTGCTCGACAATCCCTACGATGTGGAAAAATGGGTCAGCATGCTGTTGCTCGAACGCAAACGACTGATAGAGGCTTTCCGACTGTTGCCTATCTGCGAAAAGGTGTATCCTACCGACGCCAACTTCTTCCTGGCGAAGATGACCGATGCCAAAGCCATCTACGACTATCTGGTGGACCGGGGCATCATCGTTCGCAACCGCACGAGGGTAAGCCTCTGCTTGAACTGCCTGCGTATCACCGTGGGCACAAAAGGCGAAAACAACGAGCTGTTGGCTGCGCTTCGCCAATACTAAAACCGCACAAAAGAAATAAAAATCAAGGGTGGGTAGCAAAATAAATTGGTTTTGCTGCCCATTTTTCATTTAATTTGTCTATATTTGCAGACAAACCGTGAAATAATAACTAAAAACAACAAATAACAAACTAAAAATCTAAGAATTATGACCTTTTTAATGATCATCCAACTGCTCATTGTGCTGTTGGCTCTTTGGGTGGGCTCAAGGTATGGCAGCCTCGCATTAGGCGCCATCTCCGGCATTGGCCTTGCCATCCTCGTATTCGGATTCGGATTGAAGCCTGGTACTCCACCGACCGATGTGATTTACATCATCATTGCAGCCGTTACGTGTGCCGGCATCATGCAAGCCTCTGGCGGTATGGACTGGCTCATCCAGATGGCCGAACGTCTGTTGCGAAAGAATCCCGACCGCATCACGTTCCTTGCACCGCTTTGCACATTCTTCCTGACGGTGCTCGTGGGAACTGGTCACGTTGTCTATACGCTGATGCCCATCATCTGCGACATCGCGCTGAAGAAGGGCATTCGTCCGGAGCGTCCGTGTGGTGTGGCTTCCATCGCCTCGCAGGTGGGTATTACTTGTTCGCCCATCGCCGCAGCCGTTGTGGCTTTCGTGAGTATTTCCAATGCCAACGGTTTCGAAATCACCATCCCTAAGGTTCTCATGGTCTCCATCCCTGCTTGTGTATGCGGATTGATGGCTGCTGCCGCCGCTTCTTATCATCGCGGACTTGACCTCGACAAAGACCCTCAATTCCAAAAGAAGATTCAAGACCCCGAGCAGCGCAAGTATATCTATGGCCCAACGGTCACCACGCTTGACAAAGAGATTCCTCAGTCGGCCAAGAATGCCGTATTCATCTTCCTCGGTGCACTTGCTGTCATCGTCTTCTTTGCCATCTTCCAAAACGCACTACCCACTTACGAAACCCTGCGTGCAGTCAAGGGCGCAACACCGGCAACTCTTGCCGATGGTACAGTCATCACTGCCGAACAGATGATTAAATCGGGTATTCAGGCGTACGGTATGACCGAATGGTATCAAAAACCTCTTGCCATGAACATCGTCATCCAGATTGTCATGATTGCCGCCGCAGCCCTGATGATTATCTTCTGCAAGGCTGCTCCCAAGAAGGCCGTCTCTGGTCCTGTATGGCAATCGGGTATGGTGGCTGTTGTCGCCATCTACGGCATCGCCTGGCTGGCCGACACCTACTTCTCCAACTATCTGGATGAGATGAAACTGATGCTGGCCGACGTTGTGGCAAGCTATCCGTGGAGCATCGCGCTGGTATTCTTCCTTGTCTCTGTGCTCATCAACTCACAGGGTGCTGTCGTCGTGGCTATGCTGCCATTGGCCTATCAGTTAGGCATTGCCGGACCTGTGTTGCTTGGTGTGCTGCCATCGGTATACGGATATTTCTTCATCCCCAACTATCCCAGCGATATCGCGACGGTGAACTTCGACCGCTCGGGAACCACCATCATCGGTAAATACCTGCTCAACCACTCGTTCATGATGCCTGGCCTCATTTGTGTCATCACGAGCACCATCGTGGCTTACATCCTGGCTAACGTGTTGCATGGAGCAGGTTTGTTCTAAGCGGCAAATGACTGTGTCATTAGGGGCTAATGAGCGTGTCATTAAGGGCTTTTGACCGTGTCATTAGGGGTTAATGAGAACGTCATTAGGGGCTAATGAGCCGCTCATATATGGCCTATTATAATGGTATCGAAATACCAACATCAAAAAGCAGGAAGGAGTAAAGTTTCCTTCCTGCTTCTTCTTTTGGCCAAAGTGATGGTTGTTTTATGGATTCACTTTCCATTCCAACACCCCACCAGACTGGCCGTCGCGGAGTTTCGCCACTATCTTCAAACCTGTTGTCTCGACAGGACGGAAATCCACGCTGTTGTAGCAGTCTTTCATGACTGTATAAGGCGTATGGTCTTCCACCTCGCGCCATTCTTCACTTACTCCTTGCCCATCATCCCTCACCACTTTATAATAAAGTGTCCACTTCTCCGGCGTGCGGAAAGAGCCGTCATAATGGTCGAAGTCGAGCCAATAAACCTGAACGTTCGAGACCTTATACTCGCGGTCGAACTGATAGGCGATAGCCTCTGTTGTGCCACGTTTGAGCCACCAATAATGATAGGGTTTTGAAGTGTCGCTGCTACGCCGGGGTTCCCATTGGTCGTTCACGCCACCCGCCCACGAATCCGTTGGGGCTGTGGCTGGTGCATCATTCTGAATTGGTCCACGATTGCTGAACGTTTGCGCCTTCGAAGCGATGGTCTCTAAAGGAATAGGAGTAGCTTGAGCGGGCGAATGGGCAATCCACACCTCCATCTGCTGAGCTCCACGATTGTTCCATGTGGAATAAGGAATGGCGCGGCAAGTCACATCGCTGATGGTCCCATCCTGCTCCACCTGCTTGGCTGGGGCTTCCAAAACAACGACACCGCCCAGCAAACCACTCTCGAAACGGGCGTCTATGGCCGAAGAGTTGAGGATGTACTTATTGAAAACATGGCGGTCGGCTTGGTCATTAGCCTCCAAGCAATAAACAATCGGACCACGCTCCAGAGCCACCTTCCCACGCAAGTCTTCTGCATTGTCATTGGCCACGATTCGTCTCACTTCCATCGGGAAATCGAGTTCTACGACATCACCCTTCTTCCACAAGCGGTTGATGACGATATAATCGCGATTCTCGGGATACAATCCTTGCCCGTTCACACTGACGCTATATGGCCGACTACGGTCCAAGTAAGTGTAAAGTCCGTTGTTTGTAGGACTGTGTTTCAACCACGAAGGAAGGCGCAATTTCATCGCAAAGCGTCCGCCGCCTTTGTTGATTCGTATTCTCACTTTCCCATCCCAGGGATAATCGGTGGTCTGCTCCAGCTCCACTCCGTTGATGACGGCCTTTCCTTGTACATAGAGATTCACGAAGATGTCGCGTCCTTGTTTGGCATATATATAATTAGGCACAGAAGCAACAAAGCGCGTGATGTTGCCTGGACAACAGGCACATCCGAACCAACGCTGACGCTCGTGCTCGCCATCGCTCTCCAACGGGTTGTCATAAAAGAACTTGTCGCCACTCAACGAAACACCACTCAACACATTATTATATAACGCGCGCTCGACAACATCCATGTATTTCGACTCGCCCGTAGCGAGAAACATGCGATGGTTCCAATAGACGTTGGCTATTGCCGCGCACGTCTCGCAATAAGCTGTGTGTGAGTTGAGCTCATAATTGGGACCGAAACCCTCGCCTTGTGCACGGCTTCCGATGCCACCCGTGATGAAAAGTTTCTTCGACGCCATATTGTTCCATATACGCTCCAAAGCGTGGAAATAGGCCGTGTCACCTGTGAGGGCGGCAACATCAGCCACACCGCTATAGAGATAACCTGCACGAACGGCATGGCCCACAATTTCGTCTTGCTGAAGAATAGGCTTGTGGTCTTGAGAATAGGCTGAAGGCTGATGGCCATCGGTGCATCGTCCAGTCTCTTCCACAAAATAGCGTGCACCTTCCAGATATCGCTTTTCGCCCGTTACCTTGTACAACTTGCAAAGCGCCATCTCTATGATGGGATGTCCACCAGGACGATGAATCTGCCCTTCATTCGGACCAAACGTCTTGCAAACCAAATCGGCGTTCCGTATGGCGACATTCAGAAACGTCTTCTTTCCCGTAGCACGATAGTGGGCCACAGCACTCTCTATCAGATGTCCGCTGTTGTAGAGCTCATGCGAATTGATTTTCTCCCATTTATGCGTACCCCACCAACCCGACAATCGAGTACAACGGTTCGTCACGCATGTCGTCAGATAGCCGTCGGGCTCTTGGGCGGCGGCAATAATGCTAATGACCGAATCCAGATAATGGTCGAGCCGAGCATCGTATTTCACAGCCAACGAATAGCTTGCCCCCTCTATCACCTTATAGGGGTCGGTATCATCGAACGAAAAGTCACCACGATGCTCTCCCTTCATCAGTCCTCCGGCAATCGCGAAATTGTCGAACCGACCGTTCTTCTCGCATTCGCGGAAAGCCGAGGGAATACTCACCGTGCGGTTGATTTCTATACGTGGTCTCCAAAAGCCATCGTTCACATGCACCGCCGTAAAGGGCACTTCCTCTATGGGCATTGGTCGTTGGGCTGCAACAAAAGCGGGGAACGACAGAGTCATTATGCCTGTCATCAACAATCTCATCTTTCTCATATGTTGTCTTGCTATATGAATCATTCGAGGTAAAATTGGTTTTCAGCCACAAAGATAGGAAAAAATGTCTGATATTTCAAATAAATCACTATCTTTGCAATTGTAAATATCACCCAACACCCTCACCTAACACCTATAACACAATGAAACGACTCCATCGCATCTCCTTACTTGTCTTCACCGCCTCAGCCCTCTCCCTTGGCTGCATAGCACAAAACAAAAAAGCGGCAAGCCCGACATACCCCATCACTCCCGTACCGTTCACGTCGGTAAAAGTGACGCCGAACACGTTTTGGGGACAACGACTTGAAGCCAGTCGCAAAACCACCATTCCTCTTGCTTTCAGCAAATGTGAGGAGACTGGCCGATACACCAACTTCGTGAACGCCACCACGCACATGAAAGACCCCTCGAAGACGTTCAAGGTGGGAGGATACAGTTTCGACGATACTGACCCCTATAAGACCATTGAAGGGGCGAGCTACATTCTGCAGACATTCCCCGACAAGAAACTGGAAGCCTATATCGACTCTGTGCTCGACATCATTGCCGCTGCCCAAGAGCCCGACGGATATCTCTACACAGCCCGGACGCAAAACCCACAGCATCCTCACGAATGGGCAGGCGACCGCAGATGGGTCAAGGAAGAAGACCTCAGCCACGAGCTCTATAATCTTGGGCATATGGTGGAGGCAGCCATCGCCCACCACCAAGCCACGGGAAGCCGTAAGTTTCTCGACATCGCCATCAAGTATGCCGATTGCGTATGCCGTGAAGTGGGACCAAAACAAGGGCAAGCCTGCGTGGTGCCCGGTCATCAGATTGCGGAAATGGCACTCGCAAAGCTATATCTTGCCACAGGAGACAAGAAATATCTGGATGAAGCGAAATTCTTCTTGGACTATCGCGGAAAGACAACCATCGTCCACGACTACAGCCAGGCACACAAACCTGTTGTTGACCAAGACGAGGCTGTAGGTCATGCTGTCAGAGCCGCATACATGTATGCTGGTATGGCCGATGTCGCCGCTCTAACGGGAGACACTGCCTACATTCATGCCATCGACCGCATCTGGGAGAACATCGTCGCCAAGAAGCTCTATATCACGGGAGGCATAGGGGCAACGTCAAGCGGAGAAGCCTTCGGCAAGAATTACGAGCTACCGAACATGAGTGCCTACTGCGAGACGTGTGCCGCCATTGGAAACGTCTATGTCAACCATCGGCTCTTTTTATTGCACGGCGACTCGAAATACTACGACGTTTTGGAACGCACGCTCTACAACGGACTCATCTCTGGCGTTTCACTCGATGGAGACAGCTTCTTCTACCCCAATCCGCTCGCCAGCATTGGACAACACCAACGGCAGGCTTGGTTCGGATGCGCATGCTGCCCGAGCAACATCTGCCGCTTCATCCCCTCGCTTCCGGGCTACATCTATGCGGTAAGAGACGGAGCACATGCCCCAGTTGGAGCATTGGGATTGCCGGCGGTATATGTGAACCTGTTCTTGTCGAACAGTTCTACGCTTGATGTCGAAGGAAAGAAGCTCACGCTCACCCAAGAAACCAACTACCCGTGGGACGGCGATATCACCATTCGCGTCGACAAGTCCAACGCTGGCATGTTCACAATGAAGATTCGCATTCCCGGATGGCTTAAGAACCAACCTGTGCCTTCCGACCTTTACCAATATACGGACAACCAGCGCCTTGCCGCCAGCTGTTCTTTGAACGGTACCAAAATCGATGTCAAGCCCTTTGAAGACGGATATCTCAACCTCACCCGCCGCTGGAAGAAAGGTGACGTCATCAAATTGCATTTCGACATGCAACCTCGAACCGTTCGTGCATCAAGCAAAGTGGAGGCCGACCGGGGGATGGTTTCCATCGAAAGAGGTCCTCTTGTCTATTGTGCTGAATGGGCCGATAACGACTTCGACATCATGGGGACGCTTGTCAACCAAGAGCCAAGATTTGAACTCGGCGACGCCACGATTGCCAACACACCCGTTAAGACAATCAAGACGCAAGCCCAAACGTTGAGTTTCTCGAAAGATGGGCGTTTGGAGGCCAAAGACGCCACGCTGACGCTTATCCCCTACTACGCTTGGTGTCATCGCGGAAGCGGAAAAATGAGCGTGTGGCTCGCACAAGACCTGAGCGCCACCACTCCCACACTACCCGCAACTTTGGCTTCGCAAAGCAAAGTTGAAACATCGAGCAAGATACCGGCATTAACCTCGCTCAACGACCGACTGACACCACGCGACGAGAACGACCGTTCGGTTCCATACACCCATTGGTGGCCCAAACAAGCATCAACAGAATGGATCACCTATGAGTTCCCCACCGTTTCCACCATCCAGAGTTCCACCGTCTGGTGGTTTGACGATGGTCCTTGGGGCGGTTGCCGCGTGCCGAAATCGTGGAACATCTATTATCGTGACGAACAAGGCAATTGGCAACCTGTTGCACATCCCGACCATTTCGGTGTGAAAAAAGGAATGGGAAACACCGTCAACTTCGACCCCGAGAAGACAAAAGCCCTAAAGCTGGAAGTGACGCTGCCCGATGACAATTCCGCAGGTATCTTCGAATGGAGCGTGAAGTGAAGCTTTATCAAAGCTATGCAATGAGCGTGTCAAAGCTATGCAATGAGGAGGCCAAAGCTATGCAATGAGCGTGTCAAAGCTATGCAATGACGTTGTCAAAACTGCGAGTAAGTGAGTGGAGAGTCAAGTCAAGTTTGCTTGAACTATCCCGAACGTGAGCAGTTTCGGCGAAGCCAAAGCTATGGAATGAGCGTGTTAAAGCTATGCAATGAGCGTGTCAAAGCTATGCAATGAGCGTGTCAAAGCTATGCAATGAGCAGGTCAAAACTGCGAGTAAGTGAGTGGAGAGTAGAATTTATTCTAACTATCCCGAATGTGAGCAGTTTCGGCGTAGCCAAAGCTATGCTTTCATCTTGTCAAACAGCATCAATTGTATTAAAACAAAAATGAAAACAAAAAGTGCAACGAAACAAACGTCTCGCTGCACTTTATGTCTAATCCACTTGCAAAGAAGAGGATGTCTTATTCTTAGAAGAACAAGTAGCGGTTGTCAGTCACCTTCGACTTGATGTAGAGCTCGTTGGTGAAGCTGCCAGCATATTGCATAGCACGCTGACGAAGCTTCTGCTCCTGTGCCTTCTCGTCAAGCTTTGCCTCGCGGTTGGTACGATTGTTCACTTGGAAGAGATAGATACCAGCATTACCCTTGACAGGCTGCTTGCTGAATGCGCCCTTGGCCGTAGCTGCCACAGCACCACTCAGAGCGGGCTCGCTGGCACCCGTTGCAGAAACATAGACAGGAGCGGCGAATGTAACCTGCTCAACAGTAGAGACGTTGGCACCCTTGCCTTTGGCTGCAGCAATAGAGTTGACACCCTTAACCTTCTCCATGAGTTGGGCGGCTTTCTTGTCCTTCAACACTTCAGCCTTAACCATCTCTTTCACCTGCTCGTCGGTAAGAGCACGGTTGCCGGGAGTATGAATCTTGTCGAGAACAACAACCAACAGGTGGTTGTTGTCACCACACTCATACATCGGAGAGATGTCGCCTTCCTTAGCTTCGAAGAGCCATTTCAGAGCTTCGCGAGTGCTGCGGATACCAGCCAGATAGTGCTCAGACGTGGTGATGTCCTTGCGCTCCTGCACTTTATAACCACTCTTCTGGGCGTTCTTCACGATGTCGTCAGCCTTCTGATTAGCGCTGACAAACGAGCTGAACTTGTTATAAGCGGTGCGATAGGTGTCTTTCGAGAAGTCGATGGTCTTCTTCACAACAGCAGCGGTGTACTTGTTGATCATGTTCTTGCGGTCCACCACCTGCACGATGAGGTTGCCCTGAGTGAGCTCCACATTCTTCAGCTCGCCAACAGCCATCGTGTTGATGCTGCTGATGAAGTTGCGTGTCTCCACATCGAGCGAAGGAGCATTCTGATATTGGCGTGTCACCATCCAAGTCTTCTCACCAGTCTGGTTGTACTTCTTGGCGATAGCCTCGAAATCAGCACCACCCTTCAGAGCCTGATAGATGGAGTCAGCAGTCTTGCGAGCGGCTTCAAGAGATGCGCCGGGAACCTGAATCTGACGATACTGAACAGAGTCAGGCAGCTGAGTCTTGGCAACAAGCTTGATGAGGTTGAGCGTATTGTCCTGTGTGTTCTCGAAAGGACCATAGACATTACCCACAGCCATAGAGTCGAGACGAGAGGCGATATCCATTGGGAAAGCCTCCTTGGTTACGGGAAGACCCAGATAAGAGATGAGCGAAGTGCTCTTGCGAACCACGTCGGTGGGGTCGGCAGCCTCTGCCAAATCGGTGGCATAAGCGGCAAACTGCTTCTGAAGTTCAGCACGGTCGGCCTCGGATGCGTTGACTTGAATGTCAACATACTTCACATCGCGGCTCTCGACATACTGCTTGAACTGAGACTTCATCTCCTCGTATTTAGCCTTGAGGTCAGCATCTGTTACTTGAACCTTGCTGTCGTCGATGCTAGCGTATGGGAATGCGGCGAGCTCAATAGCGCTCTCGGTATTCTCGTCAGCGAAAGACATCTTAGCCTCAACGGGGTTAGAGACGAGGCATTGTGCCAACAGGGTCTGGTATTTCTGAGCAAGAGTCTGCTGACGCAGGGTCTTCTCGATGAAAGTCCAATAACGATAAATCGACTCATACTGCTTTGCCAACTGTGGGTTGGTAGCCTGCTGTGTCTTGTAGTCGGCCAAGAACTTCTGCAGAGCGTTAGCATCGAAGCGTCCGGTTTGCTGATTGACAAACGGAGTCTGTGTGAGCAAGGGGCTGGTACCTTCCTTGAGGATAGCCTGCATTTCACCATCGGTTACCGTCAAACCAAGTTGCTTAGCCTGGTTCTCGATAATCTTCGACTGGACGAACTGATTCCAGACCATATCCTTGACGCGGTTCATCTGGTCTTCGTTGAGCTGGTCTTGACCCTGCTGCATCTTGATGACCTCTGTGTACTCGTCAACGAGCTTCTGGAACTCCTGCACGTTGATTTTCTCTCCTAACACTTCGCCGACCTGCTGACGCTGATTGTTGCGAGATGCCTCGCACGAGCGGAACATTTCTTCGGCAATGAAAGCGAACAAGCCCAATCCGATGATACAGATAAGGGCTATTCCCTGTTTTCTAATTTTTCCTAATGCTGCCATTATTCAATTTTACTTTATTATTTATTGTTTTATTTTTTCGGTTTTACAAAAAAGCGTACAAAAATACAAAAAAGATAGCAAACAACGTAATTTTTTGCTCAAAAAGTGATTTTATGAGGTCACTTTTAGCTTTACGAGCTCTATTTTCGTCATTGTATTCTTGATTATCTTGAATTCCCACCGCCCAATCTTGACCACTTCGTTGAGTTTGGGGAAGCTCTGATATTCGTGCAAAATAAGGCCGCCGATGGTCATATATTCGTCGCTCTCGGGCAGATTGAGGTCGAACATTTCGTTCACCTTGTCAATCTCCAAACGTGCCGACAACACATACTCGCCCGTTTCGGTCTTCTTAGCCACATATTTCTGGCTGTCGTGCTCGTCCTCAATATCGCCGAAAATCTCCTCGACAATATCTTCCAACGACACGATGCCGCTCGTGCCTCCGAACTCATCGACCACGATGCCCAAAGACTTCTTCTGCTGGAGGAATATCTGCATGAGCTTTTGGGCCATCATCGTCTCGGGAACAAAGGGCATCGGACGAATCAACGAATGATGAAGTTTCAGGAACGAAGCGTCAGCTGAAGCCGTCTTCAATTCGTCTCTCAACCGGAACATCTCCGAAGAGTGGACATAACCTACGATATGGTCGATATCTTCCTCATAGACAACGATTTTCGAATGGCCGCTCTCGATGAATTTCTGCTTCAACTCGTCAACCGAACAATCGATATCCACCGCATTAATCTCGGTTCGCGGAACCATACAATCGCGCACCTTTGTCTCGCCAAAGTCCAATGCATTCTGGAATATCTTCACCTCGTCTTCGATGTCGTCATCACTTTTGGCGCTGTCTATGCTCGATTGCAACAGATAGTCGAGGTCCACTTTCGTGAAACCTTCCTCCTCGGTCTCGTTGGTCATCTTGATACCCATGACGCGAAGCAACCCACGCGACAATAACGTGGAGAACTTGCTGATGGGCCAAAGAACGATGTAGCACAAATAAGCCGGCACGGCGAAAATGGTCAACAACCGGTTGGGGTTGTTCTTGAAAAGCGTCTTGGGAAGGAACTCTCCCGTGAAAAGCACTATCAACGTAGAGAGGATGGTATCGGCTGGAACCGTGAAGCCCGGCTCAAGTCCTTTAAACAAAGTGTTGTCGAAGAAACGGGCAATCAAGATACCATAGACAACCAAAGCGATGTTGTTGCCCACCAGCATGGTGCTCACAAACCCGTTAGGATGGGCATAGAACAAGGAGAGTATTTTCTGGGGAATCCCATTCTTCTCCTTATCCATCTCGGCCAACATGCGGTTGCTCGAAACAAAGGCAATTTCCATCCCCGAGAAGAAGGCGGAAAAAACCATTGCCACCAAGATTCCTATGATTAGCATTAAATCTATTTGTCCTTCCATGCTTGATTTGTCATTAGTTTGGATTGCTTCGACGCTGAGGTTGGCTTTGCGGACGCATCGGATAACTGGAAGACGAGGAGCTTGAACTCTCATCATCGCCCGTGAAATCGCTCTTCTCAAACGAGCCCTTGCTGTTCGATATATAGTAATGCGTCATGCGCTCGTCACTCCGGAAATAGGTTCCTTCCAAAGTGCGGTCGGGAGTTATAATCTTCGAATAGACGTGAGAATAGAGCTCGTGCTTGCCCTCGTTCCAAAACAGCTGTTCGCTTGAAAAACGCACGCCCGTCTTGGTCAGGATGCGCACACGCCCACGAAGTTCCCAAAGCTTGAGTTTGTCGTAGTTGTAGGCCGTATCACATTGGATGTAGGATTGCACGTGAAATTTCTCGTCGAATTGCGTCAGGAAGATGCCTTTCTCGAAAACCGACCTCGAGGGATTGCGATTGGGATTGAGCTCCCAACGCTCGGTTACAATCCTGTATTTCACCACTCCCGAATCCGATATGAGCGCATTCACCCCATAGCTGGTCATCAACGCGACCGAATCGCGCGGATAGATGGCCGGTGCCGTGTGCTCCACGGGCTCATCGCACGAAGCGAAAAGCAACAAGCCCAACAACAAGCACGATATGGAACGAAGCGGTTTATGCATCTCGGTTTACAACAATCGGTTTACTCCACCTTCCACTTCATGAACCAGCGTTCGTTGAACGTCAATCCGATGTTGATGCGGAACACATTCTCCGTCATGAACAATTTGCAATCGTTTCTCACCCATTGGCCGCTAATGTTCAATGTCGACAAACTGTTACGGTTCATGATGGGAATGCCAAAACCAAGACTGGCACTCATCTCCTTTGGACCATCGTGCCCATTTATTAATAAATAAGGTGTAGCATAGGATACGCCAGCCCTATAGTGCACACGGTCCAGGAACTTCCTACCGTTTTCAACCGGGCACAAGTCGAAACCTAACGTTACCTTATGGCGGTCTTTCAACAAGTTGCTGCTCATCGAATAGTCAACCACATTATTGGTCGTGACGTATTCGGGAGTCTTCACCTTCCCCCATTGCTGATATTGATAGTCGGCACCAATCTTCAGGCTGTTGTTATGATTGAACATCACACCCGCTCCAAACGTTGTGGGAATCTCCAAATCCAGCTTTCCATGCAACGGATATGAGGTGGTGTCGGCCACCTGCGTCTGCTTGTTGGTCGAAATCACAAGACAACTCGGATTACCGCCAATCTTATGTCCGTAACCATAAGTCGCACCAAGCGTCAACTCGTCTTTCTTCGACAACTTGACCGTGAACTGAACGCCCACATCCAGCTTGTAGCTGTTGACGTTGGCCGAATAGTACTTAGACAACGTGTTAGCCGTTGATTCGGCATTATAGCTGTTCACCATCGAGCGGTCGTATCCGCCCCACAGATAGCCGCCATTCACACCGATGGCAACACCCTTGAACGGTTGCCAGCCAACGCCCAAGTAAGCTTGACGGATGCCGCCCGAACCGGTATATGTATTCGTGTACGAAGAGGTTTTCGTCTCGCCGATGAATTCGGTAGCGGCATATTTATACCCCACATTCGTAAAGGGAAGAATGCCAAAGCTCACACCCACATGCCTGGCCGCACGGAAAGCCGCCACCGCATATTCGAAATTAGCCGTCTTTGCATTCAGCTTCTTTCCGCCTTCCTGGAAGTTGGTGAGCTGACCCGACATTCCCACATCGAAAAGAAAAGTCAGAGAGTCAATAGCAGAATAAGACGCGGGGTTCGTGAAATTCACCTGATCGTGCTCACGAAATCCGATACCAAGACCGTTCATGCCCCGGTTGAAACCACTACTCTGCTCGGCCAAAGTTCCCAATCCGAACTGGCTATAGGGAGAATTAGTGCCGCTCTGTGCTGAAGCGAAAAGTGAACATGACAACACGCTCGCGGCAATTAATATTCGTTTCATTATCTGATAATTTCAATTTTGGATGCAAAATTATTGAAAAAAATTGATATAATCGCACGTTAAGTGCAAAATATAAACTATTTTTGCATCGTGAAACGTTTTAAAAGCATTTTAAGGCTTCAATTCCTGATTCTGCTGCTCCTCTTTGGTAGTGGCAATATGGCATTTGCCTCCAACGAGTTGACGGACTCCGTCACCCTTGCCCACGCCGACTCCGCCATTCAAATCGGATTGCTCACCTGCCAACCCGGGCAAGAAGTCTATAGCGTCTACGGGCACACCGCCCTTCATTACATCAACACCGACAAAAACATCGACGTGGCCATCAATTATGGCACATTCGACTTCAACCAACCCAATTTCGTATTGAACTACGTACTCGGCCGAACCGACTACATGATGAGCATCGTCCCATTCCAATATTTTTGTGCCGAATACAACTACGAGGAACGCGGAGTGGTCGAACAAGTGCTCGACATTCCCCCGATGGACAAGTTGCGTTTCGTGGAGGCTATCGAAGAGAACAGCCGACCCGAGAACTTGCAATACCGTTATAATTTCTTCTACGACAACTGTACGACCCGAGCCCGGGACATTGCCTTGGGCGAATTGGGAAGCCAGACAAAATATGAAAGAGCTGACGGCGGCCCCACTCTTCGCGAGATGATTCACCAATACAACGAAGACCGCCCTTGGGCGCGTATGGGCAACGACCTGCTATTGGGCTTCCAAGCCGACCGCCCCACCACCGTGAGCGAACAACAGTTCCTTCCCTACCACTTGATGGAAGACTTCGACAAGGCCGTTGTTGGCCCCGACGGCCACAAACTGGTGAAGGAAACACGCACCGTCATCAAGCCGTTCACGCACGTCGTAGAGAAAGAGTTCCCCCTCTCGCCCACCGCATGCGCCATCATCCTTGCCGTCCTCATCGTTCTCCTGACGCTCCTCGAGCGCAAGCTCCACAAGACGTTCTGGCTCCTCGACCTCGTGCTTCTGCTCTTGATAGGAGCGTGCGGAGTGGTTTTGGCGGTCATGATGTTCTCGCAACATCCCACCGTGCGCCTCAACCTTCAGATGCTGCTGCTCAACCCTGTGGCACTCATCTGCCTCATTCCCGTCGTCCGACGCGGCATAAAGAACAGGAGCCATTGGTTCTGGGCATTCTATTTCGTATGCATCCTCGCCTTCTTCGTCGGCAACCTCATACAAAGCTATGCCGAGGGCATGAACATTTTGGCATTGTCTTTGCTCGTGAGAAGCGGGATGAGCGTTTGGAAGAATAAACAAACACCAGTCATTCAACAACAAAAAGCATGAACAGATACCTCGCCATCATACTGACAGTCCTCTACGGAACAGAGATTCACGCCATACAACTGGCCCCGCGGCTCGTGGTGAACATCACCATCGACCAACTCCGTTCCGACTATATGGAAGCCTTCTCACCCCTCTTCAACGCCAACGGATTCCGCCGACTGCTCAATCAGGGAACGGTTTTCGAAGCTGCCTCCTACCCCTTCACGCCTGTCGACCGCGCCTCGGCCATCGCCACCCTCTCGACGGGAACGTCTCCCTATTATAACGGAATCATCAGCACCCGATGGCTCGACCGCAACACCCTGCGGCCCGTCTTTTGTGTCGACGACGCGCAACATTTCGCCTCGCCCGCCCGACTGATGACCTCCACCATAGGCGATGAGCTGAAAGTGAGCACGCATGGCGCATCCATCGTGTGGAGCGTTGCCGCCACGCGCGAGGCTGCCATCTTGTCGGCAGGTCATGCGGCCAACGGAGCCTTGTGGATTGACGAGAAAACCAACCAATGGAAGTCGTCAACCTACTATACAACGACCTCTTCCGAATGGTTAAAGGCTTATTCTAACGTATCTCAGAATATCTCTGAGAATAAGCAACTTATCAACGACGTTGTAATGAAGATGGCCATTCAGGCCGTCAACAGTTGCTCGATGGGACACGACGAGGTGAGCGACATGCTCTGCGTCACCCTCTCGGCCGCCAAGCCCACGGGATACGTGACAAACTGGCAGACCGAGATGGAGAGCGTCTACATGCAACTCGACAACACGCTCGGCCAACTCGTCTCGGGCATCGAGAAGATTGTGGGCGCCGAACACGTCCTTTTCGTCGTCACCAGCACGGGATATGCCGACGAGGGCTACACCGACCTCTCGCAATACCGCATCCCCACGGGCACTTTCTACATCAACCGCACCGCCAACCTCCTGAACATGTACCTGGGAGCCATCTATGGGCAAGGGCGCTATGTGGAGACGTGCTACAAGAACGAGATGTACCTGAACCACAAGCTCCTCGAGCAGAAGCGTGCGGGCATCTCCGAAGTGCTCTCCCGCTCTCAGGAGTTCTTGGTGCAAAATGCCGGAGTGGCCGACGTCTACACCACCGAACGCCTGCTCAACGGCAACAACGACATCCTGAAGCTTCGAAACGGCTTCAGCCCCACCCTTAGCGGCGACATCATCATCGAGATAGCTCCGGGTTGGCAATTGCTGAACGAAGACACGCAAGAGACATTCACCTCGCGTGCCGGATTCGTTCCCTTCCCCGTCATCTTCTTTGGCGCCGGCGTGAAAGCCGAGCGCATCACCACGCCCGTAACTGTTGACCGCATTGCGCCAACAATAGCCAAGAGCATCCGCATACGCGCTCCAAACGCTTGCTCGTCGGAACCCCTGTTCTAAAAGGTTTCCCCAAAAGCCTCATCCAACGTTGTCAGAGACCGTCTTTGAGCCGCTCAAAGACCCGTCTTGACCGCGCAAAAGGCCGTCTATGGGAAAACCAACTGCCCTCAGGTGTTCTGAAAAAAGCCCTAAAACCATCATTTTTTATAATAATAAGGTTATAATTGGGGATTTTTTCGTAATTTTGCAGAGATTTTTCACGAAACAATAAAAAAACAATATAGCAAAATGAATTTCAACAAATTTCTAAAATCATTGTTCGGCGACAAATCGTCTCGCGACATGAAACTCATCCAACCCCTTGTAGAAGAGGTGAAGAAGGCTTATCCCGCGATACAGGCGCTGAGCAACGACGAACTACGTGCCAAGACCAAAGAGATTCAAAAGTACGTACAGGAATCCGCTCGTGAGCAGAAAGAGAAGATTGCCGAGCTCAAGGCAACCATCGAGGATACACCCATCGACGAGCGTGAAGCCATCTTCAACCAAATCGACAAACTGGAAAAAGAGGCGCTCGATATCTATGAAAAAGCCCTCAACGACGTGATGCCCGTGGCTTTCAGCATTGTGAAAGACACCGCACGCCGCTTTGCCGAGAACGAGGAGACCATCGTCACGGCCACCGACTTCGACCGCGAGCTGGCCGCCGACCCCGCCAAAGACTTCATCACCATCGACGGCGACAAGGCCATCTATCACAACCACTGGACGGCTGGCGGAAACGACCTGAAATGGGAGATGATTCACTACGATGTGCAGCTCTTCGGCGGTGAGGTGCTCCACCAGGGAAAAATCGCCGAGATGGCAACGGGTGAAGGTAAGACGCTCGTGGCAACGCTCCCCGTCTTCCTCAACGCCCTCACCGGAAACGGCGTCCACGTGGTGACGGTCAACGACTATCTGGCCAAGCGTGACTCCGAGTGGATGGGGCCGCTCTACGAGTTCAACGGCCTGTCGGTGGATTGCATCGACAAGCATCGCCCCAACTCGCCCGAGCGCCGCAAGGCCTACGAGGCCGACATCACCTTCGGAACCAACAACGAGTTCGGTTTCGACTATCTGCGCGACAACATGGCCATCTCGCCTGCCGACCTGGTGCAACGCGCCCACAACTACGCCATCGTCGACGAGGTCGACTCCGTGCTCATCGACGACGCCCGCACCCCGCTCATCATCAGCGGACCCGTGCCCAAGGGCGACGACCAGATGTTCGAGGAGTATCAGCCCCTCGTAGAGCGACTGGTCGACGTGCAACGCAAGCTGGCCACACAATACCTGGCCGACGCCAAGCAGAAGATTACCGAAGGCCAGAAGAACAACGACCAGAAGCTCACCGACGAAGGCTTCCTCTCGCTCTACCGTTCGTTCAAGTGTCTCCCCAAGAACAAGCCGCTCATCAAGTATCTCTCCGAAGAAGGCATCAAGGCCGGCATGTTGAAGACCGAGGAGATCTACATGGAGAACAACAACCGACGCATGCCCGAGGCCGTGGAGCCCCTCTACTTCGTGGTCGACGAGAAACTCAACTCGTGCGACCTCACCGACAAGGGAACCGACTGGCTCGCCACACAGGTGAACGATAAAGACCTCTTCGTCCTGCCCGACATCACCACCCAGCTCTCCGCCCTCGAGGCCGACCAGTCGCTTGGCGAGGAAGAGCGCATCAACAAGAAAGACGAGCTCATGGCCCACTACGCCGTCCAGAGCGAGCGCGTGCACACCCTCCAGCAGCTGCTCAAGGCCTATTGCATGTTCAACAAGGACGACGAATATGTGGTCATCGACGGCGAGGTGAAGATTGTGGACGAGCAGACAGGACGTATCATGGAAGGACGCCGCTGGAGCGACGGACTCCATCAGGCCGTCGAGGCCAAGGAGCACGTGAAGGTGGAAGCTGCCACGCAGACCTTCGCCACCATCACCCTCCAGAACTACTTCCGCATGTACCACAAGCTGGCCGGTATGACCGGTACCGCCATCACCGAGGCAGGCGAGTTCTGGGACATCTACAAGCTCGACGTCGTCGAGATTCCCACCAACCGCCCCGTCGTGCGCAACGATATGGACGACCGCGTCTACAAGACCGCACGCGAGAAATACCGCGCCGTCATCGAAGAGATTGTCGAGATGCGCGCCAACGGACGACCCACCCTCGTGGGTACCACCTCCGTGGAAATCTCCGAAATGCTGTCTAAGATGCTCTCCATGCGCAAGATTCCACACCAGGTGCTGAATGCCAAGCTCCACCAGAAAGAGGCCGACATCGTGGCCCTCGCCGGTCAGAGCACGCAAGGCGCCGCATGGGTGTGCCCCGACGGACGCGCCTTCTGCGACAAGATATCCGCCACGAAATACGTCGACGAGCTGGCCGCCAACAACAAGAAGTTCGCCAACATCTCACACGACGACATCCGCGAAGAGCAACGCCTCCTCGGAGCCGTGACCATCGCCACCAACATGGCCGGTCGTGGTACCGACATCAAGCTCTCCGACGACGTCAAGGCCGCCGGAGGATTGGCCATCATCGGAACCGAGCGCCACGAGAGCCGCCGCGTCGACCGCCAGCTTCGTGGTCGTGCCGGACGTCAGGGAGACCCCGGTTCCAGCGTCTTCTACGTCTCGCTCGAAGACAAGCTCATGCGACTCTTCGCCAGCGAGCGCATCGCCAGCGTCATGGACCGACTGGGATTCAAGGACGGCGAGCGCATCGAGAGCCCCATGATTTCGAAGAGCATCGAGCGCGCACAGAAGAAAGTCGAGGAAAACAACTTCGGTATCCGTAAGCACCTGCTCGAATACGACGACGTGAAAAACAAGCAGCGCACCGTGGTCTACGAGAAGCGCCGCCACGCCCTCATCGGCGAACGCATCGGCATGGACATCGCCAACATCATCTGGGACCGCGTGGTCAACATCGTCGAGAAAAACGACTATGTCGGATGCCGCGAAGAGTTCCTCAAAGTCCTCGCAATGGAGTGCCCGTTCAACGAACAGCAGTTCATCGAAGGCAACCACGCCGACCTCGAGGAGAATGCCTTCCAGATGGCAATGGCAGCCTTCAAGCGCAAGACCGACCGCATCCAGAGCGTAGCATGGCCCATCATCAAGCAAGTGCAGGAAAACCAAGGCGCCCTCTACGAGCGCATCATGGTGCCCATCACCGACGGCAAGCGCATGTTCAACATACCGTGCAACCTCAAGGAAGCCTACGACACCGAGTGCAAGAGCGTCGTCAAGCAGTTCGAGAAGGTCATCCTCCTACACATCATCGACGACTGCTGGAAAGAGAACCTCCGCCAGCTCGACGAACTCGAGCATAGCGTGCGCAACGCCTCCTACGAGCAGAAAGACCCGCTACTCATCTTCAAACTCGAGAGCGCCAAGCTCTTCGACGACATGGTGAACGACATGAACAACCGCATCTCCTCCATCCTCACACGCGGACAGATTCCCGAAATGCAACAAGACGAGGTGCGCGAAGCCGACCCCGAGCAGCATAGCCAGCGCTACACCGAGCAGAAGGGCGAGACCCTCGTCGACGAGAACCAGCAGGCAGCCGCCCAGCACGACACGCGCGAGACGGCTCAGCAAGCCTCACGCACGCCCATCGTGAAAGAGAAGATGCCCAACCCCAACGACCCATGTCCATGCGGCTCAGGCAAGAAATTCAAGAAGTGCCACGGACGCGGAATCATGCAATAAACAGCCCCCCTCCAACTTCCCCCCTCCCTACGGGGGAGGGGGAAGGGAAATGGCGAGAAACGATAAAGGACTATAAGAGGTATCCCCTCCTTCGGGAAAGCTAAAACGGAGGAATCCCCTCCTTCGGGAAGGAGGGGTCGGGGGTGGTAGCGACTCAGAGGTAGTAGGTAATCTCGTTCCTCATTCCTCATTCCTCATTCCTCATTCCTCGAACATATAATACAACAAAAGACTATGATTAAAATCCAATCCTTAAAAAAGACCTTCGGTGAGAAGACAGCCGTCAACATCTCCGAGTTCAACATCAACAAAGGCGACATCCTCGGACTCGTGGGAAACAACGGAGCCGGTAAGACCACCCTCTTCCGCATGATTCTCGACCTCCTCAAGCCCGACGAGGGAGAAGTGGCCATCGACGGCGTCAACCCCGCCGAGCACGAAGACTGGAAGCCCACCACCGGCGCCTACATCGACGAGGCATTCCTCATCGACTTCCTCACACCCGAGGAGTATTTCGAGTTCGTAGGCAAGACCTACTCCATGAGCAAAGAGCAGATCGAGCAACGCCAGCACGACTTCGACCAGTTCATGGACGGCGAAATCCTCGACCAGAAGAAGCTCATACGCGACTTCAGCGCCGGAAACAAGCAGAAGATAGGCATCGTAGCCGCACTCTTCAACCGTCCCAACCTCGTCATCCTCGACGAGCCCTTCAACTTCCTCGACCCCTCGTCGCAGAACATCCTCAAGAAGATGCTCACCGCCTATCACGAGGAAACAGGCGCCACCATCCTCATCTCGTCGCACAATCTGCAACACACCGTCGAGATATCCTCGCGCATCGCCCTCCTCGAACACGGCGTCATCATCAAAGACCTGCCCAACGAAAACGGCAGCGCCGAGCAGGAACTCGAAAACTATTTCAACGTGTAAAAAACTTATTCAGCACATAAACAAAGGGCGTAGAGATGTCTACGCCCTTTGTTGCTTTATATTGATGGAGGATTATTGTCTCCATTTTCAGGAATTCCAGAATACTCTTTACCCTTTTGAGACACTTTGATTGTCGCTGACAATCCCTCAGGCCCTGATACGACTATGTTGCCCGAACGTTCTTCATACGAGGGATTTTCACCAACACTGACCGTTATCGTGGCATTTCCCGTTCCTGAAGATTTGGAAAGGGCACACCATCCTGGGGCCTCTATCGTCCAACTGACATTGCTTTCAATTGTAAACTCCGATTGGCCTTGTTCAGCTTCAAATGACAATGAGTTCGTGCCAACTGTCAATGCAGGAGGCGGAGGTGTCTTGCCCTTCTGTGTCACCTTAATAGTCGCTGACAAATTATCCGTTCCTGACACGACGATGTTTCCCGAACACTCTTCAGTTGACGGATTATCACCGACACTGACTGTTATCGTGGCATCTCCCGTCCCTGAAGATTTGGAAAGGGTGCACCATCCTGGGGCCTCTATCGCCCAACTGGTATTACTCTCAATCGTAAACTCCAATTGGCCTTGTTCAGCTTCAAAAGCCAAAGTGGTAGTGCCTACCGCCAAAGTAGGCGTAGGAGGTTGGTCTTTACCCTGCTGAGAAATTTTGATTGTCGCCGACAGGCCATCTGTACCAGAAACAACAATATTCCCTGAACGTACATCAGACGATAGATTCTCACTTACGCTGACCGTTATCGTAGCATTCCCACTTCCTGAAGATACAGAAAGCGAGCACCATTCAGGAGCCTCTATCGTCCAACTCCCATTGCTCTCAATCGTGAAACTCTTCTGACCTTGCACCGCCTCAAATTCCAACGAGGATGTGCCAACCACCAATGTTGGTTTTGGCTTATCATCTGATGGGACATACTCCTTTCTAACGACAACACCTTCTAAGTCGCCAACCTCACTGCATGAACACACACCTAATAAAAGGAATAATGCCAATATATATTTATTCTTATCCATAGCCTTCCTAGAATAAAATGTTGACACCCAATTCAAGATGAAGTCCGTCAGTCCAACTCTTGAACTTACTGTCATTTTCACTAATCAACTTGCAATTGTTGCTTTTATACATTCCGAGGGAATAAGCTGGTGTGATATGCAGCTTTATGTTCCGTCCTACCAGAGCAGAGAGCCTGACAGCTGGAGCTATAGAGAATGATGAAGCCGCTTTGTAATAATCCGGATAGTCGGGATTTGTCTTCTCATCCGTACCCTGAAACGCATTCAAGCTCAAACCTATCATCGGAGCAATGGAAATCATTTCTGCTAACTTCACTCCATAGCCGTACTGCAGCTGCACACGCATCGGATGGTACGAACGCCCAGCAATGAGATTACCTTTGGAATCATAGAAATACAAGATGTCTGTTTTGCCAAAGCCTATCACCCCACCGATTTCAATGATATGGCTACCGACCTCCATTCCAATCCTACCCGTTACACCAGTCATCGAAAACGCTTCTAAGCCAATACCAGCATACATATGCATTTCTGTATCATTCGCTTTTGTTTTCTTCTCATTGACCGGAGAAACTGAAGAAGAAACTGGCATCTTCTTCACTACCACGGTATCCTTTGGCAGAGGTGGAGTCTCAACGGAGTCTTTCTCTTCCATCTTTGGGAGTGCGTGGGGTATACCATTTGCTATTATCGTCGCATCATATGTTCTCTTGGGTTCTAGTTTGACGGGAATCTTATAGCCACGTAGCGGAAGAAGTCCATCACGTTTGACGGTCAACCTTCTTGTCATAGTCGGCACATAAAGCAAAATTTCTCCAGGCCCCGTAGTCCTTTTAATAAAACCCATATTAGGTTCTATCACAAATGTAGTATCACTCACCGAAAAACGAATTAAGGCACAAAACTCTCCTGACAAGTCCGAAACAGGATTCAAGCTCGCCCTTAGATCCCTGATATTTTCCTTAAAATCTCTGATTTCAATATCCTGCGCACTCGCTCCACAACTCATCAGCAGAAGGAGCAGGACACCACACATTTTCTTACATATAGTTCTCATAGCTTTTTATTTCACTACTTTTTTCTTTCCGTCAATGATATACACTCCTTTACGCAGATGGCTGATTCTTCCGTTTTCATCAAGCCTTATTTGCTGACCACTCAGGTTATAAACCTTCTTTTTACCTTCAATGTTCAGCAATTCTATATTACGAATTCCAGAAGTTCCATCTTCAAAGACAGCTATCACACTCTTCGCATTTGTTCCCGAGACTGTCATATACGCCTCAAATGGATGTATCCGGCGAAGGTTCTTTACAAACACACTTCCTTCCGTGTAGCCACCTGTAGCATTTTCAAATTCATTGTCCACATTCAGTGCGTACAATGATGCTGCCTTATCCTTATTCATGAAATTAGGAATGAAAGTCTTCTCACCACTCGATGCTGACTTCAAGTCATCAGTAGTCATCACCTTCGCATTCGATGCTGAGAACACCACATTACCAGTAATGCAATACTCTTCAACGTACCGCTCATTGTTTGGCATACTAATAATATAAGGTGTATTTGCCTTGATGCTACCCGTCATCACCCATCCGCTATTATCCAATTCATACAACCAGAACGGGCGTCCATCACCACCTGTTTGCCAAGTGGCAAACGGCAAGAGCTTTCCTTTTGAGTCAGAAACCTGCTGCACGTCAAATGGCAAAGCAATCGTCTCCCATCCTCGGCTCTCGCCGAAGCCGGTCATCATTTCAAAACGATGGGCATAGTTGATACTCGATGCCGTGAACTCCTGTGGGCAATAGAAATTGTTCCCACTCTCAGCATCCGTTAAGATAATCTCTTCTGCCGCACCATTAACGATAACATTCTGGATTCCCGACGGCGCGTATTGCTTATCCACCACATACATCAACAAGTTTGGGTTCTCCACCCTCGCCGTGAATGCAACAGATGGATTCCACACCACAGCTGCCAAGTCCTTACTACCGCTCAGAGCATCGTCATCTATGCCAACAACGCGCCAAGTAAAGCCATTCGATGCGAATTCCGTCGGCACAGTCAAACACAAGCCATAGTCCCCACTCGACACCTTCACCGTCTTGTCTTCGTATGAGACAACCACGTAATTCACACCATCATTTGTCAATGCCTTAATATCCTCCACAAACACCACCTCCACCGTCGTGTTCGCCGTGATATTACTAATGGTGTATTGATTGTTAGCCACCTGCGTCGTTACATCCACATCATTCACTTTCACACTTGCAATCCTATAGCCATCACCTGGTGTAATAGTTATTGTAGCAGAAGTACCCTCGTTCACCATAAATGAACTTGTTTGTTCTTTGACTGTCACGCCATCATAAGAAACATCTCCATTTCCAGTTGCAGCAATCGAAAGCGAATAAGTCACTATTGGAATCTCTTCAAATGTTACAACCACCGTTGTGTTCGCTGTAATGTTATTGATGGTATATTGGTTATTCGAGACTTGTGAAGTCACATCCACATCGTTCACTTTCACACTAGCTATCCTATAGCCATCACCAGGCACGAATGTCATTGTCACAGCACTTCCTTCATTCACAGTAAAAGTCTGCGTTCCATTCGTGACATTCTTGTCGTCGTACGAGACTGAGCCTCCACCTAAAACTGATATATTCAAAGTATAAGTCTGAGGAGGTATGGCTTCGAACGTCACCACCACAGCCGTATTATCCGAGATTTTGCTGATAGTATATTGGTTGTTCGACACTTGTAAGGTTACATCCACGTCATTTACCTTCACGCTTGCAATCCTATAACCAGCACCAGGGGTTAACACCAAAGTTGCAGAACTCCCTTCTGTCACAGGATACGTACTTGTCCCACTGTTGACACTCTCTCCATTGAATGAGACAGATCCTTCACCCGATGCCGTAATAGTCAATGAACATATCTGAAGCGGTTTCTCTTCAAAAGTCACCACTATCCATATGTCTTCCTTGATGTTACTAACAACATATTGATTATCCACCACCTCGGATGTCACATCCACATCGTTAACTTTCACACTTGCAATTCTGTAACCTTCGTCAGGTGCAAATGAAATCGTAGCAGAGACTCCTTCGTTCACAGAATATGACCGATTTAGATTCCTCACTTCATTCCCTTGATAAGTGACAACTCCATATCCTGATGCTGAAACCGTAAGCGTATGAGTGATTGCGCTAAATGTCACTTCTACTGTTGTATTCTGCGATATGTTACTGATAGTGTATTTGTTATTTGAAACCTGAGAAGTCACATCCGTATTATTGACCTTTACACTCGCAAGTCTATAGCCTGCGTTTGGAGTAATTGTCAGTGTGGCCGAACTACCTTCATTCACATAATATGTCTTTGTCCCCTCCGAGACAGATTCACTATTATACGAAACTGTACCACCAACAGATGCCGAAATGTTTAGTGAATAAGTTAAAGGAGGAATTTCTTCAAACGTAACAATTACATCTGCATTCTGCGTAATGTTACTGATGGTATATTGATTATTCAACACTTGCGAAGTCACATCCGTATCATTCACTTTCACGCTCACAAGTCTGTAGCCATAATTAGGAGTGATGGTCATTGTAGCAGAACTACCCTCATATACACTAAAGCTCCTGCTTCCATTTGTGACATATATACTATTATACAAGACTGTACCACCGGCTGATGTCGTTATACTCAGCGAGTATGTAGGAATTGCTTCAAACGTCACAACCACTGACGTGTTCTGCGATATATTACTGATGGTATATTGATTATTCGACACCTGCGAAGTCACATCCGTATCATTGACTTTCACACTCGCTAACCTGTAACCAATATTTGGAGTAAACGCCAATGTGACAGAACTACCACTATTAACGCTAAAGTTCTGTGTACCATCCGAAACTTTAACACTATTATACGAGATGGTACCACCAGCAGATGATGTTATACTCAAAGAGTATGATATCATTTGGAACGCCACTTCAACAGTCGTATTCTTCGAAATATTACTAATAGTAAATTGATTATTCGACACTTGCGAAGTTACATCCGTATTATTCACTTTCACACTCGCAAGTCTATAACCAGAGTTGGGAGTGAATGTCAACGTCACTGAGCTACCCTCATTGACACTAAAATTCTGTGTTCCATTCGCAATAGATGTACCATTATACGAAATAGAGCCACTACCAGAGGCAGATATATTAAGTGAGTAAGTGATGGCCTCGAACGTCACTACCACTGTGGTGTTCTGGGATATTTTACTAATGGTATATTTGTTATTCGACACCTGAGATGTAACATCGGTGTTATTAACCTTCACACTCTTAAGCCTATTTCCTGTATTGCACGTAAATGTCAATGTCACAGCACTTCCTTCATTCACAGTAAAAGTCTGCGTTCCGTTCGTGATATTTGTACCATCATACGTGACTGAACCACCGCCAGAGGCAGATACACTTAGTGAGTAATTTATGGCCTCAAACGTCGCTACCACTATTGTGTTCTGGGATATATTGCTAATGGTATATCGGTTATTTGATACTTTCGAGGTCACATCCGTATTATTGACCTTAACGCTCGCAATCTTATAACCCAGGTTCGGAGTAAATGTCAAAGTCGCTGTGCTTCCCTTTTGAATGAAATAAGAATTCGTTTTGTTACTAAAACTCACGTCATTATAGGTAACAAATCCATTTCCTGATGCTGTAATGCTGAGAATGTATGAGGAATTTACTTCAACAATTTCTTTGAAATATGTACTCCAGCTGGAAAGCGCTTGATAAGCACTCACTGTTCCATTAGGCACATGCAATACAGCATTAGAAGGGATTCCTCCAAAAGCATAATTTGATATTGAAGAAGGAGAAGCAATCTCAGAAACGACCAATACCAAACTACTGCAATTATTAAAAGCATAATTGCCTATGCTGATCACACTGCTCGGTATGGTAATAGTAGTGAGACTGCTACATGCCGCAAATGCATAATTGCCGATGCTTGTCAAAGTATTAGGGAGGGTCACTGAAGAAAGACTCGTGCAATATTGGAAAGTATATAACCCCGTATTCTTCACACTGCTCGGGATGGTAATTGAAGTCAGACCTGTACAACCAGAGAAGGCACCTTCTATGTTTGTCACACTGCTTGGTATGGTGATTGTAGTCAGGCTACTGCACCCAGCGAAAGCTCCCTCAATGTTTGTCACAGTGTTCGGGATGACCGTGTTTTTACAACCTATAATGAGCGCATTGGTCGCTGTTTCAATGACGCCGTTACAATTATTGCGAGAGTCATATTCAGGGTTCCCACTCTCCACTTTGATAGAGGACAGCCCACTACAGCCATAGAAAGCATTTCCGGCAATGCTCGTCACACTTTTGGGGATGGTGATTGAGGTCAGGCTACTACAATTGTAGAAAGCACTCATTCCTATAACCTCCACACTATTAGGAATAGATATAGATGCAAGATTGCTACAACCAAAGAAAACGCTTTCATCAATGATAGTAATGCCGTTCGGAATATTCACAGAAGTCAAACTACTACACTTCAAAAACGCCTGAACTCCAATATTATTCACGCTATTCGGAATGGTTACCGATATCAAGCCACTAGAATTATAAAAAGCATTTTTTCCAATAGATGTGACAGTAAAATTGGTACCATCATAAGAAATTGTATTAGGAATCGTGACATTTCCAGAGTAACTATTCCCCGATGGACTTTGCATCACTTCAACAGCAATGCCTCCTATGGAAAAATCCTCGCCTAGAACTTCATAATAAATTCCATTAACCACAAAAAAGCCCTCAATCTCCCACATATGTTCTACAATATCCTTGAAATAAGCTCTCCAAGCTTGATAGGCGTTCTTAGTCCCTTTAGGAACTAGCAATACTGCATTAGAAGGAATTCCACTGAAAGCGCCATTTGATATTGAAAAAGGAGTAGTAATCTCAGAAACAATCAACTCCAAACTACTGCAATTATTAAAAGCATATTGACCGATTGATTTCACACTGCTGGGAATGGTAACAGAGGTGAGACTGGAACAGCCATAAAACGCATTAGCACCGATGCTGGTCACAGAGTTGGGGATAGTCACGGAGGTGAGACTGGAACAGCCATATAACGCATTAGCACCGATGCTGGCCACAGAGTTGGGGATAGTCACGGAGGTGAGGCCTGTACAACCATCGAACGCAAAGCTGCCAATGCTGGTCACGGAATTGGGGATAACCAAATCTTTCACTTCCTCGCCATTCAAATATAAATGGTGAGCATAGCTTAGCGGATTAGAGCCACTATTATTAAATGTAAACCTACACCATGCTGCCAAGTCAGATATATGTACGGAGGTCAGGCTGGAGCATCCATAGAACGCATTGTTGCCAATACTTGTCACAGATTCGGGGATGGTGACGGAGGTTAGGCCTGTGCAACCATCGAACGCAAAGTTGCCAATGCTGGTCACAGAGTTGGGGATAGTCACGGAGGTGAGGCCTATACAACCATCCAACACATAGTTGCCAATACTTGTCACAGAGTTGGGAACGACCAAATCTTTCACTTCCTCCCCGTTCAAAAATAAATGGTGAGCATAGTAAAGTGGGTTTGACATATTACCCATGAATGAGATCTTGAACCATAATGCCAAATCAGTAATATAGACAGAGGTAAGGTTGGAGCAATTTTCGAACGCATTAGAACCGATGAAGGTTATGGTTTGGGGGATGGTGATGGAGGTAAGACCACTGCAATTTGCAAAAGCAGAATTACAAATAGTGGTAACAGAATATTGGACTCCATTATAAAGAACAGTATTAGGAATTTCAATAATACCAGTGTAGTTACTTTGAATCACTCCAACTGTATTAGAAGATTCCACGTAATAAGATATTCCATTTGATTCAAAAGCGTATGATTGGATGGATACAAATAAAAAGACTTGTATCAATCGCCAGACTTTGTTAAATTTACTCATGGTTCTTATAGTTTTCATCGTTTTCAATAGACCTCCTCGTCTTTTCATGCATTTCCTCATGACGCATACACATTTATGGTTTACAAATCAAAGTCTCCTAATGAGAACACGTCATTGGGATTGAGTTTTTGTCCACTTACCTTGTCGATATATTCAGGTTGCCATGTACGCACATGTATTTGCGGCTCATCAAGGTTACGAATATCCCATACCATGAAAACATAGCCTTCGTCACTGTAACGAGCGGAATTCCATCGCTGATGAACAGTCACACCGTAAATGTCATGAATAGTAGGATGCTTCACAATGACCACATCATCAAAGTCCACTTTAATATAACTATTAGCCTTGAATGCACGACTGAGGTTCTCAAGATATTGCCTCTTTGATTGTGTGGTATAAATGACCTTCTTTCCTGCTGGCATGACTTCAGATTTGCGTACCTTGATAACGTTACCCGTGATGATAAGTGCATCATCGGAGAACACTTGCTGCAGGAAATTGAGATCTTTTTGGTTGTAGGATGTGCGGAAATGCTCCACATAGTCGAGTATCATCATCCGGTCTTTGATATCTGTCACTTCGCGACGTCTTTCCATTAGTGTGTCCTTTATCAAACTGGAATAGATTTCAGGATGGATGGTGTAATAGAAACTGACGATGACACCTTCTTTATCAAAATTAATAACAGCCTCTTGATAGCCTTGTGCCCCATCCTTAGTAACAGCATTGATAATAAGTGGAATTCCACGCACTTGATAACCTGTATAAGAAGTGAGGCAACGTTCCTCTATCTCCTCCTCCACGCAACGCATATGCTCATTGCTCCACAACTTGTTCAATTCATCTTGAGTCTCTTTGGATACATAGGTTTCGGGCAGGGAAAGCTGCGAAAGGTTTTGCTCCTGCGAACGGTTGATTTCGGTCATTAACACCGAGACAGCCCTTTCCATCTTGGCTTTCAACTGTGGGTTGTCGATTCCATCGGTGAATACCAATCGCACAGGATTGTAGGCCATCGTTGGAACGAGAAAACAAGACAAAAGATATAAGATAAAGACTGATTTCTTCATATCGTTGATTCATTATTTGTTTTTATTGTTCGACTTTCTGAAAGCGGCAAACATGTTGGCCACATTGTGCATGGGAACGTATGGATAGAGTTGCGCTTCCAAGTCGCCTTTCTGATGATGTATGGTTTCTGTCGGAATTCGTACTGTCAGCACGTGGTTGTAGTTCTCTTTCTTGTTCACTGCCAACACAACGACATCCAGCAGCTGGCCCTCCATTTCTTTTTCTTCCTCCATTCCTTCCACACCAAAGTATAGTTCGCAACCAGTTTCCTGACAAAAGGCTATCCATTGCTTTAAAAGAACGGAGAAAGTGGTTTTCTTGAATCCATATGAGATCTGGTTGATGCGAAGAGTGTATTCACCAATGGTTTCTTGGCTGAGCATCATGTTAGCCGCCGACTCCAAAGGATGATTAACGCTCGAGAGCAACACCCCTTTTCCTCCAAGCGTCTGGCTCCCAACTGCCTCTTTATAATACAGCCGATTGGAGAATTCTGTCAGATAATGGTCGTCTACGACATTGCCCTTGCGATGGTCCACCCCACTCACTTCTGTTGCCTGTATATCATGGGCCAAAAGATCTTCTGCTTCAATCTTGTTCTCTCCGCTCATCAACTGGTATTCTACGGGAAATGATACTGAAAGCAGCTCCACACCTTGACGACTCCATGTAGCGGTATAACGATGACGGTTGTAGTTGTATTGGAACTCATCCGTAGGCAGCAATCGTGCGATGGACTGTATAGAACCTTTCTCGAACTTGAACTCATCATCACGAATCATGTTTGATGCGGTCTTCTGTTGGGGCGGGTATTTCAATTGCAGGAAGTAACGCTCTAGGAAATTGAAGATGGGCGAATCATCTATCTTGCGTATATCTTCAGAAAACAGTTGCAGCCCTACATGGTTGACAATACTGTCTTTCACAAAAACAACAAGGTTGGCCCCTGCTGTCGAGGGATAGTTGCAGCCCTCATGCAACGATGCAGCATCAATGCCAACCACCTCCACCAAACGCTTCAATTCGTTTGTGCGGAAAGCTGGCTGTGCATTGGTCGCCATCGCCAACAGCCAACAGCTAACAGCTATCACCCAACTCTTCATAGGACGATCTCCTTTCCTTTCTTCACTATCTCAACCTCCTTACCATCGGCATTGTACCATGAACCGTTGAAAGGCTTTCCATCAGAGAAATCACCAACAAAATAGAAGCCACCTTCCTTCAGCGTCACCTTTCCATGTTGGATGGTGTCACCAGCAAAGGTTCCCACAAACACATTACCATCGGCATAAATGAAGCGAGCATTCTTGTCTGCCCGTTTCCCATTCAAGAAACGCCCTTCGTAGAATCGGCCATCCTTATATTTTGCCGTACCAATGCCATTCGGTTTCCCGTCTGTCCATTGACCTTCATAATAGAAATCATTATACTCACGAGCCAACGTCTCTGTTTTTTTAGTCGGCTGGGATGTTTTCTTTTTGAAATACAAGAAACCACATGTCAAGCAAAAGGCCACAAACAATACGGCTGCGAAAACAGGAAGAGACTTCGTTGAGCCAGAAGTAACTTGTCCTGAGGATGATGTGGACGTCTCAGTATTATCATCGGATGAAGATTGAGAATTGCCATTTGTTTTGCCAATCCCATCATGCATCGTAGTATGGGATGTTTTTTTGCCTGTCAACAGATAATGATGAACAGCCTTCAGGTCACGGAAATCTGTTTCAGCCCCTTGCTCACTATAGGACTGGCTGACCGTTGATTCCTTTAATGTCACCTTGCCATTGACATCAAGAAGAATCATGTCGGGACGTACATCGAGATGGCAGATGTGACGTTCGTTGTGCAACCGTTCCAATGCACTGGCTATCTCGTTGATATAACCAGTTGCAAGCATTGCCGTTAGCGGGCCATTCTGCCAAACATAGTCTTGAAGTGACTTTCGCTGTTCCATTATAGACATTTAAAATTGATGGTTCTTCAAAAACGCCTGAGCCTCACGACTGCCTCGACGGGCTGCTTCCTTCAGTTGGTTCACGCCTTTAGCCACACTCACAGAGTCGCCCTTGAGCACCCAACGTTTTCCCAGTATATATTGAGCATTGGCATCACCTTTATAAGCCTTCAGTTCTAATTCATAGTCTTTCAGTTTGCTCATATCTTTGGAGGAAGTGGTAGAAGCTGGAGGAACGGGAGAAGTATTAGCCATATCCCGATTAAGGGGAACAGACTTTATCTCTTTTTGGTTCCCTTTAGCCACCTTGCTGCTTGACTCTTGTTGCTTGTTACTTTTTACAACCTTAACATCTTTTGATTGCTGCGCAACCTTTGGTGGTGCAAAGTTAGCTTGTGCACTAGCAACAGAAACCATCAGCCAAAAGCCCAGGATCATCAATATTTGCCTCATACTCATTTGTAAATTATTATGGTTTCACCTAATTGAATCTCATCGCCAAGTTGCAACAGCACCTCGTCGCCTTCTGCCAAAGGGAGCCCGGCCACCGACACACAACAATCATCCGCAGAGGAATATAAAAATGGCAACCCGGTAAGAACACATTTACCATCTCCATTCTTCAGGCGAATGACATTGACGCAAGCATGTTCGGTTTGCAACAACGGGTCGCCTGTGGCAATCTGGATGTCAGCTTTAGATGAAGGATGCTTTCGGCCAATCACGTTCGTTCCTTCCTTCAGTTCGTAACGGGCATCGCCAAAGAACAAACTCCCTATATGGAAGTCCACTTTCGTCTCCTCATGAAACGCGATGTCAAGTGTCGTCTTACAACTGGGACATGCAATTCGTTTCACGGCTTCGTTCTTCGAGTTTTTCACATCGAGAATGACACCACATGCGGGACACTTGATTCTGAGTTCTTCCATTTGAATTGATTTATGAGTTTGAAGAAAAAGGTGGCGCTTAAAGCGAATACATCATATCGGCCCCATCATCTTGAGTCGGCGTTTCGTCAGTGGCCACAAAACCATTGTCTTGTTCTTCAGCCATCGCTACGTCTTCTTCAGGGGCACTAGTCCGCTCTTGATCGAATGCAACTGTCTCACCAGTATGCAAGTCAATCACTTCACCCTCATCAGGACGTCCATTTTGGTTGAAATCGGACATGGCATAGTCGCCATATCCATCGTTATCTACATCAATAATGGTTACACGGCGTCCATTATGTTCCACTTCTTCCACACCGATATATTGGCCATTAGGTGCCATCAGCCGTTCTTGCCCTACAATGCGCACATCATCGTCACCACTATCGGGTTGGCTATCTGGAGTGGCAACCACAACATCTTCGTCTGGCATCACGGGAGATTCTTTTACATCATCATTTTCTCCGGCAAGATCCTGCTGGTTCTCCACAAAATCTTCCTCATGACTTGCCGCATAAGCCAACTGTTGCGTGTCAATCTCGTCAACAGGCACTTCCGGCTCCATACGTGCAACAAACTGCTGCTGTTCGTGGTGAGACATGGCATTCCATTCTTCGACTGTATATGTGTTATAGACATTTCCATGCCAACGGAACACGCCACCAGGGCCTAACTCAGCGCGTGCGGCTTCGAATGCCTGACCAAAGGAAAGGTCTTCACTTGGCTCAGGCACATCAACAATTTGTTTTTCAACAGAGGTGGTGTTTCCCGTCGTCTCAGAGGAAGCATGTGTTTGGTACAAATACATGGTGCCAGCACCCATCAAAATACCCGTGAAACCACCTATCGTCACTGGTTTCCATCTTTTCTTTTCATTCATAATCGTATAGTTTTAATTGGTTTACGGTGCAAATATCAGCATTATTATCTAAGCTGACAACTATTTGTTCGCATATTCCACGAAATGGTGGGATTAATGTATGAACTTTCTCTTGCAATAGGGACAACAGACGTTTTGGCTCAAAATGTCGTAAGGTTGATTCCCTAGAAAATGCCCACAATTAGGGCAGACATATTTCTTTTGAAACTGTTGGTTCAGCTCTTTCGTTTTCACAGGAATAGCCGATGCGTCTTTGTATGCTTTTATGGTAAAAGCCACCGAGACAAGAACGGCAATCACATATAGAAGTACGAACCATGCACTTTGACGACCTGTCAACATACTGAGTGCGATGGCTGCCATCGTAATCAAGCCCGTAGCCGAACGTAGACTGTTGAATCGGCGGTCGGCAATCTGCTGATCGAGACGATGAGCATCGAAATCGTTCCATACTTTTTTCAATGGACGGATGTCGGCCACCGGAGGAATCACCTCATCAATCGCCTTCCAATCAACAACATAATGGTCTTGCCCCAATTCTATGCGGTCGCCTCGGCTAATGGTCTTCAACTCCACACCGCGACCTTCAACATAGGTGAAGTTGTTGATATCAAGGTTTTTCACCCTGAACATCTCATTCTCACATTCAAGCAAGATATGAGATGGGCTTACCGATTCGGGAACGGAATTCGGAAGGCCGTATAAATAGGTTTTCCCTTCACAAACGAGTTTTAGCCTAGAGTTCTTCAAGTATCTTCCAATAGTGATTGTCATAGTTTTTCAAATATTGATTGTGTTTGTCATGAGTTCTTTCATCTTGCGCAACGCATCTTTAGAAATGTTCAACTGAAATGCAAAATGGTCGTAGTCGGAAAGTATCAAATGCTGTTTCAGCACATTAATTTGATAAACATATTCCATGTTAATGATATAACGCTTGCCGATACGAACGAAGATTCTGCTCTCTGTTCCCAATTGCCGCGCAAGGGCATTCTCCATCTCGCCCAAGTTCATACAGACTGCCGCCCGTAGCTTGTTAACCATCACAATATTGGTGTAATTGCCATCAGCCTCAAAATAGACAATCTTTGAGATTTCTATTCGTAAAAGTTCGTCGCGAGATTTGAAGTATATGAACATGATTGTTGAGCGTAATAGTAGAATAATTGCAAATTTAAGAAATAATTCTGAAATATCACTAATTTTTTGCAAAAAACTTTTAGGGAAAATTTATTATTGATGAAAAATCATGACAAAAGTTTGTTGACTTTTACTTGCATTCTAGAACAAAATAGAGTGTGAATATTTCATCTAAATGTTCTGGGTTTTTGCGAATTCAACATTAGAATTTGGTACATGTATGATGTGAGACTGTCAGGTATAACATGTAAGCTGCTCAGGTATAACACCTAAGCGCTTTACATCTTATGTGTGACAGGGTCAGAAGCCACAAGTGACAATTCAAAAGGATATCTTTTGTTGGCTGAGAGAATGTAAAGAAAACGGAAGTGGTTAAGAATCAACAACTTCTAGAAATGAAGATTTTTGGCATTTTTTGCACCTAAGTCTGTCTCGATTCAAAAGAAGGCCGTTATTTGAGGCCAAAATTCGGAATTTATTTTACAAATTAGGAGTTTAGTGTCAGGGGCAAGACATAGGAGCTTGACAATTCCTTTTAATATATATTCGTTTTAAAACTATTTCTTTAAGTGCGACGGGGTGGTGCTAGATTGCAAGATTGCATATTGCATTCGTTTTTTTCGATGCGAAAAAATGAGTGAGGTAAAATAAGGGTAAATATAGAGAGTAAATATTATATAAAGTATTATATATCAATTAGTTATATTATTAATTATTACTATAATTACTACTATTTTTCTTCTCCTTCCACTCAACCTCAAAAAAATGAATGCAATATGCAATCTTGCAATCTATTTTTTGTAGAGGTGACAAATAGCCATGATTAAGCTTAGTTGTTCCTCAGTCCTCCTCGCCTCGGAGTTTGGGAAGGGAGATGTGGTAGCGCATGGCGAGGAAGCGCACGAGGCAGATGAAGAAGAACGTGAGGAGGGAGGCGAAGCCGGGATGGGCTCCGGTGACCATGAGGAGCCAATAGAGGAGTCCGCCGGCAATGCTGGCCATCGCATAGATCTCTTTCTGGAAGATGAGGGGTTCCTTGTTGAGGAGGATGTCGCGGATGACGCCGCCTGCCGCTCCGGTGATGCATCCCATGATGACGGCGACCCAGATGGCATGTCCGCAATCGAGGGTCTTCTGGAGTCCGGCGATGGTGAAGAGGGCGAGTCCGAGGGTGTCGAAGACGAACCACGCGTTGTCGAGGCGCTTGAGGGAACGGGCGAAGACGATGACGAAGACTTGAGCGAGGGCGGTGCAGATGAGGTAGAACGGCGAGGTCATCCAGAAGGGGGTGACGCCGAGCAGCAGGTCGCGGATGGTGCCGCCTCCGATGGCTACGGCCACTCCACAGACGAAGCCGCCAAACCAGTCGAAATGCTTGGCTGCGGCGTGCCGGATGCCGGAGATGGCGAAGGCGAAGGTGCCGAGAAACTCTATGAGCTGTTGTACTATTTCCATTTTTTACGAGGAATGTGGACTTTTTTGTGGAAGGTGGAATGTGGAATGTGGAACCAACGGTCGCTGTTCGCAAAGCGAGGGAAAGCAATGTGGAGTGAGAATAGCCTCGCCATTTGAGAAGCATTTCGTCTCCACCCCCTCCGTCGCTTCGCTCCCCTCATCGCTCCCTCCTCGCGCTTCGCCCCTCACCTCCATCCCGAGCTTCGCTCGGGATGGAGGGGGCGGGGGTGAGGCTTTCTCCCCTCCCCTTTGGGGAGGTTGGGAGGGGTCTTCACACCACGTTCTGGGGATGTCCTTCGACGAATGCTTTCACGTTGGCTACGGCGATGGCCATGAGGCGTTCGCGGGCTTCGCGGGTGGCCCATGCCACGTGGGGCGTGATGAAGGCGTTGGGCTGAAGGAGGAGCGGGTTGTCGGCGCGTGGGGGTTCGCTACACATCACGTCGGCTCCGTAGGCGGCCAGTCGGCCTTCGGCCAGGGCGTCGGCCACGTCCTGCTCGTTGACGAGCGGTCCGCGCCCCGTGTTGATGAGGATGGCGCTGGGCTTCATCTTGGCGAGTGTGTCGCGGTTGATCATCTCGCGTGTGGAGTCGGTGAGCGGGCAATGGAGGGTGAGGATGTCGCTCACGGCCAGGAGTCCGTCGAGGGTGGTCTTCTGAATGCCGTCGGGGAGGTCGGCGGAGTTCTTGCTGGTGAGGGCGAACACGTCCATGCCGAACTGGCGGGCGATGGCTGCCACTCGCATGCCGATGTGTCCGAGGCCTACGATGCCGATGGTCTTGCCTGCCACCTCGTTGAGGGGCGTGTCCCAATAGCAGAAGTCGGGGTTGTCGCTCCATCGTCCGTTGCGGTTCTGACGGGCGTAATGCTCCACTCGGTTGGTGATGGCGAAGATGAGTGCGAACGTGGTTTGTGCCACGCTGTCGGTGCTATAGGCTGGTATGTTGGTCACGATGACGCCTTGCCGATGGGCCGCCTCGACATCCACCACGTTGTATCCGGTGGCCAGCACGCCCACGTACTTGAGTCGCGGGAGTGCCTTGAGGATTGGGGCATCGAGCACCACCTTGTTGGTGAAGACTATCTCGGCATCCTTTGCACGGGCGACCGTCTCTTCGCGCGACGTGCGGGGGTAGACCGTCAGTTCTCCAAACTCACGCAAGCCATCCCACGACAAATCGCCGGGGTTGGCGCCATATCCGTCTAATACTACTATTTTCATTGTTTCAAAAGCCTCTCCCCCAGCCCCCATCCCGAGCAAAGCTCGCCTCCCCGTAGCCTTCCCCCAAATAGGGAGGGGAGTATCACTCGCGAGCATAAAACCGCCCTTCCGTAGCCCCTCAACTAGGGAGGGGAGTCCGAGGTGGAGGAATGTGAAATGTCTTATTATCTTGTTATTATCTCCTTAATATCTTCTTATTTACCCCCTATTTAGTTTGTCGCTACCCCCTCCGTCGCTTCGCTCCCCTCATCGCTCCCTCCTCGCGCTTCGCCCCTCACCCCTCCTTCCCGAAGAAGGGGACTTCACCGTCCTTATTGCTTACTCCATTTCCTTCTCCCCTCGCCCTTTGGGAAGGCTACGGGGGGGCGAGCTTCGCTCGGGATGGGGGGGTCGGGGGTGAGGCTGTCCCCCCTCCCTAGTTGGGGAGGGGGCTGGGGGGAGAGGCCTCTACTCTTTGAATCTCTCTCCCCAGCACTTGAGCATCCACTGGTATTGCTTCTCCTCGGAGGGCGAGTGTTGGGCGTGCCAGAGGCGTGTGGTCTGCAAGTCGTCGGGCATGTATTGCTGAACGACGAAATGGCCGGGGAAGTCGTGGCTGTACTTATAGCCGTCGCTATAGCCCAGCTGCTTCATCAACGACGTGGGGGCGTTGCGCAGATGGAGCGGAACTGGGAGGTTGCCCGTCTGGCGGACCAGAGCCAAGGCGGCGTCGATGCCCAGATAGGCGGAGTTGCTCTTGGGGCTCGTGGCCAGATAGACGGCAGCCTCGGCGAGCGGTATGCGTCCCTCGGGCCATCCCAGCTTGTTCACGGCGTCGAAGGCGGCATTGGCGAGGAGGAGCGCGTTGGGGTTGGCGAGTCCCACGTCTTCGGCGGCGCTGATGACCAGCCGTCGGGCGATGAACTTGGGGTCTTCGCCTCCTTCAATCATGCGTGCCATCCAATAGAGGGCGGCATCGGGGTCACTTCCGCGAATGCTCTTGATGAAGGCCGAGATGATGTCGTAGTGCATCTCGCCATCCTTGTCGTAGGCCAGGGGATTCTGTTGCAGGCGGTCGACCACCACGTCGTCGTTGATTTCGACATCGCCCTCGCCAGCGGCCTCGACCACCAGCTCGAGGATGTTGAGCAGTTTGCGCGCGTCTCCCCCGCTATAGCGAAGCAGGGCGTCGGTCTCGCGGACCTCGATATGGCGTTTCTTGAGCTCCACATCGTCCGTCAAGGCGCGATGGAGCAGCTCCAGGAGGTCGTCTTTCTCCAAGGGCTGGAGCACATAGAGCTGGCAACGCGAGAGCAGGGGGCGTATGACCTCGAAGGAGGGGTTCTCGGTGGTGGCTCCAATGAGCGTGACATCTCCGCGTTCGACAGCTCCCAAGAGTGAGTCTTGTTGCGACTTGCTGAACCGATGGATTTCGTCGATGAAGAGGATGGGCGACGCGGTGGAGAAGAAGCGGTTGTTCTTGGCCCGGTCGATGACGTCGCGTACGTCTTTCACGCCGCTGGTGACGGCACTCAGGGTGTAGAAGGGAATCTCGAGCTTATGTGCGATGATTTGCGCCAGCGTGGTCTTCCCCACTCCCGGCGGTCCCCAGAGGATGAAAGAGGATATCCGTCCTGCGTCAATCATCTTGCGCAAGACGGCCCCCTCGCCCACCAGATGTTTCTGCCCGACGTATTCGTCGAGCGAGCGTGGACGCATTCTTTCGGCCAACGGTGTGCTCATAATGGCACAAAGATACGAAAAAGTTCAGAGCGAGAGGCACTTTTATGAACATTTTTTCGTTTCTACGAATTTTTTATTCAAAAAGTTTGCTCATTCAGTACATTCTGCTTATTTTTGCACCAACTATAAGATTGAGATGAAGATAACAATCCTCCAGACCGACATCGAATGGGGAAATCCCTCCCAGAACGCCGACAACGCCTACGAAATGATAAGCAGGGCTGAGAAGAGCGACCTCTATGTGCTGCCCGAGATGTGGAGCACGGGATTTGCCACCAATCCGACAGGGATGGCTGAGGTCGACGGCGGGTTGTCGCTCGAATGGATGAAGGGAGTGGCAAAAGAGTTTGATGCCGCCATCTGCGGGAGCATCTCCATCTACGACTCTCACGATGGCACCTATCGCAACCGCCACTATTTTGTTTATCCTAACGGGGAATACGCTTTCTACGACAAGCACCACCTCTTCAGCTATGGAGGCGAGGACAGATTCTACAAGGCGGGCGAGGAACGGACAACCGTAGGATTCGGGGAATTCAGGTTCCTGCTTGTGACGTGCTACGACCTTCGGTTCCCCAAATGGGTGCGCTATGAAGACGATTACGACGCCATCATCGTGGTGGCCAACTGGCCCAAGTCGAGGCAGAACGCGTGGCAGATTCTGACGAGGGCGCGGGCGATAGAAAACCAAAGTTTCCTGATTGGTTGCAACAGGGTGGGCAAAGACGAGTCGTGCGAATACATCGGGCGGAGCGTGGTGGTAGGGCCTAAAGGGCAAACCATCGCCCAAGCGCACTCGGGAAGGCAACAATGGATTACCGCCGACATCAGCATGGAGAGCCTCAACCGGTTGAGAGGCAAGTTCAGGGTGCTCGACGAGCGCGACTAACAACTTCAACACGATTAACAAAAAACAAAAACAATATGAAAGAACAGTCAAAGAAAACGCTGACACTAAAGACACTTACCAAAAGCAACGTTTGGGACGTGCAGGAGAACGACATCTTCAGAATGTGGGAGGCCGCCGAGAAAGACGCCGACCTGAAGGACAACATGCGGCACTACATCGACGTGATCAAGAGCGCATTCGAGATGGAGGAAGTGAAAATCGACAAGCCCGAGGTGATTAAGAAATATGAAGACAGAGGCTTCAAGGTGGCTTCCATCAGAATCGACGAGAACACGAAAATCAAATGGGCCGTCAAGAAACGCCCCATCCTGCGTGTCACCGACCTGACGTATGAGAACATCCGACACATCAGCGCCGCCAAGCTCATGGAGGTCATCGACCGCAACTTCGGAGGCGGATGGGAGTCGTTGTCGCAAAGCATCAAGGACATCATCGAGAGCGGATTCGACATCAGCACCACCACCCTTCCCCAAGACCGTCTGCACAAGCCCGGCGGCATGTATGAGAAGAAGGTGAACGACGGATTCGACGTGCTCGAGATACAGAAGGGAACGTGGGTGGAGGCCATCTTCGCCAAAGTGAAGCCCATCGTGGAGAAACCCAAGAAGAAGTTCGACCCCGACGAGGAAGACGAAGTGGACGAAAGCGAAATCAACGAAGACGAAGACGAGGACGTGGAGGTGGAAGACCACTACAACGACATCGACGATGATGACGACGACTTCGACGAGGACAAGCTGACCGAAGAGAGCTATCGCACCACCTTCGAGACCGACCCCGACGACCTCTCTCTCGAGGCTGCCGACGTTTCCGACGAAGACGACGGGTATTGATTAATTGGAAGAATATCATTCGCAATTAAACAAATAAACAATTTACAACTTTATTATAATGAAAAAAGTAATCAAAAACTTGGCAATTGGAGCAATTCTGATTACATCGATGTCTTCATGTGCTACGATTGTTGCAGGTGGCAGTCCCAGAATCACTATTGACGGTGACACGAAAGAGCCCGTTACTATTATTACAGAGAAGCAGACTTATCCAAATGTGCAACTCCCTTATACTGTACAAGTAAACCGCCATCATATCGACGGCCAGCGTATCCAAATTCAGTCAGATAAAGATTCCTATCGCGATGTTGTTTTGGAGAAAAAAGTAAACAGCTGGACATGGGGAAACATTTTGTTAGGCGGCCTGATTGGTTGGTCTGTGGACCTTATTACGAATTGTGTTTCAAAACCATCCAAACCAAATTATTTTATTGAAAAGAGAACTGAATAATATAGTTTCTTATTGAATCAAGAACACAATAGATATCTGCCAACTCGCTATCGGGTTGGCAGTTTTCTTTTGAGCAAACAAACTATAGGGCGACCATAGTCGACAATTCGGCAATCTACGCGCAGATGATTAAAAGCTCAATAGACCTTGAGACGGTCGCCCACCCTGATTTGATAGTCGGGTGAGAGCTTATTCAACTTATACAGGTATTTCAGCTGCATGCCATACAATTGCGAGATGGTGTACATGCTTTCGCCGGCCTTAACTATGTGGACTGGGTCCATGTATTTACGGTCGGCATATTTTTGCTTCTTCTTCAGGTAGACAATCTCGCCCGGCTCGAGAACGGCATCTACATCGCGCTCGTTGTATTTTGCAAGGCTCTTGGCCTTGATGCCAATCTCTTTGGCTATGGAGCGATAGGTGTCGCCCTTGCGAGCATAGAGATAATAGTTCTGGTTGTAAATCTTGATGGGATGCAAGTCGGCCTGAGGCTTCGTGCTTTTCCCGGTGTGTTGCGCCATAAACTTGTCGTAGGATTTGGCGCGGTCGAATTCGTTGAGCTTGTATAGCTCGATGAGGTCTATCAGGCTATAGGCATAGCGTGGATTGGTGGCATAGCCGCATTCCTTCAAGCCGTGTGCCCAACCCTTGTAATCGGTGCGGGAGAGCTGGAAGAGCCGGCTATAGCGTTTCGAACCGGAAAGGAACTTGCTATGGTCCTCGTAGCTTTCCAAAGCCGAGCGATAGGCGCGGAAGCACTCGCCCGTTGCATCGTCGTCGTGATAAACCCGGTCGCCCGTCCAGTCGTGGCACTTGATGCCGAAATGGTTGTTTCCCTTGCGGCAGAGCTCGCTCTCGCCCGCCCCACTCTCGAGAATGCCCTGGGCAAGCGTGATGCTGGCGGGAATGTTATAGCGAAGCATCTCTTGGATGGCCAAGTCCTTGTATTTGTCGATATAGCTCTGGAAGCGCTGGTTCCACTTTGCCGTTTGTGCATTAGCAAAAAGGGCAGAAACGAACAAGAGGCCTACCAGGTATAGTTTTTTGTTCATGACGGTTCGATGGTTGGTTGTAATTGATGCAAATTTACTGAAAATCATAAAAAAACACAAAACATGAACGTCATTTAAGAATATTTAGTAATTTTGCAGAGATGGAAAAGAAATCGACTCTACTACTCGCCTTGGGCTCCAATGATGACGCCGAACAAAACATGGAGAACGCAAAGGGCATGCTCCAACATCTCTTCCGGGGTGTTGTCTTCACTTCGTGTATTTGGACCGACCCTATTAACATCGAGTCCAACAAGTTCTTGAATTGTCTGGCACTTGCCGAGTCTACCCACAACCTGAAGCAACTCGAGATGGCGTTGAAACAAATCGAGAAGAAGTGTGGCGACAGCAAACCGAAGCGACAGATGAACATCGTGAAAATGGACATCGACGTTCTGGAATATAGGGGCGTGGTCTATCATGAAAAAGACTGGGACCGGCCTTATATCAAAGAGCTGTTGGGCGAATTGAAAGCCGAAAGTGGAGATTCAGAGAAATAACAATATACCATTCAGTATTAACGACTTATGAAAACGAGAAACATAGTGTTGGCCGTCGTTGCACTCGTTTGCGGCCAAGCGCACGCACAATCATTCGACACCTATTTTGAAGACAACACCCTGAGGATTGACTACCAGTTTTCGGGCGACGCGCAACATCAAGAGATTGCCGTCGACCAGCTGAATCTTGTGCCAAGATGGTTTGGAAAACGGCAACGCCTCGCCGAACTTCCCGTAGAAGGAAACGGGCAAATCACCGTGAAAGACCACAAGAGCGGAGCGGTCATCTATCGCAATTCGTTCTCCACGCTTTTCCAAGAATGGCTCTCTTATCCCGAAGCCAACAGGACAAGGAAGTCGTTCGAGAATGTGTTCCTGGTGCCTATGCCCAAAGATACGGCGGACATCACCGTTGACTTGCGCAACAATCGCCGGGAAGTGGTTGCCACACTCACCCATCAGGTGGTGCCTACCGACATACTCATCCGGCGCATCGGCTTTCAAGACGTGACTCCATACGAAACGCTTCAACAAGCCGCCGACACCACGCGTTGCATTCATATCGCCTATCTGGCCGAAGGATACACCGAAGAGGAGATGCCGCTCTTCATCGAAGACGTACAAGTGGCCAACGAGGCGCTTTTCGCCCACGAGCCTTTCAAGTCGTTGCGCCAACGTTTCAACATCGTGGCCGTGAAGGCTCCATCGAAGGAAAGCGGAACCAGCGAGCCGGGCAAAGGCATCTGGAAGAACACCGCCCTGCACTCTCATTTCGACACGTTCTATAGCCAGCGCTATCTCACCACTTTGCACCTGAAAGACATGCACGACTGGCTTGCCGGCACTCCCTATGAGCACATCATCGTTCTCGTGAATTCGGAGCGATATGGCGGAGGCGGCATTCTGAATCTCTATAACCTCACGTCTACCCACCACTCCAAATACAAGCCCGTGGTGGTGCACGAATTCGGGCATAGCTTCTGCGGACTTGGAGACGAGTATGCCTACGAATACGAGGACATCCCCATGTATCCGCACGACGTGGAGCCTTGGGAACCCAACCTGACCACACTTGTAGACTTCCGTGGGAAATGGGAGGATATGGTGAAGAAGAACACGCCTGTGCCCACTCCGGTAGGTAAAGACAAAGACAAGGTGGGATTCTACGAAGGGGCCGGATATAGCATGAAAGGCGTCTACAGGGCCCTTCCCGATTGCCGTATGCGTACAAACGAGAACCCCGAGTTCTGCCCAGTTTGCCAACGCGCGCTCATCCGGTTGATTGACTTCTACACCAAATAATAAAAGGTCAATAGAAGAGATGAAGCGGAAGCTGTTTGTCGCATTTCTGGTAATCGCCTTCGTTGCGCTCTTGTGCCACAATTCTCAACCCACAAGAGCCCAGTCGCGCACACCTGCCAACGATAGCGAGATGCTGGGGAAAGCTATCGAATATTTTCAAAGCGGAAAGTTTCATGAGGCGCTCCTGCTTTTCGCCAATCTCGACAAACGCTACAAGCTGAACCCGCGATTCAGGGCTTTCCTGGCGGTTTGCTACTATTACGATTGGAACGACGAGAAGACATGTGAGTATCTCGACTCGCTCATCCCCCAACTGGAGCCTTTTGCGCCCCACGAACGTTCCATCTATTATTACATCAACGCCGAAAGCCATTTCAATCTGAAACAATACGAGAAAGCCATCGGCTACTATGAGCAAATGGTGAACGTCTGCTATAATAATGAGAAGTCGGATGCGTTCTATCGGTTGGGCTATTGCCACTTGTTCAACAACGACTCGATTGCCGCCTACGACTATTTCAACTCGGCGCTCGCCTATTACAAGCAATTCCGCAACTTTGAGAGCGACAAGCCGAGAGTGGCTCAGATAGAGAAGATGATCAAGGGTCTGACGCCCGACAAGCATGTGTTGCAAGAAGAGCAACTGATGGTTCGCGACACGATAAAGGGCCGCATCATCAACGACATCAACCTTAGCGACATCTACGAACACCAGATGCTCATCGAAGTGGATGAATGAAACAACGTAACATCTGAATAACGATATAACGTAATAACATCACTTCGAAATACAAACAAAAAAGCCGATGCCCAACATTGAGCACCGGCTTTTATTGTAGAGTGTAATTGTTTACTTACTTCACCTTGTTCACGATAGCCTTGAAAGCCTCGGGGTTGTTCATAGCGAGGTCGGCGAGCACCTTGCGGTTGATCTCGATACCAGCCTTTGTGAGAGCACCCATCAGCTTCGAATAGCTCATACCCTCCAAACGGGCGGCAGCATTGATACGCTGAATCCAAAGTGCGCGGAATGTACGCTTCTTGTTACGACGATCGCGATAAGCGTAGGTCAAACCCTTCTCCCAAGTGTTCTTTGCTACGGTCCAAACATTCTTACGTGCTCCGTAATATCCCTTAGTGAGCTTCAGAATTCTCTTTCTTCTTGCTTTTGAAGCAACATGATTTACTGATCTTGGCATAATTTTACTTCTTTAAATGTTCAACTAATTGATAAATTAACGGAGACAAAGCAAGTCTCTCACCTGCTTCATGTTGCTCGTATCGACGAGAGTCGAATGAACGAGGTTTCTCTTTTGTTTCTTTGTCTTCTTAGTCAGAATGTGACTGTGGTAAGCATGATTACGCTTCACCTTTCCTGTTCCGGTAAAGCGGAAACGCTTTTTCGCACCGGAGTTTGTCTTTACTTTTGGCATTTTTTTAATTTTTAAATATTATAATTTGTAATTATTATAGCGGCGGCAACGCATATACCGGGCGTTACGCACCTTGTTCTTTCCATTCTATCGGCCACGCGGGCTCTCGTATTCCTATTCGCCCTCTTGTAGCTTCTTCAGCAACTCCTCGCCGCCTTTGGCGTTAGCAAACAAGCCATTAGCTGCGGCAGTTGTCTCCTCCTCTTGGCGTGCTGCCTCTTTGGCTTCGGCCTCACGGCGCTCGTTGTCACGCTTCTGCTGGCTCTTCTTGGCCACTCCGGCTTTCTTAGGAGCCATATAGAGGAACATCTTCTTGCCTTCAAGCTTGGGCAGCTGCTCAACCTTTCCGTATTCCTCCAAATCGTTAGCAAAACGTAGCAACAACACTTCGCCTTGTTCTTTGAACAGAATCGAGCGGCCGCGGAAAAACACGTATGCCCTCACCTTGTTGCCCTCTTCCAGGAACTCTTTCGCATGCTTCAGCTTGAACTGATAGTCGTGCTCGTCGGTTTGGGGACCGAAACGAATTTCCTTGACTTCCACCTTCACCTGCTTGGCCTTCATCTCCTTTTGATGCTTCTTCTGCTGGTAAAGGAATTTTGAATAGTCGATGAGACGACAAACAGGTGGTTGCGCATTAGGTGAAATCTCAACGAGATCCACACCCTGCTGGCGTGCCATATCAAGTGCCTGTCGTGTAGGGACTACCTCAGAACCGCCGTCGCCTACAATGCGGACTTCCCTAACGTGAATTTGTTCATTCACGCGGTACTGATTTTTCATTTTGTCATTCTTCATCAAACTATTTTAAGTCACTATTTTTGCTAAACGGCTGCAAAGTTACTGATTTTCAACGAAAGAACAAAATAAAAACTTGTTTAATTTTTCATAAAAACATTTTTTGACGCTTTTTTGACCATTTCAATCGACAATCAGCTTCAAAAGTGCGGTTTTCAACCGTTTAATAGGGTTTTGTCACATGTATGTTCTGAGCCCGTCAGATGTGGCATGTAAGCCCCTTAGAGTTATCATCTGAGCGCCTCAGGTGATATGTGTGACAGGGTCAGATGATGCATGTGAAAAAGAACAACAAAAACGCAGATTCCAAACAAGTGGAACCTGCGCTTTTTGATGTCTATAACTGGAATTCCTTAATCGTTCGGTTTCAGATTGGTAGCCTTCAGCATTTCCGTCACCTCGTCGTTAATGCGCTGGGCAAACTCTTCCATCTTCATCGTGGCCTGCTCGCCTCCACCCTGCTTACGCATGGATACAAGGCCTTCGGCCATTTCTTGCTCACCCACGATGACCATGTAGGGAACACGTTTCAATTCGTTATCGCGAATCTTGCGGCCAATCTTCTCGTTGCGGTCGTCGAGCGATGCACGAACGCCTTGTTCTCCGAGATACGAAGCCACTTTCTTGGCGTAGTCGTTATACTTCTCCGAGATGGGAAGGATAGCCACCTGCTCGGGTGTGAGCCAAAGTGGGAAATGACCAGCCGTGTGCTCGATGAGAACGGCGGTGAAACGCTCCATAGAGCCGAACGGAGCACGGTGAACCATCACGGGCGTCTGCTTCGAGTTGTCCTCGGCGGTATATTCGAGGCGGAAACGCTGGGGCAGGTTATAGTCAACCTGAATAGTTCCGAGCTGCCAACGGCGTCCGATAGCGTCTTTCACCATGAAGTCGAGCTTCGGTCCATAGAAGGCAGCTTCGCCATATTCAACCTTAGCCTCGAGGCCTTTCTCCTTACAAGCATCGATGATAGCTTGTTCAGACTCAGCCCAAACCTCATCCGAACCGATATACTTCTCGGTGTCCTTCGGGTCGCGCAAGGAAATCTGAGCCTCAACGTTCTCGAAATTGAAGATGGAGAACACGGCCTTGATGATGTCCATCACACGCATGAACTCGCCTTTCACCTGATCAGCACGGCAGAAGATATGGGCATCGTCCTGAGTGAAGGAGCGCACACGAGTGAGTCCGTGCAACTCGCCCGACTTCTCGTAACGATAGACAGTACCAAACTCGGCAATGCGGAGAGGCAGGTCTTTATACGAACGGGGCTTCCAAGCGAAAATCTCGCAATGGTGAGGACAGTTCATGGGCTTCAGCATGTATTCCTCTTCCTCCTCCGGAGTGGTGATGGGACGGAATGCATCTTTCGAATAATGTGCATAGTGGCCTGATGTCACATAGAGGTTCTTGCCACCAATGTGCGGTGTGATAACTTCCTGATAGCCAAAGTTCTTCTGGATTTTGCGCAACATATCCTGCAAGCGAAGACGCAGGTCGGTTCCTTTCGGCAACCAGATGGGGAGACCCTTACCAACACGGTCGGAGAACATGAAGAGCTCCATCTCCTTGCCAATCTTGCGGTGGTCGCGTTTCTTGGCTTCCTCGAGCATGACGAGATACTCGTCGAGCATCTTCTTCTTGGGGAATGAAACGCCATAGAGGCGCTGCATCTGCTCGCGCTCGGCATCACCACGCCAGAAAGCACCTGCCACGCTGGTGAGCTTCACGGCTTTGATGAGACCTGTGGAGACAAGGTGAGGACCGCGGCAAAGGTCGGTGAAGTTGCCTTGCGTATATGTGGAGATGGTTCCGTCCTCGAGGTCTTGCTCGATGTGCTCGCACTTGTAGGTCTGCCCATCAGCGGCAAACTCTTTCAAAGCATCGGCCTTGGCCACTTCGCGACGCACAACTGGCTCATCCTTGCGAGCCAGCTCAAGCATCTTTGCCTCGATTGTCGGAAAATCGCTTTCCTTTACCATTTCACCGCCCGGAAGCAGCACATCGTAGAAGAAACCGTTGTCTACGGCTGGTCCGAAGCCGAATTGCACGCCAGGATAGAGCTCTTGCAAAGCCTCGGCCAGCAAGTGGGCAGAGGTGTGCCAGAACGTGTGCTTGCCCTCGTCATCGTCAAACTTGTAAAGTGCGATGGAGGCATCGGCATTAATAGGGCGGTTGAGTTCAACTGTCTCGCCATTGACACCGCAAGATACAACGTTGCGGGCGAGAGCCGGCGAGATGCTCTCGGCGATTTGATAACCAGTAACGCCCTCTGCATATTCACGCACAGAGCCGTCTGGGAATGTGATTTTTACCATAACAAATTAGTATTTTCAATTAATCGGATGCAAAGTTAATGAAATCCGAGCGCATAGCCAAAAAGAATCCGTTCTTTTTTCAATCTTCCTCGCCCAATCTCCCTTCATCATGCTTCTTTCCTACGAGTTAACCCGCTTAGGCGTCATTCGACGTCCGTCGCACTCCATCTCAACGGCTTTCTCCAAATGAGGCTTCAGCTCGTTCATATCAACCCGATAGACCTTAGCCTTGATGCTTCGCGGATAGCGTCGGAAATAAGGGTCAACGACGTAGTACCACGTCATCTTCGAAATATCAAAACGTACAGGCAACTCGCGATAGATGTGGAAGATGCGCGTTCGGGCGCAAACCGTGATGCCCGTCTCACCACTTTTCATATGCGTCAGGCAAATGATGACAGGTTGCTCACGGGTGTCTTCGGGCAATTCCTCCTTCGTGCTATGATGCGAAATCGTGATGTGCCGCCCATATTTCTGATTGATGTCGTTCATCATCCGCCGAAACACCTGACCATGCTTCGAAGTGTCGCGAATGCCATTCAGCAGAATGAAGTAATGAATCATTTCATGCAGAATGACGTCATCCATGTCGCTCTCTTCAAGATGAAAACACGTGCTGATGCGCAACACATAGCCGAAAGTCTCCAACTTGCCGTCAATTCCCTTCCGTTGCTTGTAGTTCACACAACCCAACACACGCCGCGAACGACCCAAACGAATGGGAGGAGTCGGCAGTTGGTCGTCGAAGCACAAACGGTTGAAATGCTCGAAGCGGCCGCGTATATAGGGAATTGTCAGTTTCTTCTTCATCGTCCAAATCACGATTGGCAAGTGCAAAGGTACGAAATAAAGGGGAAAGCATCAAATAAAAACGCCGGCAGATGATATTCCGCCGGCGTATTTTTCATTTCAATTGAAAGTTTCAACTGAGCATTCAGGCGCTTACTCCTCCTCGGGTGTGATGAGTTTGTAGCCTTTGCCGTGAATGTTGATGATCTCAATCTGGTCGTCAGCCTTCAAATGCTTGCGCAATTTGGTGATGTAAACATCCATTGAGCGGGCGTTGAAATAGTTGTCGTCAATCCAGATGGTCTTCAAAGCAAAGTCGCGCTGAAGGATTTCGTTAGCATGCGAGCAAAGCAGAGCCAACAGTTCGTTCTCCTTGGTGGTGAGCTTGGTCTGCTTGTCACCGATGGTCAGCAACTGCTTCTGAGTGTCGAACGTGAAGCGGCCGATACGATAAACCGATGCTTCCTTGTTCTTCTTGCCACGTACGCGACGCAGAATAGCCTCAATACGAAGCACGAGCTCTTCCATCGAGAATGGCTTGGTGATGTAGTCGTCGGCACCCAGTTTGAAACCTTCGAGAATATCATCTTTCAAGATCTTAGCCGTGAGGAAGATGATAGGCATTTCAGCATTGGCTTGTCTGATTTCCTGAGCCAACGTAAAGCCGTCCTTCTTAGGCATCATCACATCGAGAACACAAATATCGAACTTGGTCTTGAGGAAAGCCTTGTAGCCAGCCTCACCATCGGGGCAGAGTTCTGTGGTGTAACCCTTAGCCTGCAGATACTCGCGAAGCAACATACCGAGGTTTTCGTCGTCTTCGCACAACAAGATTTTCAGTTTCTCATCCATAATCGTTTGCCTCCCCCTACTCCTCTTTTGGAAGGTAGTGTCCGCCGGTTTGTGGGAGTTTGATGGCGGACGGATTGTTATCACTATTTTATATTTTTCTCTTTATTCTTCTTTCAAGACGGGCAATTTGATGGTGAACTTGGTACCCTTTCCGTATTCGCTATCCACCTTAATTTCACCCTGATGCAAGTCGACAATTTTCTTCACGTAAGCCAATCCAAGACCGAAGCCCTTCACATCGTGAACATTACCCGTGTGCACCCGATAGAATTTGTCGAACACTTTCTTCAGGTTGTCTTTCTTGATGCCGACACCCGTGTCTCGGATGGAGAGATAAAGATGCTCGTCATCGTTCCAAGTGCGAATGTAGATGTCTATAGGCTGGTCGGGCTTGCGGTATTTCACCGCGTTGTCAAGCAGATTGTTGATGACATTCTGGAAATGCACTTCATCTACATAGATGGCCGAGTCGATGGCTTCAATCTCCGTATAAATCTTGCCGCCCGTATGTTCCACGCGCAAGGTGAAAGAATTGGCGATAGTTTCCACCATCTCATTGAGGTCAAGCTCCTTCTTCTTGAACGTGGCATTCTGACGGTCGAACATCGACATTTGCAACACCTTTTCCACCAAGAAGCGCAAACGCTTTGTCTCGTCATTAATCACTCCGCCCAAATGGCTCATCATCTGCGGACTCTTCGTCACCGAATTGTCGTTCATCATCTGTGCGGCCAAAGAGATGCTGGCAATAGGAGTCTTCAACTCATGCGTCATGTTGTTGATGAAGTCGTTCTTAATCTCTGAGTAACGCTTCTGACGGAAGATGACCACGATGGTGAAGATGAAAGTCACGAGCAACACAACGGTGAAAATGATGCTGGGAATCATGAACCGAACGGACGAATAGATGTAGGAATTGGTATCGGGGAAATGAACCTTCACCACGCCCATCTTGTTTTGCGGGTCGTTGCGGAAAAGCACCTGGGAATAGGTATAATCCTCGCCCTCCTCTACATAGTCTGGACAACGATAAACCTCACGTCCATCTTGTGTCGAAACCGTGAAATGATACGGAATGTTGATTCCGTTGTTCATCAACTCGGCTTTCAGGTCTTGGTCGAGCAATTTGAAGTTAATGCGCTCGCGCAAAGGTTTTTCGGAAGCGGAATAAAGAATGGAATAAACCACCTCATTGAGCAGAGCTTTCTGATAGATATAGCGGTTCTTCACAATCTCTTGCATCGACTTGTTAGCTTCGCTGACCGCATTCTTATCGGGACGGAGAATCATCGCCTTCGGCATTTGAGAGGGCTTTGTCTCAATGGTTTTCAATTCGAACGATGAATAGATTGTACCGTCTTTACCTGTTACAGAAAACTGATGACTCTCTTGAACAGAACCATCGGGAGCACCCGTACGAGTGCCCATAGAATCTTTCTGGAAAGCGCGACGCTTCGTTTCGTTGACGTCTTTTTCCAGATAACGCAACGTCTCGTTCAGTTCCAAGTTGCGGCTGGCTTGATAGAGCGCACGATTGACCGACTCATCAAACTGCTCCTTCTTCATTTCCGCCATCTCCTTGATGTATTGGAGCTGAAGAAAAAGCAATGCCAGGAACGAGAGTCCCATAATGATTGCTATGGCCCAAATGGTTTTCTGTTTCATGATGGCAAAGATAGGAAATTAACTTAAATCATTAACAAGATTATGTTAATTATTTATTCGATATTCAATAATTTTAACTATAATGTAATAATTTAATTAAGTATATACAACTAAATTGTATAAAGAATATCCCCGACAACCTAATTGTAGTAGGCGTCGGGGATATGTAATGATGTTTCAAAGGAATAGAACCTGAAACACCTTTTTCGAGACAAGTTGTCCTTACTCTTCTTCTTTGAGCTCAGCCTCGTGAGCCGCAATGAGTTGAGACTGGATGTCGGCAGGTACAAGTTCATAGCTGGCGAACTTGGTGCTGAACGAAGCACGACCACCAGTGAGCGAACTCAGGGCGATAGAATAGTTGGAGAGTTCCTTCAGAGGAATCTTAGCCGAGAGCTTCTGATAACCAGCCTCGCTATCCATACCCATGATGAGGGCACGACGGCCTTGCAAATCACTCATCACGTCGCCCATATAGTCGCCGGGAACAAGCACTTCGAGGTCGTAGATAGGCTCCAGAATCTTCGGTCCTGCCTCACGGAATGCAGCCGAGAAGGCGTTACGTGCGGCCAACATGAACGAAAGCTCATTGCTGTCCACCGGGTGCATCTTTCCATCGTAAACGATGACACGAACGTCGCGGGCATACGAACCTGTAAGCGGGCCTTGCTCCATGCGCTCCATCACACCCTTGAGAATAGCGGGCATGAAACGGGCATCAATGGCACCACCCACCACAGAGTTGATGAAGACAAGTTTTCCACCCCACTCCAAATCAATCTCTTCCTTACCTTTGATGTTCATCTTGAACTCCTGGCCGTTGATCTTGAATGATGTGGGATCGGGCATTCCTTCTGCATAAGGCTCAACAATCATGTGAACCTCACCGAACTGACCTGCACCACCCGACTGCTTCTTGTGACGATAGTCGGCACGAGCCATCTTCGTAATGGTTTCGCGATAAGGAATCTTCGGTTCCTCGTACACCACCGGAATCTTCTCGTTGTTCTCCAGACGCCACTTCAACGTGCGAAGGTGGAACTCACCCTGACCGTGAACGATGGTTTGCTTGAGCTCCTTAGATTGCTCAACCACCCACGTGGGATCTTCCTGACGCATGCGGAGCACGGCAGCCATCAGTTTCTCCATCTCAGAAGAGTTAACGGCCTTGATGGCACGAGAATACTTCGAGTTGGGATACTTGATGAAGTCGAAACGCCACTCGCAATCCTTGCTATTCAGCGTGTTGCCAGTCTTCACGTCCTTCAACTTCACCGTACAACCGATATCACCAGCCTTCAGCTCGTCAACAGCAATACGGTTGGCACCTGCACAAGCGTAAATGGTTCCGATGCGCTCCTTAGAGCCGCGGTCGGCATTGGTCAAGTCGTCACCGGGCTTGACGCTTCCACTCATCACTTTGAAGTAAGAAACCTCACCAATATGTGGCTCCATACCAGTCTTGAAGAAATAAATCGACTCAGGACCGTTGCTATCAGCGGCAATTTCCTCACCACGTGTGTTATGAACCTTTGGCATTTCGTTCACGAAAGGCACAACGTTTCCAAGGAATTCCATCAAGCGGCGCACACCCATATCCTTGCCTGCACAAACGCAGAACACGGGGAAAATGGAACGTGTGACAAGACCCTTGCGAATACCTTCGCGCATCTCGTCTTCGGTCAGCGTCTCTTCCTCGAAGAACTTCTCCATCAAAGCGTCGTCGTTTCCGGCAGCTGCCTCCACGAGGGCTGCATGAAGCTCCTTAGCCTTGTCCATTTCGTCGGCGGGAATGTCCTCGATGATGGGAGCGCCACCTTCGGGCTTCCACGAATATTTCTTCATCAAGAGCACGTCGATAACGGCATTGAAGCCAGGACCTGTAGCAATAGGATACTGGACAGGAACACACTTCGAACCATAAATCTCCTTCATGTTGTTCAGGATGGAATCGAAGTCGCAATTGTCGCGGTCGAGTTGGTTCACCAAGAAGATGACGGGCTTGTTCAGCTTATCAGTATAGCGGAAGGCGTTTTGAGTACCCACCTCGGGGCCATACTGACCATTCACCAAAATCACGGCTTGGTCTGTAACGTTCAAGGCCGTAATGGCACCACCTACGAAGTCATCACTACCCGGGCAGTCGATGACGTTCAGTTTCTTGTTGTTCCACTCTACATGGAAAACGGTTGGGAACACGGAATAACCATACTCTTGCTCTACGGGGAAGTAGTCGCTGACGGTGTTCTTCGCCTCAACCGTTCCACGGCGCTTGATGATGCCGGCTTCAAATAACATGCTTTCGGCAAGAGTGGTCTTGCCGCTACCCGCACTGCCAATAAGGGCAATGTTCTTGATCTCGTTAGTCTGATAAATTTTCATATCAAAAGTTTTTAGTTGTTAGTGATATTCTCTCTAAGGTCTCTTTAGATTTAGGCGTGGCGAAATGTTAAATTCGCCCGTTTCGAAAATCGTCGCTAAAATTACGGAATTTTTAGCAAATAGCAAAAGAAACCTCCGAAAACAATCTATATTTTAAAACATATTAGTAATTTTGTGGCAAAAATTGATGATTTATGTCAGGTTTATACATTCATATTCCCTTTTGCAAAAGTCGATGTATCTATTGCGGCTTCTATAGTACCACGCTTCTCTCTTGGCAAGACCGCTATGTGGAAGCGCTATGTAGGGAAATGCAATTGAGACTAAAGGACGGAAAACTCCCCTATGAGCCTCATAACAAGCTGACAACCATATACTTGGGTGGTGGAACGCCCTCGCAACTCTCACCTTCGAACCTTGAAAAACTCTTTATATATATAAATAAGGTGTATGGTGGAATCTTGGAAGAATCAGAGGGAAAAAACGAGTTGGAAATCACGATGGAATGCAACCCCGACGACATCAGCGACTCGTTTTGCGACTTGCTAAGACGCCTGCCCGTGAACCGCATTTCGATGGGAGCACAGACATTTTCAGACGAGCGCCTGAGATTCCTTCATCGCCGCCATTCGTCCCATCAAGTAGGTGAAGCCGTCAACAAATTAAGAGCCGCCGGCATCAACAACATCAGCATCGACCTGATGTTCGGCTTCCCTGGCGAAACGCTTGAAGAATGGGAAAACGACATCAAGCAAGCTATCAAGCTACAAGTGGAACACATTTCCGCCTATAGCCTCATGTATGAAGAGGGAACGCCGTTATACGAGCTTTCCATCCGAAATCCGCAATTCAAGAAGACGGACGAGGACGTGGAGCGAAGCATGTATGAAACTCTTATCGACCATCTGGAAGCGGCCGGCTTCGAGCATTACGAAATCAGCAACTTTGCCCTACCCGGCAGACGCTCAAAACACAACAGCAGCTATTGGCAAGGCATTCCCTATATGGGAATTGGAGCCGCCGCACATAGCTACGACCTCAAAACTCGCTCGTGGAACGTGGCCGATTTGAGGAAATACATAGAATCGATTGAGCAAGGCGAATTGCCTCAAGAAGTAGAATCAATAGACGAAACAACTCGATACAACGACTTGATAACCACAGCCTTACGCACGCAAGAAGGAATACTCACCAACGAAGTGGAACCCCGCTTCCGCGATTATCTTCTGAAAAATGCGCAACCTCATATCGAACGCCATCTGCTTACGCTCGAAGAAGGAAGGCTCCATCTCACACGCGAAGGACTTTTTGTGAGCGACGACATCATGTCCGACTTGGTTTTCGTTTAAACGAAGCCGAAAATAAAGGTTTGTCATTGACGGCTTTTGACCGTCTCATTTGTGGCTTTTAACCTTGTCATTTGTGGCTTTTGACCGTCTCATTTGTGGTCTTTGACAACCTCATTTGTGGCTTTTGACAACGCCCTCTTTCCAACTCTTCGAATTCGGAAAAACAAAGGCTTTCAGCCACGCTATGCCCCTTGACCGTTTTTCAATTGAAAATATTTGGTCAATTATGAAAGAATATGTACCTTTGCGGAGAATTATGAACGACGCCAAAATCATCAACGACCCCGTCTTCGGGTTCATCAAGATTCCGCGCGGATTGCTGCTCGGCATCGTGAAGCACCCGTTGTTCCAACGTCTGTCCCGCATCAAGCAGCTGGGATTGGCTTCGGTGGTTTATCCAGGTGCTCAACACACGCGCTTCCAACATTCTTTGGGCGCTTTCCACCTGATGAGCGAAGCCGTGCAATCGCTCTCGCAAAAGGGAATCTTCTTCTTCGATAGCGAGACCGAAGCCTTGCAAGCCGCCATCTTGATGCACGACATCGGACACGGACCATTCTCCCATGTACTTGAAAACACGCTCATCAGGGGCATTTCCCACGAAGACATCTCGCTGATGATGATGGACCAAATCAATCAGGAGATGAACGGTCAGCTGAATCTGGCCATCAAAATCTACAAAGACGAATACCCCAAGCGGTTCATGCACCAGCTGATTTCGAGCCAGCTAGACGTTGACAGGCTTGACTATCTGCGCCGCGACTCGTTCTTCACGGGTGTTACCGAAGGCAACATCGGCTCGGCTCGCATCATCAAGATGCTCAACGTGGTTGACGACCGTTTGGTGGTGGAGCAGAAAGGCATCTATTCCATCGAGAACTATCTCACGAGCCGCCGACTGATGTATTGGCAGGTGTATTTGCACAAGGCGACGGTTGCCTACGAGAAAGTGCTGGTAAACGTGCTGCTCAGAGCCAAGCATCTGGCTCGTCAAGGAGTTCAGCTCTTCGCCACTCCCGCCCTCCGTTTCTTCCTCTACAACGACGTTGACGCCAACCTCTTCCACGCTGAAGAAGAGGCATTGGCCAACTATGAAATGCTCGACGACAACGACATTTGGAGTAGTGTGAAGACTTGGACCCGACACGAAGACAAAATCCTCTCCATTCTCTCGCGCGACCTTGTAGAACGCCGGCTCTTCCACGTGGAGATTCGCGAGGAGCCCATCAGCACGAGCGAAATTGAGGAGATTCAAAGCCAGTTGGCCGCCAGATTCGACATTCCGTTTGAAGATGCCGCCTACCTGATGAGTGTCAACACCATTCAGAAAGATATGTACGACATCAACGACGACCACATCGACATTCTCTACAAGGACGACACCATTAAAGACATCGCCGAAGCGTCCGAAATCCTTAATGTTGCCCTATTATCCATAAAAATTCGCAAATATTACCTCTGTTATCAACGTGTTTAATAAAAAATATGTATATTTGCACTTTGAAAAGAAAAACTGATAAGCGATATGGAGTTTACAGCTAAACAAATCGCCCAATTCATCGAGGGCAGAATAGAAGGCGACGAGAACGCCACGGTGAATACATTTGCAAAGATTGAGGAAGGAACGCCAGGTGCCATCTCGTTCCTCTCCAACCCCAAATACACCCACTACATCTACGACACTAAGTCGTCGGTGGTGCTCATTGACGAGAAAGTGGAATTGGAACATCCCGTTTCCACAACGCTCATTCGCGTAAAGAATGCATATGAGTGTGTGGCAAAGTTGCTTCAGCTCTACGACTCGATGAGGCCGAAGAAGACCGGCGTAGACCCACTTGCATTCGTTTCGCCTACGGCAACCATCGGCAAGGATTGCTACATCGCTCCATTTGCCTATATCGGCGACGGTGTGGTCATTGGCGACAATTGCCGCATCTATCCCCATGTGACCATCTACGAGGGTTGCAAACTCGGCAACCGAGTGACCATTCATGCCGGAAGCGTGATTGGAGCCGACGGGTTCGGATTCGCACCCACCACCGACGGATACGACAAAATCCCGCAAATTGGAAATGTGGTGATTGAAGACGATGTGGAGATTGGTGCCAACACGTGTGTAGACCGCTCAACAATGGGAAGCACCATTATTCACAAGGGTGTGAAACTCGACAATCTCATCCAAGTGGCACATAATGTGGAGATTGGCCAAAACACCGTCATTGCCGCCCAAACGGGAATTGCCGGAAGCACGAAGGTGGGACAATGGTGCATGTTTGGCGGACAAGTGGGAATGGCCGGCCACATCCATATTGCCGACCAGACGCACGTTGGCGCTCAAGCAGGCATCACCAATAGCGTGAAGCAACCCGGTCAAACCATCATCGGCTCGCCTGCGTGGGATGCTAAAGGCTTCATGAAGTCGGCCGCCATCTTCCGTCGCTTGCCTGATATGTATCAGAAAATCAACGAGTTGCAGAAAGAAATCGAAGAATTGAAAAATCAGAAATAACAAAAACAACATACATGGAAACGTCAAAACAGAAGACACTCAAAGGCAGTTTCTCCCTCTTCGGAAAAGGACTGCACACGGGATTGAACCTCACCGTGACCTTCAATCCCGCACCCGAGAACACCGGTTATCGCATTCAACGCATCGACCTTGAAGGCGAGCCCATCATCGAAGCCGTAGCCGAGAAAGTCATCGACACACAACGCGGCACCGTTCTCGGAAACAGCACCATGAGAGTATCCACCGTTGAGCATGGCCTTTCGGCTCTCTACGCCCTCGGAATCGACAACTGCCTGATTCAGGTTAACGGCCCCGAATTCCCCATCCTCGACGGCTCTGCCATCAAATATGTGGAGAAAATACAAGAAGTGGGAATCGAAGAGCAGAACGCTCCCAAAGACTATTACATCATTCGCAAGAAGATTGAGGTGAAAGACGAGGAGTCTGGTTCGTGCATCACTATTCTGCCCGATGAGCAGTTCTCCATCACCACGATGTGCTCGTTTGAGTCGAAGTTCATCAACAGCCAGTTTGCCACACTCGACAACGTGGAGAACTATGCCGCCGAAGTGGCTCCTGCCCGCACATTTGTCTTCGTTCGCGACATTGTTCCCCTGCTCGAAGCCAACCTCATCAAGGGAGGTGACTTGGAGAACGCCATCGTCATCTACGAGCGCGAGGTCACCCAAGAGAAGCTCGACCAATTGGCCGACCTCCTTCAAGTGCCTCATAGAGACGCCACAAAGATTGGATACATCCAACCCAAACCCCTGCAATGGGAGAACGAGTGCACACGCCACAAGCTGCTCGACATCATTGGCGATATGGCCCTCATCGGCAAACCCATCAAGGGCCGCATTGTTGCCACACGTCCAGGCCACACCATCAACAACAAGTTTGCACGCCTGATGCGCAAGGAAATCAAGAAGCATGAAGTGCAGGCACCCATCTACGACCCCAACGAAGAGCCCATTATGGACAACAACCGCATTCGCGAGTTGCTCCCCCACCGCTATCCCATGCAATTGGTGGACAAGGTGATTTCCATGGGTCCGACCACCGTAGTAGGTGTGAAGAACATCACCTCCAACGAGCCCTTCTTCGTGGGACATTTCCCTCAAGAGCCCGTCATGCCCGGCGTGTTGCAAGTGGAGGCTATGGCTCAATGCGGCGGACTTCTGGTGCTCAGCCAAGTGGAGGAGCCCGAGCGTTGGTCAACCTATTTCATGCGCATTGACGAAGTGAAATTCCGCCAGAAGGTTGTTCCGGGCGACACTCTCCTCTTCCGTGTCGAACTGCTCCACCCCGTGCGCCACGGCGTGAGCTCGATGAAGGGATACGCTTTCGTGGGCGACCACGTGGTTTCAGAAGCCACCTTCACCGCCCAAATCGTAAAGAACAAATAACCGTCAAACATCATATAGAAGGCACACATGAATCAGATAAGCCCATTAGCATACGTGCATCCCGAGGCTAAACTCGGCGACAACAACGTCATCGGCCCGTTCTGCTATATCGACCGCAACACCGTCATTGGCGACAACAATGTCTTCCAAAATAGTGTCACCATCAACGTAGGTGCCCGCATCGGCAACAACAACGAGGTGTTCCCGGGTGCAAGCCTCTCCACCAAGCCCCAAGACTTGAAGTTCAAGGGCGAGGAGACCATTTGCGAGATTGGCAACAACAACTCCATTCGCGAGAATGTCACCATCTCCCGAGGAACCGCATCGAAAGGCTACACCAAGGTGGGCAACAATAACCTACTGATGGAGAACATGCACATCGCACACGATTGCGTGGTGGGCAACGGTTGTATTATCGGCAACTCCACAAAGTTCGCCGGAGAGGTCATCGTCGACGACAATGCCATCATCTCGGCCACCGTCCTCATCCACCAGTTCTGCCGCATTGGCGGCTATGTGATGATTCAAGGCGGAAGCCGCACCTCGCAAGACATCCCACCTTACATCATCGCCGGAAAAGAGCCCATCCGCTATGCAGGTGTCAACCTCATTGGCTTGCGCCGCCGCGGATTCTCCAACGAGCTGATACAAAACATCCACGAGGCCTACCGCATCATCTACCAGAGCAACAACACGCGTGCTGATGCCATCCAACAGATTAAGGAAGTGATTCCCATGTCGCCCGAGATTCAATACATCATCGACTTTGTTGAAGCCTCTCAACGTGGAATCATCAAATAACATTCTGATTGTACTCTTAGGCCCTACAGGAGTCGGCAAGACGGAACTCGCACTTCGTCTTGCCGATTCTTTTCATATACCCATCATCAACGCCGACTCGCGCCAGATATTCGCCGAGATACCCATCGGAACGGCAGCACCCACAAAAGGGCAACTCCAGCGCGTGAAGCACTATTTCGTGGGCAACCACCACCTGGAAGACTATTATAGCGCTTCGATGTACGAGCAAGACGTGTTGAAGCTCATCGAAGAACTATCCGCCGACACCCAACAGCCATCACCCACCGTTCACCTCATGAGTGGCGGCTCGATGATGTACATCGACGCCGTTTGCTATGGAATCGACGACATTCCCACCGTTGACGACGAGACGCGCGAAACCATGAAGCGCAGGCTGAAGGAAGAAGGATTGCCGGCATTGGTTGAGGAATTGCGCACGCTCGACCCCGAGCACTACGCCATCGTTGACAAGCAAAACCCGCGCCGCGTGGTTCATGCGCTCGAAATCTGCCACATGACAGGCAAAACCTACACCTCTTTCCGCACGAACACGAAGAAAGAGCGACCTTTCCGCACCATCAAAATAGGGCTTAACCGCCCGCGCGAAGAACTCTACGAACGCATCAACCTGCGGGTGGACCAGATGATGGCCGAAGGATTGCTCGATGAAGCCCGCCGAGTCTTCCCCTTGTGCCATCTCAACGCGCTCAACACCGTTGGCTACAAAGAACTCTTCAACTATTTCGACGGTGTCTGGACGCTTGAAGAAGCTGTGGAACGCATCAAGGGAAACACGCGCCGATACATGCGCAAGCAACTCACATGGTTCAAGCGCGACGAGTCGGTGCATTGGTTCCACCCCGACAATGCCGATGAAATCATCACTTTCATCAATCAGGAAATACAATCCAAGGAACTATAATCCCAAGCCCTCAACGTCCGGAAATGGCTTTGGCAACCGCAAAGCCCGTAGTCCACGCCGCTTGGAAATTGAATCCGCCCGTCACACCGTCCACATCGAGCACTTCGCCGGCAAAGAAACGGCGGGGGCTTTTTCCATCGACAAACTCAAGGGTTGAAGCATTCAGGCAACCCAGCGCAACACCCCCACACGTCACAAACTCGTCCTTGAAAGCCGCACGGCCATTGATTTCGTATTGGTCGAGCAACAACACATTCACCAACCGGTTCACCTCCTTCTTGTTCAGATGAACCCATCGGCTTGCGCTCCGCTCGCCCAGACATTTCTCCAACAGATAGCTCCACAACCGACTGGGAAGCCCAAACGGGCGCACCGTGGCCAACTGCTTTTGCGGATGCTGAATGATGAGCGAAGCCAGCTCAGCCCTCACCTCGTCTTCCGCCTTCCCCGTCCAATTCACAATCAAAGGCAGGCGATAGTCGTGCTCGGCCAACAAGCGGGCGGCATAGCTCGACAACCGCAAAATGGCTGGACCGCTCATCCCCCAATGCGTGATGAGCAACGCTCCAGAGGCACGCATCTTGGTGCCAGGAACCATCACGGTTGCTCCTTCCACCACCGTTTCCATCAACCCACGCAAGGCCTCGTCGGCAATGTTGAACGTGAAAAGCGAAGGCACGGGAGGCACCATTTCCACCCCCTCGAAGAGTCCTCCGGGAGTGGCGCCTTGGGCTATTGAGCGAGGCATTCCACCCGTTGTAACGACTATATAATTAAATTCAACCAAATCCTTCAACTCGATGATTTTCATTCCCTTACGAATCTCAACACCAAGTCTCGAAGCTTCTCTCAAGAAGCAATTGATGATGGAGTGAGAGTCTTGCGAAGCGGGGAACACACATTCGTCGGCTTGCGTCACCAAGGGCACCCCACGGCGCTCAAACCACTCGTAGGCATCGCGCTGGTCGAACTGTTTCATCAGGCGTTTCATCAACCGATGGCCGCGCGGATAGACGTGGCTCAAATCGCTCACACCGGCAAACGAGTTGGTGCAATTACAACGGCCTCCACCCGATATTTCCACCTTCGCGAGCACACGTTGGGCACGCTCGAAAATGGTCACTTCCATCTCGGGCATCATCTCCTTCAGGTTGATGGCCACGAAAAAACCTGCCGCTCCACCACCAATTATCGCCGTCTTCATCCGTTTTCCGATGTCAGAAAATTGCTCTTTTTGCATGCAAATTTATCGTTTTTTCGTCAAAAAACAAAGAAAAATCACCGAAAAACCCTTATCTTTGCACCGCAAACCACACTTTCCTGACATGAAAATCGTCATCGCCATCGATTCGTTCAAAGGTTGCCTCACGTCAGCCGAAGCCAACCACGCCGCAGCCGAAGCCATACGCTCGTGCATCCCTGATGTCCAAATTGTAGAGCTGCCCGTCAGCGACGGAGGCGAAGGATGGCTCACACCCTTCATCGAAAGGTTGGGATGGAACAGCGTGGAATGCATCGTGCACGACCCCTTGAACCGCCCTGTTCGCGCCCTTTATGCCACCAAAGGCCATCGGGCTGCCATAGAAATCGCACAAGCTTGCGGCCTCACATTGCTCTCCCCCGACGAGCGGAACCCTCTTGTGGCCACCACGCGCGGAGTGGGTGAAATCATTGTCCACGCCGTCGAACATGGGTCGAGCGAGTTCATCATCGGGCTTGGAGGGAGTGCCACCAGCGACGCAGGCAGGGGAATGGTCAGCGTGTTGCGCGAAAAGGGAGTCATCGGCAAGTCCAGCCACCTTCACTTCACCATCGCCACCGACGTCAGGAATCCACTTTGCGGCCCTCATGGCGCCGCCCACGTCTTCGCGCCACAGAAGGGAGCCACGCCCGAAATGGTTCGCCAACTCGACCAACGCGCCCAAGAATTTGCCCAAGAGTCCGCCCGACAGCTCGGACACGACCTCTCCAACGCCCCAGGTGCGGGTGCGGCTGGCGGATTGGGCTATGCCTTCATGCAATTTCTGAGCGCCAAAAGCCAATCAGGAGCCGACCTTTTGCTCGACATGTTACAATTTGAATCCATTTCGCGCGATGCCGACCTCATTATCACGGGTGAGGGGCATGCCGACCGCCAAACACTCATGGGGAAACTGCCTTTTGTGGTCATGAAAAGGGCTAATAATCTCCATTTTTCTTCAGAAATCACCCTTTCCACCCCTCAAAAATCCTCTCAAGTGGGCAGAAAAGAGGGGCGAACCATCCTCATTGCTGGGCGAATTGACGACCGCGACCAGCTGCTCCGTGCTGGATTCCACGATGCCATCTGCATCAACCCGCCCCACTCACCATCCGATATCGCCATGCGTAAAGAAGTGGCTATCAACAATATACAAGAATCCGTTCACGCTTTACTTATCCGATTCTCATTAACTGCACCCCATCATCAAATGTGACGTGTGACATGTGACTTTGTGACATTAAGTAGGTAGCGAATGTGCAGAATGGGTATGTATACCTATAGGTTATTATAATATATAATATTAATATTATATATTATAATAAATAATACTATCTTACAATTACACTAATTTGCCCCATCAATAATCTTCAATTTATAACTACATTCCTCTTCCCCCATTATTGAACCTACCATATGTCACAATGTCACATGTCACATATTCACATTTTTCTTTCCGTCTCAACCCATCCAAATATTTAACAGATTTTCACTCCTGAGCGGGGGTTTAAATTTGGTGGTTTGAAGAATTTTTTGTATCTTTGCATAGTAAAGAACAAGGTCGGACAGTCGGCTTCCCAAAGGCCGCATCTAAGCGGATTAAAGGCCGCATCCAAGCGGGTCAAAGGCCGCAAATGACAAGGCAAGAAGCCGCTTCTAAGCGGGTTAAAAGCCACATCCAAACGGGTTAAATGCCGCTTCTTACAACGCCAAAGGCCGCATCTAAGCGGGTCAAAGGCCGCAAATGACGAGGCAAGAAGCCACATGTGAGCGACTCGAAGGCCACAAAAACAAGAAAAACGAATGATCAGAACGAAAAACTACATATTGCTCCTGGCAGCCGTCATGCTGATGCTGATTGCTCCTGCTCCCGCCCACGCCCAGCAATGGCCGGCACTGAAGTCCGAAGCCAAGCCCGGTGCACGATGGTGGTGGCTGGGATCGGCTGTGGACAAGGAGAACCTGGAATGGAACATCGGCCAGTATGCCCAGCACGGAATCGGCGCCTTGGAAATCACCCCCATCTATGGCGTTCTGGGCAACGACTCGCAGAACATCCCCTATCTGTCCGACCGTTGGATGGAGATGCTCCGCTACACGCAAGAGCAGTGCCGCGCCAACGGCATTGAGCTCGACATGGCCACGGGCACAGGATGGCCGTTTGGAGGCCCTTGGGTGCCGTTGGAGGAGAGTGCGTGCAAGGTGGTGTTCGTGGACACAAGTTTCGTAGGCAAGAAGATTGCCGACCTGCCACTGATGGTGCCCGAGAAAGACAGGAAATATTCGCGCCTGCAGAAGGTGATGATTTACGGAGTAGACGGGCCAGGCAAGGAGCCGCCCGCTCCTGCCGACGTGACTGATTTGGTGGTCGACGGCAAGCTGACATGGACAGCGCCGAAGGGTCACGAGAAAGACACGTGGCGCGTGATTGCCGTCTACGTGCGATACGGCGTAATGAAGGTGAAACGTGCTGCGCCTGGCGGTGAGGGATTGGTGGTGGACCATTTCGACAAGAAAGCCGTTGCCAACTACCTGAAACACATCGAAGAGGCCTTCGAGCGCACAGGAACGCCCTACCCTCACACGTTCTTCAACGACTCGTATGAGGTGGCCGATGCCACATGGACGCCGAACTTTTTTGAGGAGTTTGAGAGACGTCGCGGCTATAAGCTGGAAGACCATCTGTTGGAACTTCTCAATGGTATGGCTATATATAAATCAACGATGAAGGAACTGGCAGAAAGAAAGAAGAACAACCCTGCCGATTTGTCCCACTTCGTTATTGGCATAGGTAACAAAGAACTCGCCGACTACCGTGAAACCTTGGGCGACCTGCTTTTGGAGAACTTCACCGAGCAGTGGACGGCTTGGGCACACAAGCACGGAGCCATCACCCGCAACCAGGCTCACGGATCACCCGCCAACCTCATCGACTGCTATGCCGCCGTAGACATTCCCGAGATTGAGGGCTTCGGACTATCCGAGCTCGGCATCAAGGGGCTGCGCACCGACCCGGGCAAGACACGCAAGAACGACTCCGACTTCTCGATGCTGAAGTATGCACCCTCGGCCGCCCACGTCACAGGAAAGCCCCTCACCTCGAGCGAGACGTTCACCTGGCTCACCGAGCATTTCCGTACCAGCCTCTCGCAACTGAAGCCCGACATCGACCTGATGTTCTGCGCCGGCGTCAACCGAATGTTCTTCCACGGCACCTGCTATTCGCCCAAAGACGACCCGTGGCCGGGATGGAAATTCTATGCCTCGATCGACATGAGTCCCACGAACAGCATCTGGCGCGACGCCCCCTACTTCATGCAATACGTGGAACATTGCCAAAGCTTCCTGCAATGGGGCGAGCCCGACAACGACTTCCTGGTCTACGTGCCCGTGCGCGACGCTTGGCAGAAACCGACGGGCAAGCTGCTCATGCAGTTCTCCATTCACGACATGGGCAGGCTGATGCCCGAGTTCCGACAGACCATCCTCGAGATTGACAAGGCGGGATTCGATTGCGACTACATCAGCGAGCGCCTGCTGCTCTCGACAACCTTCAAAGACGGAACTCTACAAACGGCTGCCGGGACACGATACAAAGGCCTCATCATCCCCAGCCGCGACAATGTCATGACCGACCGCCTTCGTGAGCATATAGAGGCGTTGAGGGCGCAAGGAGCCAACATCATCGTGGGCACCAACGCCCATGAACTCTCCCGAGCCGCCAAAGCCGAGGAAATGCGTTCGCACTACGGGCTGAAGACCATCAGGAGGAAGAACGCACACGGCCACCACTATTTCATCGCCAACCTCTCGCCCAACAATGTGGATGCACGCATTCCGCTGGCCGTAGACTTCAAGGGTGCCACATGGTTCAATCCGCTGACTGGAGACATCTCGATGGCCGACTTCAACGACGAGGGCATAGGCATCACTTTGCGGAGCGGCGAGTCGATGATATTGCAGACGTATGACGAGCCTTGGCGTTGCTCGAATTTGCAGACGAGTGCATCATCGATAAACTTCACGCTAAAACACGCAATGACGCCGCACGTTGCAAACAAGCCCAAGCCCGACACCATTCGCATCGAAGGTCCGTGGACGCTCTCGTTTGTCGAGGAAGCCCCTCGTGTGGAAAAGACCTATCGGCTGAACACCCTGCAAACATGGGAGACGCTCGACGAGCAGACGAAGGTGACGATGGGAACGGGTGTCTATACCGCGAAATTCAAGATGTCGAAGAAGGATGAACCGAAGGGAGCATGGAAGATTGACCTCGGCGATGTGCGCGAGAGTGCCCGCGTGTATATCAACGGGCTGTTCATCGGATGTGCGTGGAGCGCCCCGTTCATCCTCGACACGAAGCAGACGTTGAAGGCTGGAGTGAACGAGATACGCATAGAGGTGACTAACCTGCCCGCCAACCGTATTGCCGACCTCGACCGACAAGGCGTGAAATGGCGCAAGATGGAGGAAATCAACGTGGTGGACATCAACTACAAAAAGACTACCTACGACGACTGGGAACCCATGCCATCGGGTCTCAATAGTGCGGTGAGGCTCTTTAGGGAGTACTAAATGCCAATTACTCCAAAGGCTTTAAAGGGCTTAAAGAGGAGTAAAAGGCATAAAGGGACGTAAACTTCAACTTAAGTTGATTCAATTGTCAAATTGTAAAATCGTCAAATAGTAAATTCTTTTAGTCGGCTGACGCCTTTCTTAAGACTCGCTTTGCTCATATAAGCATCAAAGCCGATCGGTAAAATCGTCAAATAGTAAATAGTAAAATCGTCAAATTGTCCAATTGTTAATTGTCAATTGTTAATTGTCAATTGTCACTTGTCAATTGTCAATTGTCACTTGTCACTTGTCACTTGCCAAGAATCTGAGCTCCGCCTCCAGCATTGCCAACTTTGGCATAGGGAATCCGGCTCGTGCAGCCTCCTCAATGGGGCGCGTGTAGAGATAATAGATTTCCATAGGCCGATGATAGTCGAAGTCGAGTTTCATGCTGGGCGAATAGGGCGTCATCTCGTCCGTCATCTTCATCATCAGGTCGGCAAAAGAAGCGTCAAGATTCTTCACGCCCATGTGTTGGGCAGCCCCAATCACTTCCATCATCTGGTCGTAGATGAGTTGGCGCGTGGAGGGGTTCTTCAAGAGCAGGTCGGTGCGCGTGTTCAAGGCAACTGTCATTCCGTTGAAAGGCATGTTCCAGACGGCTTTCTTCCAACGCGCCTCCATGTATTCCACCTCGTGCGTCTCGATGCCCGCCTCTTGGAAATCGGCCAACAAACGGCTCATCATCTCCTTGTCCTTGCATGAATAGTTGGCCAGGTTGATGCTTCCATAGCACTGATGGCTGATGCGGCCAGGCTCAGTCTTAGCCGAGCAGATGAATGCCAAGCCAGCCACCAAAGAGACATTGGGGAAGGTCTTCTGAACATCAGGCTCCACGCCGATTCCGTTCTGAATCATCACCACAACGGTCTGCTCATGTAGCAATGGAGGGAGCAGGTCGGCTAGCAGATGATTGTTCACCGACTTCAACCCCACCAAGACGACGTCGCAAGCCGGCATTTCGCTGGTGGAGCGATGAGCAAACACATTGTCGAGATGAAACGAGCCGTCGCATGAGTCGATTTGCAACCCATGTTGGCAAACATATTCGTAATCGCGATGAAGAAGGAAATGCACTTCGTTTCCCGCATGTGCCAATTTTCCACCATAATAGCCGCCGATGGCGCCTGTTCCTATAATAGCATATTTCATTTTCTGCTCTATACAATTGGTTTTCGGGGTGCAAAGTTACACATTCTTTTTCTTATTTCTTTGTTCTGCCCTCGTTTTTTCGTAACTTTGCAAACAAAAAGCAAACGACACATGCCCATCATTGAAATCAATTCGTTGGAACACCCAGGCGTTGAGGTGTTCAGCACACTCACCGAAGCCCAACTACGCAACCGTGTGGAACCTGACAAGGGAATCTTCATTGCAGAAAGCCCAAAGGTCATCAACGTGGCGCTCAACATGGGATGGGAGCCGCTCGCCTTGCTGTGCGAACGCAAGCATATTGAGGGCGATGCCAAGAGCATCATCCAGCGGTGTGGAGACATTCCCGTCTATACTGGCAATCGAGACCTCCTGGCCACGCTCACGGGCTATACCCTCACGAGAGGAGTGCTTTGTGCTATGCGCCGACCACATGAGAAAGCAGTGGAAGAGGTTTGCTGCGATGCCCGACGGGTGGTAGTCATAGATGGTGTGGTAGACACCACCAACATCGGCGCCATCTTCCGCTCGGCAGCTGCTCTTGGAATTGATGCCGTCTTGCTCACTCGCTCGTCGTGCGACCCTTTGAACCGCCGGGCCGTCAGAGTTTCAATGGGTTCGGTGTTTCTTGTTCCTTGGACGTGGTTGGACGGTAGCATCAGCTCTCTCCACCGATTAGGCTTCAAGACCGCAGCTATGGCTCTGACCGACCAATCAGTGTCTATTGACCACCCCGCTCTAAAGGCTGAGCCAAGACTTGCCATCATCATGGGAACTGAGGGGGACGGTCTGCCACACGAGACAATTGCCGAAGCCGACTATGTGGTGCGCATTCCGATGTCTCACGATGTGGATTCGCTCAATGTGGCGGCCGCGGCGGCAGTTGCCTTCTGGGAATTGCGTTAATGTTCGCAAAACCCTCGTTTGTTCACGAATTATTCCGTAATTTTGCACTCGAAACAAAAACAAGTATATGTTCAAGAAACTCATCAACAAATGCTCCAAGCCCTTCGTGGGTTTCTGGCATTGGTACAAAAGTCTCTATAAAGGTCGCGCATGGTATGTGAAATTACTGTCAGCCATCGTCTCGCTACTCGTGCTCTTCATCGTGTGGTTGGGAATGGTGGACATCAATTTCCTTTGGCTCTTTGGCAAGTCGCCCGGCTATATGTCGGGCTTGGAACCACAAATCAGCCAAGCTTCCGAAATCTATAGCGCTGACAACAAACTCATTGGCAAGTTCTTCAACGAGAATCGCACACCCGTGAAATACGATGAGGTGAACCCTTCGTTTTGGGATGCATTGATAGACACCGAAGACGAGCGCTATTATGACCGTCCGCGAGGATATGCTATCGACTTCGTGGGAATGCTGGCTGCCGCCAAAGACGCCGTTCTTCATCACGACGCTCGTGGTGCATCTACCATCACCCAGCAGTTGGCGAAGAACATGTACAAGATGCGTTCGAACAATTCAACTGGTCTTTTGGGCAACATTCCTGGTTTGAAGATGCTCATCGTAAAGACGAAAGAGTGGATTATCGCCACGAAGTTGGAAACCATCTACGACAAAAAGGAAATCCTGACGATGTATGCCAACACCGTGGACTTCGGCTCAAACGCCTTTGGAATCAAGACCGCTTGCAAGACCTATTTCAACACCACTCCAAAAGAATTACCTACGGAGCAGGCCGCCGTGTTGGTTGGAATGCTCAAGGCAACCACTACCTATAACCCCATTTCGCACTATGACAACAGCTTGAAACGTAGGAATGTGGTGTTGACGAACATGGTGAAGAAAGCCCACTTGTCCCAAGCCGAATACGACTCCATCTCCGCATTGCCCATCAAACTTGAATTCAGCGTTGAGACCAACTACGACGGGCAAGCTCAATACTTCCGTGAGGCGATATCAGAATACCTGAGCGATTGGTGTGAGGAGAACGGATACGACCTTTACAATAGCGGATTGAAGATCTACACCACCCTCGACACTCGAATGCAAAAATATGCGGAAGAAGCCGCCATAAAGCAGATGCGTCAGGTGCAACGCAACTTCGACAGCCATTGGGGCAAAAACCAGCCTTGGGTGGACGAGCGCGGAAAGGTGATTCCCGACTTCATCGACGGCATTGTGGAAAGGTTGCCCGTCTACAAGCATCTGCAAGAGAAATTCCCCAACGAGCCCGACTCGATTCTCTATTATCTGAACAAACCCCACATGGTGACACTCTTCGATTACGAGAATGGAACTATCGAGCGCGAAATGTCTACGATGGACAGTATCCGATACATGGTGAGATTCATGCACTGCTCGTTCGTTGCTATGGAACCACAAACGGGTCATGTGAAAGCTTGGGTGGGCGACATCGACTTCAATTCGTGGAAATACGACAAGGTAACCGCTATGCGCCAACCTGGTTCCACCTTCAAACTCTTTGTCTATACCGAGGCTATGAACCAAGGTCTCACACCATGCGACAAGCGGCGCGATGAATTCATTTCCATGGACGTTTGGGACAAGCAAAAAGGCAAGGAAGTGAAATGGACTCCTGGCAACGCCAACGGCTATTTCACGGGCGACTCCATGCCTTTGAGAGCGGCTTTTGCCAAGAGCATCAACTCGGTTGCCGTACGTCTGGGTCAGGAGATGGGAATCAAGCGCATCATCGAGACCGCCCATAAGATGGGAATTGAGAGTCAGCTTGACGATGCTCCCGCCTTAGCACTTGGAGCGAGCGACGTGAACCTTTTGGAGATGGTGAACGCCTATTGTACGGTTGCCGACGACGGACGCCACCACAAGCCCGTGCTCGTGACCTCTATCGTCGACAAAAACGGCAAAGAGGTGTACATTGGGCCTTCCAATTTCGAACAGGCCATTCCCTACAAGAGTGCTTACCTGATGCAAGAGATGCTCAAGGGTGGTCTCACCCTGCCTGGCGGAACCTCGCAAAGCCTTTGGGGATATGTGGGAAATGCCAATGATTGCGAATGGGGAGGAAAGACAGGAACCAGTAACAACCATTCAGATGCGTGGTTTATGGGAGTAAGTCCGAAGCTTGTTGTAGGTGCTTGGGTAGGTGGAGAATACAGGTGTATTCACTTCCGCACGGGTGCTTTAGGACAAGGCAGCCGAACGGCATTGCCCATCTGTGGTTATTTCCTCGAAGCATTGCTCAAAGACCCCGCTTTCAAGCACTATCATGCCCGTTTTGCAAAGCCGAAAGATGCCGATATTACTCCCGACATGTACGATTGCAACAACTACTATAACTATCTGCCCAACGACACGCTCATGAACGATAGCTTGTTTGACGAAGAGGAAATCATGCTCGACGAGAACGGCAATCCCATTGAAGTGCCCATCGAACCCGAAAACGACGATGAGGCATTGCCTGGCAATGAGCAAACAATCAACTTTGATGACATCTAAGGAACAAGAGCATATCGACCGCGACAACAAGGAATTGCAGAACGCGCTCCAAATCATTCAATTCACCCGCCAATCACTTTTCCTGACCGGCAAGGCGGGGACGGGCAAATCCACATTCCTTAGACACATCGCGGCAACAACAAAGAAGAAACATGTGGTGCTGGCACCGACGGGCATTGCCGCCATCAATGCTGGTGGCTCCACTTTGCATAGTTTCTTCAAGCTTCCTTTTCACCCTCTCTTGCCCAATGACAGCCGATACAATGTGCGTAACATCAGGGAATCGCTGAAGTACAACGGAGAGAAACGCAAACTTCTTCGCGAACTCGAGCTCATCATCATCGACGAGATTTCGATGGTGAGAGCCGACATCATCGACTTCATCGACCGCGTGTTGCGAATTTATTGTCGTAATATGCGCGAACCTTTTGGAGGCAAGCAATTGCTTCTTGTGGGTGACATCTATCAGTTGGAACCCGTCATTCGCGAAGAGGATAGGCAATTGTTGCTCCCGTTCTACAAATCAAACTTCTTTTTCGATGCTCGCGTCTTCCGCGAAATGCAACTTGTCAGCATCGAACTCACAAAAGTATATCGCCAATCCGACCCTCTATTCATCAACATTCTCGACCACATTCGAACCTCACAAGTGGGCAATGCCGACTTGGCTCTACTCAATAAGCGCATCGGAGCCGAGCTAAACCACGACGACTCGAAGCTCTCCATCACGCTATCTACAAGGCGCGATACGGTGGACTTCATCAACGAACAACATCTGAAACAACTTCCTGGAGAACCCACCATCTTCAATGGTATTATCCGAGGCGAGTTCCCCGAGAGCAGTCTTCCCACTCCAATGGAACTGGAACTGAAGACCGGAGCCCAAATCTTGTTCATCAAGAACGACAAAGAAAAGCGATGGGTAAACGGCACGCTCGGAACAATCATCGGATTTGGCGATGAGGAAGACGGCATCATCTACGTGCGAACCGAGGATGGAAATGATGTGGACGTTGAACGCGAGATATGGAGCAACATGCGATATAAGTTCAACGAAACGGAACAAAAAATCGAAGAGGAGGAAATAGGCAACTACGAGCAATTCCCCTTGCGATTGGCATGGGCCATCACCGTACACAAGAGCCAAGGCTTGACATTCAAGCAGGTGAACATCGACTTCACCGGCGGCGTGTTTGCTGGCGGCCAAACCTATGTGGCTCTTTCACGATGCACCTCGCTCGAAGGTATCAGCTTGAAAGAACGCATACGCCGTGAGGATGTTTTCGTGAGAGCCGAAGTGCTGAATTTCGCTCGCCAATACAACGACAATCAAATCATTCAACGCGCTTTGCAACAAAGCAAGGCCGACAAAGAATACCATGATGCCATGAAGGCATTCGATGAGGGCGACATGCAGAGCGCATTAGACTATTTTTTCCTTGCCATTCATAGCCGATACGACATTGAGAAGCCTGCCGCCAAAAGGCTGATAAGGCGCAAATTGAACATCATCAACCAAAAGCAGGCAGAAATAGAGCGTTTGAACGAAGAACTGACTAAGAAGGAGGATTACCTGAAGGAATTGGCCATCGAATACTTGGTCATGGGCAAAGAATGCGAAGCCGAGAAGATGAACGAGGCAGCCATCAGAAACTATGAGAAAGCTCTTCGATTGTGCCCTGAACTTCCCGAAGCCAAACGAAGATTAAAGAAACTGAAACCGAAAAAGTAATAACGCTCCTGACGTTTTATTTTACACGGCTCATTCGCCTCACTTCTTGTTTCACAATGCGCAAAGTGCCTTTGTCGGTGGAGAATACAGAGTTCAAGCCTTGAGCCTCTTGAGCCGGGTCGCCTGTATAGTCGTCTCCCACCTGCCATTGCTCGTGCTTGGGTTTGGCCAATCCACCCCATCCCCAGAAATTGCATCCGGCGAATTTTCCTCCACTCTCGGCATTGTCGGCCACCAACGAGAACACATATTTATAATAGGCGTTTCGCCCTTCAACCGGAGTGTCGAGCGTAAACTTGAAACCATCACGAGGATAGCCGAACTCCTCCATCACCAAAGGCTTATTCAATCGGTCGCAAATGGCCAAATGCTTGTCAATATACTCTTTGGTGTTCTTGCGAGCCACGGGCAAATCCTCAATCAAATGCTCAGGGCGCACCCAACTCCAGTTGTACGGCCAAAGATGAATGTTGCAATAATCCACATTCTTATCCGCACAAATGCGCTCGTAAACCTCAAAATCCTCCTCACATCCCCATGCTCCTTCCGAGCCGATGGAAATCAGATGATGCTTGTCAAGGCTTCGTATCAAAGACGATGCTTCACCCAACCATTTCTCAAACGCCGGCAAAGCCTCTTTGCTAAATGCGCGCGGTTCATTACCAATCTGCCAAGACATAATTGCTGGGTCGTCAACATATCGTTTTCCCGTGTAGCGGTTCGTGCGGCTAATGATGAACTTCACATAGTCATAAAACAACTGGTGCGCCTTCGTGTTCGTGGCATATTGGGAAACAAACTTCATGTAAGCCGGATAGCCGTCTTCGTTTGGGCGGGGAGCCTTTCCGGCACCAGCATGTTCCAAATAGAAGCCATATCCCCCACTCCATTCCCACGAGTTGTTCAGATAGAGCACGGCCACCATGTTGCGTTTTCCCATTTCCATGAGCAGATAGTCAAGGCCGGCAAGGATGGTGTCGTTATAGACCCCTGGTGCCACTTGCAACGTGGGTTCAACCTTGGTGGTCACACCTCGTTCACCATCGCTTCCCACCAAGATGCGAAGGTTGTCAATCCCCATGCGTTTCATCAGGTTGAGTTCGCGTTTCAAGCGCTTGCGGTCGCCACCTTGCCCTTCAGAACCCAATATGGCACCATACCAAAAGTTGGTTCCTACATAATAATAAGGTTTGCCAGCACGCACGAAATGCCCATCTTTCACTTTCACAAAATCGTTTTGAGCCAATGCTGGAATAACCATCATGGCCGAAAACAACAACACGAATAACTTCTTCATATAATCGTTTCTTTTTTATTTCTCCTCATGATAAGCAACCAACCCCTCAATAGGAGTCTTAACCACTTTCCCGAGACGATAGCCACACACGCCAGCCGCCTCTTCCAGACAATCGCGGAAATGCCAACCCACGCTTCCTACAGCCGAAACCTCCAAATCTTTCCTTCCGTATGGGTCAAGATTGTTGCGGAAGAAGGAAACGAAATTGTCTACCACCAACGCTCTCACTCTCTCATCTGCCAAATGTTCATGAATGAAAGGAGCCAACGAAGCCAGCCATCGATTGGCCAGCGGCTGGCGATAAACGCGGTCGATAATGTCAGATAGCGTTGTTCCCGCCCAAGCATAGAACTCCTCTATCAACTCTTTCGGCAAACGTCCTTTGAACAAAGCATTCAAGAATAGTCTTCCAAGAACGGCACCACTCCCCTCATCGCCCAACACATAACCCAATGCCGGCGTGTTGCTGGCAATGCGGCTTCCGTCATAAAGACACGAGTTGGCGCCCGTTCCCAAGATGCAGGCAATGCCTTCAGAGTGGCCACACAACGCCCGAGCAGCGCCCAACAAATCGGAGCAAGCAGCCACTTGACCGCTTTTTGCAAACGGAGCATCGGCCATCGATTCCGATAGCACCCGCACCATCTTCTCCTCCATATCGGCTCTCACGCCCGCACCATAGAAAAATACGGCATCAATCGAGGAGACCCTCTCGCCCAATTGAGGCAACAATTCGGCTCGAAGAATCTGGCTCATCTGCCGTTCATTCATGTGGATGGGGTTCAAGCCTTGCGTGCGAAGCACTTTTCCTTCGCCGCCCGTAACAGCCCAATCCGTCTTGCTACTACCGCTATCTGCTATTAATATCATCATTCGTTATTTCCCAATATTTCACTTAGAAATCAAAAACAACACACACTCAGTCCGACTAACCTCGCCAGCGCCCCCTCTTTTTGCAATTCGAACAAACGCCTTTCACCACATATTCAGCCTCTTCGGGCTCAAATCCATCGGGAATGGGAACTTGCGGAATACGCACATTCGTCAGACAAAACGTTCGATGGCAAACTTGGCAAGTCAGATGCACATGACCTTCACAATGGCGCGTGTCATCGAGATGGCAAACACAATATTTTTGTGCGCCCGACCCGTCATCAATATCGTGAAGCAAATGGGCTTCGGTCAGCAAAGTCAACGTCCGAAACAATGTTGAACGGTCAACCGTAGGGAGTGCCGACTCCAAATCGGCAAGGCTGAAAGCATCGCTGAAACCGTGTCTCACCTGCCGCCAAATCAGCAATCTCACGGCTGTCACTCTGATGCCCGCATTTTCCAGCGTCTGCTCATCTGAAATGTCAAAATGCATGTTGAATTGATTATTTTAGACATACAAAATTAGCAAGAATGTTCGAAACGTGCAAGCAAATAGGGAGGTTATTCAGAATAATTAGCAAAAAGATTGCCGTTGACGACTTTTCGGAGTTTCTCATTTGTGGCCTTTGAGCCTCTCATTTGTGGCTTTTAACACGCTCATTTGTGGTCTTTGACACGCTCATTTGTGGCTTTTGACAACGTCATATGTGGTCTTTGACAAAAATGATAGAATCCTCTCCTTCCGCGCCAATCACTTTTGGTTTCAAATCACAAATATTGAAAAATCAATAAAAGATGGCAAACAAAGATGCAAAATGATAGATTTTTCGTAAATTTGCAACCAAATCAACAAAAACGAACAATGAAAAAGAGGTTAACACTCGCTTTCCTGATGCTGACGGTTTGGCTGATGTCGGCTCATGCCGTGCTCAAGGAAAAAGACTTAGACAACACGCTCTCCATCCTTAGGACGGAGCTGACCAAATATCATGCAGAGTTGGAACGGCAAACGGGATTCATGAAACACCAGCAAGAGGTGATTCGCAAAAACCTCTTCAGCGTGCTCAACCGAAGCAACCAAAACTCGCTGATGCTCTATTCGCAAAAGTCGGAGTACATCTTCGACCTTACCTACGCTTGCCACGAGGCTACCGAGCAGTTCCGGGAGTTTCAGAAAAACGTGATGCCTTTCCGCACATTCATGGAAAAGACAAACTCCGACATTGCCCGCTACGACAGCCTCATCAACAACTTGAGCACCATGAACACTATGACGTTGTCGGAGAAAGCAAAGACAGACCGCAATGTCTGCCTCACGTTGGCCGTGAATATCCGACACACCTTGCGCGACAATCGTGATCAGTTGAACGACTACATACGCATCTACGAGAACACGGAAAAGAAATTGCGCTATCTGAACGACTACGCCAATAAACGTTACGGCGACATTCAAAACAACATCTTCAATAATGGTGGAAAGAACTATTTCTCGATTCTATCGAACTTGGGGAGGAATTTGCGTGAAACGCGCGAAGCAGTCAATGATAAATACCAGCGTTATCAGAAAGTGAGGAGCGACTGGGATGTGAGCATCATTCTCAGTTTCTTCGGTTCGCTTCTGCTTTATGCCCTCATCGCCTTTGCCATCAACTTGTTCATCATCCGCGTGTTGCTTCCCAAGCGTTTCCGAACAGAAGCCTTTATGGCCAGGCGCACATGCATCACGCTGACCACATCAGTTATTCTTCTGGCAATTATCTTAGGTGTCATTCGCGCCTTGTCAGAACAGAACTTCCTGATTATGGCGTCAAAACTTCTGGTGCAATACACGTGGTTGCTGGGCGTTATTCTGATTTCATTGTTGTTGCGTCTCGAAGGAAGCCAAATCAAGAGTGCCTTCCGCATTTACGCACCACTCATTTTCATGGGATTCTTGGTCATCAGTATCCGCATCGTGCTGATGCCTAACGATCTTGTCAACTTGATTCTTCCTCCAGTTCTGCTCATCTGCATGCTTTGGCAATGGAGCGTTATCCGACGCCAAAACCACAATATCCCCCGAAGCGACGTGTTCTATACTTATGTTTCACTCGCCGTATTCATCACATCGGTGGTTTGTTCTTGGATTGGCTACACACTTCTTGCCGTTCAATTGCTCATTTGGTGGATTATGCAACTGACGTTCATCCTCACCATTACGTGTATCTCGGGGTGGCTGAAAAGCTATGCCCACCGCAAAGGAATCGATTCGAAACCCATCACACAAACGTGGTTTTTCGATTTCATCCAAAATGTTGCTCTGCCCGTACTCGGTGTGTTCTCGGTAATGATTTCCATCTACTGGGCTTCCGATGTCTTCAACCTGAGCGACACCACGTGGATGGTGTTCAAAGAGCCGTTTGTCAAGACCCAAGGATTCCAAGCCAGCGTTTTCTCCATAGCGCAAGTAGTCAATCTGTTCTTCTTCTTCAAATACATCAACTACACCATCCAAAACCTGCTGAAACGCTATTTCGAGCGAAGCGACCTTTCAACCGCTGGCACCCGAAGCCTGATGACGAAGAACGTAGTGCAATTGGTGGTTTGGGGAGCTTGGCTTCTCATCAGTTTGCGCATTCTTCACGTTGGCAACACGTGGCTTATGGTGATTTCTGGAGGTCTCTCAACTGGTGTGGGATTCGCCATGAAGGACATTCTGGAGAACATCTACTACGGTGTTTCACTCATGGCTGGCCGCATCAAGATTGGCGATTATATCATTTGCGATGGTACACGCGGCCGCGTGAGTTCCATCAATTACACGTCAACTATGCTCGAAGCCATCGATGGTTCGGTAATAGCTTTCACCAATAGCCAACTGTTCACCAAGAACTATAAGAACATGACCAAGAATCACGGCTATGAACTTGACATCTTGGAAGTGGGTGTTGCATACGGAACCGATATCGTCAAGACCAAACGGTTGTTGGCAGATGCTATCCGCAGACTCGATTGCATCAATCCCGAAAAGGAGCCACGGATCGTTTTGAAAGAATTTGGCGATAGTTCTATCATATTGAAAATATTGGTATGGGTGCCTGTTCTGACGCAATACTACGATGACGGCCGCGTTTTGGAATGCGTATATGACACGTTGAACGAGAACAACATTCAGATTCCTTTCCCACAACGCGATTTGCACATCATTCACCCAACGGAACAAGAAAAGGCAGAAATCATCAAGGAACTTGACAAAGCATAAAATCGTTTCTCAACGATTGCGCCTCAATCCTGCTTGCACATAACCCTTGTGCAAGTAATACACTATGCCATACAGACAACCTACAAGAGCATAAATCATCAACACTTGAAGGGGTGAAATGTTGATGTCGTTGATGCTTGCAAAGGGAAGTGAAGAGAACCATTCTAATGCTGCTATCAACCACCCCACCACCGTTTGCAAGACAAGGGCAAAGAATGCTTGTACGACAGGTACAAACGAGAAGAGGAAAAAGGCTAATGCGCAATAAAGCACTACATAGAGAGCAGGAATGGCCACAAAATTGGTGAGGAAGAAATAGCAGGAGAAACGCCCGAAATAATACATAATCAAGGGGAATACGCCAATTTGTGCCGAAACCGAAAGACACAACATTCCCCAAATGCATTTGACAACGGGATTCTGCAATCGCCCGAAGACTTTGAATAAGGGCTGATAGAAGACTAAAATTCCGAGAATCGCCATGAAAGACATTTGGAAGCTAACATCCCACAACATCAAAGGATTGGAAAACAGCATGATGACGGCCGCTAAGGCAAGAGCGTTCAAAGGACGTTGAGTGCGATGCACAATTGACAAAACGCCATATACCGAGAGCATAGTGGCCGCACGAACCACCGATGGGGAGAGGCCTACGAGTATGGCATAAATCCAAATCGCAACCAATGAAACTATCTGGAAAGGCATATTCCATCGGCGTCGGCGAATGAGGAATGTTCCCAAGAAATAAATGATGCTCAAATGAAGCCCTGACAAGGCAAGAATGTGGGAAGCCCCAGTTACAGAGAATGTCTCACGCGTGGATTTTGACAATGCCGATTTGTCACCCAATGCCATAGCGGCAACAATTGCCTGTTGTTGCCCTTCCATACCAGAATTTGCCAATTTTCCAACAAGACGTTCACGAAAGCGAAGCATAGAAAGGCGCACTCGCTGAAGAAGGGATAGCGAAGAAATGTCAAGTGGCAACTTCCTCCACGATACATGGTTGATAAACGTCTGTCCCACAATGCCTTGCGCACGAAGCCAACGAAAATAGTTGAAGTTGGATTCCACCCGTTGACGATTAGGAAAATTCTCTATTCGGGAGTTGAATTCTATGCCATCACCCACCACAATATGCCGATAGCGGCCTGTGAGTGTATCTCGAAGAATTGATGCCTGTATTTTATAAGGACGCTCTTCATCAATCACCAACAATTCGCATCTGAGAACCTTCCCCCGCTCAACTGGCTGACTTGTGATAACCGCCCGATGAATAGCTTCATATGACGGGAATACACGATTCAATTCTGATAGGCGAATACCAACAAGAACACCTCCCAAGCAAAATACGCTAACCATCAGCAACACACTATTGGCTATAGGGCGTTTCACGAAACAGGCTGCAACCAACAAACCAACCATAGCAACCAGCCACGCCCATGTTGGCAACACGCCATATGACATCTTGCCAATTAAAATACCCAGAATGAGCCATCCTGCTATTCTGGGTATAATATAAAGCTGTATTTTGCCGTTAGTAATCAATGTTTTGGGATTAGAACGAATAGTTGAATCCTATGGAAACATACTCCTTGAACTGCCAATATCCGTGATGGCCGTCGCGGGCAGTATTGTCATCGAATCTCGGATAAACAAAGATGTTGGACGAAATATACTTGTTGAACTGGAAAGTGAACGTGTTTTCCCATTCATACTGAACGCGCTTGTAGCTGGTGAATCCATACATGCGGGTCTTCCACTTGATGTTCTCGGCAATTTTCCAAAGAAGGTCGATGGTGAACTGCGAACCGAAATCGGTCAGCGAGTGTTTCTGGTCATCAAGTCCATGACGGCTGGGGAACCATTGGAACTCAGTATCGTTCTTGCGGAAGATGCGGCGGTCCACATATCTATAGTTGACAGCAAGCGGAGAAATGTTGACCGTTCCCGTCAGCTTCTTGTTCAACCACTCCACTTTGTAATCCATACCAAGACCGAGGTTCAGGTTGAAAGGCGACATAAAGTCAGAATAAGTTCGGCGGTCGTTCGATTTCAATCCGCGGGTAAACTGGGTGTAAGCCAATAGTTGCAAGGTGTAGTACCAATGCTTGGTTGCCTGGAGTCCCACCTTGCTGGTAAAACGGATAAGGTCTTCATTGGCCTTGAAGCGGTTCACCGAGTCGGAGCGTGAAGTCTGGAAACCGAGTTTCATTTCCAGTTTGTTGTCCCACTTCCATTTGCTTTTGTTATCATAATTGGCCTCAAGTGTCAAGCTTGAAAGCATCGAATAGTTGCTCTCGCCGCCTTTATACCAGTTGCCCGACACATAATTCTGAAGGAATTGCAAATATCCATCGCCTTTGAACGTCCAGAAATTGGGTTTCTTCACAACCACCTCTACAGGTGCAGGTTCTGGTTCAACAGGTTTTTCAGCTTTCTTCTCCACCAGTTCCACCTTGGTGTTCTTGGCAGCTTCTATCTGCGCGGGTGTGGCACCAATCTTCTTCAGTTCATCTTCAGTGCCAGCCACGAGGTCAGGACGCGTGAGATACAGGTTCATCAAAGCGGTGTTCAGGTTGTAATTGCCCACGCCATTTTGGTTAAGACTCAAAGCATTGTGAGACACATCGTTATAATAGGTCACAGGAAGGAAGAGACGTGAAAACAAAGCGTTGTTTTGATTGTCAATGTTCTGCAAACTATCAAGTTTTGCCTTATAAGACATCAGCGAATCTTGATATTGACGCACAACTTTGGGCATGGTGTCAACATTAGCTACACCTTTACGAGTTTGCCCCCACATGGGAAGAGCGGCTAAAACAATTAGCGCAAATGAATAAAATCTTTTCATAAGTCTGATTTGGTTAAATATTTCTGCAAAAATACAAAATCTTTTTGAAAAATGAAGTATTTTCCAACCTTATAAATCAAATATTTGTTAGTTTCAAGAAAAAAACGTAAATTTGCAACTTAAATTTCAAGGAAACGGCAACCGGTCCTTTGTGCAAAGTGTGTCAAATTGTCAGTTTGAGATGTTTGGCGCGCTTTTCGATGGACGGTAAGGAAAAAAGAGAAAACAAATAACAGAAATAATGGATAAAAATACAATCACAGGATTCATCCTCATTGCATTGGTTTTGATTGTCTTCAGTTGGTGGACTCGCCCTTCTGAAGAACAAATGCGTCAACAGCAAGTCCAAGACTCAATCGCACAAGTGGCGAAAATAAACGCCGAGAAACGTCAAAAAGCCGAAGCCGCCAAACAATTGGCTGCCAAGCAGAAGGCTGAAGAAGACTCCACAGCGTTGTTCCACAATGCATTGAAGGGCAACGAACAGAAAGTCGTATTGAAAAACGAGAAAGTAGAACTGACCCTCAATTCAAAAGGTGCAACCGTTGAAAAGGCTGTTGTGAAAGGGTTCAAGGACCGCAATGGCAAACCAGATGTGACGCTTTTTGATGGTAAAGAGCAAAGTCTGAACTACACGCTCACGGCAAAAGAGTCGAACATCTCAACGCAAGACCTTTTCTTCCAAGCCGACAACATTAGTGATACAACCGTGACGTTCACCGCAGATGCCGGCAACGGCAAGACCATTGTGATGGACTATTGGCTGGGAAAAGACTATATGCTTCATTTCAAGATGACAGCCAACGGGCTTGCAGGCCTCTTCTCGCCCAGCATGCAAACCATGGACGTGAATTGGAAAGAGCTCTGTCCGCAACAAGAGAAAGGTTTTACATTTGAAAACAGATACGCCACTCTGACATATAAGGAAAAGAATGGCTCGACCGACCACCTGAGCGAGACATCGGAAAAGAAAGACGAGAACATCAAAGAGGCACTCGACTGGGTGGCTTTCAAAGACCAGTTCTTCTCTTCCATCATGATTGCCAAGCACGATTTCGCTGGAGAATCAAAGATGACCAGTATACCACAACAAAAAGGTTCGGGTTATCTGAAGGAGTTTGAAGCCAAGATGAAGACTTTCTTCGACCCAACCGGAAAAACTCCTTCTGAATTTGAATTCTATTATGGCCCCAACGACTTCCGCAAGTTGCAAAGCGTGGAGACAGAAAGTGAATTCGGAAAGAAACTTCAGATGAAGAAACTGGTTTATCTCGGTTGGCCTATCGTGCGCTGGATCAACCGTTTCTTCACCATCTATGTCTTCGACTTCTTGACAGGATTAGGCCTCAACATGGGAATTGTGCTCATCTTGATTACACTCTTGCTGAAAGCCATCACCTATCCTTTGGTGAAGAAAAGCTACATGAGTTCAGCCAAGATGCGTGTGCTGAAGCCGAAACTCGATGAGGCTACAAAACAATTTGACAAGCCTGAAGACCAAATGCAGAAGCAGCAGGCCATGATGCAAGAGTATGCAAAATATGGTGTGTCGCCCTTGAGTGGCTGTCTGCCGATGCTCATTCAGATGCCCATCTGGATTGCCATGTTCAACTTTGTGCCAAATGCCATCCAGTTGCGTGGCGAGAGTTTCTTGTGGATTAAAGACCTTTCAACCTACGACCCCATCATAGAATGGAGCAAGAACATTTGGGGAATTGGAGACCACCTTTCACTCACCTGTATACTGTTCTGTGTGTCAAACATTCTCTATTCGATGATGACCATGCGCCAGCAAAAAGACCAGATGGTGGGTCAGCAGGCTGAGCAAATGAAGATGATGCAATGGATGATGTATCTGATGCCGTTGATGTTCTTCTTCATGTTCAACGACTATTCAAGCGGTCTGAACTTCTATTATTTCATCTCGCTCTTCTTCTCTGCAGCCATCATGTGGGTTCTCCGCAAGACTACCAACGACAAGAAGTTGTTGGCTATCCTTGAGGCTCGCTACCAAGAGAACAAGAACAATCCTCAGAAGAAATTGGGTGGATTGGCCGGACGCCTTCAAGCCATGCAGGAAGAGCAGCAACGCTTGCAGAAGCAACGCGAAGAGCTTCGAAAACAGAAATAATTAAATAAGGAATACTAACACATAAATGCACATTGGCATTTCCAGACACATAGCATGATGAAAATTGGATTTGACAACGAAAAATATCTTAGTATACAGTCAGAGCACATCCGCGAACGGATAGCCCAGTTTGACGGCAAACTTTATTTGGAACTCGGCGGAAAGTTGTTTGACGACCACCATGCCTCACGCGTTCTTCCAGGTTTCAAACCCGACAGCAAGTTGCGAATGCTTGCCCAGTTGCGCGACAGCATTGAAATCATCATCGTGGTAAGCGCTGAAGACATCGAGAAGAATAAGATACGTGCCGACCTGGGCATAACTTATGATGAAGATGTATTGCGCCTGCGCGATGAATTTATGCAGCGTGCCTTCATGGTGGGCTCTGTTGTCATCACCCATTACAATGGCCAGCATGCCGCCGACCAGTTCCGCCACCGTTTGGAACGAATGGGCATTTGCAGCTACATCCACTACCCTATCGATGGTTACCCGCACAATGTGGAACTCATTGCCAGCGATGATGGTTTTGGAAAGAACGACTATGTAAAGACCACTCGTCCGCTGGTCATCGTTACTGCTCCTGGCCCTGGCAGCGGAAAGATGGCCACTTGCCTCTCGCAGCTCTATAACGAGAACAAGCGCGGCATTCGTGCAGGCTATGCCAAGTTTGAGACCTTCCCCGTGTGGAACCTGCCTTTGAAGCACCCCGTGAACATCGCCTACGAAGCTGCCACAGCCGACCTCAACGATGTTAACATGATTGACCCGTTCCACTTGGAAGCCTATGGCAAGACTGCCATCAACTACAACCGCGACGTTGAAATCTTCCCCGTACTCAATGCACTCTTCGAGGGTATCTACGGCGAGAATCCCTACAAGTCGCCTACAGACATGGGCGTCAATATGGTGGGATTCTGCATTTCAGACGACGATGTTTGCTGCGAGGCCTCTCGAAATGAAATTATCCGCCGCTACTACACGGCCACAAACAAACTTGCAGACGGTGCCGACAACGAGCGGGAAATCAACAAGATACTGATGTTGTTCAATCAGGCAAAAATCACTACCGCCTATCGCCGTGTGACTGTTGCTGCAGCTGCCAAACAAGAATTGAGCGGACACACTTCAGCCGCCATTGAACTCGAAAACGGAACCATCATCACAGCCAAGTCGAGCCCGCTGCTCGGTTGTAGCGCAGCCTTGTTGCTCAACGCCACAAAATATCTGGCTGACATTGACCACGATGTCAAACTCATTCCACAAAGTCTGATTGAGCCTATTCAAAAGACAAAGATAGAGTATCTGGGTGGAAAGAACCCACGCCTGCACACAGATGAAGTTCTCGTAGCACTGAGCGTGTTGTCTCCCCATGACGAGAATTGCCGCAAAGCGCTCGAACAACTTCCCCAGTTGCGAGATTGCCAAGTACACAGCACGGTGATGTTGAGCGAGGTAGACCGCAAAATCTTCAAGAAATTGGGATGCAACCTCACCTGCGACCCCGTGAAGAAAAAATAATCCTTAACATAAAAGCCATGAATCGATTTGCAAAACTGGCCGTCGCAATGCTACTGATGTTTGCCGGCGGCACCACAAATGCCCAAGAAGTGAACATAGGAAAACAAAACATCGCAATAAAAGATGGGCACATGACGCCTGAAGTGCTTTGGGCAATGGGGCGTATTGGCAGCTATTCGGCCTCACCCGATGGCAAGCACATTGCCTACCAAGTGGCCTACTACAGCGTGAAAGCCAACAAGAGCCACCACGTGCTCTACATGATGGATTCTGATGGAAAGAACCAGCGGAAACTGACCACCTCAACCAAAAATGAGACCGATGCCGCCTGGCTTTCCAACGACCGCATAGCCTTCATCACAGGCGGAGAGGTGTGGGCCATGAACATTGACGGCACCAACCGTCAGCAACTCTCCAACACCAACGGTGAAGTGGAAGGGTTCCTTTTCTCGCCCGACAAGCAGAAGATTGTCATCATCAAATCGTTACCCTATCACGGCAGCATCCAAAAGAATCCTGACGACCTTCCAAAGGCCACAGGCCGACTTGTCACCGATTTGAACTACCGCCATTGGGACCACTATGTGGAAACCATCCCTCATCCCTTCGTGGGCGATGTGACAGCTAATGGAATAGTCAATCTGACCGACATCCTCGAGAACGAGCCCTATGAGTGTCCGATGGCTCCGTTTGGCGGAACCGAGCAGTTGGCCTGGTCGCCTGATTCAAAGACGATTGCCTACACTTGCCGCAAGAAAGAAGGCGTGGAATATGCCATCAGCACCGACAGCGACATCTTCCTCTATAACGTAGACGAGCATACCACCTTCAATCTCTGTAAGATATCGGGAGGAATGGAATGCACTTCCGACCCCACGAAATCGATGAAAAACCAACCCGTCAACAGCGAGGAGAACCTTAAGAACAATCCCGGCTACGACCAGAATCCGCAATTCTCGCCCGATGGCAAGTATGTGGCTTGGCTCTCCATGGCTCGCGACGGCTATGAGAGCGACCGCCAGCGCCTGTGCTGCTACAACATGGAAACGGGCGAAAAACGATATCTCACAGAGTCGTTTGACTCGAATGTAGATGACTTCTGCTGGAGCGACTCTAAAGATGCCTTGATCTATTTCATCGGTGTATGGCACGCAACGGAAAACCTCTATGCCATCAACTGGAAAGGCGAAGTTAAACAACTCACCAACGACTGGGCTGACTTCGGTTCGTTGCAGATGCTGAACAATGGCAAGCAAATCCTTGCCGAGCGGCACGACTATTTCAACGCTGCCGACCTCTACGTGATAACGCCCAATTTCAAGAAACCCGAAAAGACGAGCGTGGAGCAAATAACGCATGAAAACAAGCACATCTTTGACCAATTGGCAAAAGGAAAAGTGCAACAGCGCTGGGTGCAAACCACCGATGGCAAACAGATGCTTTATTGGGTCATCCTGCCTCCGAACTTCGATGAAACAAAGAAATACCCCACTCTGCTCTTCTGCGAGGGAGGACCTCAAAGCCCTGTCAGCCAGTTCTGGAGCTACCGCTGGAACTTCATGATTATGGCTTCGCAAGGATATGTGGTTGTTGCCCCCAATCGCCATGGCCTTCCCGGCTTCGGCTCTGAGTGGTGCGAAGAGATATCAGGCGACTGGACAGGCCAGTGCATGGACGACTATCTCACAGCCATCGATGACGCAGCCAACAACCTGCCATTTGTCGACAAAGACCGCTTGGGAGCCGTTGGAGCCTCGTTTGGCGGCTTCAGCGTTTATTACCTGGCCGGCCACCACAACAAGCGCTTCAAGTGCTTCATAGCCCACGATGGTGCCTTCAACCTCGAGAGCATGTATACTGACACTGAGGAGGTGTGGTTCTCCAATTGGGAATACGATGATGCCTACTGGAACAAAGACCAGACAGCCAACGCCCGCAAAACCTACGAGAACTCACCCCATAAGTTCGTGGACAAATGGGACACGCCCATCCTTTGCATACACGGTGAGATGGACTACCGCATCAACGCCAACCAAGGCATGGGAGCCTTCAACGCCGCCCGTCTGCGTGGCATAGAGGCCCAACTGCTCATCTTCCCCGATGAAAACCACTGGGTGCTGAAACCACAAAACGGCATCCTCTGGCAGCGCACCTTCTTCAACTGGCTTGACCGCTGGCTGAAAGAATGAAAAATTAATCATTAAATATTAAAAATTAAAATTGAAAGATTTTAAAATTTAAATATAAATAATGGAAGAAGAACGCTATAACAAGATTATTGACATCAGTTTCAAGTTTGGTGTTCGCATTGTGAAACTGTTCCAATATCTTGTTGACAATAATGTCAACTATGCGATTCCCAACCAAATACTAAAAAGCGGAACAAGCATTGGGGCCAATGTCAACGAAAGCGTCTTCGCACAAAGTAAGAAGGATTTTGTAAACAAAATGCACATAGCACTGAAAGAAGCCAATGAAACGAAGTATTGGCTCAGGCTGTTGCATGAAACCGATTATATCAATGAAAAAGAGTTCGAATCAATGATGGATGACTTAAAAAACATAATTGGAACTTTGGTGAACATCATCAAAACCGCCAAATTCAAGTCTTAAATATCTTCATCCTTCCATCTAAATTTTTAATGTTTAATCTTTAATTTTTAATTTTATATATGACAGATTCAATTCAAAAAACATTAAGAGACTCTGCCGCCATGCGGTGGACCGCCCTGTTGCTGCTGGCATTGGCCATGTTCTGCAGCTACATCTTCATGGACATTCTATCGCCCATCAAGGACCTCATGCAGGAGACACGCGGATGGGATTCAACAGCCTTCGGAACCATGCAAGGCTCCGAAGTGTTCCTCAACGTCTTTGTGTTCTTCCTCATCTTTGCCGGTATCATCCTCGACAAGATGGGCGTACGCTTCACAGCCGTGCTCTCCGGAGCCGTTATGCTCGTGGGTGCCATCATCAAGTGGTATGCCGTCAGTGAGTCGTTTATGGGCAGTGGCCTCGAAACATGGTTCACCAACAACCTGAACTACATCCCCATCTTTGATGAGTTGGGCGTGTCGCCCTTCTACGAGGGAATGCCCGCCTCAGCCAAGTTTGCCGCCTGCGGATTCATGATTTTCGGATGCGGTTGCGAGATGGCAGGTATCACCGTTTCCCGCGGTATCGTGAAGTGGTTTAAGGGCCGCGAGATGGCGTTGGCAATGGGTTCTGAAATGGCTTTGGCACGTCTCGGCGTGGCCACCTGCATGATCTTCTCACCCTTCTTCGCCAAGCTTGGCGGCAACATCAGCGTTACCCGTTCGGTGGCTTTCGGAGTGGTACTCATGTGCATCGCCCTCATCATGTTCATCGTCTATTTCTTCATGGACAAGAAGCTCGATGCCCAGACAGGCGAGGCCGAAGAAAAAGACGACCCGTTCAAGATTAGCGACCTCGGAAAGATTCTCACCGACAGCGGCTTCTGGCTCGTAGCCCTGCTCTGCGTGCTCTACTACAGCGCCATCTTCCCCTTCCAGAAGTATGCCGTGAACATGCTGCAATGCAACCTGACGCTCACAGAGCCCGCCAGCGACTCGTTCTGGGCTGGTTCCTCGGTAACCATCATCCAGTACATCATCATGCTTCTCGTGGCAGCTTTCGGCTTCGCCAGCAACTTCCAGAAGCAGAAGAGCCGCCAATATGGCATGCTTGCCGTGTCGATTGTCGCCCTCATCACCTATTGCTACATGGGCTACATGCGCCAGTCGGCAGAAAGCATCTTCGCCGTGTTCCCACTCTTGGCAGTGCTCATCACCCCCATCCTCGGCTCCTATGTCGACCACAAGGGTAAAGCCGCCTCTATGCTCGTGCTGGGCTCGCTGCTGCTCATTGCCTGCCACCTCACGTTCGCCTTCATCCTGCCCCTGTTCAAAGGCAACGCCATTGGAGGCATCATCATCGCCTACCTCACCATCCTGGTGCTTGGCTCATCGTTCTCGTTGGTACCCGCATCGTTGTGGCCCAGCGTGCCAAAGCTTGTTGACGCAAAGGTCATCGGTTCGGCATACGCGCTGATTTTCTGGATTCAGAACATCGGACTCTGGCTCTTCCCGCTGCTCATCGGAAAGGTACTCGACAAGACCAATCCTGATGTTACCGACCCCACAAAGTTCGACTACACATGGCCGCTCGTCATGCTGGCTTGCCTCGGTGTGGCAGCCCTCATCCTCGGCTTCATCCTGAAGGCTGTTGACCGCAAGAAGGGCCTCGGACTCGAAGAGCCCAACATCAAGTAGACCACGTTTTTTGTTCAATCAAACCATAAGAAAACTCGTTGTGCACGTCAGCATGGCGAGTTTTTTTCTCTTGACGGTCTTTGTCCGCACGTTTTGCGGCAAATGAGAATGAAAGAGAAAAGGGGATGGAGCGAAATGTGGGAAAACGTTTGGGGTTTTGATGAAAAAGTGGTATTTTTGTGTCATCAACACGTGAGAAACGGTTAAAAACGATGGATAAACTCTCAGCAGAACAACGACACAAGTGCATGTCGGCCATTAGGTCGAAAAACACGAAACCCGAGATGATTGTGCGTAAATGGCTGTGGCAGAGAGGGTTCCGCTATAGGCTGAACCATAAACGGCTGCCCGGGCACCCCGATTTGGTGCTGAGGAAATACCGCACGTGCATCTTCGTGAACGGCTGTTTCTGGCATGGACATGGCGCTACGATAAATGAAATATTAAAAATTAAAAACGAAAAATGCTGTTGCAAGATTCCAAACACCAACCGCGAGTTCTGGGTGGCGAAGATAAGGAGAAACCAGCAACGCGACCGCGAGGAGCAGAGCCGACTGGCGGAGATGGGCTGGCATTGCATTACGGTGTGGGAGTGTGAGCTGAAACCCGCAAGGCGCAAGGAGACGCTGGAATCGCTCGCCTTCACCCTGAACCACATCTATCTGCAAGACCGAACTGTCCCTAAAGGAGATGAAAAATTAAAGATGAAAGATGAAAATATAGAAATTCCATCTTATCCTGAGAGGGAGGAGGAAGGAGAAATGGAAAAAGCAGCAGAGGAGAAATGCGGGCAAAGCCCTAAATGATAAAGAACAAATGATAAAGGATAAAGAAAAAAAGATGGAAGGATATGTTCAGAAGTTATCGGGGGGAAACGTGAAACGATATGTTCAGTTCCTGGAAATCAGCGAGAACGAGGAACTGGTGGCGGAGTACCGCAAGTGGCACTCTGAGGGCTACAGTTGGCAGGAGGTGCGCGACGGCATCCGCGAAGTGGGCATCCTTGAAATGGAGCTCTACATATTGGGCAACAAGGTGGTGATGATTGTTGACACGCCAGCCGACTTTGATTGGGAAACGGCGATGGCTCGCTTGGCCACGCTTCCACGACAGGCTGAATGGGAGGCTTTCGTGTCTAAGTTCCAAGGCTGCTCATCAGAGGCGCGCAGCGATGAAAAATGGCAGATGATGGAACGAATCTTCAGGTTGTATTAAAATAGAAAAGAACATATATAATTAATCAACTTTTTGCAAGTTGAAGTATAAAGAGTATAAAGGGGGAGTGAGAGGGCAAAAGGGACATTAGTCCTGCCTTTCGAAGCCTACTTAAGGTAAAGCAAACGTCCCTTTTATACCCCTTCACTCCACTTTAAGCCCTTTAAACCCTTGAAGTGGAGCTTGCGAAACATCAGTTAAAACAATGGAACAACAAAATTTGAAAGACATCTATCTGGCCGGAGGGTGCTTCTGGGGCACAGAGCATTTCTTCAAGCAGATTGAGGGAGTAGTGGAAACGGAAGTGGGGTTTGCCAACGGAAACACCGCGAACCCCACCTACAAAGAGGTGTATACCGACCAGACGGGATTTGCAGAGACGGTGCACGTGAGGTTTGACGCGAGCGTGGTGAGCCTCGAATTTCTGCTCCGCATGTTCTTCCACGCCATCGACCCCACAAGCCTGAACAAGCAGGGTCACGACGAAGGTACTCGCTATCGCACAGGCATCTACTACACTGACCCGGCCGACCTGCCCGCCATCGAAAAGGTGTATGCAGAGGAGCAAGCAAAATACGAGCAGCCGCTGGTGGTGGAGAAACAACCCTTGCATAACTTCTATACGGCCGAAGAATACCATCAGGACTATCTCGACAAAAATCCCACGGGCTATTGCCATCTGCCCCTCTCCCTCTTCGAGTTTGCACGGAAAGCAAAAGACACGCTTTCATAAAACCAAGAAACGCAAGCAAACGAAACGGACCACTGAACTCGCGAGAGTCAGCGGCCCTTTTTTTAATTGTAGTGCGAGTGGTGAAATCGTCCAATAGTCAAATAGTCCAATGGCTTCAATCGTCAAATCGTGAGATTGTCAGCTATAAATGTTAGGCTCATCATTGCCAATCACCAATAGAATGAGAGCCATCAGAAGAGGTGTTGCCAATAATGCAAAAGAATAGAAAGGAAAAAGGAAAATGTCCCATTGTCCCATCGTCCCACGTCCCATTAAGCACCTTCCACATTTCCCAATGAAGTCAGAAATAGTGAGAGTGGTATGTTAATATTATATAATATTATATAATATAATATATAATTATAATAATAGTAAACTATTATTTTCTGCCCTCTGCACATATTGAACGACCTTAATGGGACGTGGGACGATGGGACGCGGGACGTTTTGGAGGTTAAAGACCATAAATGGGCGGGCTTTGCCCCTTCGGGCAATACCCTAAGGGATAGATGATAAAGGATAAATGAAAGATGAAAAATGGCATCATTTGAGGCAATCAATGGCGTGATCAAAGGATACAAATGGGAGGCTCATTGATGGCCTTTGAGAAAGCGAAAAATGGTGCATTTTTTTGCGGAATAAAATACCCAATTTCATTAACAAATTTTTGCACGCTACTAGACTCGAAATTTGGAGGGGTGATCATTTTTCACTAACTTTGCCATGTACTTGAGAAGGTACATGGCGAGTAAAGGCTGCGGCTCAGCATAGCTCGAGCGAGCTCGGCTCTGCGTTCGCCTTGCACTTTACTTGTAAGTGAAAAATAGAGATGAGAGATTACCGGCCGGCGTCGCAAACTGAGCTCTAAGCGATGACAAATCTACTGACTCCCCGACTCCTAATTAAAAAACGGCGACTGAACTCGTGAGAGTTCGGTGGTTCTTTTACTTCCTCCTGTAGATTTTCCAGCCTAGGGCGGCAACGACGATGCTCGTGATGGGCGAAAGGATGTTGAAGAAGCAATAAGGCAGATAGGTAAGCGTGGAGACGCCCAAAACGGTGCTCTGCGTGAGTCCGCACGTATTCCAAGGTACAAGCACGGAGGTGACCGTGGCTCCATCCTCACACGAACGGCTGAGCAGACGGGGCTCGTAGCCGCGTTTCTCATAGGTTTCGCGGAACATGCTGCTCGAGAGCATGATGGAGAGATACTGGTCGGCCATTCCGATGTTGAAGAAGATGCTGGTGCAAACGGTGGAAGCCACGAGTGAGGTGGTTCCGCGCACGAAGCGGAGGATGATGTTGATGATGTCGTGAACCTGACCGGTGGCGGTGAGAGCGCCTCCGAAAGTCTGGGCGCAGATGATGAGCCATACGGTGGGCATCATGCCCGCCATGCCGTTGGTGGAGACCAGTTGGTTGAGCATAGCAGACCCCGTTTCGATGTTGGTGCTGCCATAGCACACCTGCATGATCCCCTTGTAGGGCAGCAACGAATCGTGAATGGACACGCCGTCGGCAATGGCTATGCTTCGGATGAGATGGGGTTGGACTATCAACGCCACAATAGCCGCCATGAGAACAGCCAAGAAAAGCACCACCATCGACGGCCATCGACGGGCAATCATCACTCCTGTGGCAACAGGAACCAGCAGCAGCCAGGGCGAGATGACGAACGATTGGTGGAGCGCATCCATGAACTGGAGCACGTTCACTCCATGGGTGACCTCCACGGTGAGCCCTGCAATGAGAAAGATGAGCAATGAAATGAGGAACGAGGGAACGGTGGTGTTCATCATGTAGCGGATGTGGGTGAACAGCGGTGTTCCTGAAACGCTGGAAGCCAGCACGGTGGTGTCGGAGAGCGGTGAGAGTTTGTCGCCGAAATAGGCGCCTGTGATGATGGAGCCGGCTATCCATCCATCATCGAATCCATGCGCTTTTCCGATGCCCATGAGTGCCACTCCGATGGTGGCCACGGTTGTCCACGACGAGCCGATAAGCAGGCTGACAATGGCGCAAAGCAGGCTGCTGCTCACCAAGAACCACTCGGGGCGCAGAATCTGAATGCCATAGTAAATCATTGTGGGCACTATGCCCGAAACCATCCATGTTCCGCTGATGACTCCTATGAGCAGAAGGATGATGATGGCGGGTGTGCAACTGGCAACCTTATTGGTGATTTCCTGCTCCAGCCTACCCCACTCCAACCGTTTGGTCAGTTTCCCCACCAACACGGAAACAGCCGAAGCCGCCAACAACGACACCTGGCTGGCACCATCAAGCGTTGCATTGCCAAAAACGGCAACGCAACACGTGATGAGCGCTATTAGCACAAGGAATGGGATGAAACTCATTCTGCAATTGACAATTTACCGCTCGGCCGTAGGACGCTTTTATCAAGGCGCAGCCGACTAAAAGAATTGACAATTGACAATATCAATTATCTTGGGGGTCAGCAAACTTTCTCCAACCGCTTCATCATGGCGAACATGAAGATGGCGGCAACGAGGCAGACACCCAGGAACACGCTCCAGCATACCCAGAGCGGAACAGCACCCCAAAGCAGACCACCAACCACAACGAGCTGGTTTCCGATGGCGGTGGCAACAAACCATCCACCCATCATCATTCCCTTATACTTGGGAGGAGCCACCTTAGACACGAAGGAGATGCCCATAGGCGACAACAGAAGTTCGCCGAAGGTCAGCACGAGGTAGACCATAATCAGCAGGTTGGGCGTCACATCTGCCACATGCACGGCTACAGGATTGCCATCGGCACCCATCTCGGTCTGAGGCATGGGAAGGCCGAATGAAGAGAATGCCATCAACGCATAGGCAATGGCTGCCACAATCATACCATAAGCAATCTTGCGAGGGGCTGAAGGCTCTTTGCCCTTGGCGGCCAATGCGCCGAAGATGGCCATTGACACGGGCGTTAATGCCACCACATAGAACGGATTGAACTGCTGGAAGATGGGGGCTGAAATCGACACGTTGCCCTCACCATCGTATTGCAGGCAAAGGAAGAGCAATGCAAGAACTATGACGGCTGCCGAAATGCCCTTAGCCTTTGCGGTCTTCGACTGGAAGAGCGAGAACAAGGCATAGACAATGAAGATGACAGCCACAAGGTTCCACACGTTGAAACACATGGCTTGCAAGCCATCGGCCGAACGGGCTGTGAACTCATCAGCGAAGTAGGTCAGCGAAAGTCCGTTCTGATGGAATGCCATCCAGAAGAAAATCACCACGGCAAACACCAGGCACAAGGCAACGATGCGCTGCTTGGTTTCTTCCTTGGTCAGCTCTTCAACGGGCGCTGCATCAGCGGCGGCTGCCTTTCGGGCTCCTCCCTCCGTGTGGCGGAAAGTAGAGCGGAAGATGTAATAGATGGCAATTGAAAGAATCAACGAGGCACAAGCAACGGCAAACGAGAAATGGTAGGCATCGTTCGATGAATAGCCCAAAGCCGTCTCGGCATACTCCTTGATTTTGATGGCTGCGGTAGGTGCGAACAGGGCACCGATGTTGATGGCCATATAGAAAATGGAGAAGCCTGCATCGCGTTTGTCTGAATATTGCGGGTCGTTGTAGAGGTCGCCCACCATCACCTGCAGGTTGCCTTTGAACAAGCCTGTTCCGAAACCGATGAGCAACAAGGCCGCCAACATGACCACCAGAGCCGTTTTGTCGCCTCCCAAGGGAACGGAAAGCAGCAGGTAGCCCACAAACATGATGATGATACCCGTGGTCACCATCTTTCCAAAACCAAACTTGTCGGCCATAATTCCTCCGATGAGGGGGAAGAAATAGACCAACATGAGGAACGCACTATAGATGGTGCCTGCCAATGCGGGCGACAGTCCATAGTTGGCTCTCAAAAACAAAGCAAAGACGGCGAGCATCGTGTAGTATCCGAATCGTTCGCCAGTGTTGGCCAAAGCCAACGCGAAAAGTCCTTTAGGTTGTCCTTCGAACATGATAGTAAAAGTTTTTAGTATTTTTATTAGGTTTTATTTATTCTTGGAGGTCTTGGCAATATCAAAGAGGTATGACATTTTAATGATGATGGCACCCAAATTGGATTTTGCAAAATAGTCGCGTTTTGTGTCGCCATAGATGTTGCCCAAACCATAATAGTAGCGGCCTTCCAAGAGGAAATGGCCCACTTTCGGAATGCTGCATTCCATACCTGCGCCAACGGCAATGCCATATTCGAATTTGTGCTCTACGGCCATCGTATCTTGGGCGATGACTGAACTCACACGGTTTCGGCTACGCTGGTCGAGGTCGAAGTTCGTAGAGGTTGACTCGTCGAGATAGAAACCAAACTGAGGTCCTGCCTGGACAAAGAATTGGAAGCCTTTTCTCTCCTTTCCCCAAGCCAGATGGGCGAAAACGGGCACCTGAATATAGTTGATGGTGCGGCTGTAGCGTTCAACCTCGCCCGTCACATCGTTCACAACGGGTTGGTCATGCGAATCAAGAATACTCTCCTTCCATCCCAATTGCGCATAGTTCACCTCTCCATAGACAGAGCAGATGGTGTTGAAATATTTTTCGCACACATAGCGGAAAGACAATCCGCCCGTGAGGCCACCATGCAAGTCTTGAGGCACCTTGGGCACAAAACCCACATTGCTCAACGCATATCCGCCATTCACACCCACGGAAAAATCGCTACGATGCTCACCCACCTGAGCGAAGGCGGAAACAGAAAGACACAAGAACATGCAAAGGGGCAGAATCCGCTTCATACACATCGCTTAATAGTTCAAAGACTCAATGGTGTGTTTCGGGGTGTAGTGCACAAGCATGAAACACGAGTTCTGCATTCCTCCCTGCTCGTTGGTCTGCGTGAAATAGAGCGGCGTCTGCATGGGACGCGACACACGCTGGGCTTTTGTTCCCTTGAAATCACGCCCATACTGGTGCAAGCCACGCAGGAAGAACTGGGCATGATCGTAACCCGTGATGGCAAAACGTGGCAAAGCGTATTGCATATCCCGGTTGAACCACTTGCGATAGTTCTGTTCCAACCTTTGGGTTGACACCGACAAGGGGTTATAATAATATGTGGTGGGAATATATGCGTCGTATTTATGGAAATAGTCCTGATATACCTTGGTGTACATCAGCCATTCCGTGTAGCCAAACATGGAGATGGAAACGCCTGGAGTGGCTGCCACCACCTTGTTCAGACGTGCCAACGCTGTATTGAGCTCCGGAGAGCGGGCGGTGTTCAGAATCACCACATTGGGCTGGGTGCGGCTGAAAGCCCTTGCAAAGGCATCTTCGGGCGACTTCAAGTTGGTGATGCTATATTGCACGCCTTTTGCATCCAACTGCTTGCGAAGGCCAAGGGTGAAGTTGCCCTTGCGGCTGGTGGTGTCGTTGCAATCCACGAAGATGGGATGGTATTTGCCAAACCGCTCAAGGAAAGCCTTCATGGCTTTATCATTCAGATTCTCAACCGACTGATAGACTTGGAAGATTTGCGGATTGGTAGTCACCTCATAACCCATGATGGAGAACGGGATAACCATCTTGATGTCGTAAGTGCGGCAGAAGTCGCCCAGAGGCTTCACCTGCTTCGTGTAGAGCGGACCGAAAATGATATCGCAATCGCTGGCGCCCTCTTGAAGAAGTGTCTGGCGGATGTCGGCATCGATATTCACATTCCACGCACGGATGTTAGTGGAGATGCCTGCTTTCTTCAGACTGTCGCAAGCCAAAAGGATTCCACGATAATACTCCACCATACGGCGTCCGTCTCCATCCACATCATGCAAAGGAAGCATCACGCCCACGTTGATGGCTCGTCCGCGCACGTCACTCTTGGCAACCGTGGGCTTTGCCTCTTTGGTTTCTTCAGTTGGCGTTGAAACGGCAGCCTTCTTCTTGCTGCTCTTCTTGCCGTCTTGAGGATGGTTGGCATCAAAAGGAATGAAGACAAAATCGCCTTTCTTCAGCTGATAGTCAGGCTGCTTCATCTCTGGATTCGCCGCCTTCAGCTCATCCAACGAGATTTCATATTTACGGGCAATGCCGAAGATGGTGTCCTTCTTCTTGGCTTTGTAGATGTCGCGCCATTTCGTTGTTTGTCCAAAAGCAGAAACCGCAAATGCAAATGCCACAAAAGCGGTCGCATATCTTAAAAAATGTCTCATAATCTTATTTTTTCAATTTACGAGTACAAAAATACAAAAAAACTCCCAACACCCAACACCAAACATCAAACTTTTTGCTATCTTTGCATAATTATTTGACATCAAAATGGAATTTAAACAAATATTTACGCTTGTGGCCATATTGTTCTCGTCCATACATTTGTATGCACAGGACGAAGCGCCCACCATCAGCCCCAAGGCTGTCTACACCAATAACAAAGGGGAAGAGGAGGAAAGCACCGCCTATTCCGGCTCTGCTCCCGTAGTCGGCCGATTCTCAGCCAACCCTTCGAACATCGGTGCCTACACGCCGTATTACGAATGGCGGTTCTTTACTGAGGAGGATGGCGACACTCCCTACTTGATTCGCTACGAACAAGACACCGAATACACGTTCACCAAGGCTGGCACACACAAGATTGTCTGCTATGCGACTTTCACGCTCGGCAACGATACAATAGCGTTTACCAAAACCTATTGGGACGAGGTGGGACCTTTCATCGTTTCCATATCAGAAAGCAAGCTCGAAATGCCTAATGCATTTTCACCCAACGGCGATGACATCAACGACTATTATCAAGCAAAGGGCGCCAACCAAGGCACTGGGCCGCAAAGCATCATATCATTCGAAGGCTATATCTTCAACCGTTGGGGGCAGAAACTCTATTCTTGGACCGACTGCTATAATTACAAAGCCGGATGGGACGGCACCTATAAGGGCAATCCTGTTAAAGATGGTGTCTACTACTGCTTGGTGAAAGCCGTAGGAGCCGATGGGCGCAAGTTCACCATCCGAACCGATGTCAACCTGCTTCGTGGATATAACGAGAACAGAAGTTCCACAGCCGAACCCTAATCCACCACACAACAACACCCTACGATTGGCACACGAATCATGCAACGAGAAGACGAAAAAATAAATATATGGGGCGCTCGTGTCCACAATCTGAAGAATGTGGACGTTGAGATTCCCCGCAACACTCTGACGGTCATCACGGGCCTATCGGGTTCGGGAAAATCATCGTTGGCTTTCGACACCATATTTGCAGAAGGCCAGCGCCGGTATATCGAGACTTTCTCGGCTTATGCCCGCAACTTCCTGGGCAACATGGAACGGCCTGATGTGGACAAGATAACTGGCCTCAGCCCTGTCATCAGCATCGAACAGAAGACCACCAACAAGAATCCTCGCTCCACAGTTGGCACCACAACTGAAATTTACGATTACCTGCGCCTGCTATATGCGCGTGCAGGAACGGCCTACAGCTATATGTCGGGCGAACGGATGGTGAAATACACGGAAGAACAGGTGTTGCAAATGATATTCAAAAAATATGCCGGCAAACCCATCTTCATCCTTGCACCGCTTGTACGCCAACGCAAAGGCCATTACCGCGAACTGTTCGAATCGATGCGCCGCAAAGGATATCTGTATATTCGCGTGGATGGTGAAGTGCTGGAAATCACACGCGGCATGAAAGTCGACCGATACAAGAACCACAACATTGAAGTGGTGATTGACAAACTCAAGGTGCAGGAAAAAGACGACGAACGATTGAGGAAAAGCGTTCAAGTGGCCATGAAACAAGGAGATGGCGCCTTGATGATCATGGACAAGGAAACAGGAGCTGTTCGCAACTTTTCGAAACGTCTGATGGACCCTGTTACGGGTATGTCATATGGCGAACCTGCTCCCAATATCTTCTCGTTCAACTCTCCCGAGGGTGCTTGTCCGAAATGCAAAGGACTTGGTTATGTGAACGAAATTGACCTCAAAAAGGTTATCCCCAATCCGAAACTGAGCATTTACGATGGGGCCATCGTGCCACTTGGAAAATACAAGAACCAGATGATTTTCTGGCAAATTGGCGCCATTCTTCAACGTTATGAGCCAACCGAGGCTGGGTTGAAGGAAAAGTCATGTGACCTTCACACTCCTGTTTGCGATATTCCCCAAGAAGCTATGGACGAGATTCTCTATGGTTCGCTTGAAAATGTGCGAATTGAAAAGGAACTCGTTCATACGTCGTCCGATTATTTCGTTCCCTTCGATGGCATTATCAAGTACCTGCGGAACGTGATGGATAATGACGAATCTGCGGCCGGACAAAAATGGGCTGACCAATTCTTGGCGCTTTGCGAATGTCCTGAATGCAAGGGAGGACGGCTGAAACGTGAATCGCTCTCGTATCGCATCTGGGACAAGAACATCAGCGAGGTGGCTAACCTTGATATTGCCGACTTGCGTGAATGGCTTACCCATGTTGAAGAACACATGGAGCCCATTCAACAGAAGATTGCGGCTGAGATTGTAAAAGAACTCCGTTCGCGCGTTGATTTTCTGCTTGAGGTGGGTCTTGACTATCTCTCGCTTAACCGCCAATCAGCCAGCCTTTCGGGCGGTGAGAGCCAACGCATTCGACTAGCCACGCAAATAGGTTCTCAACTTGTCAACGTTCTCTACATTCTTGACGAACCCAGCATTGGCCTTCATCAACGCGATAATGAGCGGCTTATTGCTTCGCTTAAGCAATTAAGAGACATTGGCAACACGGTCATCGTGGTGGAACACGACAAAGACATGATGCTTTCTGCTGACTATATTGTTGACATCGGTCCCAAGGCTGGGCGCAAGGGCGGTGAAGTGGTATTCCAAGGCACACCACAAGAGATGTGCAAGTCTTTGGAAAAGACGGAAAAGACTGATGACCGCCATATAACGGCACAATATCTTATGGGGCTGAAGCAGATAGAGATTCCCGCCACACGTCGTAAAGGCAATGGAAAGAGCATCTTGATTCACGGTGCAAGGGGCAACAACCTCAAAAACATCGATGTGGAGTTCCCGCTTGGGAAACTCATCGTGGTGACAGGTGTCAGCGGTTCAGGAAAATCAACACTCATCAACGAGACTCTGCAACCTATACTGTCGAAGCATTTCTATCGCTCATTGAAACGCCCAATGCCCTATGACAGCATAGAAGGAATTGGATTCATCGACAAGGTGGTGAATGTTGACCAAAGTCCTATTGGTCGCACTCCACGCTCCAATCCAGCCACATACACGGGCGTCTTTGCAGACATCCGTTCGCTTTTTGTCAACCTTCCTGAAGCTAAGATTCGTGGTTACAAGCCTGGCAGATTCTCATTCAACGTGAAAGGCGGCCGATGCGAGGCTTGCGGAGGAAACGGCTACAAGACCATAGAAATGAACTTTCTGCCTGATGTCTACGTTCCTTGTGAGGTTTGCCATGGGAAACGTTACAATCGCGAGACTTTGGAAGTTCGCTACAAAGGCAAGTCCATAGCCGACATACTCGACATGACCATCAACCAAGCCGTTGAATTCTTTGAGAATGTTCCAACCATTCTTCAAAAAATCAAAACCATTCAAGATGTTGGATTGGGCTACATCAAAGTTGGACAACCTTCCACCACCCTTTCTGGAGGTGAAAGCCAACGCGTCAAGTTGGCAACAGAACTGGCCAAACGCGACACGGGAAAGACGCTTTACATCCTTGATGAACCCACAACAGGACTCCACTTCGAAGACATCCGCATCCTCATGCAAGTGCTCAACCGGCTTGTAGAAAAAGGAAACACCATCATCATCATCGAGCACAACCTCGATGTCATCAAATTGGCTGACTACATCATTGATATGGGACCTGAAGGCGGGCGTAATGGTGGAACTGTTCTCTCGGTGGGAACGCCAGAGGAAGTGGCTCAAAGCACGAAAGGCTACACACCCCGTTTCTTGAAACAGGAGTTGGAACAATCCAAGAAAGAAGAGTCTTGAGAATCAAAGGCCATCAATGAGCCTCTCAAAAGCCACTAATGAGCCCCTCAAAGACCACTAATGACACGGCCAAAAGCCACAAATGACACGCTTAAAGGACATCTATGAGCCGAGCGGGGGAAACAATAAAGGCGAATCGTTTTTTCTTGACGACTCGCCTTTGTATTTATTCCACAGTAACTGACTTGGCAAGATTCCTTGGCTGATCAACATTCTTGCCTTTGCAAACCGCAATGTGATAAGCCAGCATCTGTAATGGAATCGTAGCAATCAACGGCTCCAAGCATTCCAGAACCTCAGGCAATTCAATCACTTCATCCGCAATCTTGCTTATTGTCTCATCGCCACGCGTAACAAGTGCGATAACCCTACCCTTTCGAGCCTTGATTTCCTGAATGTTGCTCACTACCTTTTCATACATGGCGTTATGCGTGGCAATGGCCACTACAGGCATATCCGAATCAATCAATGCAATCGGCCCGTGCTTCATTTCAGCGGCTGGATAGCCTTCAGCATGGATGTAGCTGATTTCCTTCAACTTCAATGCACCTTCCAAAGCCACAGGGTAACTAAATCCACGACCCAAATAAAGGAAGTTGCGGGCATAAGTGAACGTGCGGCTCAAATCGGCAATGCGACTATTGAGTTTCAATACTTCACGCATCTTGTCGGGTATCTCGTTCAAGCCTTTCACTATTTCAAGATAGTCTTTCTGCGCTATGGTTCCACGTTCTTCAGCCAATGCCAAGGCAAGCATCGTCAACACGGTGACTTGCCCCGTGAATGCTTTCGTTGAGGCAACTCCAATTTCAGGCCCCACATGGATGTAACTACCCGTGTTTGTGGCGCGTGGGATGCTGGAACCAATAGCATTACAGATACCATAGATGAATGCCCCTTGTTTCTTCGCCAATTCAACAGCAGCCAACGTATCAGCCGTCTCACCGCTTTGAGAAATGGCAACCACCACATCACCTTCTCCGACAACAGGATTGCGATAGCGGAACTCGGAAGCATATTCAACCTCAACAGGAATGCGGCAAAGGTTTTCAATCATTTGCTTGCCAATCAACCCAGCATGCCAAGAAGTGCCACAAGCCACAATAATGATGCGCTTGGCACCAAGCAACTGCTTTTTATAATCGATGACAGCACTCAAAGTCACATGATTGGCTTCGGTATTGATACGGCCTCGCATGCATGTAGTCAAACATTCGGGTTGCTCAAATATCTCCTTCAGCATGAAGTGGGGATAACCACCCTTCTCAATCTGTCCGAGGTTGATGTCAACTGTCTTGATTTCAAGATTCAGTTCATCATTATACATGTTCACAACCTTCAGTTCTTCTCCCCTACGCATCACGGCAATGTTACCATCATCAAGATACACCACTTGGTCGGTATATTCAACAATAGGACTGGCATCGGAACCAAGAAAGAACTCATCGTCTCCAATACCCACTACCAAAGGACTTTGTTTGCGGGCGGCAATAATCTGGTTAGGGTCGCGCTTGTCGAGAATGGCAATGGCATAAGCACCAATCACTTGATGTAAAGCCAATTGCACAGACGTGAGCAGATCGAGTTTCTTTTTCAGCATGATGTATTCCACAAGCTGAACCATCACTTCCGTATCGGTGTCTGAACGGAACTCCACGCCCTTCTCCTTCAGTTTGTTCTTGATTTCGGCATAGTTCTCGATGATGCCATTATGGATAATAGCAAGATTCTTCGACTCCGAGTAATGAGGATGAGCATTCAACGAAGACGGCTCACCATGCGTAGCCCATCGTGTATGTGCAATTCCAACGGTGCCTGAAACATCCTTGTCAGCACAAAATGCCTCCAAATCAGCAACCTTGCCTTTGGTCTTGAAAACATTCAAGTTTCCCGCCTCACTATGCAATGCCACACCTGCGCTGTCGTATCCACGATACTCCAGGCGCTTCAATCCCTTAATCAAAATGGGATAGGCATCCCGCTTTCCCAAATATCCTACAATTCCACACATACTGACAATAGTTTAGTTTTATCCATAAAAAACTGAAAGATGAACGATTGTCGTCCATCTTTCAATTCAAAATATCTTATTTCTTAGTCTTTCAATATGTTGACGAGCAACGAAGCGACAGAGGTGACAATTCCAACAAACGTGAACCACATGTTTGTTGATGCACCGATGCCTGCACTCTTGGCTTTCACCCTGTTGGGCTGAACATAAATAATGTCGTTCTGTTGCAGATAGTAATAAGGATCGTTCAGAACATTTCCATCATTCAGATTGAAGCGGTGAATGCTCTTCTGTCCTTGCTCATCCTCACGAATCAGCAACACATTGTCGCGGCGTCCCTGAAGTCCAAGGTCGCCAGCTGTAGCGATAGCCTCGATAATGCTCATTTTTTCCGTGGAAACGGGAATCACTCTTGAGCCGATTTCACCAATCACCGTCACACGATAACTTGACATTCGAACCGTAACAATAGGTTTCTCTTGTTCGTTCATGTAAGGCATGATTTTCGAAAGAATCCTATCCTCGCACTCACGCTTTGTCAAACCCAACACGTGAATCTTACCAACAACGGGAAAGTTGATATAGCCGTCATTATCAACCAGATAGCCCTGCAACGACCCACCACCTGTTGAAAGATCACCCGTATTATTCATAGAACGCGATACAATCAAGTTGAACGGACGAGCAGCCTCTTGGTTGACGGTATTCACCGTGATAGTCAACATGTCTTTAGGCATGATCTTGGCATCATACAAGCCACGCGAGTCGGCCAAACTGATATGATCAATATTCTGGAAATAAGGAACTTCCTTACTTCCCATACAACTGTTCATCAAAAACACGAAAGACAATGCTACGATAGGAACTAAAAACTTCTTCATATTCAAATGCATCAATTTTAATTAAAATTTTTGCAAAAGTACTACTATTTTTTCATACAACCAAGAAATCGGATAAAAAATCATTCAAAAAACCAAATTGCCAAGTGTTTACTCAAGCTTTAGCGCTTACTCCAATCCATAACACAGCCCTCTACTACTTTATTTGAACAGATATTGAGCGAATTCATGTAACGACTTGCGCCACACTTGCCACTCATGGTCCCCGGGATAAGAGTTAAAGCGCACTTCCACCCCACCTTTTCGCATTTTCTGTACAATGTTTCGAGTGTATTCGATGCGCGGATCTTGTTCGCCGCAAGAGATGAAGAACACGTCGAAATTCTTGTTGAATGTTTTGACATCGCTCAACATGCCTGGCACCTCTTTCTCCAAGTCAAAGTTGGAAGCACCACGAATGCCACCAAACATGCCAGTTGAGAAGACACCAACGTTGGCAAACACATCGGGAGCACGCAAGCCAATGTAGAATGACTGGCCACCTCCCATCGAGAGGCCACACATGGCTCTGCTCTTGCGGTCTTTCTTGACACGATAGGTCTTCTCAACAAACGGTATTACATTCTCCAAGAGCTCGCTACGGAAGGTCTGCATGCCCTGCCAACTGTAACCGCCACCGCCAAAACCACCACTAGACGAACGGACATTACTATTAGAACTCACAAAAATCATCGGTACCGCCTTGCCTGCAGCAATCAAATTGTCCATGATTTGTGCCGTGCGGCCTTGCTCCATCCAACCACGATGATCCTCACCACCACCATGCTGGATATACACCACAGGGTAGTCTTTCTTGCTCTCATCATAACCAGCTGGCGTATACACCATCAGCGGACGCCAAGACTTTTCCACATTCGAATAATAATAAACGGTGCGCACCTCACCATGCGGCACATCCTGCACCTCAAAATCAGCCATACCTTCCTCTGGAATCTCGATGGCACTTGACCATCGACTGCAGCCATAGAACGACCGACTGGCAGGATCTGCCACCGACACACCATCGATAATGAGCGAATAATAATGGAAGCCCGGCACTTGGGGTTTGGTAGTTACGTGCCACTCACCTCGCTCTCCCTGCTTCTGCATGTCATATTTCGTGCCACCAAGATCCACCTGAACTCTCAGTGCTTGTGGGGCGTTGACACGGAACTGGACGCTATTGTCATTGAGTACACGCGGATAAGAATCACGATTGATATTTGTCACAGGTGAGAACGATTTTTCTGGGAAGTTCTCCCTTCGGAATCCTTGTGCTTCAACGTGAATGAAACTGGTGACCGAAAGCACGATGGTCAACAAAATGCGGGTTGTTTTCATTGTTGTGATTGTTATGTCTGGTTTTAGAAATGTGGCTTAAAGACTCTTCATAAAAGCCTCAATCCATACGATCGCGATAGTCTTCGTAAGTGTATTGGCGGAGCATTTCTAGTTCACCATCACAATGTACAAGGGCTATAGAGGGATGCCCTATGCCATTGAACATCGTGGTTTTAACGGTGGTATAGTGAAGCATGTCTTCGAAGATGATATTCTCACCGATAGCCAATTCGTGGCCAAATCGCCAATAGCCCATATAGTCACCCGAGAGACAACTATTTCCACCAAGACGATAAGTAAATGGTGGAAAGTCATTAGGATTACCAACGATTTCTTCAGCACGTCTTACGGTGGGCATATATGGCATTTCGAGGCAGTCGGGCATATGGCATGTAAAACTGACGTTAACAATAGCGGTGCGAATGTTTTTGTCTTCAACTATGTCAACAACTTGCGCAACAAAAGGACCTGTTTGCCAAGCAAATGCACTTCCCGGTTCGAGTATTACTTTTAGCCAAGGGTAGCGTACACGGAAGTCTTTCAACAAGCGGATGAGAAGCGGAACATCATAGCCGCGACGAGTCATCAAATGACCACCGCCAAAGTTAATCCATTTCAGTTGAGAGAACCAAGGAGCAAACTTCTCTTCGATATGAGCAAGCGAACGTTGGAACACGTCTGCCCCACTCTCGCAATGGCAATGGCAGTGGAAACCCTCAATGTCAGCTGGTAGCGTAGCGGGCATCTTGTCGGCAGAAACGCCAAAGCGGGTACCTGGTGCGCAAGGGTTATAGAGTTCGGTCTCTACCTCCGAATACTCGGGGTTGATACGAATGCCGAAACTCAACGCTGGATTGGCTTTCCGAGCCGCTTCACGATGACGCTGGTATTGGCTGAGCGAATTGAAAGTGAGGTGGCTCGACATACGGGCGATATCGGCAATTTCGGTATCGGTATATGCGGGCGAATAAGTGTGGGCTGGACTACCGAACTCTTCAAAGGCCAGACGTGCCTCGAAGAGGGAACTGGCGGTTGTGGAACGGATGTACTCGCGGAAGATGGGGAACGTCTTCCACAAGGCATAGGCTTTGAAGGCAAGGATAATCTCCACACCAGCCTCATCGGCTACTCGACTGATGAGCGACAAGTTACGCCGCAAGAGCTTTTCCTCTAGCAGATAGACAGGCTGGTGGATTTGCTCGAATGTCTCAGTATCTATTTTCACGCTTAGCAAATTTTTAGGAATTTCAGGCGGTTCGTCAATTGTCAATTGCTAATTGTCAATTATCAGCTTTCACTCTCCTTCCAAATACAGTACACGACTCGACCAGTTGGTCTTCTTTCCCCAATCCACATCATGAGTATAAGGCATTTCGAGGCCGTGATTCATCAGATAGTCCCCGCTGAAAGAGCGTCCTTCCACATCGAGCGGACGGTTATCAATACGGTTAAGCTCGTGCACTTTATACATACGGTTTGCATCAAGACCAGACATCTTCACACGCGGCAAATGCTCGTTCTGGAACTGCTCCGTTTTCCACCAATAGAAAACAGCCTTGTCTTTCGCCTCAGAGACATACATCAGCGAAGCTAAACCTTTGTGCTCGTAGGGAGAAAGAAGGCGGTAGATGTCACCAAACTGAACGACGGGACGAATCTGCTTGTATTCGGCAATAGCCTTACGGCAGAGTTCTTTCTCTTCATCGGTCATGTTCTTGGGTTGAATTTCCATACCCAACCGTCCGCTCATAGCCACGTCGATACGCATCTTGAGCGAAGTGGTGCGATAGACGGTGTGGTTGGGAGCCGCAGAGATGTGTGAGGCCATTGCGATGGCGGGGAAGAAATAGCTGGTTCCCCATTGCATATAGATGCGTTGAAGGGCATCCGTATTGTCGCTCACCCAGAATTCGTCAAAGTAAGGAAGCACGCCCCAGTTTGCCCTTCCTCCACCGCTGGCACATGCCTGAATGGTAAGGTCGGGATATTTGGCACGAACACGCTGGCAAACATTCTCAAATCCGCGATGATACTCGATATATAGATGGCTCTGATCTTGCGCGGACAAATATTGCGAACCGTGGTTCATGACAGCCATGTTGGCATCCCACTTGATGTAATCGATTTCGGGATATTTCGTCATCAAGTTGTCCACGATGCTGAACACGAAATCCTGTACTTTAGGATTCGACAGGTCGAGCACCAACTGAGTACCCCCACGGCCTTGAACAGCATCGCGATTGGGAGCCTTTAAAATCCAGTCGGAATGTTTCTCGTAGAGTTCGCTCACCGAATTGGTCATCTCGGGTTCAATCCAGATGCCGAACTTCACGCCGTTCTTCTTGGCATCACGCAACAATCCTTCAATTCCTTCAGGAAGTTTCTTGCGGTCTACCACCCAGTCGCCAAGACTCGAATGGTCGTCCTTGCGAGGATATTTGTCGCCAAACCATCCATCGTCCATCACAAAGAGTTCACCACCCATCTGTGCGATGTCGTTCATCATCTGGTCCATCCCCTTCTGGTTGATGTCGAAATAGACACCTTCCCAAGAGTTTAGAAGCACCTTGCGCTCCTTAGTGCCATGTGCCAACTTGTAGAGACGCCCCCATTTGTGGAAGTTGCGTGATGCACCACTCAAGCCCTCTTTTGAGAAAGTGAGTGCCAAAGCGGGTGTGACGAAACGCTCGCCTTTCTTCAGATGGTATTCGGAATTGTCTTCGTTGATGCCGGCAAAAAGATAGTGATATTCAGTATCATCGGTTTCAATCTTCAATCGGAAGTTGCCCGAATAACAGAGTGCGGCGCCAATGACATCGCCGGCATTCTCGCGAGGTTTGCCGTCGAGCGAGAGCATCACTTCTGCATGATCGGTATGTGAGTTGCGCACGCCATCCTTGTTTTTGATAATCAGTTGGCCTGGCTCCAACAGCTCCTCGGTCAATCTTCCCTCGTTTGCCCATGAGCCCCAAAGGTGAGATGCCCACACTTCGCCACGACGAATGGGCAGACAAGCCGAAGCAAATGTGGTGAGCGTGATGGTTCCCTTTTCGTTGTTGACAATCTCCGTCCAAGTCTCTATCATGTCGACATCGTTGTATGCGCGGAATTTCACATCAACGGAAATGGGATATTTGGGGTCTTTCAAGTGGATGGTGGTCACGGTTGCAGAGGCTTCTGAAGTCTTGTCGACACCCGTTGCCACCAACTCGGTTGACATGTTGCCATCAACGTGACGCATAGCGAGGGCGGCCTCCTTGGGAGCATTCTGACCGTATGCGGGATAGACATCCATCGTGCCTCCACGCGGCCATTGCAGATGATTGGCATCGGCTTCGCTAAGTCGTTTTCCGAAATAGACATACGACGGATGGCGACCATTGTTCACGTCGACCACAAGCGACATGTTCTTCGTTTGAATGCTTACGGGATCGGCCATCACACACGTGGCCATTGACAACAAGAGTGCCGTCAGGAATGATTTGTTCATGATTTCTAAGTGTAGGATAATTAGGTGATAGATATTGATTGTTAGGTGATTATTGTCCCAAGAAAGTGCCGTCGTTCTGCAGATAGCCCTTCATATGCCCCTTGGTGGCTTCGAAATAGGGATATTCGTCCCGAAGGGAGATGTCGTCGTAAAGGAAATCGGCCACAATGGTATCATGATAGTCGGGCATCACGAGCCCCATCTTCCCATTCTTCTGGGCGATGATGGGCATCTGCTTGAGGTCGTCGACATAGACGTAGCACGTGCGAAGGAAATCGTATGACGGCGAAAGGAGCACACGCCCCTGATGGTCTTTGATGCCAAACTTGCCATCTTGCTCGAACACCTCGTGGAACTGGATGTATTTCTCCTTAATGCGGTTCAGGTAATACACCATGCGACGCTTGTCGTTCACCAGTTTCAAAAGGTAGTTGAACGTATCGCAATAGTTGGCCATAGCCCGAGCGAGCACAATCTTGAAGTCGAGCCCCGAGATGGCTTTGCGGTTCAAGTCGATATAGCGTGCGATAGCTTCCTCGCGTTGTGGAATGGTGAGTGTGGAGAGTTGCTCCTCAAACCTTAGCATCATCTGCTTACTGCCGTGCATGGCCTTAATATAGCGATGAATCTGACGACCCATCTCATCGCAGACGAACTTGTCAATCTGGCGCTCTTCAATAGGGTCGGTCCATTCCGTATCGAAATTCTCTAATGTTATTTGTTTCATGATATATGCCTTTCTTTTCCGCAAAGTTACTGCTTTTCGTCGAGAAACGAGAAAGGAGTGTTGAATTTTTCTCACATGAGCGTTAAAAAAAACTAACAAAACATTTTGTCGTCTTCGGAAGAAAGTGTAATTTTGTGGTGTTAGAGAGAGGCAGGAGATATGAACAAGAAGAATGCGAAACGAATGAGATGGGCATTGGCAATCGTTGCCATTGTCCTTTTCACCTTATTATTCTATATAGCCCGGCACCCTTCTGCCAATCAAGTGGAAAAGGCAAAGGTTTTGGTGGAGGTGCGCCAATATTGGACGATTGGCGTCGGTGGGGTTCCTATGCTTTATTTCTCGCAGTTCTCCCCTGAAGGCGAATGCCAAGAAATTGCTCTCGATGCCGACTCGGTGGAACCTTCCACACATCTCACATCGGCCGCTTGGATTCACACGTTGCCCCTGATACCTTGGAGTCGTGGACGATTGGCCACACGCGACACGATGAACTACAACTTCAATCCCGACGCCACGGGCTTGGTGAAAAACGAAATCTTACGCATCGACTCGGCGCTAAAAGCCATGCATGAAGAAGACGGAGAATTGCGCTACTACATGCGTGTACACAACGTTCAAGACGAGGGTTACAACATGATTGCTGACTATCACACCCAACTCAGCAAGCAAATCAACATCTACCAGCAAGCGCTCGACACTTTGCGCACTATTCGTCAAGACGCAAGACCCACGCTCCATCTGGTTTCCGAGTATTATGCCTTGCTAACCGACTCGGCGGGGAACACCCGAGCGGAACCTTGCAAGGTGTCGGCTACGAAAAACGGAAACATCAGGTTGCAATTGACAAACCGCCGGTTGCCCGAAAAAGCGGGAAGCATCTGGAGATGGGCGCCTGCCATCGACTCCATCGTGAGCAAAGACTTGTTGCCCAAACTACCCCAAGGAACGCCACAAGAGGGCGTACACGCCTATAAAGCACCCGACGGCTCCTACTACGAGGGCGATTGGGAAGGCGGAAAACGCAACGGATTCGGATTCCTTATCCAAGGTGGGAAAATGCGTGTGGGCGAATGGAAAGACGATGTCTTCCAAGGCGAACGACTCACCTACACCACCCAACGCATCTATGGCATAGACATCTCGAAATACCAGCACGAGATTGGGAAACGGAAATATGGAATACAATGGAACCGATTGCGTATCAGCCACTTAGGGACTATAAGCAAGAAGCGGATAGACGGAAACGTGGACTACCCCATCTCGTTTGTTTACATCAAGTCGACCGAAGGAACAACCATCCGCAACGCCTATTTCGCCAGCGACTACGCTCAAGCACGAAAAAACGGGATACGCACGGGTGCCTACCACTTCTTCTCCATCCGAACCAGCGGACAGGCTCAGGCGCAATATTTCATCAGGAACACCCGATTCAATAAAGGCGACCTTCCACCCGTGCTCGACGTGGAACCCACCAACGCGCAGATACGCCAAATGGGTGGCGACTCCATTCTCTTCAGCCACATTCGCACGTGGATGAAAACAGTGGAGCAACATGTGGGTGTGCGCCCCATCCTCTATGTCAACCAGATGTTCGTGAACAACCACCTCACCGAAGCACCCGACATCAAACGCGACTACGACGTGTGGATTGCGCGATATGGCGAATACAAGCCCGACGTGAAGCTTTCCATCTGGCAACTATGCCCCGACGGACTTGTGACTGGCATCCACGGACATGTGGACATCAACGTCTTCAACGGCTATCAGAATGCCTTCGACGAGTTTCTTGAAACGAGCACGATACCATAGACGCTCCGTCTTCATCACAAAAATGCGGCACATAAACTTGCCAGAATCAAATCTTTTCACTAACTTTGCAAACATACCAAAACATTTATCACTAACAAAACATCAAACAACATGAAAAAGAACCTGATTTTTTGCATCCTCATGATGCTCGTCTGCCTCTGCCCGCAAGAGGTTTTGGCACAATCCGCAAAGGGAGTACACATGTCGCTCACGGGGAAAATTGGAGACTCGGAGGGGTTCCTGAGCATGAACGGCTTGAACGGAACTTACAGCTACGACCTGCCCAACGGAAAAGTGGAGCGCCGACTTGAATTCGTTTCCTACGACAAGAAGACCAAACGCCTCATCCTCAAAGCCAAAGACAAGAAAGGCAAGTATATAGGTCAGTTCAGCGGCATTTACAAATCGGAGAAGTACACCGAAGACGGAGAGCAACTCCAATACGACAAGTATAAAGGCATTTTCACCAACTACAAGGGCGTGAAAATCGATTTCGACCTCTATATGGATTGAGTCCCCGGCTTGCGATTCAAAAACGGCTTTTGTCACATGTATCGTCTGAGGGCGGCAGGTGTGGCATGTAAGCCCCTCAGGTGTATCACCTAAGCGCCTCAGGTGTTATGTGTGACGGTCTCAGATGTGGCAAGAGAGCGGCAAAGAATAAAACATGAAAATCCCCGCTATGCTTTTGTGCTTAGCGGGGATTTCCGTATGGTAATAATCAACCGATTTTACTTGTTCACCTGGAACTTGGTGTCGCCAGTTGCAAAGAATGCGTTGATTTGCTTGGCGGCGGCAATACCGGCGTTGATATTAGCCTCAGCAGTCTGAGCACCCATCTTCTTGGGAGTAGAGAAATAACGTCCCTCGAACTTCTGGAACTCGTCGTTGGCATCGGGCATGATGTCGGTAACGAACTTCAAGTCTTCGCGCTCAGCCATCAGTTTGATGAGCTCGGGCTCGTTGATGACTTCCTTGCGGGCGGTGTTCACGAGGATACCACCCTTCTTCATCTTGTCCACGAGAGCATAATTGATGCTCTGCTTGGTTTCGGGAGTAGCGGGGATGTGGAGCGAAACAACATCACAAGTCTCGAAAAGTGCATCCTGATTTTCCACAGCATGTACGCCGGCAGCCTCAATCACCTCAGCAGGGCAATAAGCATCGTAGGCATAAACGTCCATTCCGAAGCCTTTTGCGATGCGAGCCACATTGCGACCAACGTTTCCAAAGGCGAGGATACCGAGTTTCTTACCCAGCAACTCGCTTCCGCTCTTGCCATTATAGAAACCGCGAACAGCCATCACCAGCAGACCGAACACCAACTCGGCAACGGCATTTGCATTTTGTCCGGGAGTGTTCTCGGCCACCACGTTGTGAGCGGTAGCGGCAGCCAGGTCGATATTGTCGTAACCAGCTCCGGCGCGAACAACAATCTTCAATTGCTTGGCAGCGTCGAGCACTTCGGCATCAACTTTGTCTGAACGGATGATGAGCGCATCAGCATCCTTCACGGCGTCCAAGAACTGGGCTTTCTCAGTATATTTCTCGAGTAGCGCGAGCTCGTTGCCTGCTCCCTCAATCTCTTTGCGAATGCCCTCGACAGCAGCGGCTGCGAAAGGCTTTTCTGTTGCTACAAGAATCTTCATGTTCTTCTATTTTACTGCAATAATAATATTAATAATAAGCCAAATGCTAATCAGTAACGGAAGTATTGTAAAGAATACATAATGAAGCACATTCCCCCACTTATCTCCAAACAGTCTTTTCGTTAGATTCAACGTCAAAAGGTATTTCCCTTTGCCAGCCAGTTTCATGATGAGTGTGAACAAACCATAAACCAGAGCCACTAAAGCAATACCCGCCAAGAGTATCAGTAAGAGGAATGGTATCAGCATATTAATGCTTTGCCTCGAACTCCTTCATGCAAGCCACAAGAGCGTTCACGCCCTCAATGGTCTGGGCATTGTAGCAAGAAGCGCGGAATCCGCCAACCGAACGGTGGCCCTTCACGCCAACCATTCCCTTAGAGACGGCAAAGTCGAGGAATTCTTTCTCGAGTTCCTTGTACTCGGGAGCCATCACGAAGCAAAGATTCATGAGCGAACGGTCTTCTTCCTTAGCGGTACCTACGAACATCTTGTTGCGGTCAATCTCGCCATAGACAATCTCAGCACGCTGCTTGGCCAACTTATCCATAGCCTCAACACCACCCTGCTTCTTAATCCAGCGGAGGTTCTCGAGAGCGCAATAGATGGGCACCACAGGAGGCGTGTTGAACATAGAACCCTTGTCCACGTGTGTGCGATAGTCGAGCATGGTGGGAATCTCACGAGGAGCCTTGCCCAGCTTCTCATCCTTCAAGATGATGATGGTCACACCTGCCATGGCCAGATTCTTCTGAGCACCGGCATAGATGGCGTCATACTTCTTCACGTCGATAGGACGGCTGAAGATATCGGAAGACATGTCGGCAATCAGGGGAACGGCAACATCGAGGTCCTTGCGGATTTCAGTACCGTAGATAGTATTGTTGGTTGTGATGTGCAGATAGTCAGCATCAGCAGGAACCGTCCAATCTTTGGGGATGAAAGTATAATTGGCATCGGCCGAAGAAGCCACTTCAACCACCTCGCCGAAAAGCTTTGCCTCTTTCATGGCCTTCTTTGCCCAAACACCCGTGTTCAGGTAAGCGGCCTTCTTGATCAGGAAGTTGTATGGAATCATACAGAACTCAAGCGATGCACCACCACCGAGGAAAATCACGGAATAGCCTTCGGGCACATCAAGCAACTCTTTAACAAGGGCAACAGCCTCATCTACAACAGGCTGGAAATCCTTTGCACGATGGCTGATCTCCATCAAAGAAAGACCTGAGCCATTGAAATCAAGACACTGTTTAGCAGTATTCTCGATGACCTCGCGGGGAAGCATCGAAGGACCTGCATTAAAGTTGTACTTCTTCATTTGAATAATGATTAAATTATTGTATGTAAACTAGTATTCTTTCTAAACGACCGCAAAATTACACTTTTTATTTGATATGGGCAAATTCTTAGACAAATATTTAGCATTTTGGGCAAATTATTGTCGTTTTGACAGCTAACCAACCAATTCGACAATCGTTTTGATTCCTTTGATTTTCTCTCCTGACGTCATTTTCAGCACTTGCGAGAGGCGCGTCCGCGATATGGCGGCATAGGCATAACGGTCTTTTACATCAATACGTCCAATCTCCGACATCGACAGGCCGCCCTTCTTGCAAAGGAAACCCACGATATCGCCCTTGCTGATTTTGTCTTTCTTTCCCTTTCCGATGTAAATGGTCACCATCTTCGGCTTAGCCGGACTTGGCAACGTCTCGGGGATGGCATATTCCGACAGCTCTGCATCAACATATTCGGGCACTTGTTCAGTTGGAGAAAGCACGAAGAACGTGCGCCCTTGGGCATCCCAACGGGCTGTACGCCCCACTCTATGGATATATCCGTCTTCGCTTTCGGGCAAATGATAGTGGATGATGTTGTTGATGGAGGGAATGTCGAGGCCTCTGGAAGCTAAGTCGGTGCTGACAAATATGTTGGCCGACCCGTTGCTGAACTTATAGAGCGCGTCTTCGCGAGCCTTCTGGTCCATCCCGCCATGAAAAGCGCTAGTGGAGAAGCCTTCGGCTTGCAAAAACTCGTCCGTTCGTTCCACGCTCTCGCGATGGTTCAGGAAAACGATGCTGCTCTCGTCGCCCAAATGTCGGAGCAGACGCGAAAGGGTTTCCAACTTGTCTTTCTGAGGACTTCGCACCTGATAGACTGAAACGCGCTCGGAGACTTGCTCATCCGAGAGAAGGAAATCCACACGCTCCGTTCGTCCCATATTGACAAAACGGGGAATCTCCTCGGCATCTGTTGCCGAGAGGAGAATGCGGCGCTTGGCGTTTGAGAGTTTCCCCAAGAGCGTTTCCATCTCCTTCGCAAATCCCATTTCCAAGCATTTGTCGAACTCGTCAATCACCACATATTGGACGTTCTCAGTTGAAATGTTTCCTTTGTCAAAATGGTCGTTCAACCGCCCAGGCGTTCCGAAGACCACATGCGGACGAACCTGACGAAGCACACGATGCTCGTCCATAGCGGCTCTTCCGCCATAGCAAGCGCAACAACGCACGCCACTCCCCATGTCTTTCAACACAAGAGCCGATTGCAGAGCCAACTCGCGACCGGGGACAATAACGATGGCTTGCACCTCGTCGGTTGAGGCGTCTAATCTCTGCACCAAAGGCAACAGATAAGCCAGCGTCTTGCCGCTTCCCGTTGGCGACAACACTATCAAATCCTTGTCCGAATGCATGAAAGCGCCCATCACTTCCTCCTGCATCGCGTTGAGCTCTTGAATGCCGAGTTTGGCGATTATTTGATTGATGTCCATATGAATGTCTCTCCTTACTCTACTTCATCTCACGGATAATTCTGTCTATCTCGTCGAATTCATTTCCCATGTTCAGGTTCAAATAGGTGGTATACAACGGAAGGGCCCATTGGCGCTTCTTCTCGGGAGCCAACGCCCGATAACGCTCCAGATAGGGCAAAGCTTTCTTGTATAGGTCTTGCACCTTCTTGCGTTGCTTGGCCGATGTCTTCACCGTCTTGTCCTGCTCTATCGCTTGGTTGAACCACGCCAAACCAGCGTTATAATAAGGGTCGGCCAAGCTGTCGTTGCGGGCGATGAGGGTGTCGCAGATGGCGATACACTCGCTATTGCGGCCAATGTTGAGCAATGCCGTGCTCTTGGTAAAGAGGAAGCTCACATTGGCACTATCGCTCTCCAAAGCCTTTTCCGACAGGCCGAGCACCGTCTTCCAATCGCCCAAGTCGCCATAATGCTGAACCAATCGGGGGAAGAAGAACGGGAATGTGGGGAACTTCTCGAAACCTTCCTTCAACGTTTTGACATATCGTGCCGTATCGTCCTCCAACTTGTAGGTTTCAGCCAGATATTGTAACATCAGATGATAGTGTGCCGTGTCTTTCAACGCCAGATAAGTATGGTGGAACGTCTTCTTCGGGTCTTGCGTCTTATATCCACAATAAACCGCCCAATAAGCGGCTTCAGGCATCTTCGCGTCGGTTTCAAGATAGTTGAACCGGTTGAAGAGAGGCTGGTGGGCGCAATCGATATACATGTCGAAGAAGTCGTAAGCCTCCTGGTATTTCTGCTTGTTCACATAGTATCGTCCGCCATTGAAAAGATTGGCCCTGTAGCCGTCGAGAAAATCCGAATGCTTCTTCCGATAGTCAATCGAGACCTTCCCTTTCTTGTCGGGAGTTGCATCGATAGAATCGAAAGCCTCGAGAATGACGAACATCTTCTTGGTCAGATTGAACAACGCCGAAGTGTCGTATTTCTGTTTCAGATAAAGCTTCATGTTTCCCTGGTCGTATTGTTTGCTGACAGATTCAAACAATATCAGCCAAATCTTTTCATTATATCGGTTAGCCGAGTCAGCAAGAAGCTTTTGCATGGATTGCTCGGCTTGCTCCAGATTCCTGTTCTTCTTCACATTCTCTTTTGCCGTTGCAATATCCTTCTTTTGGGCATTCACATCCAATGCCAGCAACAACAAAAGCAATATGAAACTTGCGAGTCTCTTCATCCTACAATTACAAACAATCTTCATTTTCACTATACACACTCCTCACGTTCACTCTTTATCCAACATCGGCTTCAGCATCAAAGCCTTCTCCTTTAGTTCCAGAGCACTATAAACCTGATAAAGAGGAGGTGCCCACGCCACCAACTCCTGTTCGGGGTCGATAGCCTTCACGTTTTCCAAATAGATTTTTGCCTTCTCAAGCAATGTAGTCAAGTCCTGTTTCTCCTTTTCATCCACGCCGTCGGCCTGTGCCTCCAGTTTTTCCTTGCACTCGGCTGCCATCGAACAATAGCACACGCCCAGATTGAACAAAGCCTCGACGAAATCGTTGTCGATGGCTACCGAACGCTCGAAGCACTTCACGGCTTCATCCCAGTTCCGTATACGCATCTGAGTCTCGCCCAGCAACGCCCAAGCCAGTTTGTTCGTGGTGTCTTTGCGCACCTCGTCTTGTGCGAACTGCCTCATCTCGACGTCATGACCGGGTGAAGAGAAATAATCCATCAGCAATTTGAAATAGACCTCGTTCTCGGGAGCTTTGTCGTGCAATTCGAGCAAAGCAATCAGATATTTTGTCGAGTCGGCCTCTTCCTTCAACTGGCTTTTCATGCAAAGCAGTTTCACCTCAGCCGCATCCTTTGCGTAGGCATCGTCTTTCAAAGCCACGTCGGCATACTGTTCAGCCTTGTGATATTCCTTCATTCCATAAGCAAGCAAACTGGCATAATACGCCATTTGTCCCAACTGATTGGCTTGATCCTGGAATAAAGAAGAAGTACAGCATTCGATGTACATCACAAAGTTGTCCATCGCCTCTTTGTTCTTCCGCAGACGATACTCATACATACCGGCATCAATCACCTTGGGGATGATGGGCGCCAGCCTTTGCTTGTTCTTCTCCCGATATTTGGTTCTGACCCTACCCTTGCTGTCGGGCATACGGTCATAATAGTCACACATCAGAGCGCATTTCACCAGCTTCGACAACATGTCGTAATACGAAGCCGAGTCCGATGTCGTGTAAAGTTTTTCAAACAAAACGTCCACTTGCTTGTCCAGAGCTTTCGCCTTTTCACGATTGCTCAAGTCTTTACCTTGGCTAACGGTGGCAAAGCAAAGCGCTAAGACAAACAAGAGGACGGTCCTATACATTATATAATACTAGTTTACTGAAGTTTCGCAAGCTCCACTTCAAGGGTTTAAAGGGCTTAAAGTGGAGTGAAGGGGTATAAAAGGGACGTTTGCTTTACCTTAGCAGTAGGCTTCAACTTGCGAAAGTTGATGATTTACTTTTTCAACAGCTGCTCCAACTCCTGCGTGCGTGGGTCGTTGGCGCTATAGACAAGATAGTAGCACTGGTAGAGCGGATAAGCCCAATTGGCCTTCTCGCGGTTCGGGTCAATCTCCTTGGCACGCTCCAAATGAGAGAGCGACTCCTTGTAGATTTCCTTCTGAGCGTTGCGGTCGTTGAGCGTAGCAGCCTTAGAGTTCATGCAGAAGCCGAGATAAGTGAGCACGATGGGGTTGGTGCCGTCTATCTCGATTGACTTCTTGAACGAAGCGATAGGCGAATCCCAGTCGGCATTGTCGCCAGCCACGTTAGCGGTGTTCATCTCCATCTGGCCTTTCAAAGCCCATGCGGTAGCGTTGTTGGGGTCGGCAGAGATCTTGTCGTTGACGAGCTGATTGAACTCAGTAGCCATATTCAAGCCCGAGTACATGTTGCAAAGTGTACCAAAAGCCATCTCGTTGTCGGGCTCCTTCTGATAGAGTTCCTTCAGCTGGTTCACGTAGTTCAAAGAGTCTTCACGAGTCTTCAGGTTGCGCTGAGCCATCGAGAACTTCTGGTTTTGGGCATCCTTGGCAAAATCGGGGTCTTGCATAGCCATGTCGAAATACTTGTTGGCGCGGTCGAATTGTTTGGCTTGGTTAGCATACAATCCGGCATAGTAGGCCACCTGACCCAGGAAGCCCTTCTCATTCGACTTGTCAATAGCAGCCAAGAGCGGAGTGTCCTCAGTATCGAGGAATGTACCCCAGAACTTCAGCACGCCATCCTGGTCGCCCTTGCCGGCAGCGTCGTTACCAGCGTTGACAAGGGTCAGACGGGCGTTGGCCACCTTCTGTGCGTTAGCCTCGTGGAACTTGGGTTTCACCTTTCCTTTAGCATCAGGCATCTGGTCGTATTTCTCGCACTCAATTCCATTGATAACTGCGTTGTAAGCGGCGTTGTACATGCCCAGCGTGTCGAACTGCTCCACCTTAGTCTTGTTGAGCTCAGCCATAGCGTTGGCTGTCTGCACATTCTGCTCCTTGGTGAATTTCTCCAATGCGAGTCCCACCAAGTGGTTGTAAGCCCTGGCTTTCTCAGCATTATCGGCAAGTTGACCGAGAGATGACTTCAGCAGAGACTCTGCCTCAGCATAGGCCTTCGATTTCAGGATGTTCTTCAGAGCATCGCTGTCACCTGCAAAAGCTGTTGACGATGCAAAGACCATCACAGCTGCAATCACAAATTTTTTCATAAGCTATTCAATTAAAAGGTTTATAATGTTTATTCTTCTCCAAAGTCAACCAGCGGAGTCTCGTCGGCCTCGACTTCGTCGGTCGGCTCGTCTGCATCATTTGACTCTTCTGTTGCGGTTTGGTTTATTCCGGTTGTCTCTTTTTGGAATTGCTCGTTGGTCTTTGCCCACTGGGCGCGGCTTTCCTCGGTAACGGTAGCCTCGAGTTCCGAGCTCATCACTTTGCAGACGCTGGCAATCACGTCGTTCTTCTTCGCCAGGTTAATCAGGCGTACGCCTTGTGTGGCACGCCCCATCACGCGGCACTCGGCAACCGACAGGCGAATCACGATTCCGCTCTTGTTGATAATCATCAGGTCGTTGTCGTCGGTCACGTTCTTGATGGCAACCAAGTGGCCGGTCTTCTCGGTGATATTAAGTGTCTTCACACCCTTACCGCCACGGTTGGTCTTGCGGTAGTCTTCCACCTGCGAGCGCTTGCCGTAGCCATTCTCGCTCACCACCATTACCGTCTCGTTCTGGGCGTCGTTCACCACAATCATGCCCACAACGGCATCGTTGTCGTCGTCCAGTCGCATACCGCGCACACCAGTAGCCGTGCGGCCCATAGTGCGGATGGTGCGCTCGTCGAAGTATACGGCACGACCGTTGCGGTTGGCGATAATCAGCTCGTTGTGGCCGTTCGTCAGACGAACATCCACCACCTCGTCGCCCTCCTCGATGTTAATGGCAATCACACCATTGGCACGCGGACGCGAATAGGCCTCGAGCGACGTCTTCTTCACGGTTCCGTTCTTCGTACAGAACACAATGAAGTGCGAGTTGATGAACTCCTCGTTCTCCAGACCGCGACCGCGCAAACGCAGGATGTTGTTCACCGAGTCGTCGGGCTCGATGTTCAGCAAGTTCTGGATGGCGCGACCCTTCGAGGTGCGGTCGCCTTCGGGAATCTCATAGCACTTCAGCCAGTAGCAACGGCCCTTCCTCGTGAAGAAGAGCAGCGTCTGGTGCATCGTGGCGGGATAGATATACTCTGTGAAGTCCTTGTCGCGCGACGAGGCTCCCTTCAAGCCCACTCCACCACGCGACTGCTCGCGGAACTCCGACAGCGGCGTGCGCTTGATGTAGCCCAGATGGCTCACCGTGATGACAACGGGGTCGTTGGGATAGAAGTCCTCGGCGTTGAACTCGTGCTCGTCGGGAATAATCTCCGTGCGGCGCGGGTCGCCATATTTCTCCTTCACCTCCTGCAGCTCCTGCTTCATCACCTCCTTGCAACGCTCGGGGTTGTCCAGAATTTCCTGCAATTCGGCAATCAGCTTCATCAGGTCGTCGTACTCCTGGTGCAGCTGGTCCACACGCAGGCCTGTCAGTTGCGACAGACGCATGTCGACGATGGCCTTCGACTGGAGCTCGTCCAGATTGAAGCGCTCCTCCAAGTTGCGCTGGGCGTCGCTCGGCGTCTTCGAGTTGCGGATGATGTGCACCACCTCGTCGATGTTGTTCACGGCGATAATCAAGCCCTCCAAGATGTGGGCGCGCTCCTGAGCTTTTCTCAAGTCGTATTTCGTGCGGCGGATGGTCACGTCGTGGCGGTGCTCAACGAAGTACTTCACGCACTCCTTCAGCGACAGCAGGCGCGGACGACCTTTCACCAACGCGATGTTGTTCACAGAGAACGAGCTCTGCAGAGCCGTCAGCTTGAACAGCTTGTTGAGAATCACGTTGGCATTGGCGTCGCGCTTCACGTCGATCACGATGCGCATACCCTGGCGGCCCGTCTCGTCGTTAGCGTTAGAGATGCCTTCCAGCTTGCCTTCCTTCACCAGGTCGGCGATATATTCAATCAGCTGCTGCTTGTTCACACCATAGGGAATCTCCGTAATCACGATGCGGTCGCCGTGCTCGTCACTCTCAATCTCGGCCTTCGCACGCATGATGATGCGTCCGCGGCCTGTCTCGTAAGCGTCCTTCACGCCCTGCAGGCCGTAGATATAGGCTCCTGTGGGAAAGTCGGGTGCGGGAATGTATTGCATCAGCCCCTCGGTGTCGATGTCGGGGTTGTCGATATAGGCGCAACAGCCGTCGATCACCTCGCCCAAGTTGTGCGTAGGCATATTCGTAGCCATACCCACGGCAATACCGTTTCCGCCGTTCACCAGCAAGTTAGGAATCTTCGTAGGCATCACGCTCGGCTCGGTCAGCGAGTCGTCGAAGTTGTTCACCATGTCCACCGTCTCCTTGTCCAGGTCGTCCATGATGTGCTCACCCATCTTCGAGAGGCGGCACTCTGTGTAACGCATAGCGGCAGGAGAGTCGCCGTCCACCGAACCGAAGTTACCCTGTCCGTCCACCAAGCAATAGCGCATGTTCCAAGCCTGTCCCATGCGCACCAAGGCGCCGTAGACCGATGAGTCGCCGTGAGGGTGATACTTACCCAGCACCTCACCCACCACGCGGGCACACTTCTTATAAGGGTTGTTGCTCGTGTTTCCGATGCCCAGCATACCGTAGAGGATGCGGCGGTGCACAGGCTTGAAGCCGTCGCGCACATCGGGCAGCGCACGGGCAACAATCACCGACATCGAATAGTCGATGTAAGAGGATTTCATCTCCTCCTCAATGTTGATCTTGATGATTCTGTCCTGATCAAATGTCTGATTTTCGTCCATTTAAATTTCTTGTATTTTTGTCATTTATCGTTTTTTCTTTGTCCGGGGGGCGCATCCAGCAGGTTTCCCAAGCCCGAAAATCGCCTCAGAGGCCGTTTTTTTTCGCTCTAAGCGATTCACCCCATTCCTAACAAGGTACAAAAATACAACTTTTTTCTGACCTACGAGTCATTTAAAAGACAAAAAAACGCAAAATTTCATAATTTTAGCGGTTGCGGCATGATTTGCGTGCAAATGACGCTGCCCCCGACGGCCTGCAGACGCAACCCGCGACTGTTCGACGGGCGCTACATCTCGCTCACGCGATGGAACGACGGCACCCTGCGACCGAACCTCAAACCCATGAGGGTGGACCGCTTCTTCAGCGTCGACGACTATGCCCTCGCCGTGTGTAACGAACTTTGCATGGCACTCGAGGGCCTTGTAGAGAGATAAGTAATCACGACTTGGGTGTTACAGTTACAGTTGTTACAATTAAAAAATGCGTAACAACACCCCCTTCTAAAGATTATATAACTAATTGATATATATATAGTTATATAGTATATCAGGGGGAATGAATACCCTTAAAAAACAACTGTAACAACTGTAACTGTAACGCTGAGGTCATTAATTTTTCATCTAAAAAGCAGTATATCAATGAAATACGATATTACAAAACAAACAGCACCTAAGATGCCACGACTCGGAAAAGGCACAGAGTGCGTAAAAATTCTGCTTTCGCAGGTATCAAAAGACATGCATGCCCCACTAATTCCGATGCTTTTCCCTATACTTGGCGCACATGTAAGTGGTTCTGAGTTTCAATATCCTGACCTCACATGGAAGGAATTGTGTGGACAAATGGCAAATCTCGTTGCAGAAAGTGGGGGTAACAAGGGGCAACTGTCACTTTTAGTAGAGGCAATTTGCAGGGATTTCAGCAGGTATTATCTGAAGGAGAAGGGGACTTCGTCACACATGGCACCTGAACCGCTCAGGTGTTACATCTGACAGGCTTACATCTATCATCTGAGCGCCTTACATGTATCACCTGAAAGGTTCAGAAGGGGCATGTGACAGTACCTAAAAAAAGACCACCGGACTCTGGGCTGTGAGTCCGATGGTTTTTGGGGGTACGAGTAGAATCGTGCAGGGTCGCCAGAAGAAGCGGGTGACGCTCTGGTGAATAGTGAATAAAGAGAGTTCTTTCACTTGGCGACCTTCGTCTCCTTGAGCACGGGCTTCATGCCGTCCCATCCGTAGGTGTAGGAATAGGCTGTTTCGCCGACAAACTCGTTGATGTAGATTTCCTTGCCCGTTCTGGGAAGGGCGATGGTGTAGTTAGCGGATTTCTTGGGCCTGATCTGGTCGGCAAGCGTCTTCTCGGGCTTCAACGTGCGGGTCTGTGGATTGTAGTCGTAGAAGCAGAGGGCATGGATGTCGTACTCCAGGCTGTTGAGGTTGACGGCGAAGAGCCGGTGGCCGTTGCTGCGGCGCCACACGCACACCTCGATGGACTCGGGGTCCTCGTCTTCTTCAGTCACGTCGTCGGCATAATCCATAAAGCCATTTTTCTTGGCTTGGTCTTCGTAGGTCCCGCCACCGCCAGGAACTCGTTGCGTGGCTTCTGAGAACATTCTGCGTGCGGCACGGGTGGGAAACGCGCGATGGAACGCTTTGGCGAGTTCAATCACGTCGCCACCGCCCACGCCTGTGATGGTCTTTTCAGCCCACGTTTGGCTCACCTCGGCCACGTTCTTGTCTTGGGCGTGAAGGGTGAGGGCGGCGAATAGGAAAATGATGGATAATAATTTACGCATAGTTGTTATAAAAATCATCTAATCTTATACTCCTGCGTGAGCTCGCGTACTTTCTCGTTGATCTGCTTGGCGAGGGCAATGTTGTCCTGACGTGCTCCGGCGATGGAGAGGAGGTTGCCTGTTGCCGAGGGGAGCGAGCCGGCATCGATGTCGCCAGCGCTGACTCTCTCGTTCAGATAAGTGAGGAGGGAGTGGATTTCGTCGTCGGAGACGGCGTGGTTCCACTTGCGGGCCTCGTCGACGCTGACCTGCTTGAGGGGCTGGTTGCCGGCAATGTCGATGGGCACGATTTCCACATCGGGGAATGCCTGGCGCACCTGGTCGAGCTTGCCCACGTTGTCGCGGAAGGAGTTCACCAGATAGTCGAGTGCAACATAGCGCCACGTGTTCTTGCCTCGGTCTACGGCGTTTTTATAGCATGTGAGCACATCGTTGTAGACCATCACGACCTTCACCTTCTCCATGCCCTCGCGCTTGGCTTTTGCGATGGCGTTGGCGAGGCGGTTGTTGCCGGTGAGGGCGGCGTCGTAGATGACACCGGCCTTTTTCAGGTTGAGCTGGTTGACGACGGTGGTTTTTCCGCATGCTGGAGCTCCGGTCACGATGACCACATCGCGCTTGCCGGCCTTGAGGGCTTTGCGCAGGAGGGCGGTGTAGATGGTGTCGGTGAGCATGGCTTCGGCTTCGGTATAGTCGGAGACGTTAGGTCCAGAGTAGCCGAGTGGGCGGAACATGGCGCGCACGTCGTCGGGGTCGAGCTTGTTTCCAGCCGAGCCCAGGTACTTGTCCACGAGCTGGTTGGTGCGCAAACGTGCCCACTCGAGGGCGCCATTGCCCACGAGCTGTGGCTGAGGAGCCTCGATGGTGTACCGGGCGGGATAGTTGTTGATGCGTGTGTGGCGACGGATGTCCATGAGCTTCTCGAGGTTGAAATAGGAGTCGCCGGGAATCTGATAGCGAGCGTTACCGTTGGGGTCGTTCCTGAAGAGCATGAGCGACTCTTCCCCTCGGTCGACGAAGGTGACCCATCCGCGCGGCGAGAGGTTGTACTCAGCGTCGCCCAGCACGGCGTTGACGAGGCAGTTGGTGTCCCACATGCGCTGGCCCGTGTCGCAGGTGTAGTTGGTGTAGACGGCCTTGATGGGGTTGAGCTCGGTGTAGGAGAGGTCTACGAGCACGTCCTTGGGCAGATAGTCCATCTGGTCGCCAATGTTGCTGGGCGACATCACGATGTCGACGTTCTTGGGGAACTTGTCGTAGAAGATGGCCGACTGGCGCGAGGCTGCCCGCATGTTGTATCCGCTCAGGCTGTCGCCCGACTCGAAGCGTCCGGACTGGATGTATACGGCCTTCACCTTCTGGGCGAAGAGGTCCACGCCGCTCTGGTTGGAGTATTCGTCGGCCCCAGACTCGAAGAGCTGGGCGAGCGTTGTGGCGAATCCGATGGCGACGACGACGATGCTCTTGTCTTCGGCCTGGGAGAGCAGGCGGCGGTAGAGCTTGTAGCCGTCGGGGCAGTTGGAGAGGTCCTGGGTGCGCTTGAAGAGGGGTTGTCCCTGGGCGTCTTTCAGGTCGCAAATGCCGTTATAGGGGATGAAGCATCGGGGATTCTTCACGCCGTTGCGCTCGAGTCCGATGGGGATGTCGGGGTGTCCGTAGTAGGTGTTGAAGATGTCCACCAGCTCGGCGTTCTTCTGTCCCTCGCGGTCGACGACCACACCTTTGAGGTCGACCAGCCCGTCGTCGATGTAGTGGTTGAGCATCATGAGGGCGAAGAGGTCGTCGGTGCTGCTTCCGAAGTCGGAGTCGAGAATCATCTTCACGGCTGCTTTCTGCGGCTTCTCGGGAAGCACGGCGGGTGCTTGGACGATGGTTTGTGTCTGACAGGCGTTGAAGCCCACGAGCAATGCGGCACCAGCGAGCGCGAGGGCTGTGGTGCGGATGGTTGTCTTTAGTGCATTCAGTTTCATATTCATTGGGTTTAGGGTTTTCGTTTAATCTTCAAAGTCGGACTGGTCTACATCACCCGCCACGTCGGCCGGATGGAGTCCGCCGGGCATCTCTTCTTCGCTCTTGATGAGCTGGATGTTGGTCTGCTCGATGATGTTCAGGCGGATGGCGTTGTTGTCGCGTCCGGGCTTATACCAGGGCTGGTGGGAGAAGTGCTCCTGCAGGTCTTTCGACTGGAATCGGTAGCCGTGACGGGCGAGAATCTCGTTGCGCATCAGGCGCAGCTCTTCGCGCGGAACCTTCTGCACATAGGGCCCGTTGAGCAGGGCGTCGCAAAGGATGTCGGTGGGCAGCTCGTCCTCCAAGCGTTTTTGCTGTTCGAGGCAGTCTTGCAGGTTGTCGGGCGTGAGGACGTAAATCCATCGTGCGTCGCCATTGGGTTTGCGAAGGGCAAGGAAGTTCATGCCGTTCTCCCGAACATATTGCACGCGCCATCCGAACTCAATGCCAAACTTGGGTGGATCGTCGGCTTGCGAGCTGGGCTGGAGGGTGTATTCGCCGGGCTTCGAACCGTTCTTCTTGAGAGTCATCTCGTAGGTGTTGCCGTTGGCATCTTCGCCCACCATATAGACTATGGTGCCCATTCTCACTTCCTGGACGGTGAAGAGTATCTCGCCGTCGAAAAACTTGTTTCCTTTCTGAATGGTTTGTGCCTGGACGCCGATTGCGCCAAGGACAAACAACAACAGGGTTAATGCTGATTGTTTCATATTCATCTATATTTTTTCGTTTACTTAGTGATTATCTTGCCGTGTAGGGTTTTTCCGATATCGACTGTGCAAAGATACACATTTTTTCAATATATGAAAAGAAAAAGAAGGAAAAAACATTGAAGAATGGGCGCTTTCTTTAATGAATTGTCCACATTCTCGGCCTATTTGATTGGGAATTCAATAATTTTTGAGTAATTTTGCGGCATCAACAAAAAAAAAAGACTCATATTTAAAGTATCATGGCCAGAAACAAAAAACCATTTCCCATATTCGAGAACATCACTATCACCGACGTGGCCGCCGAAGGCAAGTCGCTCGTGCGCATCCCCATCCCCGCCCACGACGGAACGCCCGAGAGCCAGCTGGTGGTGTTTGTGCCGTTTTGCGTGCCGGGCGACGTTGTCGACTTGCAAATACGCAACAAGAAGCACAGCTATGCCGAAGCCGAGGTCATTCGGTTCCGCGAATACAGCAAGGTGCGCGAGACGCCTCGTTGCCAGCATTTCGGCATTTGTGGCGGATGCAAATGGCAGAACCTGCCCTACGAGGAGCAACTGCGGTTCAAACAGAAACAGGTGTACGACCAGCTCACTCGCATCGGGCACCTCGCCCTACCCCATCCCGGCGAGAAAAGCGAGGACGGAGCAACCGAGTTCCGCCCCATCATGGGAAGCGTGGAGCAATATGAATACCGCAACAAACTGGAGTTCGGAGCGTCAAACCGCCGCTATCTGACGCGTGAGGAGATTGCCAGCGGAAACGAATTCGAACGCAACGCGCTCGGCTTCCACATCACGGGCGCGTTCGACAAGATTCTGCCCATCGAGAAGTGTCACCTGATGCACGACCTGCACAACCAAATACGCAACGCCATTCGCGACTATGCGCTCGAGAACGGCATCTCGTTCTTCGACCTTCGAGAGCAGACCGGATTGCTTCGCGACATGATGATTCGCAACTCGAACACGGGCGAATGGATGGTGCTCGTGCAATTCAAATTCCAAGAGGAAGGCGACGAGCAGAAGGCTATGAATTTGCTTCAATACATAGCGGATAAATTCCAAGAAATCAGCTCGTTATTGTGGGTTGACAACCAGAAGCGGAACGACACGTTCGGCGACCAGGAGGTGCATGTCTTCAAGGGCTCCGACCACATCTTCGAGATGATGGAAGACCTGCGTTTCAAGGTGGGCGCCAAGTCGTTCTACCAGACGAATACCGAACAAGCCTACCACCTCTATTCCGTGGCTCGCGAGTTTGCATTTTCCGGAAACTCAGAGAGCTCCGAATACTCTGATAACTCCAAGGGGCTTCCTTTAATCTACGACCTCTACACGGGCACGGGAACCATCGCCAACTTCGTAGCCCGGCAGGCTCGGCAAGTGATAGGTATCGAGTATGTGCCCGAAGCCATCGAGGACGCGAAGGTGAACTCCAAAATCAACGGCATCGGCAACACGCTTTTCTATGCGGGCGACATGAAAGACATCCTGACCGACGAGTTCATCGCCCAGCACGGTCGGCCCGACGTCATCATCACCGACCCTCCACGAGCCGGCATGCACCCGGATGTGGTGAAAACCATCCTTAATGCAGCCCCTGAGCGCATCGTATATGTGTCGTGCAACCCTGCCACACAAGCACGCGATTTGGAGGAACTGACCAAGCAATACCGCATCGTCTGTATCCAGCCCGTCGACATGTTCCCACACACGCCACACGTCGAGAATGTGGTGCTTCTGGAAATACGCGAAAACACGGAAAAGCACAAATGATTAACAAAAATTTGGAGATTTCGGAAAAAACACGTACATTTGCAAAAATTTATATAAACTATACGAATATGAAGAAAATTTTGACTACTGCCCTGCTGGCTCTCATCACGCTGGGCGCAGGTGCACAAGAGAAAAAGACCATCGAGTTGCCCGCATGGTTGAACAATGTGAAATTCAGCGGCTATGGAATGGTTCAGTATCAGGCTCACGACAAGGAAGGAGCCGAGGAGAACTCGTTCCAGTTGCGTCTGTTGCGTCTGGCTTTGGAAGGTCGCATCCAACAGGATTGGTACTGGAAGATGCAGTTGCAGATGAACGGTAATGTTTCATCGTTGAACGCATCTCCGCGTGTTGTTGACGCATTTGCCGAATGGCAGAAGTACAAGCCTTTCATGATTAAGGCCGGTCAGTTCAAGCGTCCGTTCACCTTTGAAAACCCCATGCACCCTATCACTCAGGGCTTCATGTCGTATTCGCAACCCGTTTCGAAGCTCTCGGGCTTCTCCGATCGTACAGGCGAGCACTCTTGCAACGGCCGTGACATCGGTCTCCAGATTCAAGGTGACTTGTTGCCCGACGCAAGCGGTCGTGCTTGGTTGCACTATCAGGTGGGTGTGTTCAACGGCGAAGGTATCAACACGAAAGACAAGGACAACAAGAAGGACATCATTGGCGGTGCTTGGGTGATGCCTATTAAAGGCCTCCGCATTGGTGCTTTTGGTTGGACGGGTACTCGTTATATGACCACCACAGAGACCACAGAAGCTGGAACGGTTTCGGAAACGGGAAGCGTTCGCAAGAACCGCTATGCACTCTCTGCCGAGTATGCCCAGAACGACTGGACATTCCGCACCGAGTATATCCACAGCCAGGGTTTCGCCGCCAACAAGGACAAAGGCGACAAGGCTGACGGTTACTATGCACTCTGCATCGCTCCTGTCATCAAGAACAAATGCCACGTAAAGGCTCGCTACGACCTCTATCGCGACCAGAAGACTTGGGCTTCGTCGAAGACTTTCTATGAGGTGGGCGCTGACTATCTGCTCTCGAAGAACCTGCAGATTAATTTGGAATATGCACGCGTGAACGAACGCGCCACACACTCCGACTACAATCTGATTGACGTGGAACTCGACTTCAGATTCTAAACAATTGACAGTTGACAATTGACAGTTGACAGTTGCTCTTGGGCGACTAAAAAAGACAGTTAAACATAAAACATAAAAACTTAAATCTCAAAAAAAGGAAATGAATATTCCCGTGGTATTTTGGCTTGTGCCTATCGCTTCGATAGTAGCATTGAGCATGGCTTGGATTTTCTTCAAGTCGATGATGAAAGCCGACGAGGGAACTCCCCGTATGCGCGAAATCGCCAAGTATGTGCGCGATGGCGCAATGGCCTATCTCAAACAACAGTATAAAGTGGTGCTCATCGTCTTCGTTGTGCTCTGCTTGCTCTTCGCCTTCATGGCTTATGGCTTGCATGTGCAGAACCCCTGGGTGCCGTTTGCATTCCTCACCGGCGGTTTCTTCTCTGGTTTGGCTGGATTCTTCGGCATGAAGACCGCCACCTATGCCAGCGGACGTACCGCCAATGCAGCCCGCCAGAGCCTTGACGCAGGCTTGAAAATCGCCTTCCGTTCGGGTGCTGTGATGGGACTGACGGTGGTGGGTCTTGGTTTGCTCGACATCGCCATTTGGTTCGTTGTGCTGAACCACTTCGAGCATGGTGCTCTCATCGCCATCACCACAACGATGCTGACCTTCGGAATGGGTGCATCTACACAGGCTCTCTTCGCTCGTGTGGGTGGTGGTATCTATACGAAGGCTGCCGACGTGGGTGCCGACATCGTAGGTAAGGTGGAAGCCGACATCCCCGAAGACGACCCACGCAACCCCGCTACCATCGCCGATAACGTGGGCGACAACGTGGGTGACGTGGCTGGTATGGGAGCCGACCTCTACGAGAGCTATTGCGGTTCGATTCTCTCTACTGCCGCTTTGGGTGCCGCCGCATTCTCCATGACCGGTGGAGAAACCCAGCTGAAGGCCGTCATCGCCCCGATGCTGATTGCCGCCGTGGGCGTGTTCCTCTCGTTGCTGGGCATCTTCCTCGTTCGCACAAAGGAAGGCGCTACGATGAAGGATTTGCTCCGTTCGCTCTCGCTTGGAACAAACGTGTCAGCCGTGCTCATCGCCATCGCCACATTCATCATCCTCTATCTGCTGGGTGTTGAGAACTGGCTTGGCCTTTCGTTCTCCGTGATTAGCGGTCTCGCCGCCGGTGTCATTATCGGACAGGCAACCGAATACTACACTTCACATTCCTACAAACCGACTCAGAAGATTTCGGAAGCAGGTCTTACTGGTTCTGCCACCGTCATCATCAAGGGTATCGGAACCGGAATGATTTCCACTTGCATCCCCGTCATCACCATTGGCGTGGCCATCCTGATGAGTTACATGTGCGCTAACGGATTCGACCTCTCGATGTCTTCCCAGAGCCTCGCACACGGTCTCTATGGCGTAGGTATCGCTGCTGTGGGCATGCTCTCTACGCTGGGCATCACACTCGCTACCGACGCTTATGGTCCTATTGCCGACAATGCTGGTGGTAACGCCGAGATGTGCGAATTGGGCGAAGATGTTCGTCATCGCACAGATGCGCTCGACGCGCTCGGAAACACTACCGCCGCAACAGGTAAAGGCTTTGCCATCGGCTCTGCTGCCCTCACGGCTCTCGCCCTCCTCGCCTCTTATATCGAGGAAATCAAGATTGCTATGGAGCGAGCAGGCACCATGATGACCAACGTGGCTGGAGATACCATCTCCGCCGCACAAGCCACCATCCCCGACTTCATGAACTTCTTCCAGGTGAACCTGATGAACCCGAAGGTGATTGTAGGTGCCTTCATCGGCGCTATGGCCGCATTCTTGTTCTGCGGACTCACGATGGAAGCCGTTGGACGTGCTGCCCAGAAGATGGTTGTAGAAGTGCGCCGTCAGTTCAAGGAGATTGCTGGAATCCTCGAGGGAACAGGCACTCCCGACTATGGTCGTTGTGTTGAGATTTCCACCCGTGCCGCTCAGCACGAGATGATATTCCCATCTATCCTCGCCATCCTCATCCCCATCATCGTGGGTTGTCTGCTTGGCGTAGCCGGTGTGCTCGGTCTGCTCGTTGGCGGATTGGCAGGTGGCTTCACGTTGGCCGTGTTCATGGCTAATGCAGGTGGCGCTTGGGACAATGCCAAGAAGAACGTTGAGGAAGGTAACTTCGGCGGTAAGGGCTCGTTTGCTCACAAGGCCACGATTGTTGGCGACACCGTGGGCGACCCGTTCAAGGACACCAGCGGTCCATCGCTGAACATCCTCATCAAACTCATGTCGATGGTAAGCATCGTGATGGCAGGATTGACTGTCGCTTTTATTTAATCCCTAAAACATCAACTTTTTGAAAAATGGCAGACGAAAGCGATAAATATCATCATAGTCACCACCATCACCATCATCATGAGGAAGATGAGGCGACTAAATTCAAGAACAAAAACCTGGAGGCGAAGAAGCGTAGGAAAATTCTTTCGAACCTTCTGTTCTTCGTGCTTTGCATCCTTGCAGCACTCATCACTCTGGGCGTATTGTTCGTCTATTCGGTTAACTGACAACACTTACTATAAACTAACGAGCGGCTTCGAGAATATCGAGGCCGCTCCTTTTTTCTCCACTGCTTTATAGTTGTCATTAGTGGCCTTTAAGCTCGTTATTTGTGGCTTTTGACCGTGCTAAAAGCCCCTTTTGACCGTCTCATTTGTGGCTTTTAATCGCCTCATTTGCCGCTTTTGAGCATCTCATTTGTGGCCTCTGACAAAAAGAAGAAAGGCCATTGAAAACGAGCGTTTCAACAGCCTTTGCTTCATGCATATAGAATCAAGACACTTTTAAGATATATCGTTTAAAAGTGTTATTTCGTTAAGAGTTCACACGCTAAACAACCAGAGGTTACTGGTGTTGGTCGCGCAACAAATCGTTGACGGTCTTCACGGGGTTGAATGTGCTGAGTGGAACTTCCACGAAGACGGTGTTCCAATCGCTCATGGCTCCGTTCCAGAGTCCGGGCAATTCGAGCGCCTTCAACTCGCGTCCGTTCTTGCTCTTCGAACTGATGAATCCTGTAGTAACGTCCACGAAGTCGGGCAGATTGAAAGGCTTTCCCTGATAATCCTTGATAGCACACACGAGGTCAACGGGATTGAAATGAGTACCCTCGGTGAACATCCGCATATATTCCTCATTCGACTTGTCGATTTGCGAACTCTCAAGAATCTGAAGCGAAACCGTTCCGTCTTGGTTGTAAGTGAGGAACGGACCACCACCAGGCTCGCCCACATTCTTCACCACTCCGCACACACGCATCGGACGGTTGAGTTTCTTGCGCAGATAAATAACAAGTTCGGCATCTTCCAATTCCTTGATGTCAAAACGACGGCAGCAAAGGTCGCGCTGAACGAAGCGGATGATTTCCTCGAGTTGCTCGTGGCTGTACTTGCCGGTATCGAGAAGACGTAGATATTCGAAAGCCTTTTGTTGCAATTGAACGAGAATGCCGGCAAGCAGTTGCTTGTAGACCACGGTGTCTTCCTTCAAGCGGTCGGGCACCACGTTGTCGATGTTCTTGATGAACACCACATCGGCGTCAATCTCGTTGAGGTTCTGGATGAGCGCTCCATGCCCACCCGGACGGAAGAGCAGCGAGCCGTCGTCGTTGCGGAACGGCGTATTGTCGGGATTGGCGGCGATGGTGTCTGTGCTGGGTTTCTGCTCGGAGAAGCTGATATTGTATTTCACTCCGAACTTCTTTGCATAGAAGTCGGCTTTCTCGGCAACTTTCTGCTTGAAGAGTTCCAGATGGTCGTGGCTGACGGTGAAGTGCACGTTAGCTTCGCCGTTCGAGTTGGCATAGAGAGCGGCTTCCACCAGATGTTCCTCCATCGGAGTGCGCGGTCCTTCTTCATAGTTGTGGAAGAGCAGCAAGCCCTTGGGCAGTTGTCCGTAGTTCAAGCCCTCTTTCGAGAGCATTTGGCGGGCGATCGCCTTATAGTTGCCCTCGTCCATCAGTTCGCGAATTTTCTTGCCCTCGTTGTCTTTGCACTTCTGGCACAGAGCCTCGCGGAAGGCGAACTGCTTGATGTGGTCGAAGAAATACTTCTCGAAGTCGGTTGTTGGGGCATCATAGGGAGCGTCAACAAAGGCAAACATGTCTTTGAACATGCGGCTGGCGGCACCACTGGCAGGCACGAACTTCACAATCTTGTGGCCTTCCTGCTTGTATTGGTTCCACACTTCGATGCATTTCGCACGCTCCTCTTCTGTTGGAGCCTCTATGCCCTTGCCTATGGCGGCAGCGGCTTCCAACTTCAAAAACGGAAAGCCCGTCTTGAATTGCCCCAACTGATGGTTCACTTGCTCCTCCGTGATTCCACGGGCAGCAATTTGCTTTAAGTCCTGTTCTGATAACATAACGATATTAGGTTTTAGAGTTTAAGTTCGGCAAAACTACCACATGATTGGTAATTATTTGCAAAAATACAAAAAATATCCCATCATCAAGCGTTCGTGTCCCTTTTTTTTTTAACTTTGCATGAAAATGACACAGACCTATATGGAAAACAATATATTGTTCACTCCTGCCGAACGCAAAGAAACCCTGACTCTGCTCGAGGATATCAGGAAAGCTCTGGGCACAACGGTTGAGGAAGACGACGAGCGGAACATCAAGAAATATATCCGCAAGGCTGCCGAAGACGGCAACCTGCAACGCGACGTGTTCGGTCTGCATCCCGTGCTTCATGCGTTCCAGACGGCAAAAATCGCCATCGACGAGGTTGGGCTCAGGCGCGATAGTGTCGTAGCCATTTTGCTCTACACCAGTACTACCGGCGCCAGTATCAACATCGAGGAAATCGCACGCACGTTTGGTGAGGCTGTCGCACGCATCATCAACGGACTTGTGCGCATTCAAGACCTCTACAAGAAAAACCCCGTCATCGAGAGCGAAAACTTCCGCAACCTTTTGCTTTCGTTCGCCGAAGACATGCGCGTGATTCTCATCATGATTGCCGACCGCGTGAACCTCATGCGCCAGATTCGCGACACCGAGAACTTGGAGGCCAAGAAACAGGTGAGCGAAGAAGCGTCTTACCTCTATGCCCCACTCGCCCACAAACTGGGCCTATACAAGTTGAAGAGCGAGCTGGAAGACCTCAGCGTGAAGTATCTGGAACACGACGCATACTACCTCATCAAGGAGAAACTGAACGCCACCAAGCAAGCACGCGACGCCTATATCGAACGCTTCATCCAACCTGTCAAGGAACGTCTTGAAGAAGCCGGATTGAAGTTCCACATGAAAGGACGCACCAAGTCCATCCACTCTATCTGGCAGAAGATGAAGAAGCAGCATTGCGGTTTCGAAGGCATCTACGACCTCTTCGCCATCCGCATCATCATCGATGCTCCCGAAGAGAAGGAGAAGATGCAATGCTGGCAGGCATTCTCCATCATCACCGACATGTACCAACCCAACCCGAAACGCTTGCGCGACTGGCTCTCCGTTCCCAAGTCGAACGGATACGAGAGTCTGCACATCACCGTCTTAGGGCCTGAAAACAAGTGGGTGGAAGTGCAAATACGCACCGAACGAATGGATGATATTGCCGAGCGCGGACTTGCCGCACATTGGCGCTACAAGGGCGTGAAAGGCGAGACGGGCGTCGACGAATGGCTCAATAACATCCGAACCGCCCTGGAAGCTGGTGACGACTCACAACTGATTGACCAGTTCAAGATGGACCTCTATGAAGACGAAGTGTTTGTCTTCACCCCAAAGGGCGACCTGTTCAAGTTCCCCAAAGGTGCCACCGTGCTCGACTTCGCCTACTACATCCACTCTGGTGTGGGTAGCGCGTGTGTTGGTGGTCGCATCAACGGAAAAGCGGTTTCCATCCGGCAGAAACTCCACTCAGGAGATACTGTTGAAATCATTACCCAAAGCAACCAGAAGCCACGCTCCGAATGGCTGAACATCGTGAAGACTTCAAGAGCGAAAGCCAAGATTCGCCTGGCCTTGAAAGAGACGCAGCAGAAAGACGGGCTCATGGCCAAGGAGATGTTGGAGCGTAAGTTCAAGAACAAGAAAATCGAGCCCAACGAAGGAATCCTGGCGCACACCATCAAGAAGCTGGGCTTCAAACTTACGTCCGACTTCTACAAGCAACTGGCCGAAGAGAAACTCGATGTCAACACAGTCATCGAAAAATACATCGAAGTGCGCGACTACGACCTCAACCTCAACGCCCCAGCCCCCACACGAAGCGCAGAGGAATTCAACTTCGAGAACCCGGAAGAGAAAATAGAACGGGCAAACGACGATGTGCTGGTCATCGACAACTCGCTTAAAGGTGTCGACTACACGCTCGCCAAATGCTGCCACCCTATCTATGGAGACCCCATCTTCGGATTCGTTACCGTCAGCGGAGGAATCAAGATTCACCGAATGAACTGCCCCAACGCCAAAAACATGCGAGAACGTACAGGCTACCGCATCGTCAAAGCCAGATGGAGCGGAAAAGGCTCTTCGCAATACAGCATCACCCTTCGCATCATCGGCAACGACGACATCGGCATCGTGAACAACATCACCAGCATCATCTCCAAGGAAGAGAAAATCATGATGCGCTCCATCAACATCGACTCCAACGACGGACTCTTCAACGGCTACCTGACCGTTATGGTGGAAGACACCTCGCGCATGGAGGCTCTCATCAAGAAACTCCGCACCGTGAAAGGTGTGAAACAAGTGACAAGAACATAAACATGCATCTGCATCAAAACAACAACAAGCACATGAAACTATTCCGCATTATATTCATAGCAACACTCCTCATCTGCTACCATCTGCCGCTTTCCGCACAACTCACAGGAACCGAGTCATACTCGAAACGCGATAGCGCAAAAGTGGTGGAACTGCTGGAAACAGCCAAGCAACTGAAACCCAGCGACAATCTAGTGATTCACTTCGCACGCCAACTGCTCGACATACCCTACGTAGCCAAAACCTTGGAGAAATACCCTAAGGAAAGGCTCATCGTCAACCTCACGCAACTCGATTGCACCACCTATGTAGAGAATGTGATGGCGCTGACACTTTGCACCAAGAACAAAAAGACGACCTTCGCCGATTTCTGCCGCTATTTGCGCCTCCTGCGCTACCGCAACGGAGATGTTTCCTACGTGAAGCGCCTCCACTATTTCACCGAATGGATTGAAGACAACACCCACATGGGGTTTGTCAAAGAAGTGAGCAAACCTAATCCGCCATTCACACAATCGCAGAAATTGGAAATCAACTACATGAGCACGCATGTCGGCCAATATCCCATGTTGGTGAAGAACCCCGAATGGGTGAAAGACATCGCAAAGATGGAAAACGAACTCAACGGACGCGAATATGCCTACATCCCCAAAGGGGAAATCAGCAATACCGAACTCTTTTGGGACACCATTCACGACGGCGACATCATCGCCATCACCACCAACAAGAAAGGACTCGACATCTCACACATTGGATTTGCCATTTGGGGAGTCGGCGGATTGCATATGCTCAACGCCTCGCAAGTGCGCCACAAGGTTGTTGAAGAACCCATGCTCCTCTTCGAATACATGCAGAAACATCCATCGCAAACAGGCATTAGAATTATTCGGCCTTTAGTCGAATAATTGCAATCATTACTTGTATTACATCAATCTATGTAATGATAAAGCAGTTGGCACAAACGGCCATATACTCATTAGTGGCTAATGAGCTTGTCATTAGGGGCTTTTGACCGTGTCATTAGGGGCTAATGAGGACGTCATTAGTGGCTAATGAGTTTGTCATTAGGGGCCTTTCATCTTGGCATCTGTATCGTCTCACTTCTTTACCTATTCCCGAAGTTGATGCCCACATAGATGTTCAGGTTGCCAAAAGTGCTATTCGTGGAGAATTGGCTCTTCTTATAATTATAGGTATGGAATATGGCACTCGTACCCGCATACCAGCGTCCGTTGTTCCACACCACTCCAAAACGTCCCACACCGTCAAGGTTGAGATTGCGGAAAGAGAAGTCGCGAAACAAGGAAGTCTCCCGACGCAAGTCACCAGTAGCTTGCTTGTAAGCAACAGCCACCGACAACGAAGCGGCAAAAAGCCATTGTGGGGCAAACACCCAGTTGTAGCCATAGCCTCCCGAAAGAGAAAAGTCGGTATAGTGCACATTCGCTCCATGAAGGGTACTGTCTTCCAAATGAATCCCCTCAACCTCGCTCCCCAAACGCTCTTTCACCAATTCGCCCAATCGGTCGGCATCTATTTTAAGATTGTGTCTCATATAGCCGAAGCCCGCCAACGGAGAACCTTGGCTGATGAGTTGACGCGTGCTTTGGCTGAATGCTGCCGGATAAGAGAATCGCTTGTGGTTCACGATATAATAGATGTTGAAACCTTGAACCTTTGATTTCAACCCGTCGAAACTCACGTTCTTCATCGAGCGCGTGTCAATTCCCTCTCCAAGCGTCATGCTACGCACCCGATAGTCGTTTCCCGAGTTGCGGAAGAAGATGTCGAAACCTATCTGGTTGCTGTAAAGACTGAAGTCAAAGCCTTGCTTGTTATGACCATCGCCCAAATGAGTGAAGTCTATCGTATAACCCAACACCAGCCAACGCCAACCCACATAGGGTCCCACCTTGAAACTCGGCTTCGGGGCAAACACCACTTCCTCCCCATTCTTGTTGCTGAGCGTATACGACTCGATGGTGTTCGTGTTCTGAAGCATCACGGTGTAGTTGTATTGTTGGGGCTCAATATAGCGTTTGTCCACGCGGCTGAAGTCCTTTATCACTTCATAGATTTTCTCCCATTTCTCTTTCCAAACATTATTCTTCGGCGTCTCAGTCGTAGGTTGCTCGTTCACGGCTTCCATCTGCTTCACCTCACTCCGCAAATCCAACGAGTCTTCCACCTGACAGAAACCTGCCAGCGACATCATCGAGAACAATATGGAAAAAAACAACCTACGAATCAACACAACTACTCAGATTCCTCCAATCAGAATTTATCTTCCTTTTTTAATCTTTAATCTTTCATTTTTCATTTACCGTGTAACGCGTTCAGAACTTGCCCAGAACCCGGTCGAGCACCCAATTGACGGGCGTTGCACTCACACTATTGCACGTACAAACGCCAAAGCCTTGAAGGTTTTCTATAACCGAACGAATCAACGGCAGCTGCACATAGGGAGGATTCTCCACCACGATGCTCTCCCTACCCTCGCTTGTCACCAGCTCAATAGGCTTGTAGTCGAACACCGAGAACGAAATCATACCCTTCTCGCCCACCACTTCTATGCGGTCTTCTGTGGCACTCTGATGCCCCACAAAGCACCAAGAGCCACTTCCCACCAATCCGTTCTCGAATCGGAAGCAAGCGCTCACCGTGTCCTCCGCATCATACAGATGGGCGCGGTTCGTGCAATAGCCGTGAGCTTTCACAATCACACCGAAGAACTCTTGAAGCAAATCCAGCTGATGGGGCGCCAAATCGTAGAAATACCCACCACCCGAAATCTCGGGACGCAGACGCCAAGGAAGGTCATCACGATGATAATCCACTTCGCGAGGAGGCACCGAAAACCTCACTTGCACATTCGTCACATTGCCAATCCGCCCCTCTTCCAATATCTGCTTTACACGTTGGAAATAGGGCAGATAGCGCCGGTAATAAGCCACATAGCACGGAACGCCCGTCTCCACGCTCACACGGTTCACTCGGGCACAATCCTCATAACTCGAAGCCAACGGTTTCTCCACATACACAGGCTTGCCCGCCCGCATCGCCATAATGGCGTATGTGGCGTGGCTGCTCGGAGGAGTGGCCACATAGATGGCGTTCACATCGGGGTCGTCTATCAGCCGTTGCGCATCGGTGTACCATTTCTTCACACCGTGACGCTCAGCATAACTACGGACACGCCGCTCCGTACGGCACATCACCGCCTCTATATGCGAGCCCTCAACCTCGTTGAAGGCAGGTCCCGATTTCAATTCCGTCACTTCACCACAACCGATGAAGCCCCAACTGATCAGTTTCATTCTTCGTCCGTTATTTCAATTCTAATGCAAAAGTACAAAAACTCGACACAACCACCAACACCCCGCGTCTTTTTTTATCTTTTTTAGTGCAATCTTATGCCCTCAGTTCAAGCAGTACATGCCATATGTACCATCAGTACAAGCCACATGTACTAGCAGTACAAGCCGCTTGTACTAACATGAAACTCATGCTCTTCAAACGTCTTTGGGGATATTTGGCAACACAAGGTTTCATGTGATGGAGCCGAAAACCGATATGAATACCTATAATTATAATGTATGAGCAAAAACACTCGCTAACTTTTTGCCATGTGGGCGGATTTTTGTAACTTTGCCACGATATTGACTTTCGAAACCAAACAAGGAGGAGAACAACATGAAAGAAGTGACCGTGAGCGACAGCACATTGCGCCAAGCAGCGCAAGAAGGAATGGATGCGTTTGTCGACGTATTCGTGAATGCCATTCGTGAAACTATCGGTGGCGAATTGACAGCAGAGACAATGGCCGAGCTTTCAGCTGACCAAATCACTCTGTTGGCCTATGACATGCTTCGTAGCGAGGTGATGGACGGCGGATTCGTTCAACTCATCCACAACGGATACGGCCCCTTCTTCTTCCGCAATCCGTTTGACAAGGCTGTTCGTGGTTGGGGAATACCCGACCTTTGCTCCCTCATCCGCAAAGCCCACAAGCTCTACAACCAATATCGCGAAGAGTTGGAAGCCGACTGCTCAGATGAGGAATTCATGGCCATGTTCGAACGCTATCCCGCTTTTGACGACCTCGACGACACTTTTGTGGAGAACGAAGAGGAATGGACAGCCCTCGTAGCCGCATATATCGACGAGCACATCGAAAGCTTTGCAACCATAACAGAGGATTAAGTTTTAAGGAATGAACAAGCAACAACAGGAGCTCCGAAAGAAGAGCCCTATACAAATAAAAAACAAGAAGGCCGCATTCGAGTATTTCTTCGTTGAGGAATACACGGCTGGCATCGTGCTCACAGGTACGGAAATCAAGTCCATCCGAGCAGGAAAGGCTTCGCTCGTAGACACCTATTGCTACATCGTGAACGGTGAGATTTGGGTGAAGGGCATGAATATTTCGCCCTATTTCTATGGCTCGTATGCCAACCACGAGGCCAAGCGCGAGCGCAAACTGCTGCTCACCAAACGCGAGATTCGCCAACTGCAGGAGGCCGACAAGCAACCCGGCTATACCATCGTTCCCACATTGGTGTTCATCGATGATAAAGGTCGGGCAAAAGTCGACATTGCCCTTTGTCGCGGTAAGAAGCAATACGACAAGCGCCAGACGCTGAAAGAGAAAGAAGACCGCAGAGAAATGGACAGAGCCATAAAGCACTACTAAATGACGATTGAAGACTTAGCAAAACAAAGGATTCTGGTTCTTGACGGTGCTATGGGCACCATGATTCAGGAATATGGATTAGGAGAAGATGATTTCTGGACAAAGGAACTTAACGAGAAGATGCCTTTCGTGAAGAAAGCAAGTTTGCAGATGAAAGGCAACAACGACATCCTGAATATCACGCGTCCAGACGTCATCCTCGATATCCACCGGCGCTACCTGAAAGCGGGAGCCGACCTGATTTCAACCAACACCTTTTCATCGCAATGCATCTCGCAAGCCGACTATCACATAGCCGACTTGGCTTATGAATTGGCACATGAAGGAGCACGCTTGGCACGTCAGACAGCCGATGAATACTCCACCCCAGATTGGCCTCGTTTCGTATGCGGTTCCATTGGCCCCACCAACAAGACATGCTCCCTGAGTCCTGACGTGAGCAATCCTGCTGCTCGCGATGTGACTTTCGACGACTTGCGCGATGCCTATCATTCACAAATCGACGGATTGGTGGAAGGTGGTGTTGACGCATTGCTCATCGAGACCATTTTCGACACGCTCAATGCGAAGGCCGCTCTCGTGGCAGCATGCGATGTGTTTGACGAGAGGGGAATAAGCCTACCCATCATGATGAGTGTAACCGTATCCGACTTGGCTGGCCGCACACTCAGCGGACAGACGCTGGAGGCATTCTTGGCAAGTGTGAGTTCCTATCCTGTTTTCTCTGTAGGCCTCAACTGCTCGTTTGGTGCTGCCCAGATGAAACCTTTTCTGAAACAGTTAGCTCAACACGCTCCTTATTATATCTCCGCATATCCCAACGCCGGTCTTCCTAACTCGATGGGCCAATACGACGAGACGGCTGAAAGCATGTCTCCTCAGGTGAAAGAGTTCATCGATGAAGAGTTGGTGAACATCATAGGCGGTTGTTGCGGAACTACCGACGCGTTCATTTCAAGTTACGCTGAGATGGTGAAAGGAAGGAAGCCACACACGCCCAAAGAACGCCCACAAACGCTATGGCTCTCGGGATTGGAGTTGCTTGATGTGACACCCGAAGTGGGCTTCGTGAACGTGGGCGAACGATGCAACGTGGCTGGCTCGCGCAAGTTCCTCAGACTCATCAAGGAGAAGAACTACGACGAAGCACTCTCTATTGCCCGCAAACAAGTGGAAGACGGCGCATTGGTCATCGACATCAACATGGATGACGGATTGCTTGAAGCCCAACACGAGATGGTCACTTTCCTGAACATGATAGCCGCCGAACCCGAGATTGCACGTGTGCCCGTGATGATTGACTCCTCGAAATGGGATGTCATCACGGCAGGTTTGAAGTGTGTGCAAGGCAAGTGCATCGTCAACTCCATATCGCTAAAGGAAGGCGAGGACGTCTTCATCAGTCATGCGCTCGACGTGAAACGCTATGGAGCAGCTGTGGTGGTGATGTGCTTCGATGAGGTAGGACAAGCAACGACATATGAACGGAGAATAGAGATTGCCAGCCGTGCATATCGCATTCTGACAGAGCGAGTTGGAATGAATCCGTTAGACATTATCTTCGATCCCAACATCCTCTCTATTGCCACAGGAATGGAGGAGCACGACAACTATGCATTAGAGTTCATTCAGGCCACCAAATGGATTCGCACCAACCTGCTGGGAGCCCATGTGAGCGGCGGAGTGAGCAACCTTTCGTTCTCGTTCCGCGGAAACAACTACATCCGCGAGGCCATGCATGCAGTTTTCCTCTATCACGCCATTCAGCAAGGAATGGACTTTGGCATCGTGAATCCCGCTACAAAGGTCGCCTACAACGATATCCCTGAAGAGCAATTGCGCGTCATCGAAGACGTGGTGCTCAACCGCAGGAAAGGCGCAGCCGAAGACTTGATAGAACTGGCCAACCGACTGAAAGAGGAGGAAGAGGCTCAAAAGGAGCGAATGAAGTCGGACGGTGGAACTCCAACGACACCGACAGAACAAAAATGGCGTAGTGAGAGTTTGGAATATCGCTTGGCTTATGCACTACGAAAAGGTATCGGAGATTATCTTGAAGCCGATCTGAAGGAAGCTTTGGAGAAATACCCTCGTGCGGTTGAAATCATTGAAGGGCCCTTGATGGACGGCATGAATCAAGTTGGCGAGTTGTTCGGCAAAGGAAAAATGTTTCTTCCCCAAGTGGTCAAGACGGCTCGAACGATGAAACAAGCGGTGTCCGTTCTGCAACCCTATATTGAAGCCGAGAAAGCTGAAGCATCTTCAAAAGCGGGCCGCATCATCATGGCAACGGTAAAAGGCGACGTGCACGACATTGGAAAAAACATCGTGGCCGTAGTGATGGCTTGCAACAATTTCGATGTGATAGACCTTGGTGTGATGGTGCCAGCCGAGCAGATTGTAAAAAAGGCCATAGAGACAAACGCCGATGCTGTGGGACTCAGCGGACTCATAACGCCCTCGTTGGAAGAGATGGTGAACGTAGCGAAAGAGATGAACCGTGCTGGGCTCTCCATCCCAATACTCATTGGCGGAGCAACAACCAGCCAAATGCACGTGGCGCTAAAGATTGCCCCCGTCTATCGAGGTCCGGTTGCTTGGATGAAAGACGCCGCACAAAACGTGGTTGCCACATCAAGATTGCTCAACAAGGAAGAGGCTCCTAATTATAGGGCGCAACTGGATGAAAAATACGAGCAACTGAGGCATCAATATAATGAGGAACAACAACAGTTGCTCTCATTGGAGGAGGCACGAAAAAACAAACTGGACTTGTTTTAGTTATAAATCCATTCATATACTTTTGAACTTCATCAATACTTAATTATATCCATTTTGCAAGATGATTAAAAACATCATATTCGACTTTGGAGGCGTTATCATCACTCTCGACCAACCACAAGCTGTACGCAGATTCAAGGAGTTAGGACTAAAGGACGCCGAGAAACATCTTGACCCTTATACACAAAAGGGTATTTTCGGCGATTTAGAGTTGGGTAAGATTACCGCTGACGAGTTCCAGGAGGAACTCAGCAAACTCATCGGCCGACAGGTATCCTTCGAAGAATGCCGGCATGCGTGGGTGGGCTATTGCGGCGAACTGCCCCAGCGAAATCTCGAAGCCCTATTGCGTTTGCGCAAGGAAGGCTATCGCGTCATCATGCTTTCCAACACCAACCCGTTTATGATGAGTTGGGCAGAGAGTTCCGATTTCGATGGTAAGGGGAACGGAGTATCACATTATTTCGACGCTACTTACAAAAGCTATCAGGTCAAGATGATGAAGCCAGACACCAATTTCTTCCATCATGTATTGATGAATGAGCGAATCTTTGCTGAAAACACGCTTTTCGTGGATGACGGCCCACGGAATGTTGCTGTTGCAAGCCAAATGGGCATTCACACCTTCTGCCCTCAGAACGGTGCCGACTGGACTTCCGACATCTACAAATACCTCTGAATTCTTTTTGCAAACAGTTCCCCCATATGCAATAAGGACAAAACGGACACATTATCCGTGAAAAAGAGGAATAAAGGAAGAAAAATGCATATATTTGAAAAAAAATACGGGAAAATGCTAAAATATTGCACAAATTTTTCGATAATGAGCAAATAAATTCTTATCTTTGCACAAAAATTTAAAGACTGTGCAATGGAATTGATACCCAGCTTTAACTCATATATCGAAAAAAGCATTAAAGACAATTGGGAAAAAGACGCACTGACCGACTATAAAGGTGCCACATTACAATACCATGATGTGGCCCGCATTATAGAGAAACTGCACATTGTGTTCAACGAGATTGGTGTGCAACAGGGCGATAAGATAGCAATGTGTGGCCGCAATAGTTCGCATTGGGCTGTGGCTTATTTGGCCACTTTAACTTATGGCGCTATAGCAGTCCCCATCCTTCACGAATTCACACCCGAGCAGGTGCACAACATCGTCAACCATTCTGAAGCAAAGTTACTGTTTGTAGGCGACGTTGTGGCTCCTACTGTAGATGCCGACCAAATGCCCAATCTGGAGGGTATCGTACTTCTCCCCGACTTCTCACTTACATTGTCGCGTTCAGAAAAACTCACCTATGCTCGTGAGCACTTGAATGAACTCTACGGCAAGAAATACCCCAAGTTCTTCCGCAAAGAGCATGTGCACTATTATGAGGACAAGCCCGAGGACTTGGCGATGATCAACTACACCAGCGGTACAACGGGATTCTCGAAGGGTGTGATGCTCCCCTATCGCGCTTTGTGGGGCAATCTGGACTTCTGCTTGAAGCGTCTGGGAGACTTAGTGAAGAGTGGCACCAACATCGTGAGCATCCTGCCTATGGCCCACATGTATGGATTGGCTATTGAATTCATCTTCCCTTTCTGTCACGGTTTGCACCTCTACTTCCTGACACGCCTGCCCAGCCCTTCGCTCATCGCACAAGCCTATGCCGAGACACAACCTTCGCTCATCGTGGCTGTCCCACTGGTTATCGAGAAGATTGTCAGGAAACGCGTGTTCCCAAAGATTCAGAACAATCTCATGAAACTGCTGCTTAACATGCCTGTGGTGAACAAGAAGGTGAAGCAGAAGATTTGTGAGGAAGTCTATAGAGCTTTCGGCGGTAATGCCTATGAGGTGATTGTAGGTGGAGCCGCACTCAACCAAGAGGTGGAAGCGTTCATGAAAAGCATCGACTTCCCCATTACTGTGGGTTACGGTACCACCGAATGCGCACCGCTAATCAGCTATTCTGATTACAAGGAGTTTGTGCCTCGCTCATGTGGAAGGGCTGTCGACCACATGGAGGTGAAGATTGATAGTGCAGACCCCTTGCGCATTCCTGGCGAGATTTTGGCACGCGGAACCAACGTGATGATTGGCTATTACAAGAACGAGGAAGAGACCGCAAAGGTTCTCGACAGCGAAGGGTGGTATCACACGGGAGACTTGGGACTTCTTGATGAAAAGGGCAACATCTTCATCAAGGGACGTTCGAAGAACATGCTGTTGGGTGCCAACGGACAGAATGTCTATCCCGAGGAGATTGAAGACAAACTGAACTCGATGGCAATGGTCAGCGAGTGCATAGTTTTGCAAAACGGTGACACATTGGTGGCACTTGTACACCCCGACCTTGAGGAAGCCCAATCCATGCATTTCACACGCGAAGACCTGGAAGGCATCATGGAGCAGAACCGGCAGGAACTGAACGCTCAACTGCCACAATTCAGCAAGCTTTCGTCCATCATTTTGCACGATGAGGAGTTCGAGAAAACGCCGAAGAAGAGCATCAAGAGATATTTGTACCAGAACATAATAAAATAAGATATGGAATCTATACCAAGCTTTAACGCGCTGATCGAAAAAAGCATCATCGACCATTGGAATCTTGATGCTTTGACCGACTACAAAGGCGCAACTCTTCAATACCACGATGTGGCGCGGAAGATAGAGAAGTTGCATATCATGTTCGAAAACAGCGGTGTAGAGAAGGGAGACAAGATTGCCCTTTGTGGCCGCAATAGCGCTTGTTGGGCAGTGGCTTTTCTTGCCACACTCACTTATGGCGCCGTTGCTGTGCCCATCCTTCACGAGTTCACTGCCGACCAGATTCACAACATCGTGAACCATTCAGACGCGAAAATCCTGTTCGTAGGCGATGTGGTGGCAACAGTCATCGATGCTACAAAGATGCCTGGTCTTGAGGGTATCATCTACATACCCGACTATTCGCTCGTGGTTTCGCGCACCGACAAGCTGACCTACGCCCGTGAGCACTTGAACGAGATGTTCGGCAAGAAATATCCCAAATATTTCCGGAAAGAGCATGTGTCATACTATCACGAGGAAGACCCCAACCAGATGGCGCTTATCAACTACACTAGCGGTACAACGGGGTTCTCTAAGGGTGTGATGATTCCCTATCGCGCACTATGGAGCAACTTCGACTTCGCCGTGAAAGTGATGGGAGCAAACCTCAAAGGAAACAACATTATCAGCATCCTTCCGCTGGCCCACATGTATGGAATGGCCTTTGAGTTCACCTACGAATTCCTGACAGGCAAACACATTTTCTTCCTTACACGCGTGCCAAGCCCAGCCATCATCGCACAAGCCTTTACCGATATCAAACCCACAATCATCATCGCCGTACCACTTATCATCGAGAAAATCATCAAGAAGAAGGTGTTCCCGAAGATACAGACGAATAGCATTCAGATTCTGAGGCAGATGCCTGTCATCAACAGGAAGGTGAACGAGAAGATTCGCGAACAGGTGGTGAATGCCTTTGGTGGAAACTTCTACGAAGTCATCATCGGAGGTGCGGCATTCAACCAAGACGTGGAGAAATTCCTGAAGGAAATCAACTTCCCCTATACCGTTGGTTATGGCGCCACCGAGTGCGCTCCCATCATCTGCTATGCACCTTGGAATGATTTCAAGGCAGGTTCTTGCGGAAAGGCTGCGCTCCACATGGAAGTGAAAATCAAGAGCCCAGATCCCGAACACATTCCGGGCGAGATTCTTGCACGCGGACTGAATGTCATGTTGGGATACTACAAGAACGAGGAAGCCACAGAGCAGACTATTGACCGCGACGGGTGGTATCACACAGGCGACTTGGGTTTGATGGACGCTCAAGGCAACGTCTTCATCAAGGGACGCTCGAAGAACATGCTGCTGAGCTCGAATGGTCAGAATATCTATCCCGAGGAGATTGAGGACAAACTGAACTCAATGCAATTAGTGGTGGAGAGTGTGGTCATCCAGAAAGAAGACAAGCTCGTGGGACTTGTATTCCCCGACTTCGACGAAGCAAAGAACATGGGATTCTCTCACGAAGACTTGGAAGGCATCATGGAACAGAACCGACAGGAGCTTAACAAGATTCTACCCGCATACAGCAAATTGTCGTTCATCAAGATTCATGACGAGGAATTTGCAAAGACGCCCAAGAAGAGCATCAAGCGATTCCTTTATCAAGACGCATAAAACATTGACAATCATAAACATAAAAAGCAAATCAGGCCGTAACTTGATTTGCTTTTTTTATTTCTTGAACAGCAAGTGTCTATTAATCGTCGTAGGCAGACGCCGCACGTACACGACTCAACGTTTCGGGAGTCATCTGCAGATAGTTTGCGATATACACCAACGGAGCACGCAACACAACTTGCGGATTCAGCTTGCACATTTTCTTGTACCGCTCCTGGGCAGACTCAAACCTGACAAGGTCGGCATGAACTTGCGAGATAATCAGCGACTCTTCCAAAATCTTACGATACAAAATCTGGATATTCACATTGTGAAGAGCCACTTGCTCTAATTTGTGCTTGGGCAGCGCATAGATGACGGTGGGCTCCAAAGCCTCAACCTGCAATTTGGTTGGCTCCTCCTTGAACAGGCTCTCGATGCACATGAAGATGGTGTGGTCGGCACCGAAATGCTCGGTAACGATTCTCCCTTTTTTCGAATAGAACTGACGCACCAGCCCTCGGTCAACGTAATAAATGTTCCGGCACACCTCGCCTTCCTTGAGAATCATCTCGTTCTTGTTGAACTTCATGGGAACCAAGATGCTCTCCAGCGTGTCAAGTTCATCATGCGTCATCGTGCTGTATTTCCGAGCCAGCTCGCGGGCAATGTCCCTTGTCGTGTTCACGTATTCTCTCATGATATCCTTCCTTTCTCTATTTCTTATCGGATTTTTATGTTAAAACTTTATTTAATTAATCTAATTTCAATACGGCAAGGAATGCTTTCTGCGGCACTTCCACATTGCCTATCTGCTTCATTCGTTTCTTTCCCCTCTTCTGCTTCTCCAGCAACTTACGTTTGCGGGTCACGTCACCACCATAGCATTTTGCGGTAACATCCTTGCGCACACACTTGATGGTTTCGCGAGCGATGATTTTTGCGCCTATGGCTGCTTGAATAGCGATATCGAATTGTTGGCGGGGAATCAAGTCTTTAAGCTTCTCACACATCCTGCGCCCCAACGAGACGGCATTGTCCTGATGGGTCAATGTAGAGAGTGCGTCAACAGGTTCACCATTGAGCAAGATGTCGAGCTTAGCCAACTTCGAGGGGCGGTAGCCGTCAATATGATAGTCGAACGAAGCATAACCTTTAGAAATGCTTTTCAGCTTATCGTAGAAGTCGATGACGATTTCTCCCAACGGCAGATAGAAATGCAACTCAACGCGGTTTCCGCTCACAAACTCCTGCTTGATCAACTCACCACGTTTGTCCAAACACAAGGTCATGATGGGGCCTATGAAGTTGGTTGTGCTGATAATCGAAGCCTTGATATAAGGTTCTTCAATATGCTCAATCATCGTCTGCTCGGGCAACCCTGACGGATTGTGCACCTCTTTTTTCCCTCCCTGCTTGTCGTAAACCATATACGAGACGTTGGGAACGGTGGTAATCACATCCATGTTGAACTCTCTATCAAGTCGCTCTTGCACGATTTCCATATGCAACAACCCGAGGAAGCCGCAACGGAAACCAAATCCCAAAGCAACAGATGACTCAGGCTGGAACGTCAACGAAGCATCATTCAACTGAAGTTTCTCCAACGATGCACGCAGGTTTTCATAATCGGTTGGGTCAATGGGATAAACACCGGCAAACACCATTGGCTTCACTTCCTGGAAACCTTCGATTGCCTTTGCGCACGGACGAGCCACATGCGTGATGGTGTCGCCCACCTTCACCTCCTTCGCGTCTTTGATTCCGCTGATGATATACCCCACTTCACCTGTGTGCATCTCGGCGCGAGGAATCATGTCCATCTTCAAAACGCCCACTTCGTCAGCAGTATATTCCATTCCCGTGTTAAAGAACTTCACCTGCTGGCCTTTCTTGATGCTTCCGTTCAATATCTTGAAATAAGCGATGATGCCGCGGAAGGAGTTGAAAACAGAGTCGAAAATCAAGGCTTGAAGAGGTGCCGACTCATCGCCAACAGGATGGGGAACACGCTCTACAACGGCTCTCAGGACTTCATCCACTCCCTCGCCCGTCTTTCCGGAAGCACGGATAACCTCAGAACGGTCGCATCCCAACAACTCCACAATCTCATCTTCCACCTCGTCAGGCATAGCGCTGGGCATATCGATTTTGTTGATGACGGGAATAATCTCCAAATCGTGCTCAATGGCCATATAGAGATTCGAAATGGTTTGCGCCTGAACGCCTTGTGTGGCGTCAACCACAAGCAGAGCGCCTTCGCAAGCGGCAATGCTTCGAGACACCTCGTAAGAGAAATCCACATGTCCCGGAGTGTCAATCAAGTTAAGGATATACTTCTCGCCATCAAGGGTGTACTCCATTTGTATGGCGTGACTCTTGATGGTGATTCCGCGTTCCTTCTCCAGATCCATATCGTCGAGCATCTGGCCTTCGGTTATCTGTATGGTATTCGTGCGCTCAAGCAAACGGTCGGCAAGCGTTGACTTACCGTGATCGATATGTGCTATGATGCAGAAATTTCTGATGTGATCCATTGCTTTAGTTTCCCTTTAAGTTGCAAATTTACATAATTTAATTCATATTTCATACCACAATTTTCATATTTTTGCAAAAAACTTATTATCTTTGCCCATATTTTAAACAGATTATGAAAAAAAGCATTCTATTTCTTATGATGGCCGCCGCAACTTTGACGGCTTGTCAAAAAAGTTTGGAAGAAAGAGCCGAACAAGAAGCAAGGGAATACACAAGGAAATACTGCCCCACTCCGATTGACAACTTCAGTCGTACGGACAGTATGGTGTTCGACAAGGCCAACCGCACCTATATCTATTATTGCACGTTGACCGATCAGATGGACAACAAGGAAATCATAGACAGCAAGAAAGACGTGCTTTCTAACGGATTGCTCGAATCCATCAAAGGCTCCACCTATCTGAAAGCCTACAAGGATGCTGGATTCGGATTCAGGTACATCATCCGTTCGGAAAAGAATCCCAATCAAGTGCTCTTTGACGGCACATACACCAAACGCGATTATCAATAAGCCCAACCGCTGTCAAGACAAAAAGCAGTTACCCATAACAACCAAAAAGCGCCCAACATCTTTTTCATGTTGGACGCTTCCTTTTTTATGGAGAGCCACTTATTCCGCCTTTGCGTTTTTCAACTGCTCCAATGCATTTGCCAGCTGGTCGGGGCAACTTGTGGTTTTCGCACCACACTTGATGCCTCGAATCTTGGAAATGACATCATCGATGTGCTGACCGCACACCAAGCGGGAGATTCCCTGAAGATTTCCATTGCAACCACCAAGGAAGAATACCTGCTGGATGATGTTGTTCTCGTCGGCTGTTACGTCAATAAGGCGCGAACAAGTGCCACTTGTCTCGTATTGAATGTGCTTGACTGCCATTACACTTCTTCGGGTTTCATGTTGGTGTAAACCGTCTGAACGTCATCGAAGTCCTCGAGTTTCTCCACCATTTTGTCAATGGTTTCACGCTGCTCGGGTGTCACATCCTTCAAGTCGTTGGGGATGCGGGTGAACTCAGCACCAGTCACCTCGAAACCGTTCTCCTCAAGATGCTTCTGAATGGCACCAAACGACGAGGGGTCGCCATAAATGGTGATGGAGTTCTCTTCTTCATCCTCGTCGAACTCGTCTTCCACACCATAGTCAATCAAGTCGAGAATCATCTCGTCCATATCGAGTCCGTCCTTCTTCTTGAATGTGAACACAGCCTTGTGGTCAAACAAGAAAGACAAAGAACCCTGAGTGCCCAAGTTTCCGTTGAACTTGTTGAACACCGAACGTACATCGCCCACCGTACGGGTGGTGTTGTCGGTCAGGGTTTCCACAAAGATGGCAATGCCGTGAGGTCCATATCCTTCGTAAGTCACCTCCTTGTAGTCGCTCTGGTCTTTACCCATTGCGTTCTTGATGGCACGCTCAATGTTGTCCTTCGGCATATTCTCGCGCTTAGCATTGGCGATAATGGCACGAAGGGCAGGATTCATGTCAGGTTCCGGGCCGCCAGCCTTCACGGCGATAGCAATCTGCTTACCAATCTTAGTAAACGTCTTGGCCATGTGGCCCCATCTCTTCAGCTTTGCAGCTTTACGATATTCAAATGCTCTTCCCATCTTACATTTTACAATTTAACTATTATACTATTTTACTATTTACTATTTCACTATTAATTATTTTCCAAGTGTTTACGTGTACTTACTATTGAACTGACAATTATCTTCAACAACTCAACACACTCATCATGTAACGGTTCTACCCTTTTCTGCGGCAACAACCCTGACTCCATGATAATTTCCATCCAATGACTTGTCTCATCGAGTTCTTCCTCCACCATCTTCAGCTTATTCAAGAAATCTTTTCCAGATTTCCCTAAACATGCAGCACGATAATTGGCTGCCGGTGAAGTTCCTGACCTGACCACTTGAGAACCTATGGCTCTCCCCGAAATTGTATCTGGCATACTATCAACCATCTTGATAATCCGAATAGAAAAGGTTTTAAATCTTTCCTTTAATTCGCTTTCAGTCATACCCAATCGTCAAATGTCAGATAGTCAGATAGCCAAATTGTCCAATAATCAGATTGTCAAATCGTGAAATTGTCAAATAGTCCAATCAGCGAAGCTGAGCACCGAGCTGCTTCGTCAGCTGAGCGATGAGTTTGTTCATGATAGCCTCAATCTGCTTGTCGTTAAGCGTCTTTTGCTCGTCTTGCAGAATGAAGTTCACGGCGTAGCTCTTCTTTCCTTCTGGCAGGTTCTTGCCTTCGTAGACATCGAAAAGCTCCACCTTCTTCAGCAGTTTCTTCTCGCTCTGGCGGGCAATCTGCTCAATCTGCTCAAACTCCACGCTCTTGTCAATCAGCAAGGCAAGGTCGCGGCTCACGGCTGGATACTTCGAAATCTCGTAATACTCCACTTTGTTCTTGCGAATAGCCTTCATCACGGAAGTCCAATTGATGTCGGCATAATAGACATCGTTGGCGATTCCGGCCTCTTTCAGAAGCTTACGGCTCACGATACCCAGCTCAGCCAGCAATTTGCCACCACGGTTCTTGACAGCCAATCCCTTCGAGAAGATATCGTTTCCGCTCTTCTCGCACACCATCATGCCAGCAGGCACACCCAGTCGGGCGAAGATGTTCTGCACATAGGCGTTCAACTCGTAGAAAGAGCTGTCTTCATTGGGATGAATCCAACTGCCTTCCACACGCTTGCCTGTCACCCAAAGTGCAAGGTGCATCTCCTCGGAATAGGCTTTGATGGGAGCCTCGTCGGTTTCTTTCTCCTTATTATAATGATAGCAGTTGCCAAACTCGAAGAACTTCAAGTTGGGGTTCTTGCGGTTGGCATTGCGCACGATGCTCTCCAAACCTCCGAAGAGCAATGTCTGACGCATCACGCCAAGGTCGGCCGAAAGCGGATTCATCACCCTCACCGTCTTCTCCAACGAATAGGCTTCGGTCAATCCGTCATAGTAAGCCACCTTGCTCAGCGAGTTGTTCAGTATCTCGTTGAAGCCGCTTCCCACCAACTGCTCGCTCACCAGGTTCTGAAGCTTGTATTGCTTGTCCTCCTCACCTTGAACGGTCAGAGAGCTCTTCAGCTGGGTGGGAATCTCCACATTATTATATCCATAGATGCGAAGAATGTCTTCAACCACATCGCAAGGACGCTGAACGTCAACGCGATAGGCAGGCACTTGGAGCATCAGCCCCTCTTCGTTCTCATCAAGAATCTGCATTTCGAGCGACTTCACGATGCTCTTGATGGTGTCTTTGCCGATTTCCTTTCCAATGAGTTGGTGCACGTAGTCGTACTTCAAATCCACACGAGCGTCTTCAATGGGATTGGGATAGACATCCTTGATTTGCATCGAAACCTTGCCACCAGCCAACTCGCGGCAGAGAATGGCAGCTTGTTTCATAGCGTAGAGCGTTCCGTTGGGGTCTATACCACGCTCGAAACGATAGCTTGAATCGGTGCTCAACCCATGACGACGAGCACTCTTGCGAATCCATGTGGGATGGAAATAGGCGGCTTCGAGCACCACGTTGCGCGTTGTTTCGTAGGTTCCACTACCCTTTCCGCCAAAGATACCGGCAATACACATGGGCTCCTCAGCGTTGCAAATCGAGAGGTCGTGCTCGCCAAGAACGTGCTCATCACCATCGAGCGTCACAAACTTGGTGCCCTCGGGCTGGGTGCGAACCACAATCTTGTGGCCCTCAACCATATCGGCATCAAAGCAATGCATCGGCTGGCCGTAAGCCATCATGATGTAGTTGGTGATGTCAACAATATTGTTAATCGGGCGCAAGCCGATAACTTTCAGTTTATTCTGGAGCCATTCGGGGCTTTCCTTCACATCGCAATCAGTAACGCTCAGGCAAACATAACGCTTGCAAGCCTCTTGGTTCTCGATTTCAACTTCGATGGGAAGGTCTTCGTTGTCAACCGTAAACGCCTCGCAATCAGGACGATGCAACGATGTGTTATAGCCATTTTGCACCAGCCAAGCATACAAGTCGCGAGCCACGCCCCAATGCGAAAGGGCATCAGCACGATTGGCCGTGATGTCAATCTCAATCACCCAATCGCTCTCCAGATTGTAATATTCGGCAGCAGGTGTTCCCACCACAGCGTCATCGGGCAACACAATGATTCCATCGTGGCTGGTTCCCACGCCAATCTCGTCTTCGGCACAAATCATTCCGTTCGACTCGATACCACGAAGCTTTGCCTTCTTGATCACAAACTCCTTGTCTCCATCATAGAGCACGCAACCCAGGTCGGCCACAATCACCTTCTGTCCGGCAGCCACATTAGGCGCTCCGCACACAATCTGCTGGGGCTCAGCCTTTCCCAAGTCAACGGTGGTGAGATGAAGGTGGGTGTCGGGAATATCCTCGCAAGTGAGCACCTTGCCCACGAACAAGCCTTTCAAACCGCCTTTAATCGTTTGCACTTCCTCCAAAGCGTCAACCTCCAAACCACACGAAGTCAAGGCATCTGCAACCTCTTGCGGGGTGAGGTCGAAGTCGACATACTCTTTAAGCCATTTATAAGAAATATTCATTGAATGATAATTTATAAGTTCGCTTAGAACTGTTTTTTATTCCTATTTTTCCAAATTCGGTGCAAAGTTACGATTAAATGAGCAAAATACAAAAGGAAAACTTGTTTTTCTTTTTATTTTCGAATGCTAGAAACTTCGGCGAAGCCAAAGTTACGAAAAAACGAGAGAAAAAGCTAAAGGAAAACTTGTTTTTCTTTGTTTTTATCTTCCCCACAAACGTGGCCGATGACCGTTGGTTCCGAGTGCATGTAACTTCGGCAAAAGCCAAAATTACTAAAAATCGAGAGCAGAACAAAAGAAATTTTTCTTTTTTATGCCGAGATGAAGTAATTTCGCGATGTTTTCAAGCCAAATTACTAAAAAGATTAGAGATTAAGGATGAAAGAAGCGAGTTTTTTGCAATTTTCGGTGCTATGTATTAAAATTTTTCGTATCTTTGTCCGCGAAGAATCAAAATCAACCTGAACAATAAACTAAAAAACAATAAAACTATGAGATTAAACGGACGTAGAGAAAGTAACAACGTAGAGGACCGCCGCGGAATGAGTGCAGGTGCAAAAGCCGGCATCGGCGGCATCGGCGGTATCATCCTTATCGCCTTGTTCACCCTCCTTACAGGTGGAAACCTTGGTGACATTGTCAACAACGTAGTGCAGAGCGGAGGCTTGGGAGCCGTACAGGAAGAGCAAGCCGAAGGCCAGCGCGAGTTTACCGAAGAAGAGCAAGAGCTTGCAAAGTTCTCGCGCCAGGTGCTTGCAGGAACCGAAGACGTTTGGGGCGAGGTGTTCCAGAAGATGGGACGCAAATACACTCCTCCCACCCTCGTTCTCTTCACCAACCGCGTGAATAGCGCTTGCGGAACAGCCAGCAGCGCCGTAGGACCATTCTATTGCTCGGGCGACCAGAAGCTTTACATCGACTTGAGCTTCTTCACCACGATGAAACGCCAGCTGGGAGCCGATGGCGACTTCTCTTATGCTTATGTGATTGCACACGAAGTAGGTCACCACGTTGAGAACCTGCTCGGCATCTTGGGCAAAGCCCACCAGCAGATGAACCAAACCGACAAGGTCTCGGCAAACAAAATCAGCGTGCGTCTGGAGCTTCTTGCCGACTATTATGCAGGCGTCTGGGCCCACTACGACAACAAGCAATACAACTCGTTGGAGCCCGGCGACGTTGAAGAGGCCATCGATTGCGCCCAGAAGATTGGCGACAACTATCTGCAGAAGAAAGCACAAGGCTACGTGCAACCCGAATCGTTCACCCATGGAACCAGCGCCCAGCGCCAGAAGTGGCTCAAGCTCGGCATTCAGACCGGTAACATGAACACCACGACCTTCGGAGTCAGCGAAAGCGAATTGTAAACAATCATTCAGTTATAAAACCAATGTGAGGGTGCCGAACGTGAATTCGATACCCTCTTTTTTATCTCCCTTTATCTATAAGGCTAGCCAAAGGTGAGCGTCTTGCTGAGGATATTGCCGGGATTGGCATCGCCAGCCATATCTGAGAGGGTCTCAGTTGCCACCGTCCCGCCGCTCTCGTAGACCACCCTCTGCTGCCCGCCTATGGACTGCATGGCGGGAATGGCCATGTAGACGGTGTTGATGCCGTTGGAAGCAACTGTAAAGGTGGCCATCGAGATTTTGACCTCGCCAATCATGAAGGTCAGCGTGGCCGTCTGGCCGCCGGCAACACCAGCGGGGGCCTTTACGGTGAGCTTCAGGTATGAGTTGTATGGGAAGAGGTTGCAGACGATGTGCTTGCCGTCGCCGTACTGGGTAGAGCCTCTATAGAAATTGCACTTGGTGGCACCTTCCAGCGTACCGTCCTGCTCGAGGAAGATGGAGCCTATGTAGCTGGTGCTGCCGTCGTCGTTGAGGGTTATTGAAGTGTTGTTCTGGTCCTTCACCATACAGATGAGCATCGAGTTCTTCTTGAGTGAGCCCTTGATGGTGCCCTTGAAGGTGGCGGTAGAGGTGGCTGCGCCGCTACTGAGGGTCAGCGTGTTCACCATGTTTTCATGTAACACCATCAGCTTGTCGTTCTCCTGCCACGTGGCATTGATGTTGGCCCCGCCGTCGGCATAGGCCACACGGGTGGCATCGAAGCTGCTGTAGTGGGCGGTAATGGTGACGGGTGTCTGCACCTCATCGGGGTCTACGGGGTCGTTGTCGCTGCTGCAGGCGACGCTCATCCCTGCGGTGAGCAGGAGCAGCATGGTCTTAAAGATAATCTTTTTCATCGTCGGCTTATTTCACTAAAATTCCACAGCACTTTAGTTTAACTTTCTTTTATAGCGCAAAGGTACGATTTTTTTCAATAATGCAAAACGAGAGGGCAAACTTTTTGCAAATGGGAATAGAGTACAAATATAAATATCAGAGTAATAATTTGGAATTGTCAAAGAAAACACCTATTTTTGCAACCAACACAAACAAGTTAAAAACTTATTGACATGAAAAAGACAATTGTTCAAAGAATAATAATCCTGTTGGTCTTTACGGCCAACGTCTTGTTTGCCCATGCACAGGCCTATGAGTATGTTTGTAAAAAAGAGGGGGACTTTTGGACATGCGGTCTGAAAAACCTCATCGAGTTGCAAGAAGACTTGGGGATAACTTTTGAATTGAGAGGGCGTAAAGGATATCTTTGGAAACTCTACTGGCGGATATATGACCGTCGAAATACTGGAAGGCAATTTGACACCGATGCTAATACGAATGAGCATTCACAGGTGGTTGTTTATCTGGAAAACGGGATAAGTTTCACTTTTAGAGATTGCTTCTCCCTACCCGATTACAGCTCTTTCCTGTATATGTCAGATGCAGTAGATTGGGTGAACATGATGAGCGATTCCCAAGGACAGTCATTAGCAATGGCATTTCTCAGATCGTATAACATTACGAAAATCTCCTTTGACGGCAAGACCATTTACACTCCTAAGATGCGCTCAGCAGAGACTTTTGAAGCTATGGCCCAAGACTTGCAGACCAAGACTGGAGACCCATATTTATGTGGAGGTGAAAAGGTAAACAAAACAGCTCTTGACGAGTATGGGAATGAACTGATAAGCGAGATGCGTATTGCCTCAGAAAGCAAAGAGGCGGGAGAGAAATATATGGCCAATTACGCCAAGCAGCCGAACGTGAGAAAACTCAGCAGTGGTGTGCTCTATAAGGTCATCAAGGCGGGTACTGGCAGGAAGCCCCTACTGACCTCTACAATAAAAATCAACTATAAAGGTAATACCATTGACGGAGTTGACCTCGGCGACACTTTTAAAAACAGAGATCCAATGACAACACGTGCCAACATAACGATTAGTGGTTTTGCAGATGCTTTGCAACAAATGCCAGTTGGTTCTATTTGGGAAATAGTCATTCCCTATGACAAAGCTTACGGCGAAAAAGGTACAGGGAAAATCAAACCATACTCAGCATTGATTTTCAAGGTCGAACTTCTTAATATTGAAGAGTATTAGACTTTCCCCCCTTCGGAGTCAGCGAAAGCGAATTGTAAACAATCATTCAGTTATAAAACCAACGTGAGGGTGCCGAACGCAATTCGGTACCCTCGCTTGTTTTACCGTCCTTCGGGTTCTTGGGAGCCGCCAAACTCTCCCGAGTCAGTGGCCCTTGTTTGTTTTTAATTCTTTCGTTGTTTATTACTTCGTCACTTTGAACAAACTTTCGAAGTTGCTCACGTTCGGAAATGTGAGCGAGTTCCCATTTCTCTCACTTAACCGCAACTTTTACGCTCTTCTCACCAATCTTCACGATGGCGATGCTGCCCTGTGGCAAACGGGCGGGAACCAGAGTCTTTCCGCCTCTGCTGACGGCTGCTCCCAATTCCATGCCGCTGGTGTCATACACGGCAACCTTCGTGCTCCAATTACAAAAATGAAAAAAGAAGCTGTTACTTCCCACGAACGACGTCATAATCAAACATTGCTTGGTCTGATTCTTGATAACGTTGGTCTTCTATAGTTTTCTTTACAATATCTTTCACGCCTTCAATATCTGGTACTTCACCTACCGTCTCCCATGCTATGCCTGTAAATGTACCTTTTATCTGTGGCATTTCAATAGAAAGCCAAAGACCATATTTCATTAAATTAACCCCAAGAGGAGATAGAACATATTTATCACCATCTTGATGGTACACTGCAGGTCTTAAAACTCCAGTGGAATATAACAATTCAGAATCGCCATTATCATCGTAATATTCCGTTTGATATAACGGAAGTTGTTTGAGGTCAACATATGGAATCCTTTGCAGAACTGATTCCAGACGAAAAAATTCTTCTATCGTGATTTTTCCTTCACCCTTGGCTCTAACAAGATTTGCTAGTATCTTTTGCTTGTGGATATTGTCAAGCCTATCTATTATGGACAGCATTACATTACCACTTGCGTCTTGGGCAGATTCTTCAAGTTCTTTAAGGAACAGTATTCTCTCGTTGTCTCCAAAATCTCCTAATTCATAAATGAAGGTAGTGAATTTGCGAAGGAACTCAGATGCCTGATAATTGGCAGCAACATCGGTTATGGCTTTTATTTCACCAGCTATGGAATCTCCTACACTTGGTATGAGATTTACTGTTGCACATAATTGATCAATCCAATTGATATGCTTATACCAAGGTTTCTTAACGGCCAAATTAGGAATTAGTAATGTTCGCTCGACAATATCTGACAAAATTATTTTATCTTTAGCCATAATAATTCACTTACTGTGTTCTTCTGAAATGAGACCTAAATCAAGACTACCCACACACCATCATTATCCTTACCTTCATGTCTCAAAATGCCTTTCTTATGTAAAGTGGAAAGGTCACGTTCGATGGTGCGCTGGCTCACCGACAAAGTCTCCGACTCCGACATGTCTCCGTCATGGTCTCCGACATTCGGGATGTCGGAAGAGGCAAATATGGTGGTTTGGAATTGAGTTGGAGTGGACTTGAAAAGTGGCTTCAACTCGTCTTTATACCCTTCTAGAGCTTTGGTCTCATTGCATATGCGTGTAAGTCCACTACCTCGCTTTTCCATATAATCAAGCTGAGCCATCACATTAGCAAGTATAGGATTGCGTCTTTCAGAAGAAACGTCTGCGATGTCTAAGTCCTGAATCAGCATACCATTGTACATTCCGCCAGGGGATGTAACGATGAGACGGTCATCGTAGATGTCAAGATGCACCTCGCCACCCATAATTGTATAGTCGCGATGGATGAAATGGTTAACCATAGCTTCAAGAACGGCACGCTCAGCATATTCAGGCTTGTTCTTTCGTCCATCAGGCAACTTCTCCCAGCCTCTCTTTGTGTTGGATTTTACAAAGTTCATGGCTTCGCGAAGCAGCATGAGGACATTGCCTGTGAATTCTGCATCATTGATGGCATCACCCTTTTCCTTTCCATCCCATCGGGTGCAATATAGACGAGATTGCCACAATGGGCAGTCATCTGCAAACAAAGCACCTGCATTCGTAAGGTTCCCGGCACCAGTTACCAATCCAAACGACAAGAGATATTTCTTGTCCCATTCTTGTTTGGTGCGGTCTTTGAAAGTATTCGCCAATATCGTAAAGGAATAGTCTTCTGCTTTATAATTTGTGTGTAGAGAATCGAAGGTTTTGTTCGAGCCTTTCAGCACCAAGCGAACCATTTGCTCTGCCGTGGCAGGAATGCTTTCATCACCGACACGAACAAAGGCTATTCGCTGACCATCGCCGACGTAGTAATATGGCGTGTAATGCCCTGCATTAACTTTGAGCTGCAAGATGTGTAAACCATCTATATCATGAGGAATCATTTCTACCTCTGGTAAAGGATCCATATAGTCACGAATCCTGCTACTAATAGCTTCGCAAACATGCTGTACATCATCAAGCCCTTTGACGATGCCATCGTTATCGATACCAAAGAAAAGAGAACCACCCAAGCCATTAGCGAAAGCACTTACGCTCTTCAACCAACTTTTAGGTTTATTTTCTTCAAGCATCAACTTGAAATCGTATGCAGTACATTCCGCTATCAGAGTCTTTACATCCATTGTTATGATGATTGTTTATAAGACAACATGAATACTCATTTATCAACTTGCAAATATACTCATTTTTATTGAGAAGGCGGCACAAAATCATCATTTCGCTCATAATTTAAGCAAATTTTGTCTAAAGTAAGCCCTGCATATTACAAAAAGAAACGTTATCTTGGTAAAATTCACTACCTTTGTACCCACGAATCAAATAATTGGCGAATATGACACCAAACAAGTACTTCAATTCTTATAAGGAGGGACTAGGCCTGGAGTTTCTGCTGGCGTATTGGGAGAAGTATGTGGAGGA
>CACXPX010000005.1 GCA_902769705.1 uncultured Prevotellaceae bacterium
CAAGGAGGGACGCCGCATCAAGGCCTTCCTCGACGGTGTGACCGTGAAGAGCGCTGAAGAGGTGCTCAACGGAAAGAAGAAGAAGGAGGAGCAAGAGCCCTAAAGCCTCTCCCCCGGCCCCTCCCCCGTAGGGAGGGGAGGCTTGCGTGCTCCATCAAATAGAGTAACTACAAATGCCTCCCCTACGGGGGGAGGTTGGTGGGGGCTTCTCTCCTATCCTCTGACCCTGTCACACATGACACCTAAGCCGCTCAGGTCATCATCCTGAGCGGCTTACTCTTAACACCTGACAACGTCAGAATGTGATTGTGACATTAACAAAAATTAAACATTAAAACCCACACTATGAAAAAGGAAACTTGAATGGCTTCTCAAACCCACTTCTTCAGAATCACATAAATGACGACGGGGGCTCCTATCAGCGGGGTGACGGCATTCAGGGGGATGATGCCGCCTTCGCCAGGCAGATGGCAGACCAGATTGCACAACAAAGCCACCAGCGCGCCAATGAGAATGGTGGCGGGAAGCAGCTGACGATGGTTCTCGGAACCCAACAGCAGACGGCCGATGTGAGGGACGGCCAACCCCAAGAAGGCAATGGGACCGCAATAAGCCGTGCAGATGGCCGTGAGGACACCCGTTATCACCAGCAGCCAATTGCGCACTCGACGGGTGTCGACGCCCAAGTTTTCAGCATACAGCTCTCCCAGCAGCAGGGCGTTGAGCGGTTTTGCCAACAAGACGGAAGCCACAAGACCTATCACGATGGAAATGGAGAAAAAGGGTATATGCCCCAAGGAAACGGCTCCAAACGAGCCCATCCCCCACATCAGATAGGAACGCACACCCTCCTCGGTGGCGAAAAAGTTCAAGAGCGAGATGGCCGACGATGAAAGGTAACCCACCATGATGCCGATGATGAGCAGCATCACATTGTTGCGCACGATGGTGGAAAAGAAGAATATCACGCCCGTGACCAACATCGCCCCAACGAATGCCGCAAGCAAGACAGCCACGAAGCCGCTCACGCTGAACAAGGCGGTGGAGATGCTCCCGCCCAACGCCAGCATCACTATGGCAACGCCAAGCCCCGCTCCATTGGCGATGCCGAAGATGGAAGGGCCTGCCAACGGATTGCGGAAGGCCGTCTGCAGAAGCAAGCCGCTCACGCCCAGAGCCGCTCCGCATAGCATCGCCGTGATGGCCTGTGGAAGGCGCGACTCAACCACGATGAAATGCCAGGAAGGATGGGCGCTCGCAAGGGCTGACGAGTCGCCGAAAAGGATGGAAAAGACAGCAGACACGGGGATTCGCACCGAGCCCACCAACAGGTTCAATGCAAAGCAAACTGCCACCAGCAGCACCAACAACAGGTAGAAACGAACTTTCTTCTCCATCTGCATTTATGATTATTGGCCTCCCAACGGAGTGAAATATCGCGGAACCAACTGACCGTCAGCCATGCTTTCGGACGCCTCGGGGTGCAACAAGAGCACATAGTCGCGCAACAGGCGATCAGGACGGAAGGAAACTTCCTCGAAATAAGGAACCTTTTGCGTGTCGATATACCAGACATTGCGTTCGCGGAAGGCTTTCATCTCCTTGTATCCATGAAACTCAGCAGCCAACGACGCGTAGGTGGGCAGAGCCGAATTGCTCCAATTGAAAACCCAAACATCGGACTGTCCGGCCTTTTCCAAGATGGTTTCGAACGACAGCGCCAAACTTCCGCTATGCTCGTCGGAAGCCCACACATAATCGCCGTTGGCATCAGCTATCAGCTGGCCCACCGTGCTTCTCCCACCAGCCACGTACCACGTGTTGCCCGTGAGCTTCTCCGTAATCATCGAGCGTTGCCGCTTCATACGCTTTGCCTTTTCGGAAATGGAATGATAGACGGAGTCGACAACATGGAAAAGCGAATCGGCCTCGCGCTCTTTACCATAGAGCATACCGTAGAATTTCATCCATTCGGCCCGGCCCAAGGCAGAAGTCTCCATATAGTCGGCACACTCAACGATGGGCACGCCAATCTTCTCCAGCCGGCCATATCCGCCACTATTCTCGAATGGGGAAAGCAACACGGCGTCGGCCTTCATGTCAACGATGCGCTCGATATCTGGTTGCATAGAGTCGCCGCAATCCACCACTCGCCCTTCAGCTCCCTCGGCGAGTTTCACCCGTTGCTGAAGACGGGGAAGATTCATGTACTTCAAGTCGCAAACGCCCTTGATTTGGGCATCGGCACCCAGCATCTCGCACAACGAGGCGTGGGCGGTGTTGAAGACAACGCTACGCTCCAGCGGCACCCTGATTACCGAACCCTCAACCGATGGCGCCTCAGCACCCTCTTTCACCAGCACGTAAGTGTGGAGCGTATGCCCCTTTTTCCAAGGGTCTTTCAGTTCCACGACGGTGTACTGAGGATGTTGGACGACCACCAGATTCTCAGCATATTGAAAACGCAAGGTGTCACCAATGTCCTCGGACAATGATGTCTGGTGCCGGCAATTTGTCAGCAACAAAATGCAGCACACACCCATCAAGCAACGCCAAACCATCTTTCGAATCATCATCGTTTTAGAAATACAAATGCAAATTTAAGCATTTTTTCCGTGAAAAGGAACGATTTGCAATAAAGTTTCGAATTAAATGCTTATCTTTGCAAAAAGATAATGCAAGAAAACCTATGAATACCTTCACACCAATCATAGCAAAAGCCCTGAACCTGAATGAGCGAAACGTGGAGAAAACGCTGGAATTGCTCAATCAAGGGTGCACCATCCCCTTCATCGCCCGCTACCGCAAGGAGTCGACGGGCGGACTCGACGAGGTGCAAATAGGCAACATCAGCGACTGGAACGACCGTCTTTGCGAGATGAGCAAGCGGAAGGAAACCATTTGCAAGACCATCGAAGAGCTGGGGAAGATGACGCAGGAGCTGAAAACGCGCATCGACAACTGTTGGAACGCGACGGAACTGGAAGACATCTACCTGCCCTACAAGCCCAAGCGTCGCACTCGCGCGCAAGTGGCCCGCGAGCAAGGTCTTGAGCCTTTGGCCAACATCCTGATGCTCCAGCGCGAACGTGACCCGCAATCAGCTGCCAAGAGATTTGTGAACGGCGACTCTGTCACATCTGTAGAGCAAGCGTTGCAGGGCGCCAAAGACATCATTGCCGAAAACATCAGCGAAAACGAGCTGACTCGCCAACGGCTCCGCAACACTTTCCAACGCGAAGCCTTGATTTCATCGAAAGTGGTGAAAGCGAAAGCAGATGATGAAGGCGCTTCGAAATTCCGCGATTATTTCGATTTCTCAGAGCCTCTTCGCCGTTGTTCGGGCAACCGTCTGCTGGCTATGCGCCGAGGTGAAAGCGAAGGATTCTTGCGTGTAAAGATTTCCGTAGACGACGAGCAAGCCATCTATCGCATCAAGCGCCAATACATTCATGGTTTCGGGCCTTGTGGCAAGCTTTTGGAGGAAGCCGTCGAGGACTCCTACAAGCGGCTGCTCGCTCCTTCTATTGAAACCGAGATTGCCGCTGCCAGCAAGCAGAAAGCCGATGAAGAAGCCATTGACGTGTTTGCGGGGAATCTGCGCCAACTGCTCTTAGCCGCCCCATTGGGTCAGAAACGGGTGATGGGAGTCGACCCCGGTATTCGAACGGGGTGCAAAGTGGTTTGTCTCGACGCGCAAGGCAACCTGCTCTATCACGATGTGGTCTACCCTTTCCAACCCAAAGGAACACGCATGCAGGCGATGATTAAATTCCGCGACATCGTTGAGAAATTCGAGATTGAGGCCATTGCCGTAGGAAACGGAACAGCCAGCCGCGAAACCAGCGACATCCTGAAAGAGGCCCACTATTATAAAGAAGGTATAGGAGTCTATGTGGTGAGCGAAGACGGTGCGAGCATCTACTCGGCTTCGAAAATCGCCCGCGACGAGTTTCCTGATGAGGATGTGACCGTTCGTGGAGCTGTTTCCATCGGGCGCAGACTGATGGACCCGTTGGCAGAACTGGTGAAAATCGACCCTAAAAGCATCGGTGTGGGGCAATATCAGCACGATGTTGACCAAAGCAAACTGAAGAAGAGCCTCGACACGACCGTTGAGAGTTGTGTGAATATGGTGGGCGTGAACCTCAACACGGCTTCGCAACACCTGTTGACCTACGTGAGCGGACTCGGTCCGGCTTTGGCGAAGAACATTGTTGACTACCGGCGCGAGAATGGTGCTTTTGCCAGCCGTTCGCAATTGAAGAAAGTTCCACGATTGGGAGCCAATGCCTATCAGCAATGCGCCGGCTTCCTAAGAATCCCTGGGGCGAAAAATCCGCTTGACAATAGTGCCGTACACCCAGAGAGCTACCACATTGTAGAACAAATGGCAAAAGATTGCGGATGTACCGTTGCCGAGCTCATCAACGACAAGCAACGCCAAAAGGAAATCGACTTGAACAAGTATGTGACAGAAGACATCGGAATGCCGACGCTGACCGACATCATGCACGAACTTGAAAAGCCCGGACGCGACCCGCGAGCTGAAATAGAAGAGTTCGAATTCGCCTCAGATGTGAAGGAAATGGAAGACCTTGTGGTCGGGATGGAGCTACCGGGAATTGTGACCAACATCACGAAGTTCGGCGTGTTTGTCGACATTGGGGTTCATCAAGACGGACTGGTGCACATCTCGCAATTGGCCGACCACTTCGTCCGTTCAGCCGATGAAGTGGTTCACTTGCAACAACATGTGAAAGTGAGAGTGACCGATGTGGATTTGCAACGCCGGAGAATATCGCTCAGCATGAGAAAGAAGAAATAAAAAGAAAAAGTGCCGCCCTCATCATCATGAAGTGCAGCACTTTTTTGTTGGTTTGTTCTTGAGATGCGCTTTCTTTAAGCCTCTGCAGGAGCAGCTTCCTCAGCAGCCTGAGCAGCCTCAGCTTCTGCCTGAGCGGTAGCAGCGGCAGCCTTCTTGTCAGCCACCTTCTTGGCGATAGCCTCGTTGATAGCCTTCTCGGCTTCCAGTTCCTTAGCCACAGCTTCCTTCTTGGCTTTGCTCTCATTCTCGCGGACAGCATTCAAGCCCTTCTCCTTAGTCTGCTTCCAAGCGTCAAACTTAGCCTGGGCAGCAGCCTCGTCGAATGCGCCTTTCTTCACGCCGCCTTTGAGGTGCTTCATCATGTAAACGCCTTCGCGCTTCAAGATGTTGCGTACAGTGTCTGTTGGCTGTGCGCCGACCTCAACCCAATAGAGGGCGCGATCGAAATTCAACTCCACAGTAGCGGGATTGGTGTTAGGATTGTACATACCAATCTTCTCAGTGAAACGACCATCACGTGGTGCACGAGCGTCGGCGATAACGATGCGGTATACAGCATAACCTTTACGACCACCGCGCTGCAATCTGATTTTTGTTGCCATTGTAATTTAAAATTGTAATTTGTAATTGTTAATTATTGAATTTCATGCCATCATCTCGTGATAGCGGCTGCAAAGGTACAAAAAAGTTGGGAGTTAGAAGTTTAGAGGGATGAGTTATTTCTCATTCCTTAACGTTTTTTTGCACTAAAGCCCAGATAATCAATGCTTATCGGTGGAAAGCGGCTTACATCACCCCGTCTTCGCGAAGTTTTTTCTGCCATTTCCAAGCTGAAGCCAGCACATCCTCAACGGGGGTATCGGCCTTCCAGCCGAGCACCTCATTGGCCTTGTGAACGTCGCCCCAAACTTTCTCGATATCACCCTCTCGACGCGGAGCATACTCCCAATTGACTTTCACACCTGTGGCTTTCTCGAAACCTTCAACAACCTCGAGCGTGGAAAGTCCGCGGCCAGTACCGATGTTGAAGTACTCGATGGGCTCAGTTTCCTCATCCAGGACGCGAGCCATAGCCTTCACATGAGCCTTTGCCAAATCCACCACATAGATATAGTCGCGAATGCAAGTGCCGTCGGGCGTGTTATAGTCATTGCCGAAAATCTTCAGCTGCTTACGGATTCCGATGGCTGTCTGGGTGACAAAGGGAATGAGGTTCATGGGAACACCATTGGGAAGTTCGCCAATGAGAGCCGTTGGATGGGCGCCAATAGGATTGAAATAGCGCAGGACAATCGACTTGATGGGAGCACCCGAGTGGATATAGTCGGCAATAATCTCCTCGTTAATCTGCTTCGTGTTGCCATAAGGCGAGAGTGCCTTCTGGATGGGAGCCTCTTCGGTGACAGGCAGATTCTCCTTCGTGGGCTGGCCATAAACGGTGCAACTGCTCGAGAAAATGATGCCCTTGACATCGTATTTCGGCATCAGTTCCAGCAAGTTGATGAGCGAGACAATATTGTTGCGATAGTAAAGCAACGGCTTCTCCACGCTCTCACCCACAGCCTTCGAAGCGGCGAAATGGATGATGCCCTCAATCTTGGGATACTTCTTGAAAACGGCTTCGGTGGCTTCCATATCGCGCAAGTCAACCTGTTCGAAAGCAGGACGTATGCCCGTGATTTTCTCAATGCCGTCGAGCACTTCGATTTTAGAGTTGGAAAGATTGTCAACAATAACGACTTCGTAGCCAGCCTGTTGCAGCTCTACGGTGGTGTGCGAACCAATGAAGCCAGTTCCACCCGTTACGAGAATAGTTTGTTTCATAGCAGTTTTTAAATTACATGATTGATATACATGTCGCAAAATTACGAAAAAATAATGAAAGATGAAAAGGATTCATCAAAAAAAATGATTCAACGTGAGGAGCTCTGACAGCCTCAAAGGTGTGCTCTGGCAGCCCTCAGATGGCTTGCCCGTTTTTTTCTTGCAAATATTCGGCAAACACACGGGCGGCACTCTCCACTTTCGCCACACAAGGCCGAAGCTTGTAGTACTCGGCGTTGCGCTCATCTGGAATGTAATTGGTGGAGACTTTGCAACCGTTCAAGCCAAGCAATTCAGCACAAATGATGCTGCCGTTCAGCTCTTTGAAGCGCTCCAAGAGCCTTTGCACCACTTTGTAGCAAGCCGCCTTTCCCTCTTGGTCATCGCCTTCGGTTTGTCCGCAATCCATTCCCACCAAGATGACAATCCCCGAAACGGCTCCGCACATCATCCGCAAACGCCCTACTCCACCGCCGAAGCCTGCCGCAACTTTCTTTGCCTGCAAGTCGGTGAAGCCATAGAGGTCGGCAAAAGCAGCCACCACCGACTGGCAGCAACCATAGCCTTGCATGAAGTTCTCGACCGCACGCTGAACGCGCTCTTCCAAATCTTTTTCCATCACCTCATGTACGTGAAGTAAACGTATGCAATGATGGCCAATACCACAAGGCTGACTATTGAGCGAATGAGGCAGCTGGCCACCTTTTTAATAATAACAAAGCAAATCACTATGGCCAAAATGGCACCTGCATAAATCATGAAATTCTCGTCCATATCTTTGAATCTTTTTGAGTTTTCGTTTTAGTTATTTGAACAACGAGCGGAAAGTGGCGGGGATAGTGGTTTCGAATTCCAAATTCTCGCCCGTTACCGGATGATGGAAGCACAACATGTAAGCATGCAGGCAAAGCCGATGTAGAGGATTGTCGCCATTCCCGTATTTCACATCGCCGCAAACAGGATGACCCATATCAGCCGAATGGACGCGAATCTGATTCTTGCGGCCTGTCTCCAATTGGTATTCCACCAACGAATAGCGGGTGGTTCGGTTGAGCACCCGGAAATGGGTAACGGCATATTTGCCACCGTTGTCAACAGGCGAAGAATAAGTGACATACGCCTTATTGTCCTTCAGCCAATTGGCAATCGTGCCCTCATCTTGCTCCATCTCGCCCGAAACGACAGCCACATAGCGGCGGTCGTAGACAATTTGATGCCAATCGTGCTCCAAGGCCTGCTCCGTCATCATATCCTTCGCATAGATCATCAAGCCACTTGTGTCGCGATCGAGGCGATGAACGACGTGAGCGTGGCATTTCTGGCGGGATTTCTTGAAGTAGTCGTCGAGCACGCTCTTCACATTCAACGACTTATGGCCGGCAGCCATCGAAAGAATGCCCACATTCTTCTCAATCACCACAAGGTAGCGGTCTTCGTAGACAATCTTCACATAGCGGCTCTTGAAAAGGTCATTGCGTTTCGACTTGCTCACGCTGATCTTCATCCCCTTCCGCAAGGGGAAATCAAATTGGGTGACCGTCTTGCCGTCAACCTTGATGCCGCGCCCTTGAAGCGTAGCCTTCACTTTTGTCTTCGATGCTTTCAGATTGGCCAACAGCCACTCCAACAACAACGAATCTTCGGCCACCACATAGTGGTCGTAATCGGATTGCGGATCGTTCGTATATTTCATTTTCCTGTTTTTGTTTGCAAAGTTAAAGCAAATCGGCGTAACTAAAGAACTTTTTTGGAACATTAACGATTACAAAACGTTGAAAGCCCAACAACTTGGCAACACTTTTCATGCGTGTATTTTTGCCACCTCGTTTTTTCTTTGTAACTTTGCACCCGAAAATCAAAAAAACATAAGGTAAATAAGATGATAACAGTCACAAATTTAGCCATTCAATTCGGAAAGCGAGTACTTTACAAGGATGTGAACATCAAGTTCACGGCAGGAAACATTTACGGAATCATAGGTGCCAACGGTGCGGGCAAATCAACATTGCTTCGTGCTATCAGCGGCGAACTGGAAGCCAACAAGGGAACTATCGAGATGGCTCCAGGCGAGCGTTTGTCAGTTCTCTCGCAAGACCACTTCAAATACGACCAATATTCGGTGATTGACACCGTGTTGATGGGACACGAGCCTCTTTGGAAAAACATAAAAGAGCGTGAGGCTCTCTACGCAAAACCCGAAATGACGGAGGAAGACGGCAACCGAGCCGCCGACTTGGAACTGAAGTTCGCCGAGATGAACGGATGGGAAGCTGAGAGCGAAGCCGCACAATTGTTGCAAAACCTTGGTGTGAAAGAGGAACAGCATTACAAGATGATGTCTGAACTCTCGAACAACGAGAAGGTGCGCGTGATGTTGGCAAAAGCTCTTTTCGGACATCCCGACAACCTGCTTCTTGACGAGCCCACCAACGACCTTGACCTCGACACCGTTCAATGGCTGGAGGAATACTTGAGTTCGCTCGAGCAATGCGTGCTGGTGGTCAGCCACGACCGCCACTTCCTTGATGCCGTATCCACCCAGACCGTAGATATCGACTTCGGAAAGGTGACTGTCTTCTCGGGTAACTATTCATTCTGGTATGAGTCGTCGCAATTGGCTTTGCGTCAGGCTCAAAACCAACGAATGAAAGCCGAAGAAAAGCGCAAGCAGCTGGAAGAGTTCATCCGTCGATTCTCTGCCAATGTGGCAAAGTCGAAGCAGACAACATCGCGCAAGAAGATGCTCGAGAAGCTCAATGTGGAGGAAATTCGTCCTTCAAGCCGCAAGTATCCTGGCATCATCTTCCAGATGGAGCGCGAGCCGGGCAACCAAATCCTTGAAGTGGAAGGATTGAAGGCTGTCGACACCGATGGAACGGTGCTGTTCGACAATGTATCGTTCAACATCGAGAAAGGCCAGAAGACGGTCTTCCTCAGCCACAATCCCAAAGCGATGACTGCCCTCTTCGAAATCATCAACGGCAACCGCGAGGCTCAGGCAGGCACCTACAAATGGGGCATTACCATCACAACGGCCTACCTGCCGCTCGACAATACCGAATTCTTCAATAGCGACCTCAATCTGGTTGACTGGCTCTCGCAATATGGTCCGGGCAACGAGGTGGTGATGAAAGGATATCTGGGACGAATGCTCTTCAAGCAGGAAGAGGTGGAGAAAAAGGTCAACGTGCTCTCGGGTGGCGAGAAGATGAGATGTATGATTGCACGCATGCAACTCAAGAATGCCAACTGCCTGATTCTTGACACGCCTACCAACCATCTTGACCTCGAATCCATTCAGGCATTCAACAACAACCTCATCCTCTTCAAAGGCAACATTCTCTTTGCATCGCACGACCACGAGTTCATCAACACCGTAGCCGACCGCATCATCGAGCTTACCCCGAAGGGTACCATCGATAAGCTGATGACCTACGACGACTACATCTATGACGAGCAGATCAAGGAGCAGAAGGCAAGAATGTATGGCGAATAAAAGAATCTGGCACAAAGAATGACGATTTGGCACATTATTTGTTATGCGGATTTTCAGGAACAAAAATCACAACATCATGGATAAAGAAAAAAACATAAATATCGAAGACGGCAACCAAGAGGAAGTCGTCAATGAAGAGACGATGGAGCAACAGGCCCCCATCGACGAGGAAACTTGCGACCAAAACGCAGAAGAGGATAATAATACGGAAACAACAGAGGAAGCCGAAGAGGAAAAAGATCTGGAAGCCGTGAAGGAAGAGAACGCCAAATTGCGCGACCAACTGTTGCGCACCATCGCTGAATTCGAGAACTACAAGAAGCGCACCCTGAAAGAAAAGGCTGAGCTCATCTTGAACGGTGGCGAGAAAACCATCACGGCCATCTTGCCCGTGCTCGACGATTTCGAACGCGCTTTGGCCGACACCCACACCGACGACCCAGATGCCATCAAAGAAGGAATGGAACTCATTTTCAAGAAGTTCATCAAGACTTTGGAAGGATTGGGCGTGAAGAAAATCGAGGCTCTCGACAAAGATTTCGATGTCGACTATCACGAAGCCATCGCTATGGTTCCCGGTATGGGCGACGAGAAAAAAGGCAAGGTCATCGATTGCGTTCAGACAGGCTACATGCTCAACGAAAAGGTCATACGCCACGCAAAAGTTGCCGTAGGACAATAAACCAACTGACTTAATTAAATGGCACAAAAAAGAGATTACTATGAGGTGCTGGGTGTCAGCAAAGAGGCCTCAGAAGACGAGATAAAGAAGGCGTATCGAAAGATTGCCATCAAATACCATCCCGACCGCAACCCTGGCGACAAAGAGGCTGAGGAGAAATTCAAAGAAGCTGCCGAGGCTTATAGCGTGTTGAGCGACCAGCAAAAACGCCAGCAATACGACCAGTTCGGATTCGACGGCCCCAACATGGGTGGAGGATTCGGAGGATTCGGTGGTGGCGGATTCTCTATGGACGACATCTTCTCGATGTTTGGCGATGTCTTTGGCGGCCACGGCTTTGGTGGAGGATTCGGAGGCTTCGGTGGAGGTGGCGGAACACGTCACGCCCAATATCGTGGTGCCGACCTTAGGTTGAAAGTGCGTCTTTCGCTCAACGAGGTTGCCAACGGCGTTACCAAGAAATTCAAAGTCAGGAAAGACATCACCTGCCAGCATTGTCACGGAACTGGTGCCGAAGCTGGTAGTGGCTCTGAAACCTGTCCGAATTGTCACGGACAAGGTTATGTGGTGAAGACCGTTCGCACGATGCTTGGCATGATGCAGACTCAAACCGAATGTCCGACGTGCCACGGAGAAGGAACTGTCATCAAGAACAAATGCCACGAATGTGGTGGAACGGGTGTCGTGAAAGGCGATGAAGTGGTGGAAATCAACATTCCCGCTGGCGTGGCTGAAGGAATGGTGGTCAACGTACCAGGAAAAGGCAACGCCGGACAACACAACGGTGTCAGCGGAAACATACAGGTTTACATCGAAGAAGAGAGCAACGACACGTTTGTTCGCGATGGCCAGGACGTCATCTACAACCTGTTGCTCGACTTCCCGACAGCTGCACTTGGAGCCGAAGTGGAGATTCCCACTATTGAAGGAAGCAAGCTCAAAATAAAGATTGAACCCGGCACTCAACCCGGAAAGACCTTGCGCCTACGCGGAAAAGGACTTCCAGCCGTGCAAGGCTATGGGAACGGAAGTGGAGACCTCGTGGTGAACATCTCCGTATATGTGCCCAAAGAGCTCAGCCGCTCTGAAAAGGAAACCCTCGAACACCTCCGCCAAAGCGACAATTTCAAGGGCGACGCATCTACGAAAAAGTCCATCTTCGACAAATTCAAAAATTATTTCAGTTAAAAATAGCATCATCCAATGGGTGTTTGTTGAGCGTCAGAGGCCGGCAGACGCCCATTGTCTTTCTCTCCATAACCCCAATCAGCTATGACCTACCCTGAAGCCATCGACTACCTATACAATGTCACTCCCGTTTTCGAACATGTAGGAGCATCTGCCTACAAGCCCGGATTGCACACCACCAAAATGCTCGACAAGCATTACGGACATCCGCATCGTGCCTACAAGACCATCCATGTGGCAGGGACAAACGGTAAGGGGTCGTGTTCGCATTCGCTGGCAAGCATTCTGCAGGAGGCCGGCTATCGGGTGGGGCTCTACACATCGCCGCATCTTGTGGATTTCCGCGAGCGCATCAGGGTGAACGGTGTACCTGCCAGCGAGCAGTTTGTGGTGGATTTCGTTGAAGACTTCATCCGTTGGAACACCCCTGACCATACCGAGGAAATCCTTTACCCTTCGTTCTTTGAACTCACAACAGCGATGGCATTCAAATACTTCGCCGAGCAGCACGTAGACATCGCCGTTGTTGAAGTGGGACTTGGAGGGCGGCTCGATTGCACGAACATCATCACTCCCGTGCTGAGCATCATCACCAATATCTCGTTCGACCACACCCAATTCTTGGGAAACACACTTGCTGAGATTGCTTCCGAGAAAGCTGGAATCATCAAGACGGGAGTGCCGGTTGTGATTGGAGAAACCGTTGAAGAAACCAAGACCGTCTTCGAAGATAAAGCATTGAAAATGAATGCTCCCATCGTTTTCGCTGAAGAATTCCATCAACCTTCTCCCCTACCCGATTTCGAACTCAAAGGCACATACCAGAAACTCAACCTCCGCACCATTCTTTGTGCCGCCCACCAGCTTTGCAAGTTGGGAATCCTTGAGCCTGAATTCGAGGATGAAGGATGGGGAAACGCCCTGATGAATGTCACACGCAACACGGGCCTCATGGGTCGTTGGCAAACCTTGCAAGAGCACCCTCTCGTCATTTGCGACACTGGCCACAACGTTGGCGGATGGGAGTATTTGGCTCCGCAAATCAAGGCCCAGCCTTGCCGACAGCTCCGCATGGTCTTCGGAATGGTTGATGACAAAGACATCGATGCTGTTCTCGCTATGCTCCCCCAAACGGCCGTCTATTATTTCACGCAAGCCGACAACCATCGCGCCATCCCAGCCACAGCAGTTGCTCAGAAAGCCTTGTCTCACGGCCTTCAAGGCCAACCTTTCACCACCGTTTCCGAGGCCTATCGGAAAGCGCTGGCAGATGCCAATGACGACGACTTCATCTTTGTGGGCGGTAGCAGCTACATCGTGGCCGACCTGCTCTCCAGCCTGTGACAGATTCCCTTTCCCTTGCGTCTGTTTTTCATTCCCTCTGCGCTGTTTTTCATATTCCTGCGTCTGTTCCTTGCTCTCCCAGCGTTTGTCTTTCACTTCCTCTGCGTTTGCTCCTCGCTTCCCAGCGTTTGTCTTTCACTTTACTTGCATTCCCCATTTGCCGCTTCTGAGCCGCTCACTAGCCGCTTCTTACATCCTCATTAGCCGTCTTTTACCCACTCATAAGCCGTCTCTTACCCCCTCATTAGCCGCCTTTAACGAGGAAGGGCTATTCGCCTCGCGTGCATTTTACCGGTATCTCTGCACTCGGCGATTTTACAGTTACAAAGATACAAAAATTTTCTGCAACCACCAAATTCCGATCACGCTGCAGTGTGAAAATCTGTAAATTTTCGGGCCCTCAATTATTAAATAACGCTAAAACGCTCATATTCCCTTTATTTATCGGCATTTGCGGAGATCAGGGGTTCGAGAGTGGCGCTGGAGGGAGGGGGTGAGACATTTTTCAGGGGGCGAACAGTTCGAACAGATAACAGTTAGAATTCTGAATACACTATGAGACCTCAAACACGGTCCTGTCAGCATTTGGGGTGACCGACTTGAATTTGCCCTTTATTGTCAAAAGCTTTTCAAGGCCATTACGAAGCTCCTCAAAGAACTCCGGGGCATCGCTGAGGTCCACAATCCTTGGGCATTTTTCTGGCAATGTCGGATTCTTTACGCTCACGGCTACAGTCTTCTTCTCCGCATCGAAGATAACCTTCTCCAAGTCTTCATCCGATCTTGCAACCAATTTAATTCCATGATTGTTCAATTTGAATGTTTTTCCCCAACATGAAGCACTCCAATTACCCATCTGAAATCCCGATTCAGACACAATCTTAAATACTTTTATTCCCGAAATCTCAAACACGGTTCTGTCAGCATTTGCCTTGACTAATTCAGGTTTGCCCAAAAGTATTTCAATATCATTGCGAAGCTCCTCGAAAAATTCCGGGGCGTCGCTTAAGTCCACCATCCTTGGAGTGTCCTCTGGCAATAGCGGATTCTTTACGCTCACGGCTACAGTCATCTTTTCCACATCGAAGATGATCTTCTCCAAGTCTTCATCTCCTCTTGCAGCCAATTGAATACCGTTATTTATCAATTTGAATGTATTTTCACAACAATTAGCCCTCCAAGGACCTACGACCAAATGTCCCCATCTCTCCAAATGTTCGCGTGGGTCTTCCTTCAATTCTATTCTTTCAATGGTCTTATTCTCAAAAACAGCTTCTTCATAAAGAGACCATGGCAAATTTGTTGCATAGGCCACATCGCCATCAGATTTATGGTCAAACGTAGCTACAATTTTGTAGTCTTCTCCAAAACACTTCAAAACACTCCTCAACAGAATATATTCTAATCTAGATGTTTCTTTAGAACAGAGCGCAACGACGTAGCCATTCACACCCATAGATGTATGGCCAATGCGGGAAATGTCTTTTCTTTCTACTTGTACATTCATAATCGTTATCGTTTTTGTTTTCGATGCAAAGATATAGGTATTCCACGTGATGTTGATTCAGATTTATACGTATAAAAAATGGGAGCAAGCAAGAGTTGGCGCAAAAGGCGTGAGACGAAGCCTGAAAGGCTGGTAACAGCATAGGCGGGAGCGAACAGTTCGAACAGATAACAGTTAGAATTCTGGCACATACTACCCGCGTCGGAAAAAGCGTTTAATTGTTTTTAACGTGGGCGAAACATCATTTTTCAACAAGAAATTTGGGATTGTCGTTTTTTTTCACTTACTTTGCAACAAAGTATTTTATAACTAAAAACGTTTTTATCATGAACACAGCTGAAACAGAAAACATTTGTGGCCTGAGAAAAGAAGATTTCCAGACCACTGTAAACGGAAAACAAACGGATCTTTACATCCTGAAGAACAGCTTGGGAAACGAAGTGGCCATCACTAACTATGGCGGAGCATTAGTCGCCATCATGGTGCCCGACAAAGACGGCAACATGGCCAATGTGATTCAAGGACACGACACCATCCAAGGCGTGATAGACAGCCCGGAACCTTATCTTTCAACTCTTATCGGCCGCTTCGGCAACCGCATTTGCAAGGGTAAGTTCCAGTTGAACGGCAAGGAATACAATCTGCCTATCAACAACGGTCCCAACTCGCTCCACGGCGGAAAGAAAGGCTTCAATGCCAAAGTGTGGGAAGCTCTGCAGATGAACGACCAGGCACTTGTGTTGAAATATGTGAGCCCTTATGGAGAAGAAGGCTACACCGGAGAAGTGAAAGTGACGGTTGTCTACACTTTCAACGACGATAACGAATTGGTTATCGAGTACATGGCAACCACCAACAAGAAGACCATCATCAACCTGACCAGCCACGGATTCTTCTCGCTTCAGGGAATAGCCAATCCCACCCCCACCATCGACAACCAGATTTGCGAAATCAATGCCGATTTCTACATCCCCATCGATGAGACGAGCATTCCCACAGGCGAAATCCGCTTCGTGAAAGACACTCCATTCGACTTCCGCACCCCGAAAGCCGTCGGACAGGACATCGATGCTGACGACGAGCAAATCAAGAACGGAGCAGGATACGACCACTGCTTTGTGCTGAACAAGCGCGAGGAAGGCGAATTGAGTTTTGCCGCCAAGCTGACCGACCCCGTGAGCGGACGTACAATGGAGGTTTACACCACCGAGCCGGGCATGCAGGTTTATTCCGACAACTGGGCAACAGGATACGAGGGACAGCATGGTGCAACATTCCCACGCCGTTCGGGCATCTGCTTCGAATGCCAGCACTTCCCCGACAGTCCTAACCGCCCCTACTTCCCCAGCGTCATCTTGCGCCCGGGCATGAAGTACAAGCAGAAGACCATTTATAAATTCGGTGTTGAGAAATAAGAACCAAACAAATTATTAACATAACAAAACTTAAGTAAAACATGGATATTGAATTTGTAAGAAGCCGCTTCATCAAGCACTTTGATGGCAAGACAGGAAACATCTATGCATCTCCTGGTCGTATTAACCTGATTGGCGAGCACACCGACTACAATGGTGGGTTTGTGTTCCCGGGAGCCGTAGACAAAGGAATCATGGCCGAAATGCGTCCCAATGGAACAGAAAGCACCATCCGTGCCTATTCCATCGACTTGAAAGACCGTGTTGACTTCGACTTCCACGACGGACAAGGACCTCGCGCAAGCTGGGCTCGCTACATCTATGGTATCACGCTGGAAATGGAGAAGTTAGGCGTTCCCGTTAAAGGTTTTAATATAGCATTTGCTGGAGATGTTCCCCTTGGTGCAGGTATGTCTTCTTCGGCAGCAATGGAGAGTTGCTTCGCATGCGGATTGAACGACCTTTTCGGTGAGAACAAGGTGTCGAAGTGGGACATCGTTCTTGCTGGCCAGGCAACAGAGCATAACTATTGCGGTGTGAATTGCGGCATCATGGACCAGTTTGCCAGCGTTTTCGGACAGGCAGGAAAACTGATGCGTCTCGACTGCCGTAGTCGCGAATTCGAATATTTCCCCTTCAACCCCGAAGGCTACAAGCTGGTGCTGCTGAACTCTTGCGTGAAGCACGAATTGGCAGGCAGCCCCTACAACGACCGTCGCAACTCTTGCGAGAACGTGGTGAAGCACATTGCCGCCAAGCATCCGGAGGGAACCTTCGAGACCCTTCGCGACTGCACTTGGGAGCAGCTTGAAGAGGTTCGCGCCGAAGTAGGTGAAGAAGACTACAAGCGCGCTCACTTCGTGCTCGGCGAGAAAGACCGTGTGTTGGCCGTGTGTGACGCATTGGTGGCTGGCGACTATGAGACCGTTGGAAAGAAGATGTATGAAACTCACGACGGCCTTTCCAAGGAATACGAGGTTTCTTGTGAGGAGCTCGATTTCCTGAACGACATCGCCAAAGAGTGTGGTGTGACTGGTTCACGAATTATGGGTGGCGGCTTCGGTGGCTGCACCATCAACCTCGTGAAAGACGAGCTCTACGAGCCGTTCATCCAAACCGCTTGCCAAAAATACTTCGAGAAATTTGGAAAAGCTCCAAAGGTCTATGATGTGGTTATCAGCGACGGTTCACGCAAAATCTGCTAAACAATCAAACAATCTGCTGATTGGGAGTCTCTTTGCAGGCTCCCAATCTTAGCACAAAAACAGTATTTTTTAAACAAACAAATGACGGGGAATAACGACACTTCTCCCCTATCTTGTTTCTGAGACATCAAAAACAACCAAAACAATGAGTACTAGCAAAAATACAAATCTTGTGGCGATCATCACCATGTGCTTCATCTTTGCCATGATCAGCTTCGTCACCAACATGGGAGCACCCTTTGGCAACATTTGGGGATTCAAATACGATTTCGCCGCCTCGTGGGGTAACCTCATGAACTTCACCGCCTATCTTTTCATGGGTATCCCTTCGGGTATGCTGCTGAAGAAAATAGGTTATAAGAAAACCGCTCTTGCCGCATTGCTCGTAGGTATCATCGGTCTTGCCCTGCAATATCTCTCCAGCGTCTATGGAGACGACATCAAGGTCAACGAGATGAACGGCGCTCCTGTGGCCCTCAACCTCTACATCTACCTCCTCGGTGCTCTTGTATGCGGATTCTGCGTCTGCATGCTGAACACCGTTGTCAACCCCATGCTCAACATGCTTGGTGGTGGTGGAAACAAGGGTAACCAGCTCATCCAAATCGGTGGAACACTGAACTCACTCACCGCCACGCTCACCCCGCTGCTCGCAGGTGTGCTCGTGGGAACAGTTACAGAGAAGACCTCTATGACCGATGTGTCTCCCCTGCTGTTCATCGGTATGGCCGTATTCGCCATCTCGTTCATCATCATCAGCCGCGTTAACATTCCCGAGCCCAACATCGGAAAGAGCGACTCGCTCATGGATTCCATGAAAGGCGCACTCCGTTTCCGCCATCTCATTCTGGGCGTCATCGCCATCTTCTTCTATGTCGGCGTGGAAATCGGTATTCCTATGGAGCTCAACTTCTATGTCACTAACTTCCGTGGTGGTTTCGAGGGTTCAGCCGCACTTGGTGGAACTCTGGCTGCCAGCTATTGGTTCATGATGCTTATCGGCCGCTTCTCGTCAACGCTCATATCCGGTAAAGTTAACACCAAGACCCAGATGACGGTTGTTTCGACTGTAGCCATCTGCTTGTTGCTGATTGCCATTTTCCTGCCCGAGAGTGCAACAACGACCATCGGCGGACATGAGGTGCCCCTGAAGGTGTTCTTCATCGCTGCTTGCGGACTTTGCACGTCAATCATGTGGGGTGGTATCTTCAACCTCTCTGTCGAAGGTCTTGGCAAATACACCGAGGCTGCCAGCGGAATCTTCATGATGATGGTGGTTGGTGGTGGACTGATGCCTTGGCTCCAAGACATCATCGCCAAGTCGAGCGGTGCCATCACAAGCTATTGGCTCCAGGTGGCTATGGTTGCCTACATCTTGTTCTACGCTCTTATTGGTTGCAAGAATGTCAACAAAGACATCCCCGTAGAGTAATATTACTTATAGTATAAACCGCATTAAGGCCTGCATTCGACATCGAATTGTGGGCCTTTAATGATTAAAAAGTGTAAAAATTACACATTTATGTTATATAACATATTTTCTTTTTTGATATCTTCAAATAAATGTTGTAATTTTACACCAAAATAACAAGTACTAACTTAATAATCCTTATTTTTATGCTTAAACTTAAGAGTATTTTCATGGGAATCGGAGTGGCAGCCATTCTGTTCTCATCGTGTTCGAAAAGCAATCAAACCCTTTCCGGGCTTGACCCTGCAGCCTTTGATACCACCATCAATGGCAAACCAGTAAAACTGTACACGCTCACCAACAAGAACGGTATGGAAGTTTGTATCACCAACTTTGGCGGACGCATTGTATCGCTGATGACAAGAGACAGGAATGGCGCTTTTGTTGACGTCGTTCTTGGCTATGACAACATCAAGCAATATGCCGATACCGTAAACAGCCCCAGCGACTTCGGAGCTACCATCGGCCGTTATGCCAACCGCATCAACAAAGGCCAGCTGATTATCGACGCCAAGAAGATTCAATTGCCCACCAACAACTTCGGCCATTGCCTCCACGGCGGACCTTCTGGCTGGCAATATCAAGTGTATGATGCCGAACAGATCGACCCGCAGACCCTGAAACTGACTATCGTTTCTCCCGATGGTGACAACGGATTCCCCGGAACCGTTACGGCAACTGCCACCTACAAACTGACCGATGACGATGCTCTTGATTGCACATTCGAAGCAACCACCGACAAAGAGACTGTTATCAACATGTGCAACCACTCTTATTTCACGCTTACAGGCGACCCGTCACAGCCTGGTACGAACATGATTCTTCATGTGAATGCCGACAAGATGACTCCTGTTGACACCACTTACATGACAACTGGTGAAATTCGCGACGTCTATGGTTCTTCTTTGGACTTCAACAAGCCTCGCGCCCTCTATGAGCTTATTGGCGACACCACAGAGCATCAAATCAAATATGCTGGCGGATTCGACCACAACTATGTGTTGAACACTTATAAAGACGGAAAAGGCAACGACCAGAAGGTGGCTGCCAGCCTCTATGCCGAGAACACAGGTATCTTCCTTCAGGTTTATACCAACGAGCCTGGTATCCAAGTTTATACTGGCAACTTCCAGGGAACAGGCATTTCTTGCAAGCATGGTATCAAGTATCCGAAGCACGTGAGTGTTTGCCTTGAGACACAGAAGTTTCCCGACTCTCCCAACAAGGTTGCCAAAGGTTGGCCCAGCCCATATCTGAAGCCCGGTGAGAAATATATGAGCCACTGTGTTTACAAGTTCTCGACCAAATAAAAACAAACATATTGAGTAATTAATCATCATTAAATCATCTACAAAATGAATTGGAAAACAAATGAATTCTTATGGCTCGACTGGGTTGTGCTTGCACTCGGTGTTCTTGCCATTGTTTGGGCGGTTTATCGCGCCATCAAGAAAGATAAGGAGAAGATGAAAGGCGCCGACTCGCAGGACTATCTCTTCGGTAAGGGCGAACCTTGGTATGTGATTGGTGCTGCCATCTTTGCCGCCAACATCGGTTCAGAGCACTTGGTAGGTCTCGCCGGTACTGGAGCAAAGGATGGTGTTGGTATGGCCCACTGGGAGATGCAAGGCTGGATGATTCTCATCCTCGGCTGGCTCTTCGTGCCTTTCTATCAGTTGCTGAACAACAAGATGGGCAAAATCATCACGATGCCCGACTTCTTGAAGTTCCGCTACACCCAGCGCACGGGTTCGTGGCTGTCAATCATCACGCTGATTGCTTACGTGCTGACCAAGGTTAGTGTGACGGCTTTCACGGGTGGTATCTTCTTCGAATACTTGCTTGGTCTTCCCTTCTGGTGGGGTGCTATCGGCTTGATTGCCATCACCGCCGTGTTCACCGTGTTTGGTGGAATGAAGGGTGTGATGACGCTTTCGGCCATTCAGACACCTATTCTTATTATAGGCTCGTTCCTCGTGTTGTTCCTCGGTTTGAACATGCTTGGCGATGGTAGCATTAGTGCTGGATGGGGTGAGATGATGAAGGTTTGTAACGCCGCTCATGATGGTTTCGGAACTACCCACATGTTCCATCCTGACAAAGCCGACCCCATGTATCCCCAATTCCCCGGTTATGTTGTATTCCTTGGAGCTTCTATCATTGGCTTCTGGTACTGGTGTACTGACCAGCATATCGTTCAGCGTGTGCTTGGACAGACCAAGGGCGAGGATAATACGGTGGTTATGAAGCGCGCCCGCCGCGGTACTATCTGCGCAGGTTACTTCAAGCTCCTTCCCGTGTTCATGTTCTTGATTCCAGGTATGGTTGCTTACGCACTCTCTTTGAAGACTGGTAGCGGCATCGAGATGGACATCACCAACACCCACGACACCGATGGTGCTTTCGCCATGATGGTGAAGAACATCCTCCCGGCTGGTGTGAAAGGTATCGTGACCATTGGTTTCATTTGCGCTCTTGTTGCCTCTCTGGCAGCTTTCTTCAACAGCTGTGCCACACTCTTCACCGAGGACTTCTACAAGCCCATGAAGAAGGGTATGAGCGAGGCTCACTATGTGTTTGTTGGACGTACCGCAACTGTTGTTGTTGTGATTCTCGGTCTGCTTTGGATGCCCGTCATGATGTCTATGGGTAACCTCTACTCTTACCTGCAGGACATCCAGTCGCTGATTGCCCCGGCTATGGTGGCCGTCTTCACGCTGGGTATCTTCTCGAAGAAGATTACACCTAAGGCTGGTGAATGGGGCCTCATTGGTGGTTTCCTCATCGGTATGCTCCGTCTGCTCACCAACGTTCTCACGGGTAGTGGAAAGGAAGTGATGACTGGTGCATTCTGGGAGAACACCGCATGGTTCTGGCAGACCAACTGGCTCATCTTCGAGTGCTGGCTGCTTGTCTTCATCATCGTGCTGATGGTGGTTGTGAGCTTCTTCACACCCGCTCCCTCGAAAGCTCAGGTGGAAGCCATTACCTTCACAGGCGACTATCGTCGTCAGATTCGTGAGAGTTGGGGCGTTTGGGACGTTGTTGCCACGCTTGGCGTTGTTGCCCTCTGCGCTTGTTTCTATGCTTACTTCTGGTAATAAAAAGGAGTTTCTACAAATATGACTCAGTATTATAGTGAACATTCCCAAGTATGGGTTTCGGTGGATTGCATTGTTTTCGGTTTCGAAGACAACAAGTTGAAATTGCTCATTGGGCGTCGCCATATGGACCCAGGACGGGGAGAATGGTCACTCTATGGAGGTTTTGTCAAGAACGATGAGAGTCTGGAGGATGCGGCAAACCGCGTTCTCCAAGACCTCACCGGCCTCAATAAAATCTATATGAAGCAAGTCGGTGCATTCGGTGCCATCGACCGCGACCCGGGCGAGCGAGTTATCTCCGTAGCCTATTGCGCATTAATCAATGTGAAAGACTACGACGACAAGCTTCGCAAGGAGCATGGTCTGCAATGGGTGGACATCGACGAGCTACCGAAGTTGTATTCCGACCACAACATCATGGTGCAGAAAGCCATCACGATGCTACAACGCCGCATCAATACCGAGCCGTTGAGCTTCAACCTTCTGCCCGACTTGTTCACGCTTACCCAATTGCAGCACGTCTATGAAGCCATTCTTGGCGAGGAAATTGACAAGCGTAATTTCCGTAAGCGCATCAAGCAGATAGATTTCATCGAGAAAACCGAACTCATTGACAAATTGACATCAAAACGCGGAGCCGCACTCTATCGCTTCAACAAGAAGATGTATGCCGACTATCCGTCGTTCAAATTGTAAAAACAAGAATAAAAACTAAAAACAACATGCTGGAAGAATTAAAAGAGAAAGTCTTTCGAGCCAACCTTGATTTGGTGAAGCACAACCTTGTGATTTTCACATGGGGAAATGTTTCGGGAATCGACCGTGAGAAGAACCTTGTTGTCATCAAGCCATCGGGCGTCGACTATGACACCATGAAGGCAAGCGACATGGTAGTGGTGGATTTGGAAACGGGAAAAGTGGTTGAAGGCGACCTGAACCCATCCTCCGACACCCCAACTCACCTTGTCCTGTATCGCACATTCCCCGAAATCGGCGGTGTGGTACACACCCACTCCACCTATGCAACTGCTTGGGCACAAGCAGGCAAGGACATTCCCAATATCGGCACCACTCATGCCGACTATTTCCATGATGCCATTCCTTGCACCGACGACATGACTGAAGAAGAGGTAAAAGGCAACTATGAGCTGGAAACTGGCAATGTTATCGTGAAGCGCATTAAGGCTGGTGGAATCAATCCCGTTCATACGCCTGGCGTGCTTGTCAAGAACCACGGCCCATTCTCATGGGGTAAGGATGCTGACAATGCCGTTTACAACGCCGTAGTTATGGAGCAAGTGGCAAAGATGGCATTCGTGTCTTATAGCGTGAATCCTGAAACCACAATGAACCCGCTTCTCATCGAGAAGCATTTCTCGCGCAAGCATGGCCCTAATGCCTACTATGGACAAAAGGGACAAAAGCATTAAAAACACAACTTATAACTTATAATTTATTAATGTAATAACTTAAAACACTTAAAGCAATGATTAAAGCATTTGAGAATTACGAAATTTGGTGGGTGACTGGTGCCCAGTTGCTCTATGGAGGTGATGCAGTCGTAGCAGTTGACGGTCATAGCAAGGAGATGGTGGCAGGCTTGAACGAAAGCGGAATCATCCCCATCAAGGTGGTTTATAAAGGAACTGCCAATAGTTCGAAAGAAGTGGAAGCCGTGATGAAGGCAGCCAATAACGACGAGAAGTGTGTGGGTATCATCACTTGGATGCACACATTTTCTCCCGCAAAGATGTGGATTAAGGGTTTGCAGGACCTGCAGAAGCCCCTACTGCATTTCCACACCCAATACAATGCTGAGATTCCTTGGGACAGCATCGACATGGACTTCATGAACCTGAACCAGAGCGCTCATGGCGACATCGAGTTCGGGCACATCTGCACCCGCATGCGTGTTCCTCGCAAGGTGGTTTGCGGCTATTGGAAGGACGAAGAGGCTCAGAAGAAAATTGCTGTTTGGGCACGTGTGGCAGCAGGTGTTGCTGACGCAAAGAATGTACGTTGCTTGATGTTCGGTATGAACATGAACAACGTGGCTGTTACCGATGGCGACCGTGTGGAGTTCGAGCAGCGTCTCGGCTATCATGTGGACTACTATCCTGTCTCCTCTCTGATGGAATACTACAAGAAGGTGACCGATGCCGAAGCCGATGAGTTGGTTGAAGAGTACAAGAAGCTCTACACCATTAAGATTGACGAGAGCGGCGAGGAAGTTTATTGGGAGAAGGTGAAGAACTCTGCCAAAGCCGAAATTGCCCTTCGTCGTGTGCTGAAGGATGAAGGCGCAAATGCATTCACCACCAACTTCGACGACCTTGGTGATGCCAACATCGACGATCCCAACTTCTGTGGTTTCGACCAGATTCCTGGCCTTGCCTCACAACGCCTGATGGAAGAAGGTTATGGTTTCGGTGCTGAGGGTGACTGGAAGACCGCTTGCCTCTATCGCACTCTTTGGGTGATTCAGCAGGGCATGCCTACTGGTTGCTCGTTCCTCGAGGACTACACGCTGAACTTTGCCGGCGACCGTTCATCTTGCCTGCAGAGCCACATGCTCGAGATTTGTCCGCTCATCGCAACCGACAAACCCAAACTGGAGGTTCACTTCCTGGGCATCGGTATCCGCAAGCAGCAGACCGCCCGCTTGGTGTTCACGTCAAAGGTTGGTCATGGCATCAAGGCCACTGTTGTCGACCTTGGCAACCGCTTCCGCCTGATTTCTCAAGAAGTGGAGTGCATCGAGCCGAAGCCCATGCCTCACCTTCCCGTTGCATCTGCTCTTTGGGTTCCCCAGCCGACATTCGAAATTGGCGCCGGCGCATGGATCTTGGCAGGTGGCACACACCACAGCGCATTCTCCTACGACATCACCGAGGAGTACTGGGAAGACTTTGCTGAGATGACTGGCATCGAGTATGTCAAGATCAACAAGGACACCAAGACCAGCGAATTCAAGCAGCAGCTCCAGAACAACGAGATGTATTACATGTTGTCTAAAGCCCTGCGTTAATGTTTAATAGGCATGGATTGCACGGATGAACACGAATGATCTGTAGTGTAAAACCGTGTAATCCGTGCCAAAAACAATTGAATTATGACCGCAAAACAAACTATTGAGGCTGGAAAAGCCATATTGGGCATTGAGTTTGGCTCCACCCGCATCAAGGCCGTCCTCATCGATGAAGAGAGCAAGCCCATTGCACAAGGCTCTCACGAGTGGGAAAACCAACTTGTTGACGGTCTTTGGACCTACAGCACCGAAGCCATTTGGTATGGTCTTCAGGATTGCTACGCCGACCTTCGTGCCGATGTCCGCAAACAATACGACGTTGAGATAGAGGCTCTTGCCGCCATCGGCTTCTCTGCCATGATGCACGGCTATATGGCCTTCAACGATAAGCAAGAGATTCTGGTGCCTTTCCGCACATGGCGCAACACCAACACAGGTAAGGCTGCCGCCGAGCTCTCCAAGCTTTTCAACTACAACATCCCCCTTCGTTGGAGCATCTCGCACCTCTACCAGTGCATTCTCGACAACGAGGAGCATGTTTCTGACATCAAATATCTGACCACCCTCGCCGGCTATGTGCATTGGCAGGTGACTGGTCAGTTTGTGTTGGGCGTGGGCGATGCATCGGGCATGATTCCCGTTGATCCCGCCACGAAAACCTACGATGCCGAGATGGTTCGCAAGTTTGACGAACTCATCGCTCCGAAGGGATTCTCGTGGAAACTGCTCGACATTCTTCCCAAGTCGCTCAATGCAGGCGAGAGTGCCGGATTCCTCTCTCCTGAGGGTGCTAAGCGGCTCGATGTCAGCGGCCATCTGAAGGCAGGTATCCCCGTTTGTCCTCCTGAAGGCGACGCCGGAACTGGAATGGTTGCCACAAATGCCGTGAAACCCCGTACGGGAAATGTATCGGCTGGCACATCTTCGTTCTCGATGATTGTGCTCGAGAAGCCCATCTCAAAGCCTTACGAAGTGCTCGATATGGTCACCACTCCCGACGGCTCGCTCGTTGCTATGGTGCATTGCAACAACTGCACCAGCGACATCAACGCCTGGGTGGGTCTCTTCAAGGAGTATCAGCAGCTGCTCGGAGTACCTGTCGACATGAACGAGCTCTATGGCAAACTGTTCAACAAAGCCCTCGAGGGAGATGCCGATTGTGGAGGTCTGATGGCCTACAACTATGTCTCTGGCGAGCCTGTAACAGGACTCACCGACGGCCGTCCTCTCTTCGTACGCTCAGCCAACGACAAGTTCAACCTCGCCAACTTCATGCGCGCCCAACTCTATGGAGCTATAGCCGTGCTGAAGTTCGGCAACGACATCCTTTTCAAGGAAGAAGGCGTACAGGTTGACCGTCTCACGGGTCATGGGGGTTATTTCAAGACAGCTGGCGTAGGTCAGCGCATGCTCGCAGCAGCCCTCAACTCGCCCATCTCCGTCATGGAGACCGCAGGCGAAGGTGGTGCATGGGGAATCGCCCTGCTTGCCGCATACGCCGTGAACAACCCCAACAAGTTGTCGTTGCCCGACTATTTGGAGGAAGTGATCTTCGCTGGAAACACAGGCGTTGAGATTGCTCCCACCGCCGAGGATGTTGAAGGCTTCAACCGCTACATCGAAAACTACAAGCGTGGACTTGCCATCGAGATGAGTGCTGTGCAAAACAAGAACTAATCGTTGCGCTCACGCTGAAACACTTCAAAGGCCATCGAACTCTCCTTAACAGTTCGATGGTCTTTCTTTTTGGCTATGATTTAGAAGTTGGCATAGGGTAAAGACATTGATGACTTTTGCGGCAAGCAACAAAACAGAACCACAAAAATCATCTGCCTTTCATTGGCTTTCAATTTCCGACAACACTCCCTAAAATGTATGAAAAATTGCGACAAATTTCTGACAACTTTTCCGTTCATTCTAGAAAAGAAATGTGTAAAGAAATATTACTTTCAACCTATTTCCCCTTCATTTTTGGTCGGCAAATTTGTCACTTGTGGCATCTGAGGGTGTCACATGTGGCATTTGACACGCTCACTTGTGGCATCTGACAGCCTTAGAAGCCACATATGACGGGGTCAAAAGCCACAAATGACAACTCAAAAGCATAGCTTTCGCAAGTCTAAAAGATGTAAAGAAATCGGAAGCAACTGATTATCAACGACTTCCAAAAACGTCAATTTTTGGCCCTTTTCGCACCGAAATCTTTTCTGCTTCAGAATTTTCAATTCTCAGAGACCCAAAATTCAGAATTTTCTTGACAAATCGCTTCAAGTGTAAGCAACTATAAGATTGCTCAAGGCAATATGATTCAAAAAACAAAATGCCAAGAGACTTTCAAATTGAAAGCCTCCTGGCATATTTAGAATGTACCTAAGCAACTAATTAGTAGAAGCGGAAATAGTTGCGGGCATTATTATACGAAATGTCCTCCACCATTCTCGAAAGCGTCTCCATATCATTGGGGAGCAATCCTTTTTCAACGTCATTGCCCAGAAGATTACACAACAAACGACGGAAATACTCGTGGCGAGGATAGCTCAAGAACGAACGTGAATCGGTGAGCATTCCCACGAAGCGGCTCAACAAGCCCAACACAGACAACGCGTTCATTTGGCGGGTCATACCATCGAGTTGGTCATTAAACCACCAACCAGAACCGAACTGAATCTTGCCTGGGCAAGAGCCATCTTGGAAGTTGCCAAGCATCGTGGCTATCACTTCGTTGGCACAGGGGTTCAAAGTATATAATATGGTACGCGTGAGTTTCTTCTCTGAGTTTAGCTTGTTCATGAAACGGCTCATAGCACGGGCAGTGTTGAATTCGCCAATAGAGTCGAAACCGGTATCAGGACCTAACTGATTGTACATCAGCGTGTTGTTATCGCGTATAGCACCATAATGGAACTGCTGTGTCCAATCTGCATCATAATCCATCTCGGCCATCTTCGTGAGGAAACAGTTCTTGAATTGGCGGATTTCCAACTCCGAAAGCTGTTGTCCGCGCATAGCCTTTTCGAAGATTGTCTCGATTTGCGAATCGGTATACTCCTCATCATAGAACTCTTCGATACCGTGATCTGAGAGCTTGCAACCATTCTCGGCAAAGAAATCGTGGCGTTTTTGCAAAGCGTCGAGCATGTCGGCAAACTTGGTGATAGTCACACCGCTAACCTCGCCAAGCTGGTTCACGTATGCGGCAAAATCAGGTTTTTCGATGTTCATAGCCTTATCAGGACGCCAAGCGGGAATCATCTTGACTTCGAATCCGCTCTCGCGAGTTTGCTTATGGAAACGCAAGTCGTCAACAGGGTCATCAGTCGTGCAGACACACTCCACATGATAGCGGCGCATCAATCCACGAGCTGAATACTCAGGTTGCTTGAGTTTCTCGTTGCACTCGTCAAATATCTCGCGAGCAGTTTTAGGACTCAGCAATTTCTCAATGCCAAAAGCTGTCTTCAGTTCCAAGTGAGTCCAATGGTAAAGCGGATTGCGGAAAGTATAGGGAACCGTTTCCGCCCATTTCTCGAACTTCTCCCAATCAGATGTGTCCTTACCCGTGCAGAAACGTTCGTCAACACCATTCGTTCGCATAGCACGCCATTTGTAGTGGTCGCCGCCCAACCAAACCTCGGTGATGCTCCTGAACTTGTGGTCGTTAGCAACCATCTCGGGAATCAAATGACAATGATAGTCGATGATGGGCATTTTAGCCGCATGATTGTGGAAAAGTTCCTGAGCGGTTTGCGTCTCGAGCAGGAAGTTCTCATCCATGAATTTTTTCATATCAAAAATCTTTAAGTTTATAAGTTTTTAAGTTTACAAATTCACATGTGTCGTTTTCAATGCAAATGTAATGATTTTTTTTGGATAAAACAGAAAATTAAATTATATTTGCAGTAAAATTCACGCAAACGATGTCGTATGGAGAAAAACAAGCCTTTCAAACGCACAGATAAGGTGTTACTTATCTACACAGGTGGCACTATTGGAATGGGACGGAATCCCAAGACTGGCGCATTGGAACCGTTGGATTTCAACTATCTGGTGGGTAACCTGCCCGAAATGCAATACATAGAGACAGGCATCGATGTTTATCAGTTCGCCTCCCCCATCGACTCTAGCGACATGTGTCCTCGCACATGGGCGCAAATCGTAAAAATCATTGCAACCAATTACGATGACTATGACGGCTTTGTGGTTCTCCACGGAACAGACACGATGGCATACACCGCCTCTGCATTGTCTTTCATGTTGGAAAATCTGACTAAGCCGGTAATATTGACAGGTTCACAACTCCCCATTGGACAATTGCGAACTGACGGAAAAGAAAACCTTGTCACAAGCATCGAACTCGCTTCTTTGCACCATCAAGACGGTACTCCACGAGTGCCTGAAGTGTGCATCTATTTCAGTGGGAGGTTGCTAAGGGGTAATAGGTCTACAAAACAAAACGCTGATGGATTCAACGCGTTCGCTTCGTTCAACTATCCTCATCTGTGCGATGCTGGGGTGAACTTCTCTTTTCACGACCATCATATCCTACGCCCCGATTATTCGCGCCCCATGATTCCGCACTACAACATGAATCCCAATGTTGTGATTTTCTCGCTCTTTCCTGGCATTCAAGAGAATCTTGTCGGTCATGTACTCGATGCGCCTGAACTTCGTGGAATTGTCATGCGTAGCTTTGGAAGTGGAAATGCACCACAACAGCCTTGGCTCTTACGCACACTCCATCACGCTTCCGAACGGGGTGTTGTCGTGGTAAACATCAGCCAATGCGTGGCGGGATGCGTTGAAATGGAACGATACGACACAGGATATCAGCTGAAAAGCGCAGGAGTCGTGAGTGGATATGACAGTACGGTGGAAGCGGCGGCTACAAAACTGATGTTCCTCAACGCAAAATACAATGACGAACAAACAGTTCGCAATATGATGAACCATTCCATTGCTGGAGAAATAACAATATAAGATTCAGAAACGACTATATTCTTAATTCATATTATTAACATAAACAAAAAGCATTATGAAAGAACTGAAAGGAACAAAAACCGAGAAAAACCTGCAAGAGGCTTTTGCTGGTGAGAGTCAGGCTCGCAACAAGTACAGCTACTGGGCAAGCAAAGCTAAGAAAGATGGCTATCAGCAGATTGCCGCTATCTTCGAAGAGACTGCCGCTAACGAGAAAGAACACGCCAAGATGTGGTTCAAGTTGTTGGAAGGTGGAGCCATTAAATCGACTCCTGAAAACTTGAAAGCCGCTGCTGAGGGCGAGAACTTCGAGTGGACAGACATGTATGCTAAGATGGCTGTTGAAGCCGATGAAGAGGGATTCCCTGAGATTGCTGAGAAATTCCGTAGTGTTGCTGCAATTGAGAAAGCCCACGAAGAGCGTTATCGCAAATTGTTAAGCAACATCGAGGAAGGTATCGTGTTCTCACGCGATGGCGATAAGATTTGGCAATGCCGCAATTGTGGCCATATCGTCATTGGCCCGAATGCACCTGAGATATGCCCTGTTTGCGACCATCCACAAGCATATTTCGAACTAAAAGCCGAGAATTACTAAACAGTAATTGCGGAACACCTCTAAGATGAATCTATAAAAAGATCATCTTTTCTCAACAATAGCCGTGTTGTGGATTGTAAAGGTTTACCTAGCTGCAATTCATGATACGGCTATTGTTTTTATGTACAAAAACGACTGCATCATCCTCAATTGTCGGTATAAAACACCACTAAATGCGTTAATCTTCCCAAAACTTGCAATTATTAAATAATTTATATGTAAATTTGCACTCACAAAAAAAGGGAAAATGAACAAGACGATAGAATTTGAAGATACTAGCGTTCGAATTTACGGCTTTGACAATGGGACAGAAGTATCTGAGTTCCATGTAATTATCAATGTCAAGAATCCATTCTTGACATATACTGAGCAACTCACATCAGTCATGGAAACCTTCTCCTCTGTCAGGAAAACTGAACTTAATGGAGCTGAGACGGTGTTTAAACGCTATTTCTTAAGCGATGCAGCCAACCAAAGCGATGAACTGATGAATTGGGAGCTGGAAACTCCCAACTGTGCACTATCTGTGATACAACAAGGTCCTCTCAATGGAACAAAAATCGCTCTTTGGGCTTATTTGCTCACAGGTGTACAGACAAGAGCGCTCTCAAGTGGTCTTTTCGAAGTCAGTCACGGAAACTATCGCCACCTATGGCTTACAGGTGCTTGCTGTAAAGCCAAGGATTCCGAACGCCAAACAAGAATTATCTTGAACGATTATATCATGCAATTGGCCAACGAAGGATGCAACTTAGCTAATAATTGCATTCGGACATGGCTCTTTGTAAACGATGTAGACTTGAACTATGCTGGTGTCGTAAAAGCAAGGAATGAAGTGTTCATCACTCAAAACTTGACCGACCAGACACATTTTATTGCTAGTACAGGCATCGGAGGCAGGCAAGCCGACCCTCATGTGCTTTCACAAATAGATGCTTACGCCATTGATGGCATCAAGAAGGAACAAATCAGCTATCTCTATGCACCGACTCATCTTAATCGGACAAGCGACTATGGGGTGAGTTTCGAACGTGGTACATATGTTGACTACGGCGATCGCAGACATGTATTCATCTCAGGAACAGCAAGCATCAATAACAAAGGCGAGATTGTCCATAGAGGTGATGTAAGGGCTCAATGCCATCGTATGTGGGAAAATGTTGAAACTTTGCTGGCAGAAGCCGGATGTACATTTGACGATGCCGCACAGATGATTGTCTATCTCCGCGATCCTGCTGACTATCAAATCGTTAAGCAACTCTATGAGGAGCGTTTCCCAAATAAGCCTTGGGTTATTGTAAACGCAAAAGTTTGCCGTCCCGGATGGCTCATTGAAATGGAAACAATGGCAATTAAAAAGCAAGAAACCTCACATCCCGCTTTCTAAATCATTGCAAGAAAAAAAACTCCACCAACTACAAGCATGTAATTGGTGGAGTTTTTCTTTAAACGGCAATCTTATTTCGCGTAAGCCACAGAGCGTGTTTCACGAATCACGGTAATCTTCACTTGTCCGGGATACGTCATTTCATTCTGTATCTTCGTAGCAATCTCGCCACTCAGCTTTTCAGTTTCAGCATCGTCCATCTTATCGGCTCCCACGATGACACGAAGCTCGCGACCTGCCTGGATAGCATAAGTCTTCGTAACACCAGGATAACTCATGGCGATGGCTTCAAGATCGTTCAAACGCTTGATATATGCCTCAACGATTTCACGGCGGGCACCAGGACGAGCACCTGAAATAGCATCACAAACCTGAACAATCGGAGCAAGCAATGTATTCATCTCCATCTCATCGTGGTGGGCGCCGATAGCATTACAAATATCCGGTTTTTCCTTGAATTTCTCGGCAATCTTAGCACCATAAAGAGCATGAGGCAACTCGCTCTCCTCATCGGGTACCTTTCCTATATCATGCAACAATCCGGCGCGCTTTGCCTTCTTGGGATTAAGTCCAAGTTCGCTTGCCATAACAGCACAAAGATTAGCTGTTTCACGGGCGTGCTGCAACAAATTTTGGCCATATGAACTACGATACTTCATCTTTCCGATGATTCTTATCAGTTCGGGATGTAATCCATGAATACCCAAATCAATTGCGGTACGCTTACCAGTCTCAATGATTTCGTTCTCCAATTGCTTCTTCACCTTAGCCACGACCTCCTCAATACGTGCCGGATGGATTCGTCCATCACTAACCAATTGGTGAAGAGCCAGACGGCAGACCTCGCGGCGAATAGGATCGAAAGCAGAAATGACAATAGCTTCAGGCGTGTCGTCAACAACGATTTCAACTCCTGCAGCAGCCTCTAAAGCGCGAATATTACGGCCTTCACGTCCGATAATACGGCCCTTCACTTCATCGTTGTCAATATGGAACACCGATACTGAATTCTCAATAGCTGTTTCCGTAGCAACACGCTGAATGGTTTGTATGACTATCTTCTTGGCTTGGGCATTCGCGTTAAGCTTGGCTTCATCAATTATCTCGTTGATATAACTAGCGGCATCTGTGCGAGCCTCATCTTTCAGGCTTTCCACCAAACGGCTCTTGGCTTCTTCAGCACTCAATCCAGAGAGTTCTTCAAGCTTAGCACGCTCTTGGCTCTGCATCTTCTCAAGTTCCTCTTGCTTGATGGCCAACAGTTTCTTTTCGTTCTCAATGCGCTGCTGCCCTTGCTCCACCTCCTGCTTACGGCGTCCCAATTCTTCTTGGCGTTGATTCAAGGAGATTTCGCGCTGCTTCAGTTTGTTTTCACTTTGTTGGATGCGCTGATTCCGTTGCTGAACCTCCTTTTCCAGTTCGCTTTTCTTGTTAAGGAACTTCTCCTTGACTTCAAGCAACTTTTTTTCTTTAACGACCTCAGCGTCTTTAATCACTTTTTCGGCATCTTTCTCAGCTGCCGCAATTACTTGGTTATATTTTCCCTTAACAACGTAACGGAAAACCACATAGCCGATAACCGCTCCCACTATCAGAGCGACGGCCGCAATTAGAAATTCAATCATTTTTAATGTATATAATAGTTAATATTCTCACGAGTCCTTCAACGCTTCTTCGATTTCTGAAGTCAACTTACTGAGAATATCGCTAAAAGGTGCTGTATCATTACGTTTCGCCTCTTTCTCATAGCGCAACGCAATGTCCAACATTGCAGCATACAGTATCTCCTTATCGCCCCGTTTTCCTTTCAGAATCTTGGCGTAAGTGTTCACCGTATCATTTATCATTGAGGCCGCATTTCTATACACTTCTTCTTCATCGCGGTAGACTTTCACCGCCATCTCGGTGTCATAGAGATGCAACCTTATGTTCAGTTTGTTGTTTTCTTCAGCCATCGCTCCAGACGTTTTACTTTTCGCTCAGTAGCGTGATACACTTGTTGACGTCTCTGATGAGCTTTGAAAGACGTTTCTTCGAACTCTCCAAATCAGAGTCCGTGATTTCAATCATCTTCGCCATCTTGAGACTATTGTAATCGTTCTGCGCCTGAGTCAACTGAGCCTCCAATTGCTTGATGCGAGCATCGCGCTCATCCACCATCGCATACAATTCACTGTTCTCCTTTTTCACATCCTTGTATTGGAGAATCATCTGCCTAATGCGAGTGGCAAAAAGAGTCAAAGTTTTCTCATTTGCGTCCATAGAATCACAATTTGGTTACAAAGTTAATAGAATTCTTCGACAATTCAAAATAAATCACGACATTTTTTCAAATAACTTTGAGAAACACCATTTTATGAAGTTTCATTCTATCTAACTTACAACCTATTTTCACTTCAACCAAACTGCAAATTGGCTCACTTATCAGACTTTTCTTCAGCAGGTTTCGGTTCTTTCTTAGCCAACATCACAACCTGATAGACAAAGTCAGTAATCCAATTCTGGCTGAATCCCAAACGATTGTTATATTTCCGAATAGCCATCACGGTTTTCATCACGCCAGCATCTTTGTAATCGTTTTTATTGAAAATGTCGTTCACCGTTTTCTCCGTCATCTGATAGATGGCTTTCTTAAAGAAAGAAGGCATTCTCAACTTGAACTTCATCAAATTGCCCATCAGCATCATCAAGTCCTGTGAAAAGCCTTGAAACTGATAAAGATAGGTTTGCACATCTTGCATCTTATGGCAATTCTTACGAATGCTTTGGTCTATTTCCTTGAAAAAGCTATCGTCAGTTCCGTAAATTTCTTTCATCAACTTTTTGCAATGCGACTTCTCGCCCAAACCCAACTTATTGTTCATCGTTGGAACATGGAGTGTAGCCTTAAAGGTCCGCAAGTCGGGAAGCATAGCTATGTTAGTGATTCCCAGGTTAGAAGCTAATGATGCTTGAAAATAAACTCTAACCAAAGTCATGTAGTCTTCCATACCACCGACTTTAGCGTTTTCCTTCTTTCTTCCAAATATTTTTGATAAAAATCCCATATAAATTTGTAAAGTATTTTGTTATAAATAGAACAGATTCGGCAAATGAATCTTTTGCAAAATTACAACAATCTTGCGAATATCCAAAATAAAAACAATAAAAACAACACCCCAAATTACAAATTACGCACGAGGCGCAAAAGGAGGAGTATGTAAAAATAATTCCGAATTATTACACAAAACACACCACTATTTTTGCATGAATCCCAGCAATAGGCCAAAACAAACGCAAAAATGGATGCGGTCCTAAACCGTTGGAAATCAAACAGTTCCGATTTATTTACATTTTCAGAATTTGTCATTGCATAGCTTTGGGCGTCTCAAAGCATATCTTTTACCTTGTGAAAAGGGGCTTCTAAGCCATCAAAAAAGGGCTTTTGGAACTGCCAAAGCATGCTTTCAACGAAGAAAAAGAATCCGAACAAGAAGCAAAAAAGAGTTTCCAACCAGCCGAAAACACGTTTTTTCGTTTTTCCAAAGCTAAAACAAGTCTATTGTCAACTAAAGAATTGTCAGAGTTTTTGGTGTTTATTTTACTTTTCCCGAATCTCAGAAAATCATCAAAACGTCCACGTATGAAAGATAAATATCTATAAAAAACAAGTTTTTTCCTCCTATCACTTTGCTTATTACTGTTTTTTTCGTAACTTTGCACCGCTTTTTAAAATTATGCTCTGCATAATCCCATTAGCATAGAAACTGTATGAGACATTATTCAAACGGCAACGAGAAAATCAAGATGATAGTAATCCTATGCGATTTCATCATCTTAAACCTTGTTTTGATAGGATTATCAAAGCTTCTGCCGTCGTATGAGCCTACATATTTCAAGCAAACGCCAAGAGTAATCTTCTTTGTAGCCAACGTCGCTATGGTGTTCGCACAATATTTGTTCCATAGCATCATCTACAAGCGACTGATTAGCTTTGAGGACATTACCGGTCGAGTTCTGAAACTGGCGTTCACCCAAGCGTTCATTATGTTCCTTTTCCTACGTATTATCAGCGATGGAGGAGGATTTTTCCGTTACATGTTCATTTTCGCTATTGCACTATTCTTGATTTTATTATTGTTAAGATTTTGCGAACGATTCATATTGGGCAGATACCGTCTGGCTGGCGGAAACATGCGCAACGTGCTTTTTGTGGGAAGCGACCCTGCTATTCTGACTGTCTACGAGCACATGATTGAAGATCCCACAACGGGTTATAAGGTGCAAGGTTATTTCAGTCCAGACCAGCTCGTCAACTGCCCCGACAAACTTCAACAATTAGGTGACATCGATTTGCTGAACAAACTGATGGATGGGGATGAATCCATCAATGAAACATTGAGAAACGCCATCGACAATGCTGACGAACTGTTCTGTTGCCTGTCACACGACGAATCAGAAGAGATAGTTCGCATCATGCGTTTTTGCGACAATAACGTAATACATTTCTATTACTTACCGCGCCAATTCGGTAACTATCGACTGAACCTGCAACCTGAACTATTTGGTGATCTTCCGATGTTCACCAATCGGCGCGAACCGCTTTCCAACATTGGCAACCGCGTCTTGAAACGCTCTTTCGATTTGGTGTTTAGTGGTCTTGCCTGTTTGTTACTGCTTCCATTCTTCCCCATCATCGCGCTCATCATCAAGTTGCAAAGCCCAGGTCCCGTGTTTTTCAAGCAGAATCGTACAGGTATAAACGGCAGGACCTTCAAATGCTATAAGTTCCGTTCGATGCACGTCAACGCCAATGCCGACCTCGCCCAGGCTTCAAAAGACGACCCTCGGAAATTCGCGTTTGGCAATTTCATGCGCAAAACCAACATTGATGAGTTCCCACAATTCTTTAATGTTTTGAAAGGCGACATGAGCATCGTGGGGCCTCGTCCACACATGCTCTATCATACAGAGGTCTACGGCAATATGATAGATAAATATATGGTGCGTCATTTCTGCCGCCCAGGTATCACGGGTTATGCTCAAGTAACTGGTTTCCGCGGTGAAACAAAAGAACTGTGGCAAATGGAAGAACGAGTGAAAAGAGACATATGGTATATAGAGAACTGGTCGTTCCTACTCGATCTGCGAATCATTTTCAAGACCGCATGGGGCATCATTGTTCCAGACAAAAACGCATATTAAAAACGTTGAGATAAACTCAATTAAAAGAAATACGTCAAAGAAAGTAACATGAAAGGAATTGTATTGGCTGGAGGGTCGGGCACTCGCCTCTACCCCATCACAAAAGGAATCAGCAAGCAACTGATCCCCATTTTTGACAAGCCGATGATTTATTATCCCATCTCAGCATTGATGCACGCTGGGATTAGGGAGATATTGATTATTTCCACACCTCATGATCTCCCCGGATTCCGTCGTCTTCTTGGTGATGGACATGAAATTGGAGTAAAATTCGAATACGCCGAACAGCCAAGTCCTGACGGTCTTGCTCAAGCTTTCATTATCGGAGAAGAGTTTATTGGCGACGACTGTGTTTGTTTAGTTCTCGGAGACAACATCTTTCACGGAACAGGCTTTACCAAGCTTTTGAAACAAAGTGTTGAAGATGCTACAGAACATGGAAAAGCTTCCGTTTTCGGATATTATGTAAATGACCCAGAAAGATATGGTGTTGCCGAAATTGATGCAAATGGCAACTGCCTGAGCATCGAAGAAAAACCACAACATCCCAAAAGCAATTACGCAGTTGTAGGTTTGTATTTCTATCCGAACAGTGTTGTGGGGATTGCCAAGAATATCAAACCCAGCGCTCGAGGAGAATTGGAAATCACTTCAGTCAACCAAGAGTATTTAGCTCAAGGCAATCTGAAAGTGAAGACTTTGGAAAGAGGGTTTGCTTGGTTGGACACTGGAACACACGATAGCCTAAGCGAAGCCAGTACGTTCATTGAAGTGATTGAAAAAAGGCAAGGTTTGAAAATCGCTTGCCTTGAGGAGATTGCCTTGAATAATGGATGGATAACAAAAGAACAACTCCGAGAAGTGGCGATGCCTATGGCAAAGAACGATTATGGGAAATATCTTCTGCAATTGGCAAAAGAAGACGAATAAACATTCAAAGTGAATTTGAAATAACAATTAAAACATATAAATAAATGGAAGAAAACAAAAACTTAGAAATGGAAAATGTGCAAGAGCGCGAAGAGAAATCAATGTTCGATTTTTCTGCCATTTACACAGCACTTGTGTTAAACTGGCATTGGTTCTTGCTCTCGCTGATCATCTGCCTTGGAGCAGCAGCCATCTATTTGCGTTACAAGACACCCATCTATCAAGCCAGCGCTCAGTTCTACATTAAGGAGGATGATAACACACGCCGCGGTTTAATGAGTGCCTCTAACCTCGGAATGGTCAACTACACAGATGGTCTTGAAAACGAATTGGTCATTTTGAAATCGCGCACCCTTGCAGAACAAGCCGTACGCGACTTGAAACTATATGTGACCTATAGAAGCGAAGGAAAAGTGAAGGATCAACTCCTATATAAATCGCAACCTATCAACGTGGATATGGATCCTGCCCATCTAAACAAACTCTCGTCATCGGTTGTTTTGCAAATCAAACGCGAAGGCAAAGGCTATCATGTGACGGGAACGGCTGCCGGCCAACCAATAGACAAGACAATTGCCACACTTCCATCCACAATTGCAACCAAGTGTGGTGTATTGTCATTCACGGCTAACTCCACAACACCGATGCCTGATGGTGCAATTATGAATGTATCATTGGTTTCACCCCAAAATGCCGCTTACAGATATGCAGGAGCACTCTCTGTAGGTTTATCTGCAAAGAGTACCAGTATTGTCAATATGGTGTTTAGGGACGAGAATGTAAAACGTGCTGCCGACTATCTGAAGCAACTAGCTATTTGCTATAACCGCCAGGCCAATGAAGACAAAAATGAGGTGGCTGTTCGCACAGAAGAGTTCATCAACTCTCGTCTTGAGAAAATCAATGCAGAATTGGGTAGCACTGAAGGTGCCCTCGAAGCATATAAGAGAAGCCATAATATGGTACAATTGGGTATGAACGCTCAGAATGCTTTCAGCAACCAAGAGGCATATAGCAAGCAGTTGGCTGAGGCAAGCACTCAGACAGCTCTTCTCAATAGCATCAAGGACTATATGGATCAACCTGATAACAAATATCAGACATTACCTTCTAACGTAGGCCTTTCTGACGGAACTGCTACATCGCTGATCAACAGATATAATGAACTGGCTTTGCAAAGAAACAAGTTGTTGCGTAGTGCCAGCGAAAGCAGTCCCACAGTTCTTCCTATCACCCAACAGATGGACGACCTCTCTGCTTCTATCCGCCGTGCTATGGAGCAGTCACGCAAGAACATGGATATCCAACGCAACAGCATTGCTAGCCAATACAACAAATATGCTGGTCAAGTGAGTGAGACTCCTGCTCAAGAGCGCATGCTTAACCAGATTGGACGTCAGCAGGAGGTTAAATCTGGATTGTATCTGATGCTTTTGCAGAAGCGAGAAGAAAACTCCATTTCACTTGCTGCTACAGCTGACAAGGGTAAACTCATTGACGAACCTACTGTTGGTGGAAAGGTCAGCCCCAAATCTTCGATGATTATGCTGATAGGTCTTCTCTTTGGACTTGGCCTCCCTGCACTTGCACTTTTCCTGCTCCGATTCTTCAGATATAAGATTGAAGGACACAGCGATGTGGAGAAACTGACAAAACTGCCCATTATTGCCGATGTGGCTGTTGCCAGTGACACCGCCAAGACGAAAGCCGACATCGTTGTTCACGAGAACAAGAACAGTCAGATGGAAGAAGTCTTCCGCTCTATGCGTACCAACCTTCAATTCATGATGAAGGAAGGACAAAAGGTGATTATGTTCACTTCAAGCACGTCTGGTGAGGGAAAGACATTCAATGCCGCCAACTTGTCTGTAAGTTTTGCATTGCTTAACAAGAAAGTGATTCTTGTCGGACTTGACATTCGTAAACCTCGTTTGGCAGAGCTGTTCGAGATTGACGACCACAAACATGGTATTACAGTCCTCTTGGCAAAAGAAAATCCCACTTGGGAGGACGTTCAGACACAAATCGTTCCCTCTGGCGTAAACAACAACCTCGATTTGCTGTTGGCAGGTCCTATTCCTCCCAACCCCACTGAGCTTATTGCCCGTCCGTCATTGGAGACTATTATTGAACACCTGAAGGCCAACTACGACTACATCCTCATCGATACAGCACCTGTGGGGCTTGTTACTGATACTCTGCAGATTGGTCGTGTTGCTGATGCCACAGTTTACATGTGCCGTGCCGACTACACACCGAAGGAGAGCTTCGGCCTTATCAATGGTTTGGCTGCAGAAAAGAAACTGCCTAACATGAGCATCGTGCTGAATGGTATAGACATGTCCAAGAAGAAGTATGGATACTATTACGGCTACGGAGTCTATGGACGTTATGGTCGTTATGGTCGATATAACAATTATGGATATGGCTATGGTAAATATGGCTACGGCCACTATGGCCACTATGGTTATGGTCATTATGGATACGGAAGCTACGGAAAGAGCAACTATGGTGATAAGAACGACACATCCATCAAGCTGAAATAAAGCTTGATGGGCGTGTTTTGATTTTTCCCAAATCTACATCTTGATATAATAATGACAATAGCAGTAGATTTCGACGGAACCATCGTTGAGCATAAATACCCGGATATCGGAGAAGAGTTGCCTTTCGCCACCGAAACACTCAAGATGCTGATAAAAGATCAGCACAGATTGATTCTATGGTCAGTGCGCGAAGGTAAACTCCTTGAAGATGCTATCAACTGGTGTAGGGAACGAGGCGTTGAGTTTTGGGCAGTCAACAAAGATTACCCAGAAGAGAAAAAGGAGTGGAACGAGAGTTTCTCTCGAAAGATCAAAGCCGATGTTTGGATTGATGACCGCAACATTGGAGGTCTTCCGGATTGGGGACTGATTTACCAAATGATTCACGACGGTGTCACCTTCAAGGATCTTCTCGCAGAGGCTACACGCCGTTGTAGCGGTAGAGAGGAGGCTCCTAAGAAAAAACACTGGTGGAGCAGATAAGACAAACAGAAAAAGGTGGAACAACAAGTATTATACTTGTGTTCCACCTTTCATTTTATCTTCAAACACAGTATCTATCTTCTTCGAACAGCTTGCCACACCTTTCTTGGCACACTGAAGAGCAATCGTGCCGTATTTTCTTTAGGTGACAACATGAAAAACTTAAAGTAATGCGAGAATTTAATTTGAATCGTCTCCCAATAATAACCAATACCAGAACGCACACCATTCTTTCGCCCGTACATCCCAAAATTGCCCCGTTTCATCACAATTTCGGCAATGGCAGGTTCATATTCTCTATCTTTTTCTGTCAATACAAATGGGAATTCTTCTTCCGGGACACCTAACCGATCTACCAATATGACACCAATCGCCTTGAAGGCATTTGTAAATCCAAGCTTCTTCAAATACACCAGAAGTTTTTCGGAGTTAAACTTTTTCTGAAGAATAAGGATTGCTACATCACAAAACTGCCGTAATCCCACACCCAACTCGATAAAATGATGATAAAGATGAAGAAATGTATAAAGGAGATTCAAAGTGGGTTCCAAGACTGGAATTGCAACACCGTCAATTTCAACAGACGACAAAGGGAGTTCATTAAGCAAACCATCAAAACACTTTTGGTTTGACGATGATTCGAACTTCATCAAACGATAGTGCATCTCAAAATGTACCTCGTTATGGGTAAACGACAAATGTTGTTCTCCCTCTTCATCTTCATTCATTTCCACTTGCCAAGCTTCCTCCAACGTTTTCTTAGCCGATTCGAAATTATCCGCATCACAATAGAAATCAATGTCACCAGGCATACGGACATCTGGATGAGGATAAAGGGCCGCCAATGTTTGTCCTTTTACCACAACAAACTGAATATCGTGCTCACGCAATAACAACGTTAGAGATTTCAATTCATCATTGATATGCTTATTGCGTGCTGCAAGGTCATCAAGAATCGTGTAAACTTCAATAGCGTCATACTTTCCCAACTTGAAATCATTATTCATCAAAACTGAGCAATACATACCCATCACCGTTTCAACATCAGAAATAGTCAGCAATGAATGATAAACCTCCGTTGGGACGGGAAAACCTTTTACTCGATCTCCGAGCAATTCCGCTCGAAGCAAATGGAAAAAGAATTCCGATTTGTTCATTTTCAAGAAATCAATAGGCCGACATCAATTCTTTCCCTGATCCAATACCGAATAAGCGGAATTGTTTGATACATACTCAGGAACAATCTCCTTCATCTTCTTGACAATCGCCATATCATCATACGTATGGGCAATATCTATCAGCTGATTGATTTCAGCAGAAATACCATAAAAATCGTATTCACGAACTTTGGCTATACGAATTTTCTCGTGGAAACTAGGAAGGGTGTTTTCCTCGTCTGACAACACCTCTTCATATAATTTCTCACCCGGACGAAGCCCCGTATATTTGATTTCAACCCCTTGTGCACCACTCAGTTTAATCATACGTTTTGCCAGTTCCGAAATCTTCACAGGCTTACCCATATCAAATACGAAAATCTCTCCACCACTACCATGCGTACCTGCCTCAAGCACCAATTTACAAGCTTCTGGAATCAGCATGAAATAGCGAATGATATTGGGATCTGTAACCGTCACAGGTCCTCCTGCCTTGATTTGCTTTTCAAACAAGGGGATAACCGAGCCATTAGACCCCAACACATTTCCAAAACGTGTGGTCACAAATTGGGTATGAGGCGTTTTGTCGCTACTATTCAGATGATTGTTCAACGCTTGCACATAAATCTCACAAATGCGCTTAGAGCAGCCCATCACATTCGTTGGATTAACAGCCTTGTCTGTGGAAATCATCACAAACTTCTTCACACCATACTTGACGGACAAGTCCGCAATGACCTTCGTTCCATATACATTATTAATAATGCTCTCGCTGGGATTATCCTCCATCATGGGAACGTGCTTATAAGCTGCTGCGTGGAACACATAATCGGGACGGAATTCGGAGAAGATTTGCTCCATTCGGCCAGCATTCACGATTGAAGTAACCAATGTATGCGTCTTGATATTCGACCTAAAATCTGCCATCATCAAGCGAATCTCATGCTGGGGCGTCTCTGCTTGGTCTATCAATATAAGTTCCGAAGGATTGAACTGAGCCACCTGCCTCACCATTTCGCTACCGATACTACCAGCCGAGCCCGTAATCATAATCTTTTTGCCTTCAAGCAGTTGGCCTATCGAATGCAAATCCACCTCAATCTCATCTCTTGGAAGCAAGTCTTCGATGTTCACCTCCTGCAACTGCAAAGATTTATAGTTGTTACCCAGATGCCACTCGTGAGTCTTAGGCGACATAAACATCTTGATGCCGTTCGATATGAGGATATCTTGAAGTCTCTGATCCTCACGGAAGTTTTCATTCTGCAAGGGCGAAACAAGGACTGCTTGGATATTCAATCTTAGGAGATTTTTCTCAAAATCATCATCAACCATATACACCCTCTCCCCCATCAACATTTTGCCTTCGTAAGCCTTGTCATTGGTGACAAAACCTTTCAGACGGAATTTGGTTGGCTTCTGATTCCTTATATTCTTTGCGATACCTATACCACCATCCTTCACACCATAGACAAGCGTCCGCATCCCACCTTCCAATCCGAAAGATATATCATAAACCGTCTTGACCACAACACGCATCGCCCATAGCAAAATGGTAGAAACCAGATAAATGGAAATAATATGTCTGGAATGAAGTGGAACGAACACGTTTCCCTCTTTCCAAAACAGAATGGGATAATGTACTATAAGAACGCATATACATGCGGTCAACATTGCATATGCTACACGCTGCAAATCAATAAAAGAAGAATAGCGGATGATTCCCGAATAAGTGTGGAACAACTTGAAACCCAACACATTAAACACCATGTAGAACAACAAGGTGCGGGATATGGGAACGATATTTCCCAACGTCTGAGCTCCCTTGAAGAAAAGCCAGCAGACAAACACTCCTGAGAAAAAGCATATCAAGCAATCTAAGAGCAGAATACACCAATAAGGCAATGAGTTCTTAGAGAAATACCAATCTATTATCTTGTTAATATAGCTCATATCCGCAATCTCATTAATGTGAATCAAACATTCTGATGCAAAAATAGTAAAAAAATATTGATATACGCTTATTTTACGAGGATTTTTTCAACTATATCGAAAAACATCTTACCATGATACATAAAAAAGCCATTGACTGAGGAGCATCACTCTACCTCCAGCCAATGGCTATTCTGCCTTTACAAAGCCGGCAGATATGTGGTTTAAGTCTTGTACATGCTACATGTACGGGCAGTACATGTGGTTTGTACTAACAGTACATGCGGCTTGTACTAGTAGTACATACGGCTTGTACTGAATCAATACCATAGAAGACTCGATTTAATGGCATTGATAATACGCTCCACATCTTCATCGGTGACGCAAGGACCACTGGGCAAGCACAAACCTTTATGGAACAAATCCTCTGAAACGCCATTGATATAAGCCACACTCGAAGCCGAGGTCTGGCGAATCACCCCATCAGACAATCTTTCATTGATGATTTCTCCTCTATCATTTAGCGGAGCGCAATAAACTGGCTGTTTGTGCATGGGTTTCCACAACGGGCGCGATTCAATTCCAACGGCATCAAGAGCCATTCGCATAGCCTCAACATTTCGGTTGGGTTCGCAATCCGTGTGGACGGAACCACCTCCATGAACAACACCAGCCGCTCCACCAACAGCCCCCTTCACACTCTCTGCATATGCATTCTCTTCGCCTTTCACATGCAGATTCTCATCCAAGACTATCGTGTTCAGCCAGAAATTCGACATCATGCCTTCCATTTCATCATGGAACGTGATACATTCAACATCCTTGAAAGCTTCACGATACATGCCGGCAATACGACGATGATGGGCAATATGGTCTTCCAACACTGTCATCTGTCCACGCCCGATTCCCGCACAAATATTACTCATACGATAATTGTAGCCGATTTCCTCATGCTGATAATAGGGATAAGCCTCACGAGCTTGTGTGGCAAAGAACATCACTCGACGCCACATCTCCTCATTCGGGCAGATTAAGGCGCCACCGCCCGATGTGGTTATCATCTTGTTTCCATTGAACGACAATACTCCGTAATCGCCAAAAGTACCGCAAACTTGCCCCTTATAGCGAGAGCCCAAACCTTCTGCAGCATCCTCTACAACAGGAATCTCATACTTCTGAGCAATGGCCATAATCTCGTCCAACTTGGCAGGCATTCCATACAAATATACCGGAACAATCGCCGTGGGCTTCTGCCCCGTCTTTTCCATCCTATCCTTAATGGCCATCTCCAACAACGTCGGATCCATATTCCACGTATCTGGTTCTGAGTCAATCAACACTGGTTTTGCACCGACATAGGTAATCGGATGAGTAGATGCACAAAACGTAAAGCTTTGTACCAGAACTTCATCACCAGCTTTCACGCCAGCAGCAATCAATCCCAAATGTACGGCAGCAGTACCAGAGCACAATGCCACCACCCGCTTGCCTTGACCAACAAATTCTTCAAGATCTTTCTCAAAACCATTCACATTCGGCCCCAACGGAACCACCCAATTCGTGTCAAACGCCTCTTGGATATACTTCATTTCATTGCCGCTCATGTGAGCCAAGCAGAGATATATGCGTTTCATATTATATGTTTTAATTGCCTATTTGTTGTTTACTTTTAAGAAATGAAAGAATTGGTGAAAACAGATTTCTCACCAATACTACAGGAAATAGCAAATAGGGACGATTGGCAAGCTTCAAGAACTTGTTCCCCCTCTTGCTACCTGACTTTGGAATCGGATATAGCCCCATCGGCTCATATTTCTTCATTGCCATGCGGAATTCTTTTATAGAAAAGTGATCGACAAACATCCCATAAAAGAACCCCATCACGCTATAGTTAAGCGAACGTTGCAGTTCGGCTTTAATGCCAGGATTGTCTGTCTTTTGTATTTCCTCCCATATGAGCCGATGAATCAGCTGCGAATCCTCAGCATTCTTTCTAAGACTTTCGTGAGAACGATTACGAAGTGTAGAATAAGGATTGTCACTATTATAATAATATCCATTCTCTGGTATACACTCCACATGCTTCAACCTTGCAAACACCTTCAAGTCGAAATACCAGTCTTCTGTGTTGCGAGTCCCCTCTGGGAAACGGGTATCACCAATAGCTGACTTTCGGAAAATACGGTTCCATAGATACATGTATGGATGGGAACGCAACAATCCCAACCCATCCGTACTCACCCGTTTCCGATATGTCACTCGCGGACTCTCCAAAACTTCGCTCCAATCGACATGATTAAATCCAAACAATTCCGTCTCAGGCTTCTCTTGATAGATTTGCCACACAGTTTCAAGAATTGTCGGTTCTATTCGATCATCAGCAGCTACAAACCAGATAAACTCACCCTTAGCAGCCTCAATTCCTCGGTTCCGTGCTGCCGAAGCGCCTTTATTAGGTTGTTGGAGTAATCTCAGATTTTTATGGCAGGATGCGTAATCCTTTACAATCTCCGCCCCATTGTCCTTGCTGCCATCGTCAATCACCACCACCTCATACGCCCCTTCATCAAGAGCATTTTTATAAATTGAATCCAATGCTTTCAAGATAAAACGACTAGCATTGTATAGGGGGATGATGAATGAAATAAACAAAACTACAACTAATTGAAAATGAGAATATTATTTTTTTTATGATTCAGATCAATTCACCATTGTACTTCATATTCTTTCCTAAAACAGTACAAACTATCATTTGAATATCTTTAATAAAAGAATAATGTTCCAAGTAATACAAATTCATTCTAATTTTGTCGGGATATATCACCTCATCATTATACTTTTGAGGATCATCAACATTTGCCAACAATTCTTCTTCATCCCGATATTTCATGCTTGCAGGTCCTGTTATTCCAGGTTTTAATTTGAGTATATCTTTATCATGCCCTTCCAGTTTATCAGCATAACCTGGCACATCTGGCCGTGGCCCAACAAAACTCATATCACCTTTCAAAACATTCCACAATTCAGGTAATTCATCCAGTTTGTATTTTCTGAGTGTTGCACCTAATGGGGTAATTCTGCTCTCTCCTGCAACAGAAACTGAACTTCCAGAATGTGAAACTGTCATTGAACGAAACTTGCACATCGTAAACAAATGGCCATATTGCCCCACTCTTTTCTGAGTAAACAAAACCGGACCTCCTGGCATTTTCACTTTAATAAGTATTGCCACAACAATAAATACAGGCCACAGGAATAGTAAGCCAATCAATGAAACGATTCTGTCAAAAATCCATTTTACTTTCATCACAACAACTATGCTCGTGGACAATATTCAACATAGTAATCGCCATTCTCCAATTGTTCAATGATTTTAATATCATTAACCGCACCTTGTGATTTCATCGATGCCATGTTTTCTGGTGCAATCGTGCCATACGATGGAATACCCAATATAGTTGCGACATCTGTCATCACTTTAGCTGTTAACTTTGAGATTCCCCTATTTCGCCACCTATAATCCACCATATAGCCTCTAAAACACTTCCCAATAAAATAACATCTTAGGAAAAAATAGCCAACGATATTATCATCTTTCTGAACAATAAAAGACAAGAACGCCTTGTTTCTCTGCAATTTCCTTAAAGACTTTTTATCAAATCCATGTGGTTTGAAAAACTTAAACGCCTCTTCTGGCTGCTCTTGAAAGAAGGAGGCCAATTCCACCAAATGTATCTCTTCAATATATTCCACACGATACTCTTCTTGATAACGTTCCAATAATATGGGCAATTGTTTGAGCTCATTTCTATAACAAAGAGTAAACAAAAAAGAATTCGCTTTTTCAATTAAATCCCATATCCATGGGCACTTATCTCTAAAGAAATGAGCTATTCCGTATAACATTTAAAACAAACTATAATGAAATGTGAGGAACTGCGTGCCAATCCATATGGCTATCAGCTTGCTTCAAATTCACATAATCATCCTTGTTTATTAGCTTCTGAAGTTTCTCAAAAGCATTCTTCTTTCCAAGATTGGCTTTTACGAATCGTTTATATCTTGCTAAGAGAGTCCCGTTTTCTTTAAAATAGGTTTCATATTCCAACTTACTCATAGGCCTACTAGATTCTGCCAAAATATCCTCAATATGGAAATAGAGCATATTATAGTCGCTTTTCTTCATTTGCCCTCTCACAAACCATAAAGGGAAAAAACGAAAATAGCCTCCACCCGAATATGCCATCCTTTTTCCCATGATCGTAGTCATAGAGATGGGATATTCCTTCAGAGTGATTCCATTGTAGGAGATGAGGGACGGGCTATTAGAACCAAAATTAGGAAAGCCTCCAAAATCACGAGTTGAAGGATAAACAGAGGAGTCTTTTTCTATTCCGAACTCTGCCAATATCTCAAAAGCCCATTTGTTGTTCTCTCCTATTGAGAATGCTGGAGCTCTATAACTTACAACCTTCTCTCCCACACATTGCTCCAAAGAGTCCATTGCCTCACGCGTATCTTGTCTACATTCTTCTTCCGTCATCTTATTCAGCCATGTATGCACATTTGAATGGCAACCAATTTCATGACCTCTCTTGTATATTTTCCGAACCACATCGGGGAACTCACAACCCATCTTTCCTACACAAAAGAAGGTTGCCTTTTCTTCCTTTGCATCAAGCATATCAAGTATCTGGGAAAGGATGTCGTCAAAAGTTCTAAATTTTTCCTCAACTTCCCCTCCCTTTACCTTCTCAAGATACCATTCTTCTATGTCAAAAGTCAAAATATTCATATCATGAAATCTTAAGCAACATCATAATCAATAAGTTGATAAAACACATTATCCGCTGTCATTGCTGGAAGATTTCCACTTGTTAAGTCTTGGAATATTAAGTGAAAAGGAGAATGTTTTATGAACTTAGGCACATCCATGAGCGTCCAAGGTAATTTAGCACCTAACCCCACATAGAGTTTCGGTCCCCATGCCCATCTTTTATGTTTCAGATGCATTTGGTCCAACATATCATTATCTATAATCCCCATCAACGTTCTCACACCAAAACCATAGTTTCCAACAATCTGATTTCCTTTACGACAATACTCACCTTTTGACAATCGCCATTTTAGCAACTCTGGAGTCCAAAGTCTTTTATAGGTTTTGTTTCCATCTTCCTTGATTTTGGTTCCCATGCCCATTTTCACATTTAAGCGCGTAACGGAAGTAAAACCACAATGTTTAACAAATCTAGGGAAACTATTACCATTGGTGATTGCATACAAGAATTCATACCCTTGTCGTTTTGCCTCCTCCACCGCCATATTGGTCAATGTCGAAAACAATCCCTGGCCTTGATAGTCTGGATGAGTCACCACTGCCATGGATCTAGCACACTTCACCTCACGTCCATTCACATCCATCCATTCAGGAACAAAAGATTGATGAGCAACTATTTTCCCATTATCGATGGCATTAAATGAGATGACCTCCCCACAAGGATTGTCTACATACCAATAATGAAAAGAGTCTTTGGTGAAGACTAATTTTCTTTCTTTATAAACTAAGTTCTGCAATTCAACAAGGAGATTCAACTCCTCATCAGTCTTAAAAGTCAGTTTCTTGTATTCCATTTTTCCTATAAAGAGTCAAGTACTTGTAACATGTATTTCCTAATGATACGATGGTCATATTTCTCAATAACATATTTTCGTGCTTGCCTGCCCATGTTATTGGCGTAATTCTCATCCAAAAATCGTGATACATTCTCAGCAATAGACATTGGGGCTATATCTGTATAAACACCCGTGACATTCTCTTGAATTGAGTCGACACATCCTGTCGACTTTGATACGACAACCGGGATCCCCATGGCGCATGCCTCCAGCACCACTGTAGGAAATCCTTCCCGATAAGATGGCAGAACCAACACATTCATTAACAAATAGTATTTCTGGATATCAGCATATGATATTCTTCCCGTAAACACTACATCTAGATTGTCAAGCAATGTTTCCAGCACCTCTTGTGGTACTGCGTCACGTTTCTCAGGTTCTCCAATAATAAGCAACTTAATAGATTTCGCGGGATATTTCTCTTTCAAAATACGGAAAGCTTGGCTCAGTTCTACAACACCCTTATCACGCACCAATCGACCACTGAAACCAATAACAAAATCATTGTCATCAATGTTGAATTGTCGCTTCAACTTGTCTATTTCCTTTATCGACACCTTTGTCGGATTAAACTTCTCTATTGCATCTACTCCATTACAGGATCCATCTCCTAAAACCACTTGTTTGTCTACTTCATCGATGTGATCTTCAATTCTCCGTCTTGCAACGGAAGGGCTCACACAAACGACCTTTTTAGCAAAAGCCACATCGAATCTCTGTTCCAAGATGACCAACTTTCTAACAAGCCCACTCATGGTATCGTGCAATACGCCATGAGCCACCATTACCTTGGTTTTCCTCCCTCCAAGAAAATTAGCACATGTAGCAATTAAAGAAGCCTTAGGGAAATAGTGTGCAACAATTATATCTATCTTATTTTTCCTTATATAATGGGCAATCTTGAAAACAGCTTTTAAATCCTTCAATGGTGCAAGTTGGCGACTAATCTCAACGACTTCATATTTTATTCCTTGTTTATGGGCAAAAGTATCTAAGCCTTCTCCATACGAACATATAAGGTGCATCTCATAATCTCTTTCTTTTTGAAAATAGGAGAACTGATTGCCGATAAAAGCCTCTGCAGAACTTGCAAGCGTGATGATTTCAAGAACCCTCTTCATTAATTACTCAAATATTCTTTACTAATTGCAGTCTTATATTTATCGATATCGTTTAACCGCCTTGCTGCATTCACACAGGCTTCTCGCATCATATTTCTCACTTCTTCGTTTCTGATCAGAAGGATTGCCTTTTCTGCCAATTCTTTATCTACATTACTCAGAAAGCCTGTCTTACCTTCTTCAATGATGTCTGAAAGGCCGTCAGTAGGTGTAGTAACAATAGGTGTACCTAAGGCCAGTGCTTCAAGAGAACACATCGGTGTTCCTTCCCATCGAGAAGTCATTAACATAAATTTGGCATCTTGTAACAATTTCAGCGGATTTGAAACAAAGCCCAATAATTCCACATTGTCCTGAAGTTTCAATCTTTTCCATTCATTAACCACCTCTTGCTCCATCTCTCCAGTACCAACAATTGAGGCTTTAAAAGCCGGTAAAGCGTCTGTGATTAACCTAAAAACTTTCAACAATCTTAAGGGATCCTTCTGATAGGTTAGCCTACCTAAATAGATAGCGTCGTATTTGTATTGGCAAGGATCCAAGCCAGCCTTTTTCTTTAAAGCGTCAATATCTATTACATTATATAGAACTGAGCTTTTCTTTTCAAACAATCTATGAAACAGATATCCATTATACGCGCTTTTTGAAACGTAGAAGATATGACTGGCTTTCATTGCTGGTATTAGATATCCCAAAGATTTCATACTAAGATACCTGTTGGCAAAATCATTATTATGCAAATGCGAAATGAACTTAATCCCCTTACAAGCTAATGATGCAACCAAACTGGCTTTCATGTCGTGAGCATGCACCACATCAGGTTTTTCTTCTTTGAAGACTTTTCCCAATTCCTTAATGGTCATTTGCGTAATGGGAATAAATCTTATGTCCCTTTCCAACAAAGCCTCTCGTATGGAACCTTCTGGACTCACATACGCCATTTCCACTTGTGGTTCATCTTTGAACATTGAAATGATCTGACAGATTACATTCTCTGCTCCTGAGAAATGGTTCGTATTTGCTATATGAAGTATTTTCATTACTTTATTGTAAATTACATGTCCAAAGATCTTTCACATGCATCAGATAGCCAATAGGCATCGTCCAAAGATACCTCCAATCTGACTTGGGTTTATCCGTTGTTTTCGAGCAGAACCGAAAGCGCCAATAGTTGATGGCCGACTTCATTTTTACCATATAGGGAACATCATATTTGAGCATCTCTGCATAAGCCATCATAGTTGCTGTAGGACTATGCATCCTTGCCTTAATAATGTTTGAGGTTATTCCATCATTCTGATACTCCACCGAATAAATAATATGGTTGAAATATCTCAATATGTATTTGGTAGCGATTCGATTCCAAACAAGCATCTCTGGACAGAATCTCTCTCCTTCTATTTCGGGAAAAGAAAATTCTCTTAGGACTTCGGTCCTAAAAACTTCTTTCATATCACCCGTTATCCCAAACTTAAACCGAATAGCAATAGAAGATTCGTCTAACAAATCAGTAGGCAATCCACTCCCTATGACATTTCCGTCAAAAGTTCCATCTAATCCACAAACACCTGCAAATTTGTTATTACCTTTTATTCCTTCATATTGTTCTGCTACCAATTGCAAAGCATTTGGAGGCAACTTATCATCACTGTCAACAATAAAAAAAAGTTCTCCTTTTGCCTCTTTCACCCCTCGATTAATTGCGCAATGCTTCCCTCCGTTCTCCTGATAAAAATACCTAATAGGAAAGAAAGATCCCTTTCCTTCGGAGAGGGCGAGGGAGAGGCTTTTTGTTTCGTCTGTGCTTCCATCATCAACAACTACCCATTCGAAATCCTTGAAAGTTTGTTTACATAGACTGTCGAATAGGCGCAAAAGCAATCTTGATCTATTATAAGTCGGAGTAAAAACCGTAATAAACATGCCCTATTTCTTCAAGAACCAAAATGCAGGTCGATAGAATTTATCTTCATCATATTTTTCATCATATTCGTATTTATTTCTTATTGGGTCATTCTTTCTACTTCCGTCAGTCAAAAAGGTTTTATATGGATATAACCCCATCATATTATTTTGCCAGCTTGTATAAATTCTCATAAATAATAACATAGAAACAAGGATTAGTCCTGCTCCCTGTATTGTGATATTCTTTTTTTGAACACAAATATTCGACAAGGTACAAATAATCCCCAACATATAATACCATCCCAAACGTCCACCATTTTCTGAACGTATAAAGACCAGAAGAATTACACAAAATACCAATGCCATATTCAGTAGAACAACGTCTCGGCTGTTTTTTGATATTAATCTGTAATTATAAAGTATAACTAGCAAAAAGAAAGTCGCCTCTAATAAATATGCTATTCTGAAACCGGCATCCATTGCATACGTTTCACCAGAAACACGTTCTGTCTCGATTTCTCCATAAGTCTCAAACAAATTCTGAGGAATAGAGGTCAATCCAATCAAAAAAGCAGCAATCATTAATATGATGACTCTATTTTTCGAATACTTCTTAATAGGAACAAAATACATGGGGAAAAAGACTACAGCAGAATGATGGAATGAAAAGGCTATAAACCAAACAAGTAAAAATCTCTTAAAGTCTCTTTTTAGTATAAACCTTATAGAAAGCCATGCTATAGAACAGCCAAGTACTTGACGAAGATAAGTAAAAGTGAAGAACATCCATAATCCCATAAACATGACAATCGCAAACGGTGCATTCTCAGCATAATCCTTTAATGAGAAAAACAATAAAATATAAATAGTAAGAGTGAGAATCAGAATATATATATACCGATTTGAAGTAATAAAGGAGAGAAAGGCACCAAGACTACTAAAGCCAAATTCTCCCCTAAAGAAATTGTAAGCATACGATCTCCAAGGATTTCCACCGCCACTGGTCACATCAGCCATAGAGTCAAAGAGTTCGCCATAAATGTAACGGTCATAACCTCCTAACATATCTCCAAGACCAACAAAAAGGCCTAATGAAAGCATAAAAAAAAGTACCCATTGACCTTGGGTTTTCTTGTCCTTCGATAAAGTACCAAAAAGCAATATGACACTGGCTACAAACCAGGACAAATATAGCAGCATGATTTATTTAGATTTTAAAAAGTTGTTCTGATATAAGTCGTCTCTCATGATTAGTGAGCACTTGTACTCGTCCTCTTTCTGCCATTCTTTCGTATGCCTCCACGTCTTCAGGGATACTTTTCAGAATGTCCACCACCTCCGAAGGATGATGATATTCTATACATGACACACCATTTTCAACAGCAATATTCTCTAGCGCATAAGGTGTCCCAATAACGAGCAATCCATTTGCCAATGCATCCAGAACCTTTCCTTTGGTGCCTGTGCCAACAGAGATCGGCGTTATTTGAATATCGTGCTTACAAATTTCCTCTATATAATCTGGTGCAAATTTGATGTGGTTTACTTCATATTCCACGTTTCTCAATGCCTCTACGTGCATCTCCCATCCCTTTCCAAGGAATGTAATCATATAGTGAGACCGTAATTCTTCACTATTCTGTATTAACTCTTCATTTAATAAATCTGCCTCCTGTTGCATATAAAAATCACAACGTCCAGCTATCAATAATTTGATTTTGGGAGACGAAAAATGTATTCGCTTTTGAGGCTTAGCAATCTCATATCTTGGGTGACGAATAAAATGAGTGTTCAGTTTGGGATTAATCTCCAATAAAAAGTTCTTGTCCTCTTCTCCAACCAGATGATAAACGATATTTGCACTGTCATCATAGTCACGTTCCATTCTGTAATGCTTGCTATAGTTCGTCACAACACGCCAATATTCTTTCATATTCGACAAGGTCCGTCGTTTTCCCAAGCGCCGATAGAAATGGAGAGAATAACAGTCTGGTACGGTGTGAAGCCGTTTCAGTTCTTTGAATTGTTTGAGAATTCCCGAAAACTCCTGACTATACACCCATAACAAATCTGGGGGTTGGTTCCTCACTTCTGCACAGTCCTTCTTGCCTAATCTGATATAATAGTTAATAGGATATTTTAGGAATAGCCTAATAAACGTCAGATGCAACCTGATAATCCATTGCAACCATTTCGGCTGTTTCAACAATCTGATTTCCACCCGCAGTTCTTGTTCCACTTGACGGATGACTTCAGCAGAGAGATTGTTGTTATTGTAGCTGTAAACGGTAACGTCTATATTATCAGGACGCTCCATCATCAAGTGATAGGGGTGTCCAGAAGGACCACCCATATTCTCTTTATAGGGCGTAACAGGAGTAATGAATACAACTTTCATCCGTTCAATATTTGTTTTACCATGTTCAGAAGTGCATCTTTTTGGTTCGTCTCAATCAAACACACTTGTTTACAACCAGCTGCTTCACCTGCTTTGACATCATTGTCGCTATCACCAATCATATACGACTGTGACAGGTCAATATAATAATCCCGAGCAGCTTGCAGCAATAATCCAGGCTTCGGTTTCCTGCAATCACAATTGCACTTGTATTCAATTCGCTCCCCAGAAAACCCCTTGTCTGTATGATGGGGACAATAATAGATGGCATCAACAAATGCGCCTTCATGCCCTAAGTCCGTCTCCATTTTGTCATGTATCCGTTGCAGTTCCTCGAACGTACAATCTCCACGGGCTATCTGAGGCTGGTTAGTCACGACAATGGCTAAATAATCAGAATGATTAATCAATCGGATAGCATCCGTTACACCATCTATCAACTCCATTTCCTTAACGTTTGTTAGAAAGCCTTTTTTCACATTTATCGTACCATCCCTGTCAAGGAAAATGGCTTTCTGCTTATTCTTTAGGTTGCGTGCCGAAGGTTTTCCTATCAAAATATCCTTTTCTGTTTCATAAAAACGTTCTGGAGTACCCATATCTTTAATATATTCTGGAGTATGATAAGCAAATATCTTTCCAGTCCTGATATAGGGCTTCAACACATCACGATCCAAGTCTATTTTGTCGGGTGTTTCAGGATGACGTGGAACATAATTCTTGCGCACTTCTTCAAGAAGTTTCGGCGAGATGATTTCAATGCCTGCATTCACACAATTACGATAGTATGTCCGCTTGTCTTCCTTATTCATCCATTGGAGTACGCGCTGCGTTTCTATTGGCATTCCACCCTTTTCTTGTGGAGGAAGAATCTCCGTCACTAGCAAAGAACTGTCAAACGGATGACCATTCGGATGAACCATCAGACTTGCCCACGCGAGATGCTCCTGATGGAAAAGAATGAAACGATTGAAGTCGACGTCCAACATCACATCGCCACATAGCAACAAAAAGTCATCATCAAGTTCAAGTCTTGGTGCAGAATATTCAATTTTCCTATTTCCCTTTTCAATCTCCAACATTTGGAATAAAGCTCCAGCAGTTCCCAAAGGATGGTTCTCTACAAAATAGGAAATGTTCACACCGAAACGTTTTCCATCGCCAAAATACTCTTGAATAACATGACCGAGATAGCCTATGACCAAAATAACATCTGTAAGCCCACACTTCCGTAAGTTCTCAATCTGGTACTCAAGAATAGGCTTCCCACATATCTCTATCATCGGCTTAGGAACATCGTTTTTGATGGAAGCGATGCGTGTTCCTTTGCCACCAGCCATAATAACGGCCTTCATCTTATCCAAAGAATTTATCTTCCAACATCAAACACAAGCAGTGATACACTGGCAAATGGAGTTCTTGAATCTTGTATGTTTCAGTTTCAGGGACACGGATGCACACATCTGCATACCGCATCAGCTGATTCTCGCGTTGGCCAGTCAACCCTATCACTTTCAAGCCCTTCGACTTGGCGGTCACAGCAGCATACAAGACATTCCTACTATTACCAGATGTGGAAATACCGAGATAGACATCTCCTTTCTTGCCATATCCATTCACTTGTTGAGCGAAAATGAGCTCTGGCTCTGAGTCGTTCATGAAAGCCGTGGTCAGCGAGGAATGGCCGGTCAACGAAATGGCTGGCAAGGCTCCCTGCAGGTTTTTTGCTAACACTTCGCCTAACTCAGGACTAATCTTCCTCATCTCCTCAGCCTGTTCTCGATAGACTTTCCGCTTCAGTTTGAACTCTTTCATCAACTCACCCACGATGTGTTCAGAGTCTGAGGCTGAGCCGCCATTACCCGAAACCAAAAGTTTACGCCCATTTTTGTAAGCTGTTTCTAATATCTCGTATGCTTTAGCAATCTCCTCTCTGCATTTCACCAACTGAGGATATCGTTCAATCAGATGATCTATATGCTTATTCATTTTAGGATTATATTTTTATCTTCATTTCTTGGAGAGAGGGTTGGGGTGAGATTTCCCACTTTGTCTGTAGGATAGATTTTCCATCCATGGGCGCCGCCATCGGTAAACTGAAAGGGCATCACGTAACCTCCAAGTGTTTTTAACGCCTTTTCTACTTCTTTTTTCCGAGTTGGTTCCACAACAAACATAATAAAGCCGCCACCACCGGCACCAGACACCTTGCCAGCTTTAGCACCAGCCTCCATCGCCGTCTCCATCGCAGCCTGAATCATTGGATTCGTGATATGTGTTGCCATTCGTTTTTTATTTTCCCAACCTATTCTAAGAATATCCGCGAAACCATCTATATCGCCTTTTAATACAGCCAGCTTCATGTCAACGGCACTCTGCTTAATTTGATGCATTGCTTCCACAGCATCATTCTTGCCCTCCGAAGTGTTTTTCTTCTGTTCATCAATGATCTTCGCACTTTCGCGAGATGCACCCGTAAAATAGAGTACCATCGAAGCCTCTAATTCATCAATGATCCAACGCTTGATCTTCAAGGGATTCACTATAACTATGTCGTTCTGCAAGAACTCCATATAATTGAAGCCACCGAATGCTGCAGCATACTGATCTTGCTTACCACCTGACAGACCAAGGTCAATACGTTCAATCTCGTAGGCCAATCGGGCAATTTCGTAATCTCCCAAAGGCAATCCCTGCCACTCGACAAAAGCCTTGAGAATACACACCACCATCGTTGAAGAAGTTCCCAAGCCAGAACCTGCCGGAGCATCGTTGTAAGTGGTGATCCTGAAACCACAAGGAGTAATATGATAATCTTTAACTATCCTGTTATACACACCTTTGATGAGGATTGCCTTCCCGTCAATATCCAAATTGTCCACCACAGGATAGGTCACATTACATCCGGAATCAATAGAATTAATTGTAATTCTATTATCTTCCGTCTCTTCTATCGTACAATAGGCATAGAGATTGATAGTAGCATTGAGAATCAGTCCGCCATAAATATCACTATATGGAGATACATCCGAACCGCCTCCTGCCAATCCTAATCGCAATGGTGCTTTACTACGTATAATCATGATTATCTGATAAAATATTCTATGTTCAAAAACATGGTAGCCAGACTTTTTTTCAAAGAATAAAAGGGGATTTTCATAGGATAAAGATGATTCTCTTTTAATTTTGCCAAGACAGCTTTGTTAACGCCCATCGGCCCCCATTTTTCTCTTTTCTTGTATAAACTATACACACATCCGAACAAGGCACCATCGGCATGTCTCTTGATTTTCTTCGACAATTTGCTATCCGTATCCTTAAAAGTGGAAGCCAAATGATAAAAAGAGTTGATAATTTCCACTTTATCAGACTGATACTTAATCCATTTCTCCCCAGTCCGGGTATGGCTTATCGATCCATTTCTAATCACATAATTGTAAATGACGTTGCTCTTAAACAGGACCTTTTCTGCCACAGCCATCATTCGATAAGTTAATTCTACATCCTGCTGAGTAAGACCAGGCTTAAAGCGCAAGTTATTTGCCAACAGAAAATCACGCCTGAGCAACAAGGCACATACAGACCCAGGCACATAACCTTTGAGAATGGCATCACGCCCAGAAATAACAACATCATGAGGAACTGTTTGATGAGTCACACCTGTTCCTTTTATTGTTTCGGGATTATAACACCATTGAAAAACGAAGTCAAATACATCAATATCATCATCATTTTCCAGCACTTCCACTATAGGAGAAAGGTCTGTAAGCACCAAATCGTCAGCATCAACAAACCAAATATACTTACTGTCTGAATGCTCAATACCAGTATTTCGGGCAACACTTAGGCCACCATTCTCCCTATTGACCATTTGCAAATTATCATGGTCTTTCTTGAGTTTTTCGACTATTTCTGGACCTTTGTCTGTTGACCCGTCATTCACAACAAGAACATTAAACAAATCAACAGGCAAATTAGATGCATAAATAGAATCGATTATACGCTCAATATAATCTTCCGACTCATACATTGGAATAACAATGGTCAATTTCTTCTCACTCATATTTAATTCCTTTTTCTTTTAGGACTTCTGTATATGGCCGACTTGTGTCAAGCACCTTAAACGTATGCATGGCAAAGCCTGTCTTCACGGGCTTTTGATAGTCACCATATTTCATGGTCAGATAATCGTGGTAATGAGCAGGCACAGGTATCTTTGTAAATTCAAAGTCCATCATCTGCAAATGGTCATAATCAGCTCTAAGAGATTTGTCGTTTTTCTGCAAAAAACTCAACTCACCAATATACTGTATGTCTTCCCTGTCATTATAACGTTGACAAACTTCCTCAAATTGAGCAAAGAGACGTTTCTGATAGGAGCCACCAACTTTGGCACCCATGAATTTAAACTTAAGATAATAGTACAAGCGTACCAATCTACGTGGCATAGAAATACCAGGTTGCTTGAAATAATCCTTATCACATGTAACCACACGTTGGTATTGGGAAAACAACTTTACTGCTTCTTTCCACTGACGTTCGAACAACTTTTCATCATCAATATAGGCATCCAAAGGGAAAATATCGATGAAAATGCCATGCTTGGTGAGATAGGGATTCTCATATCCAGTCGTATCGAGGTTCAGCAACTTTGCATCACCATAAATGAAGTGTGGGTCAACATGGAAGTTCTCAAAGAAATATGGATGCTTGAATTCATCTGCTGCCACCTTACACAACACCTCATAATCTTCACGTGGCATCATGAAATCTAAATCGTCGTCCCACGGAATGAACCCTTTATGACGCACAGCACCCAAGATGGTACCCGCATTGGCGGCAAGATGAAGACCGTATTTATCGCAAACACGCTTCAATTCGGCATACAAGTCGAGCTCAATAGCCCACACCTCCTTCATCTGGCGGTCTATTTGATGCCCCCAGCGTTCTTCTTCCTTAAAAAACTCTTTAGGTATATCTATTTTTAAATCTACCATATTATCTACAGTCGACCATCAATATGTGCCTTATCCAGAATGCCCTTCACATCGAAAACAACTCCATGCTCAATGTCTTTCAAGAATTCACGAACATCTACATCCTTGAACTCGTTATGAGCCACGCAAAGAATCACAGCATCGAATTTTCCTTTCAGCTGCGACATTTCACCGTCAAACAATTCTAGGTCGTATTCTTTCTTCACAATAGCCGGCTTGGCCCATGGATCAAAAATTTGAGCGTTTACATGATACTCCTTAAGAGCGTTATAAATATTTACGACTTTGGTGTTTCGGACATCCGGACAATTTTCCTTGAACGTGAATCCCAACATCAAAATGTTGGAATCAAGAACTTGTATGCCCTTTTTAAGCATCAGCTTAATGGTCTCATTGGCCACATATTCGCCCATACCATCGTTCATGCGGCGTCCGGCAAGTATAATCTCGGGATTATACCCATAGCGTTGTGCGCATTGAGCCAAGTAATATGGGTCCACGCCTATGCAGTGTCCTCCCACAAGACCAGGCTTGAAGGGCAAGAAGTTCCATTTGGTAGAAGCTGCCTCCAACACATCCTGTGTGTCAATACCCATCTTGTTGAATATCTTCGACAGTTCATTGACGAAAGCAATGTTTATGTCACGTTGGGAATTTTCAATCACTTTGGCTGCCTCTGCCACCTTAATGGAAGGTGCCTTATGCGTGCCCGCAGTGATGACACTGGCATAAACGTCATTAACAACGTCGGCAATCTCTGGTGTTGAGCCAGAGGTAACTTTCTTAATATGTTCAACAGTATGTTTTTTGTCGCCAGGATTGATGCGTTCCGGACTATAACCAGCAAAGAAATCGACATTGAAAGTCATTCCAGACACCTTCTCCACCACAGGTATGCACTCATCTTCCGTTACACCAGGATAAACGGTGGATTCAAAAACCACGATATCATTTTTTGATATGACCTTGCCCACTGTTTCACTCGCTTTATATAAAGGAGTAAGGTCGGGGTTGTTGTTCTCGTCAACGGGTGTCGGTACCGCTACAATATAGAAATTGCAATCACGTATTTTTACCAATTCGGTAGTACACACGAATCCGTGTTTGGAGATTGCTTCTTGCAGTAACTCATCGGCCACTTCTAACGTCGCGTCATGTCCACCCATTAAGGCATCAACACGACTCTGGTTCATATCAAACCCTATTGTTGGGTATTTTGTCGAAAACAGACGAGCCAATGGCAATCCCACATACCCAAGGCCGATAACACAAATTTTAATATTATTCATATATAAAATGATTAAAGATTTTCCCAATACCATTTTGTGGCTTCTTTCAAGCCGTCTCGTAAACTGTATTTTGGAGCGTAACCCAATAGTGACTTCGCCTTATCTATACATGCAAGGGAATGAGGAATGTCCCCTAAGCGGTTCGGTCCATGAACAGCGTTTACGTCAAGGATTCGACTATCGTATTCTCCCATAAACTCTTTCATGAAACCCACCAGCTGGTTCAAGGTAGTGCGTTCGCCAAAAGCCACATTGTATATTTGGTTCACTGCCTCAGAATTATTTGTCTCAAGAGCCAGCATATTCATTTGAATGACATTATCTACATACGTAAAATCACGACTATACTCTCCGTCACCATTGATGACGGGAGCTGCAAGCGATTTCAACTGTTTGAAGAAAAGAGGAATAACTGCAGCATAAGCGCCATGAGGATCTTGCCTGCGTCCAAACACATTGAAGTACCTCAGTCCAACATACTCGATACCGTATGTACGTGCAAAGACATCGGCATACAGTTCATCCACATATTTCGTGATGGCATACGGAGAAAGAGGACGGCCAATGACATCCTCCACCTTGGGGAGCGTCTTGCTGTCACCATAGGTGGAGCTGCTGGCTGCAAAAACGAATCGCTTGATTCCCGCATCCCTTGCAGCAACCAACATATTTAGAAATCCTCCTATATTAACTGCATTGGTTGTAATAGGATCTTTAATAGAACGGGGCACAGACCCCAAGGCAGCCTCATGAAGCACATACTCCATGCCATCAACAGCTCTCTTGCAGTCATCCATATTCCTAATATCACCTACCTGTAATTCAAATCTTCCGCGATAAGAATCAAAAAACGGCAAGATATTCTCAATATGCCCTGTGGCAAAATTGTCTAAGACTCTCACCGTATGGCCTTCGGCCAATAAATGTTCACATAAATTGGAGCCAATAAAGCCGGCACCGCCAGTTACTAATACTTTCATTATAATAATATACTATTTAAGTTTCTAAAGCTGGAAGGAACTTACAAGATTCATATTATTTACCAATTTTTGATTTGATAAATGCTTTTACCTGATCCCTCACATTTTGGTCAAACACGAAGAAATATGCCACCATGATAACAAATGTTGAACAAGCAAAGGCAATAGTCAGGAATGACAACAAGGGATTTGAAATCGATTTAGCAATAAACGCAGCCAAGCCTAAACTCGCCAGTGCCGTACAAAAAAGCGGGAAATACGTCTTCATTAAGAATGCCCTTGCTGAGAAAGACGGCATAATCCGTTTCAGCAATACAATATAAACGATGGTAGATAAAGGGCAACCTATTAATCCAAAGACATATGCCCACACATAAGAATGTGTCAGTTTCAAAATGACATAAGTACCCATTAGGATTGCCACATAAAAGATGCTTAAAGAAATGTTCAAGTTCTTGATTTTGCCAGAAGCAACAATGGCCGAATTCACAAACGTATTAAAACTATTAAAGAAATTAGCAAATAAAAGGATCTGACAAATGACTACCGAGCCTTGCGGTACTTCTTTCAACCATAATCCCATTAAGAAATCCATATTAAAAATAAATGGAATGGTAGTTAGAGTCGTCACCAATGCCGTAAATTTTGTACCAAGCCCTATCAGTTCATTAGTCCTTTCAAAAGAAGAAATGGCATACGATTTAATGATTTGCGGATTAAAAGCGACCTTGATATTCCCTGTAAAAGCATATAGAAGACCCTGAACTTGAAGAGCAACACCAGCTGCGGCATTCATCAATGTTCCAAAGAAACGATTGATCAGGATACTGACGCCTTGATTTTTGAGTGTCAACGTTACGCTACCTAACATACTCCAACTAGAAAAAGCCAACATTTCTTTAAGCAGGTGTTTATCGAACACTTTCGTGATATGGCACTCTTCAAAATGTTTGATGCAATAATAACGGTAATAGATGCGGAATGAGACAGCCAATGCCATTAATAGAATACCATAGAGAATTAGATGGTCACCAGAATAAATAAGGACCACACCTGCGATACCTAATTTGCATAGTGCATTTATGATGGAGATATATGCAAACACTGACATACGCTCATGTGAGGTTATTGATGCACTATAGGGAGTTTGAGTGATACCCATGGCGAAATTAATAACTGCGGCCTGATATACCCAGTTAGCTGCAACCATTCTTCCTTCAGGAATGACTAGTTGTGTATTGACAAACCATAGCCCAACAGTTTCAGCCAAAATGACAAAGCAAAAAGCAAGACCAAGGTGTATACATGCTGCTGTAGAAAAGATTTTTTTTAGGTTTTCTGGGTCTTTCTTTCCCAATGCAAAAGTGAGGAAACGCCCAGTTGCTCCACCTAAAGCTGCTACCAACACATCAATGAGCACAATAGTACCGCCAACGACATTATAAATTCCATAGTCAGAAACACCCAAAGCCTGCAGTACTATACGAGAGGTATAAAAACTGATGGCCATAGTGATGAACATGCGGATGTACAACATCGTGGCATTCTTAGCAATCAACTTGTTGCCCGATAATTCTTCTTTCATTAAAAAATTAAGAAAACGACCTTTATTCCATCCATATCCTTGACAATTATCTCTAAATCCTAAATGGGATAACCAAAGCTAATATTCTCCAATAGACTATTCATATCGTATATCTATTGAAGTAATAATCGTATAATAGTATTTGCCCCAAAATAATAATTGATAATTCCCTTATAATTTCTTATCCAAATGTCAAATAATGTCTCCCAAACCGTTCATAGGCTGCGCGTTCAAGCATATATCTATCATCCGGATGTGCAATACTGGTTAAGAGCCTTGCTCTTTCCTGCAAAGATTTACCTAGTAAATTTACAGCTCCATATTCCGTCACTACCCATTGAACGTCCGCACGAGGTGTAACGACACCCGAGGCGACATCTAATACTGGAACGATCTTACTTATACCATTTTTTGTTCTAGAAGTTAATGCAATAACAGAAATCCCCCCTTCTGATAGGAATGCCCCCCTTACAAATTCCAATTGGCCTCCAGTACCAGACAAGATACGAGAACCAATAGAGTCTGCGCAGACTTGTCCCGTAATATCAATTTGTGTGGCAGCATTGACTGATGCCACCTTAGGATTACGACTTATAGTATACGGATCATTTGTATAACCCACATCCATCATCATCACACCAGGATTATGATCAACAAAATCAAAGACTTCTCTAGAGCCCAAAATGAAAGAGGCGACAACCTTTCCTTTATCAATCACCTTGTTGGAGCCATTGATGATACCTTTTTTTATAAGATGTAATACTCCATCTGCGAATGTTTCAGAATGGAATCCCAAATTCTTATGGTCTTCTAATTGTGCCGCTAATGCATTAGTGAGCCCGCCTACACCTATTTGTAAACACGCCCCATCATCAATAAGCGATGCGCATATTTTGCCGATCTTAATCTCAACCGGAGTTGGCTCTGCTGTATTCATAGCCAGCAAATCCCGGTCGTGCCGCACAAAGTATGTAAATCTATCAATAGGGACTATAGAATCACCATATGTGAATGGAACATTCTTATTTACGACTCCTATTACAGTTTTCGCAATTTCTATGGCACCTACTGAACAAACCACATCACCACCCAATGATACGTACCCTCGCTCATCTGGTTCTGACACCAGCACCATTGCCACATCACATGGGACGCATCCATTACGATACACTTCCTGTGTTTGAGACAAATTTATAGGAATATAATCGGCCAAACCTAAATTAACACTTCTTCTTACAGAAGGCCCTATAAAAAAGGCCTGATCAAAAAAAACATTTTCGTACTTCTCCGCATCGAAAGGAGGTGGCCCGTCAGAATAGGAATGATGAAAATGAATATCGGCAATATCTCCAACATCAGCACGACGTTGCAAAGCCTCCAATAAACAGTATGGCAATTGTGCTGCGCTGCTAATGTGTATGTGATTATGTGACTTAACGGCTTTTACCGCCTCATCTGGTGTAACGAATTTCATTTAAATATCATCTAATGAAATTAAAAAAGGAAGAGACGACCAATACTGAAATGAGAATAATCGTCACAATGCTTTGAAAACTATTCGCGAGATATAGAAACTTATGGCCATAATAATGAACCTACGGATATACAGCATCATGGCATTCTTGGCAAACAACTTGTTGCCTAATTGTTTTACGTCCATCTTTAATCGTCAGATAAAGCAATCTTATAGATTCCTGTTCCCCCGCTAGCTATAAAAAGGTCGCCTTCAACTTCAAAGATATCTTCAGGTTCCCATCTCGCATTATAGTCAGACATCAAATCAATTAGTTTATATCGATGATTCTTCAAATCAATAATTCTCATTTTATTATCACTCTTTCCTTCCAACGTAATAAGCAAGCCATCCCTCATCATTCCTCCCTGCTTGTAATAAGCAGGATTATCTTTAATAACCCATTTAGAGATAATGTCTTCTTCTTTCAATTTTACCACATCGCCTTCTTCTATTCTTGGAAGTCGGAATTGATAGATGTAAAAGTCTGTAATAGGAATGGTATTTCCTGCATACACATATATGAATCCATTCTTCTTATCTATAACAGCATCTGGGGTATATTGTAATGAAACTTCATTTTCATATGGTAAATCTATTCTTTGTACTGTTTCCAACATATAATTACCATCTATTTGAGTTATTCGATCAGCAACAATACATCTTAAATATTTACCTTGTTGGCTCGAATAGAGAAGGGGGAAATCATCATGTACTCCATAAAAAGTGTTGCTAAAATCAGCATTGTTGCAATGATAATTATCGTTATAGTTGGTCTCGATAGTTGTTAAAGGTGCTTTGTTGTTGATGTCTATAATATCAAGTACAGAATGTCCGCCTTCAAACTGACAAAGATACCCATTATACGCATCCCCCCCTTGCTTGCCCCGCTTACCTCTTGGTTGTTTTGTCCAATACACGACTTTTTCAATATTGAAATCTATAGCATCATCCTGATTCAACACTATAAAACCCATCTTGCCTTTGGTGTCTTTCTCAACGATAATAGTATCTTTTTTATCAATAATAATAGTATCCAACCCTACGATAGTGTTATTCATTATATCATCGTCATCACCATTGGAACATGCCAATAATAACATTAAGCACAATAAAAAAAAAGACATTAAGTAGTGCTTCATTCTCTAAAGAATAAATACTAGTTACCAAAAAAGATCTAAATAATTACGAAACAGCCACTTAAAAGCAGTACCATAATAGAGTGTGAGTAAATGCTTGTTACCACACAGACGCATTCGCTTATCTATCCAGCCTAAAACACCAAATTGCTTAATGTCTTCTTTGAAATATTCAAGAATCTTTTGGTTTTCAGGGTCTTTGGCATAACATGAGCGGAATTTGGAGTTGATGAAAAATTCTGCTCTTCTTAAGCAAGGTTTTGCGTAATTTGGGAAGTCTTTTGCAAATCCTTTAAGCATATCTACTTGTCTTCTGAAAGCATCTAATTCTTTCTCTGAATAACATTTCAATGCATCTTTTTTGCCTGACCAAGCAGAAGGATTGTCCACTCGATAAACAGCCATAGGAGAATCGAAATAATAGACTATTCCTTTCATAGTAAGCCACATCTGTAAAGGATAATCCCCTACGGGACATTTTTTACAATAATCAGGATAATCCTTTCCTGGAACATTTGACCTATATAACATACTACAGGTTGGTATATAATACCCTCCCCTGCGTATGACTTCTTTAGGATTCAAATTCCCATCGCCATGACGACAAGAATTGTCTTTCTTCCTAAAGGTGTTGTGTCTCATTGAAAACATTTTTGCTCGGCAACATACCATACTATAATCTAGATGAGAATCAAGGAAGTCCACCTGCTTTTGAAGTTTATTGGGGTCTGTCCAATAGTCATCGCCTTCGCACATTGCGATATAAGGAACATTCTCATACCATCCTTTATACAAGGGGTATTGTGCTTTATTGATACTATAAAAGTTGTATTTCAGCAAAATGACCAAAAAGTGGCAGTTGGGGTTGTCCTTATGAACTGCGGCTATCCTCTTTGCATCATCGTTTTCGTCATATTGGGCATGAACCATATCAAAATGGTTTTCAAGATATTGGCTTATAATTTCTGGTTCCCCATCAGTTGATGCATCGTCGATAATAATGGCAACAAACGGGAATTTGGTTTCTTGAATGCAAAAACCATTCATGGTATCTTCTATATACCGAGCCTGGTTAAATGTTCTGCAAACAATGCGGACTTTATATATTGTTGTTGGTAATACAGACATATATTAATTATTGTTTAATCAAACAATGGACATAAAGAAATCATTTAACATTTTAATCTTTTTATTCCAACCTCTACTTAAAACTATGTCCATAACCTCTTGTGGTATTTTTATATTGTCAGAATTATACGCCTGAACGATAACCTCTCCCAAATTCTCCAATTTATCTACAGGAAAGTAAAATAATGGTTTATACTTCTCCAACCCCTTATATCTAACCCAAGAACCGTTTATGATTTTTTTGTTACATAATATATATTCATAAACAGATCTGGCACCTGCATCGGATGTTTGTACATGTATAAACATATCTGTTGCTTTTCTTAATTTATATAACTCTTCTACAGACAAATAATTCGTAACGAACACTGCATGAAGTTTTCTTTGTTCGCATTCTTTTTTGATTTCTTCTCCGTATTTGTCTGTTGTTGTCCAACCTCCATAGCTCATCGGAAATAGTAAAGTCAAATTGTTTGGGAGTTGATTTCTTACTTGGTCAATCGCTTGAATTATAGTTTTATGCTGCTGTGCCTCTTGTTTGTTGTAGCCACATGTTATAACATAACGATTCTCAAGTCCAAAATATATCTTGGCATCCTCTTGGGATATCGCATTCCCGTTTTTTATGGCAAAATCGACCACGTCAGACCCCCAAATACCGTAATTTATCATCTTCTCTGGGCTCACTTTCATTTTTTGTGTCATTAATTTCCCAAAATCAGACTCTGCAGGTATTGTAACATAATCGGCTTTTTGATATAAATAAGATAACTGTTCCAAATTTTTCTCAGGTCTTCTCAGTATATCGCTACCCCATGGTGACATTACAATATTATTTGACATACTTCGTAAGTATTTATACACAAACGACATATATCTATTTGCGAAATGAATATTAATAATGTCATATCTTCTGTTCTTACAGAATTTTGAGAAGAATCGAATTTGTTTATATTTTGTGGCTAATACTCTTAGTTTGCGAGATTTTATCCAATCAACAGAAGAAACGTTATAAAAACATATTTCAGTAAACTTGTCCATTAAATCTTTATAATCATCCGGTTTGTTTGTCAAAATAGTGATATCTATCAACGGATTTATTTCCACAAGATGCTTGACAATGTCTTTGACATGTCCGGGATAACAATAAAGTGCTATTATCAACAAACTATATTTTTTGTTTTCCATATCCTATACGAATTCTATAATACATTTATCATTTTCAAATACTCCGGCCATTCACCCATATCTTTCCAAGCGTGTTCGCTCACGGGGAAGCAACCAACACGACCACCATGGTCTTTGATTTTCTCCATCAGGTGGGTGATGTGGAAGAATTCTCCTTCCGGAATTTCATTAATTAGCTCCGGATTGAGGATATAGACACCCGTGTTAATCATATAGGTTTGCTCCGGTTTTTCTTGCAAGCCCGTCATCAATCCATCTTCAACGGTCTCAATCACACCGTATGGTATCTTGAAACTCTTCACGGCTGTGACAATCGTCAAGTCATTATGATTATTCTGGTGATACTCGTAAACATCACGGAGGTCCTGATCGATGATGATGTCGCAGTTTGAAACGAAGAAGGGGTTCGAAATCTTGCCTTTCAGCAAAGACACGCTACCGATAGTTCCTAACGGTTTTGGTTCTTCAAAGAACTCTATGTCGTAATGATGGTCCAGCTGATCAAGATAGAAACGCATCATGTCGGACTTGTAATTAATTGACATGTAAAACTTCTGGCATCCAATCGTCTCGAACTGATTCATAATCTCTTCGAGAATAGTTTTGTCGCCAATAGGTATCAAAGGCTTAGGAATGACATTCGTCAGGGGCTTTAAACGAGTGCCTTTGCCACCAGCCATAATAACCACTGGCAGGTTAATCTTCTCACGTTCGACAAATTCTGACTTATTGAAGAGGTCACTCCAGAACCAGACGTCCACCAACTCACCTTGTTCATCCAGAATGGGCATTACTTCTGCACGCATCCTCCGCATCTTGTCCTTGATACTATCCTCAGACTCATTTATATAACCGTAGATTTTATTCTTGTTCAGAATACGACTGACAGGCTCTTTTAAAGAACTGTTTTTGATAATTGCACGCTGAATGTCGCCAATAGTGATAAGACCCTCGAAATGTTCACCGTTGAACACAAGGAGAATCTTCACCTTTACTTCATCCATCTGCTTCATTGCATCGAGCAATGTTGCAGCCAAGCTGATGATTCTATTATCTATCGTATTCCTCATATTATTCATTTTATAAGTAATCGCATTGAAAGCCGGCTATCTCCTATTGTTTCATCATTACACTTTTTGAAACCATATTTTTCATAAACATGAATAGCTTTATAATTATCTTTATCGACGTGCAAAGAGATAGATTTGAAGCCATTCTCCTTACATACATCCACAGCCTTCTCCAACAATAACACAGATAAACCTATTCCTCTATAAGGCTCTAAGACATATACATTACAGAGGTATGCATCTAATGTATCTTTATGGTTGCAATACAACAATGCAAATGCTATAATCCTATCTCTATCAATAATCGCTATCACATTGCCTGTATTAACTATTTTTTTGAACCATTCTTCAAACTTTTCCTTACCTAAATCATTATTGATATCCTGGCAATGCTTTTGTATCAGCACCTTTGCATTAGGATGATGATTGAGCAACTGAGCATGGAACATATTCTTACAATCCTTTAAGCCGATTTTATGGTCTGAGCAATAGATGATATATCCCGATTTCATCGCTTCTACATTACATGAAGCATTCCCAAAATCAGCATTAACAACGGTGTTTTGCACACACCATGATGCAGACTTCGCACTATCAAACAATAATTTATAATGCGCATTTTGTTTACAATGGTAATATAATCCAGTATATAACTTGCTGGTTATTTGTTTATGATTATACATCCCTATGGAACACTCTATCGCAGCCCTGTAATAATCGAAACCTGTGCTTAATGGAGTAAGGATATCAGAGATATGGCCACCACCACCACGTGCGCCTACTTCAATAAAGTATATGTCATTATCGATAATCTTAATTTCCAGATGAGCCATCCCACAATTAAGCCCTAATACCTCCAAAATATCCCAAGTAGCCTTGTCAATCTTATGCTTCATCTCATCTGACAGATTTGCTGGCTGATGGTGAGCAAGTTCAACAAAATGCGGCGGACCTGCAGACTCTTTTTCAGTGTATTGTATTACATAATGCTGGCCTTTCCCGTTTGATAAGCATTCTATTGAATACTCCTGCCCTCCTTCAAGATATTCCTCAATGAGGGCTGTCCCATCTGACGATATCTGCTGCGACTCGTGAATAGCTTTATCAAAATCTGTTTTATTGTTTGCAATGCTAATGCCTCTTTTACCACATGAATCTACCGACTTAACTACAACAGGAAATGAAGTATAAGTCTCGCGTTCATCGTATAGCGAGAACTTAGGTTGTTTGACAGATTGGAGATGAGCTACCCTAGTACGCATAATATACTTATTTTTTCCTGCAAACCCTTGCTCAACATCGTTTCCAGGAAGTCCCAATTCATGTGCGACCTTTGCAGCCACTTCAGTCGATAATTCACTGGAAGGCATTATGCCATTAACATTATACTCTCTGCATTTGCTTACCATGAAATCAATATCGAAAGAGTTTTCTTCGATAAAAATGTCAACCATGTCTTTTGCTACAGAATCGTTTCTGGCAAAGGCAAGTGTCTTGACGCCCATCTCTTTCGCCTTGGAAAAAATGGGGATAGCACCTTCACCTGCTCCTATAATAGCTAATATCTTTTTCTCCATTTCAATCAATCAGACTCTTTTCCATTATGGCTTTCTCATATTTATCAAATGCCTCTTCGATGGCATCTCTATTACCAGCCTGAAGAATTAGCTGTCCATAGCGATTTAAGCTAGAAGTAATACGATTGACCTTATCACCTTCTTTTAATGAAAATGAGAAATCAACCACGTGGGGCCAGTTCTTTACAAAATCTACATCAGGAGTATGCTTGATGATAATTCCTTCTTCGAAAGCAAAGAAACGGACGCCAGCATACTGGACTTGCTTAGGCTGAGGATTTATGCTTTCCGCTAAAGAAATCTTCAACAGTTCATCTTCGAGATTCACACCAGTTGAGAGTGGAGTCAGTGTAGATGTGATATAGTCACCTCCAAGGCGAGGACTGGTTTCGATGACGAAGATGCCTCGGTCGTTAATCTTTAACTCCGTATGTGAAGGGCAATTCTCGAAGTGGAGGGCAGTGCCAATCTTTGAGACAATCTCTCGGATTTTCAGTTTGTTTTCCTCGGAGATATTGGCTGGTTGGATATGGCCTAACTCTACATTGTACGGAAACTCGGTGGTTTTCTTTTCCGTGAACTGAATAACTTCGTTTATACCATCATGGTGAAGCCCTTCGATGCTAAATTCAGGACCTTCAATGAATTCTTCAACGAGAATCGTATCAAGCTTTGAGACCTCAAAGGCTTCGCTCATAGATGCTTCCAATTCTGCTTTACTGCGGCAGAGTTTCACACCACGGCTACCGGAATTGTCCCTAGGCTTAATAATGACAGGATACTCAAAGTCCCCCACCTCACTCACGGACTTCACCAAACGACCTTTGGCACAAGGTACACCGCCTTCAATGAATCGCTGCTTCATTTGGAACTTGTCTGTGCTCCAACGGGCCGTATCTACTGAGAAGAACGGAAAGCGGTACTTTTCTGCTACACGCGCCATCATCACAAGGGGTTTATCTGTAGCTGCGGTTACGATAGCATCAATGCCATACTTTTCCACAACGGCACATGTGCCGTCATAGTCTTGACCTCCAACAATTTCAAAAGCATCGACCACATTCCGGCATGCAGCATCTTCGGCAGGATCAATGCCAACAGTGTATAGCCCCATCTTCTTGGACCTTTCTATAATAGATTTCTGAAGTGGACCTACACCAAAAATGAGGACTGCTTTCTTATTTTGATACATTACTTTATTTCTTTGACGGCCTTTTCAAACGTATCGCAGATGAAGTTCACCTGTTCCTCAGTCAGTGCGGCATACATAGGTAACGTGATTTCGTTGTCTGTCACATACTCTGTTTGTGGCAACACAGCACCAAGGCCAGCAAAAGTAGAGAATTTGTGAACTGCCGGATAGTGAACTGATGTCTGAACGCCTGCAGCATGAATATATTCGCGAATCTTATCGCGACGTTCCTTGGTACTGTTAAGCAAGACAATAGGGAAGATGTAATTGCTGACAAATTCAGTGTTGTCAGCAAAAGGAACGGCAACGCCTTCCAATTTACTCAGACGGTCAACATATTGCTTGCGGACTTTAACTCGGGTCTGCAAATCTCCAGGCAGCTTTTTCAGCTGTTCGATGGCGATAGATGCACGGATATCGTCCATTCGGAAATTATAGCCAAGACCAATAATGTCATATGAAGTAGCATGACCACTTGCACGCTGATACGACATAGTTGTCATTCCGTGAGAACGAATCAGACGGGCCTTCTTCTCCATATCCTCGTTGTTAGTGATAAACATACCACCCTCACCTGTAGAAATGTTTTTATTAGAGAAGAAACTGAAGGCAGCACAATCACCTATCGTGCCGAGTTTCTTGCCCTTATATTCCGACAATGGTCCGTGGCAAGCATCTTCTACGACTTTGAGGTTATGCTTCTTGGCAATAGCCATTATCTCGTCCATTCTTGCAGGAAAACCGGCCATATGAACTACCACTATGCCTTTGGTGCGGGAGGTTATCTTTCTCTCAATGTCTTTGGGATCTATATTAATGTGCTCTGGTCCAATAATATCTGCAAAAACAGGTGTTGCACCTACATAACGAATACAGTTAGCTGATGCTGCAAAGGTGAGCGACGGACAGATTACCTCATCGCCTGGCCCAAAACCGCAAACCATGCAACAGACATGAAGAGCGCTCGTACAGTTTGTCATACTGACAGCAAACTTCACGTTCCACATATCTTTGAACATCTGTTCCAATTCAGTATTCTTCGGGCCCGTTGAAATCCAGCCCGATTTGATGGTGTCATAGGCAGCCTGTGCCTCACGTTCGTCAAAATTAAGATTAAATAAAGGAATTTTGTATGCCATAATATTTATGTTTACTTTGGCTAATAGCCTTTTTTATTTTAACTTGTAAATAATAAATTTCAGGATGATGAAGTTTGTTATGGCGCTGATTATCAATGTTGGGATATAGGATATACGGTCGTTGATGCCCATAATGTCAGTAAAGAGACACATCAGCCCCATACGTACAATGAATAGATTGAACAAGTGTGCTGATATTACGCCTACAGCATTGGATACAGAGGGTTTAGCACTAAAAGTCCAGTAGATGGTTAACAAATAATTCACTCCAAGACTCAGACAATAGCCAGCAATAAGAGCTATTGGGTAGGAAGCGAATGTCCTCACAATATAAAATATTGCAGCATCTATAATTGTGCATAAAACACCAACTACACAAAACCTGATAAATTCTTGAGCGTTAGGATTGTTCCAGTCTTTCTTGATGATACCAATCATTTATTCATAAGGATTTCGAACAACTGACGATGTTTTTTGACGACCACATCAAGTATAACCCCACAGAAATAGAATAGAACTCCTATGACTGCAATAACGCCTGACACTATTAAGGTTGGAAACCTTGGAACAAGTCCGCTTTTAAAGTATTCTGTAAAGACGGGAATCATTAAAATAAAAGCAATAATCTCTAAAATGAAAAATATGGAAGTAAAGAACGTAAAGGGCTTGTAATCCCTAAATAGACGGGCTATGGTCATTAGGACTTTAAAACCATCACTGTAGGTGTTCAATTTAGAAACACTACCTTCTGGTCTGTCTCTGTATTTAACTGGAACCTCTTGGATGAGGAAATTTTTATCAAGAGCATGGATAGTCATTTCTGTCTCAATCTCAAAACCTTTGGAGAGAACTGGAAAATGTTTAACGAAAGAGTTACTGAAAGCCCTATAGCCCGTCATTATATCTTTCACATTGCTATTAAATAAATGGTTGATAAGTCCGCGTACCATCGTGTTGCCTAAGTTATGAAACGGTCTCTTGTTTTCTTCAAAATAGGTAGATGAAAGTCGGTCTCCTATTACCATATCAACACCTTTTTTAAGAACCAGATTACACATCTCTGGGGCATGTTGAGCAGGATAAGTGTCATCACCGTCAATCATAATATAGCAATCGGCTTCTATATCTCGGAACATAGAACGGATGACATTACCCTTGCCTTGACGGTATTCGTATCTTACAATAGCACCTGCATCGGAAGCTATCTTATCTGTCCCGTCAGTTGAATTATTGTCATAGACATAGATGTCTGCATCTGGAAGGACGTTTTTCCAATCCTTAACTACTTTTTCTATGGTCTTGCTTTCATTATAGCAAGGTATTAAAACGGCGATTTTATTCATGCTTTCTGTAAGTTAAATGACTAAGACAATAAATGAATGCAATGGGAATGCTTATAATGATTGGTGCTACATATCTGAAAGTCACAACTGGGCATATGACAAAAAGTACCATTGTTAAGATGCATGGCAAGAATATGGCAAGACCTTTAAAATCTCTTCTGTAAACCAGTATTAAGACCACTAAAAGAAAATACCAAGAATAATAGGACAATGCTGCAAATAATTCAGTAAAAGGTTTTCTTGCCATAAAATTAAAAATACTCATAACCGGCTGTTGGAAGCTCTCATGGTGATAGAAATGGTATTCTGGTAACCAATAGGGGCATTTGTTCCACCAAGAATCTGTTGAGAAAATAGGTTTTCCAAAATTGTAGAAAAACCCTTCGCCAACACAGAGACTTGCTGTTAGTGCAGTAATGGGATGTCTAGTCGTGATAGACCACCATGATTTGAGAAAGGCTGTTAACGCCTGATACTCGTCCTCTTTATTAAAGTGAATTCGCTGATTCCATTTTCTTAAAGGAATATATCGGTAATGGAATTTGATAGGATCTGTTATATTATATTTAAATTGATATGGAATAGAATCAAGCGGAATATTTAAAATATTAGAAATAGCCTTTTGTTCCTTCTCTGTTATGTCTTGTGGATGTTTGATAATACATAACGCAACTTGTTGAAAAAGATTACCGATGATTTCTTGTTTACCTCCTTTTTCTACTTGCCATAAAGGTAACAAGATATAGGTGAACACAAAGTAAAACGCGATAGGTGGCAAATAACTTGCAAGAAGATTTTTCCAATATTCTCTGTATAAAAAAAGAACAACAAAGAATTGGCAAATGATGAAATATATCCCTTGATGCCTGGATAGGCACATCATTAGTGACGTGATACCAAGAATCGCCCAAATATACCAACTTGGTCTCTTTTTCATATTAGTTTGCCCTTGTAAATCTATAAGAGCAGTCATTAAAAATAGGACAGAGTATGAAAAAATACCGTCTTTGGTATTATAGATGGTCAAGAAGGAATAGAGTGGGAATAATGCATAAACGATAATAAAAAACCATAAGAAGTTATTGCGTATTTTAAATCGTTGGAGAACTCGGAAAATATATACTCCTCCTAATGAAGTTACTGTAATAAAGAAAAGGGAAAGGAACATAAAGCCCAACGAAGGATCCCCAAGATACTGTCCAAACTCAAATGCTCCCTTTTGTAATAAAGAAGTAAAAAATGGATGGTGATTGTATAAAACTCTTTGAGGACTGAAACTGCTAAGAGAAGCAGCACTATCATAATCGAAAATACATGGATAGCAGAGTATGAGGTATGGGATACGTGACAGAAAGAATATGCAAAATAAAAGAATAGGCGAAAGCGGAAATCTTTTGTCAGAACTGTTTATAGTTATGTTTGTACTATCTATTTTCACAATAATTCCAGAAACAATTCCATATGTAGCAAGACTGTAAACCGTAATTCTTATCAGGCATAATAAGAAAACCTTAAAATTACCTATACACAAATCCAAAGATTGAGTAGAGTGAATGCTCCAGCCAATGGTAAGTGATAAAGAATAACAGATAGCAAAGATTGTAACAAACCAGCGTAGCCTTTTATTTGTTTTGTCTTTTCTCCATTTTCTTGTAATAGGTAAAAGAAACATGACACACAACCCGTATATTATCATCGATTTGGAAATGAAAGTTGGTTTGTGCAATATCATCTCTTCATAGGAAAAAGAGAGAAGAATGATAGATAACCCAATCAGCGCATCAGACCATTGAAAGTGGTATTTATTTTTTATGTCTTCAAATAATCTCATTGACTTTAACCATTTTGTTTTGAATAAGCTAGATGATTTAATCAAATAATAGCATTTTCGCTTCTGGTGAAGGATGTTTCCTTTTATACATACAGTCGCAACTCCTGTCTTTGCGTCATTAAATGTTAGTAAATAGGAATTACATTTTTTGATCCAAATTCTTCCCTTTCTCCTCATGCTCGAAGTTAGGAATAAACTCTTTGATGGCTTCTACCACTTGAGACTTGGTAAAGTCTTCTTTGGCAAATATGTCTTCCAGTTTGTCAAAGAAACTGTTCACCTCATCCATGTTATGACGAGTGGTTTGCTCAACTACTCCAAGGGATTGGAAACGTTGCATGTCTATCTTCTCGCCAGGAACATAGAATTCTTCGTAAGCCTTCTCCCCCGTGGTGTCGGAACCAAAGTACACGACAGGGTACTTTGGAGTTTCAAGTTTCAAGTTCCAAGTTTCAAGAGTAAGAGCAGCAGCTTTGTGTTTGGCTTCTTCGTCTGACTGACACAAATCCTTCTCAAATCCGTTTGCCTTGATGAAATCATCACAGATGGATGAGAAGGTGAGCATCTGGTCTTCACCAAGTTTTGGGAAGAAAACTTCTCCGGGTTTACCAAGGATGCAGGCCAACATACAAATCTGCCCACTCTCTTCAGGAGAGACAAAATAACGTTTGACATCAGAGGGTGCTGCAAGGGGTTGTTGTTTCTGAATGCGATGAATCCAACCATCGGGTAGGGAACCATTACTGAAAGCGACATTGGCAAAACGGGCGGTGGTGACCTTGAAATATTTGTTGTAGGCCATCACCAGGTCTTCCATAATGCGTTTCGAGGCTCCCATGATATTTACGGGGTTGGCTGCTTTGTCTGTAGAGACACAGAAGAAATGCTTGGGCGGATAAACAGTCAGCAAATCCATCAGTTTCTTGGCCTTGATGTCGTTGTTCTCAATCAGGGCCTGCACGCTGTAACGGTCTTTCTCCGAACGTACATGCTTATGAGCAGAGAAGTTTGCTACGATGTCAAACCCTTTCTCTTCGCGGAATATGCGTTCAAAGATAGGGTCTGCAAAGTTCAGCGTATAACAGCGGAACTCATCAGGAACATAAAGGCCGTCGGTACTTCGTACATCACGGACCAGTTCTGCTAGCCCGTTCTCATTGAGGTCAACCACCACTACGCTTTTTGGCTCAAATCGCAAAATGGCCTTGATGAAGGAGGAGCCTATGGAACCAGCACCACCTATGACACACACTTTCTTACCCTTGATGTCACTTATTAGAGTCTTTTTATTTGCTTCAATATCTGCAGCAAACATACTGACAGGACGTTTCGTAACGCTATCTGATATAAAATTATATAAGTTGAACATAATAATACGTCTTAAAGCTTTGATAGGGCAGAATATTGAATTTTCCCTGATTTTGAACGGGGAAGATTCTCAACAAACCGGATACTAAAAGCCAAATGGTTAAGCCCCGTTTTTTCTGAAAGATATTGTAAAACCTTATCAGGTGATAAATTCTTTTCTGAAATAAAAACTTGGATCTTGTCATCATCGCCTATACATGCACAATCTGGACATATTGGCTTTAAAAGCTGTTCTATAGAATCCAAATTGCACCTGTTCCCCCATATCTTAACAAAACGTTTCAAACGGCCTGTGATATAGAAGAAGCCATCTTTATCAAATCGGGCTACATCACCCGTATGTAATATACCGTGATTTTCATCTCCCTTAGCTAAATCTTCTTTCGACTCAGCATAGCCCATGCAGACATTCGGCCCCTCGTAGATCAACTCGCCATCAACATCAGGTTCCGATATGGAAACTCCATTAGAATCGTAGATAGATAATTTACCTCCAGGTACAGCCATGCCTATACTTGATGGCTTTTGCTCAGCAATATTGAATGGGAGGTAACTAATTCGAGGTCCAGCTTCGGTCTGCCCATACATGACAAAGAAACGCTTTCCAGCCTTTTGGGCATTTTCTGCATATTCTTTAACAATGTCGGCGTTGAGTTTTCCGCCTGCTTGTATCATCGTTTTTAAGTGGGGCAAATCCATGCGGAAGAAACGCAGACGGCGTAGCATTTCATAAGTATATGGTACACCTGCGATAGAAGTTGCCTTTTGTTCTTTGACAAACTTCCAGAATTCACCTTGCATGACAGTTTTATCACTCAACAACAACGTTGCCCCGCAATGCAGGTGACTATTGACCACAGACATCCCAAAAGAATAGAACATTGGCAATGAGGTGACGGCTCTTTCTTGAGGTGTTATACCAAGGTATTCAATGATGGACTCAGCATTGCTCGTAATATTGTTTTCTGTAAGACGAACAAGTTTTGGACTTCCCGTACTTCCAGATGTTGTAAGGAGTAAACTTAAGTCGGGATGCACAGGCACATTATCTTCTGAATAAGCGTATAATGAGTAGTTATCATAAGCATATAAAGACTTTCCTTGGGCAGATGCTGTTGGCCTCCAGATATAGTTTGGAGAATAGATTTCCAATAAGCGTTGAAGCAAATCGTCATTTTTTTTGGCATCAAGCAATAGGACAGGGAAGCCATTTTGAATAAAAGAAACGTAACCAGCAATGGAAGGAACAGTATTAGAACAAAGACAGAACACCAAACTTTTAGGTCTCATGTTCTTTGCTATCCCATCAGCAATAGTCTGTAACTGACTATACGAAAACTCTTTCCCGGATTCTTCAATAAGAGCCGTATGATCGGCAAATTGCGTGAAATCGAAAAGCCTGTTCATTGTTTTTGTTACTCAAAAGTAACACCATATTTTCCTAATATCTCAAAGCCCTTTTTGTAAGTAGTGAGAGCCATCATATCATCAGGTTCCAAAAAAATGTCAAATTCTTCTTCCAGAGCAGCGATGAGGGTCATGTGACCAACAGAGTCCCATAATGGAGTTTCCTTGATAGCCAAAGATTCCAACTCATTTTCTTTTACCTGCAGTTTTTCACAAAATACCTTATTATAACGAGTCTTATTCATAAATGCTTCATTTTAGTAAAAAACAACTTCAGGACAGACGATACGGTCTGTCTTAAAATGCATGGATCCCCATGCCAAGCCAACGCCAAATGCACATGCCACGTTTTCTAATTTTTGACTTGAAAAAGCCTTGTTACACTGGGTTACAATTGTTAAAGGGATAGAAGCTCCACTTGTATTACCGTAATCTTTTAGGCTGTAGGGCGTTTTTTCTGCAGGGATCTTTAGTTTCTTCCTTATCTTCTCATTTAGATATTGGTTTGCCTGATGCATGATGAAATAGTCAATATTGCAAAGGTCAATATTAAAACGTTCGCATAGAGACAACACAGATTTTGGAGCTGTCGATATTCCAAAAGAGAAAACACTCATACCGTCCATAACTGCATCTATATCGCGTCTTTTAACATGCTCGCCATACTGCTTGAAAACAAGGGACTCTTCACTAACAGGATTACGGAAACCACCAGCAGGGCGCATAATGGCTTCAAAGTCTTTACCACGCGAACCAAAGTCGAATTCCATAGGGGTAGCCGTCTCATCAAATTCTAAAGCGGTTGCAACACCTGCATCACCAAATAATGGTAATGATTCTTTGTCGAAAGGAGACCGCATTTGTGAAGCGGTATCACCATTCAGCAAAATGGCACGCTTAATACCACCATTACTGAGTAAAGCAGACATCGTGGCCATGCCATTAATCCACCCAGGGCACCCCTGAGTGAGATCAAGGGTCATACATGACTCTGGAAGCCCAAGTCTGCCGTGCATCACACATGCAGTCGGTGGCTCCAGATAGTCAGGAGTCAATGTGACAAAACCTAATAAACCTATGGATTCGAGTTCCCAGCCAAGCTTTTCAATTAATGCTTTAAAAGCACGCTCGCACAAATCAGATGCCGTTATTCCTGTATTGTTCACCTTATGCTTTCGCTCTATACCTGTCTGGGCCATTACACGAACGGCCTCACCTTCAGCAAAAACAGGCAGAGTGATATTTTCTTCTACATAAGAAGGCACACAAGCAGAAATACCACAAATGGATACATTGTTTATAGATAAAGTTGCCATACCATTCTATAAAGTACACCCACCATCAATAACAAGTGACTGGCCTGTCATCCATGATGAAGCATCTGAAAGAAGATACAAGATCCCGTTGGCTATATCTGAAGGTTTTCCATAGCGCTTTAAAGGGTATTGCTCCATGTCTTTCTTGAAATCTTCAGAAGTTAGAGTACCTCCATGTATTAATGGGGTTTCTACCATACCTGGACAAACACTATTAACCCTTATTTGGCGTTGGGCAAATTCACGAGCCGAATATTTCATAATAGAGTTAAAAGCACTCTTTGATGCGCCATAAATAGAGTTCCCAGGAAGAGTCCTACGCACTCCACCAATAGAAGAGACAAAAACCACAGAAGCTTCTTTATTCAATAATTTCTTCTTGTATAATTGTCTAAGTAACTCAACAGGCGCAAAGAAATTAATCTCAAAGATATCGTTAAATTTATCCCGAGATGCAAACTGCAACGGCAGCGTTAATCCTTTACCTGCGCAGAGAACCAAACCGTCTAATTTCTCTATAGAATTCAGTAATTCTGCAATGCCTTCCATTGTCACTAAATCAGCACAGATTTGTTCATGTCCATCATTAGGAAGCATTTCATCAAAAGTTTGTTGTAAACGCTCCTTATTCCTACCTGTAACAATTACAGATGCGCCCATTTTTGAGCACGCAATAGCCGTAGCTTTTCCAATACCAGATGAAGCTCCAGTCACTAATACGGTTTTACCTTCTAATGAAAATGGATTATACGACATATTTGTTATCAACTTCTTCTTCGCACACCTCTACAAGGTCTGAGACAAAGATATTTTTAGTTTCAAAAGATACTGTACCCCAAGAGAGTCCTACACCAAATCCACAACAAATGAATTTCGTTAGTTTTGTCTCAAATTTACCCTTTAACTCACCAACGATAGTTAGTGGAATGGATGCAGATGATGTGTTACCAAAACGATACATACATGAAGGGACTTTCTCTGTTGGCAGTTTCAATTTCTTGACTATCAAATTATTCATCTTCATATTTGCCTGATGAAAGATGAAGTAGTCATTGTTAAGATAGTCAAAACTAAAATGTTCTGCCAATTTCTTAATTGACTTTGGTGCAGTAGAAATGCCAAAAGAAAATACGTCCATACCCTTCATGCGAGTCTGAAGACGATTGTATGTCTTTCCTTCAATTTCTTCTTTAATAAAAGAATCGGCAGTAACTACATTCCTAGAACCACCATCAGGGATAATAATAGCATCAAAGCCGCTTCCGTCTGTTCCGAAATGAAATTTGAAACCATTGCTGCCTTCTTTGTATTCAAGAGCAGTTACAGTACCGGCATGTCCGAACAAAGGATCATCGGTTTCTGTATGACGTTTTGCATCACCTGCCATCAGAAGAACCTTTTTCAGTCCTCCATTAGCCATCAAGGCAACTGCATTTGATAGTCCATATACCCAACCAGAGCATCCTAGTACGATATCTTCAGCATAGCATTCCTTCGATAGCCCAAGTCTGTCCTGAACTATACATGCTGTTGCTGGAAGATAATAGTCTGTTGTTTGGGATACAAAAACAATACCGTCAATATCCTCTTTTTTCCACTGTAAGTCAAAGATGAGTTTTTCTGCAGCAGCACAGCAGAGGTCTGAAGTGGTAAAGCGGTCATCAATACGACGCTCTCTGACCCCAGTAGTCTCTACAAATGCAGTAGCATCATAATCTTTTGAGATATTTTTCATCTCAAGATTATTGATTACACGTTTAGGAACGCCAGCACTTATGCCAGCGATCCTAACGTTCTTGAATTCAAGGAATGCCATTAAAGTTTTGCAATTACTTTGTTGTACAAATCTTCAACTGTCACAGCATTCTTGACATCATCACCCTTAAGAGCAATGTCGAATTCCTCATCAACCATAGCAATAACTGACAAACCGATGAGTGACGACCACTCGTCTAACTCATGGAATGCGGTTGTTGCACTAATCTGATTTGCGTCAGTTTCATCAAATTGCTCTGCAAAAAGAGCTACAAATTCTTCTAATGTTTTCATACTTCAAAATTGTTAATTTAACTATTTGTTTTTCTTTAATTCCCGCATCCTTTTAAGTATTGCTTTCAATTCATAAAGTCCTTTTGATTTATTATCGAAATACTCTGCTCTTAGAATTGAACCAATAGATTCGTCATAAAAACACCCATTTTTGTAAACAGCCTGCCGCATGATACCTTCTCGAGTCCATAATAGCAGCCTGCCAATATTATTACTATCTTTATGCCCAATGATTGACGAACCATACAGTCGGTTAAGGCCCAAACGCTCAAAAGCATATTCCATGATGAAAAGATAAGTCTCCAACCAAGCGAACCCATCCTGATAATTTCTATCACCAATCATGATACCAGAGAAATTGGCTGAACTGTTGATGAAATGGATTTCTGTGAGTTGCGCATAACCAATGATCTTCTTAGTTTCATCATTAGTACAAATGGCCCAAAAGACTTCATATGGGTTATGGGGCATTTTGGAACGTACCCATTTGGCCACATCATCTCTGCAAACTTTACGATTAAGCCCAACGGTTAACTTATTGAGTTCATCATCATTCTTCCATTGATAGATGGCATCAATATCTTCCTCTTCAAATGCTCTAAAAAAAACTGTTTTTTCCATTATTCTGTGTATATCGTGAATTTTCCTTCCTTGCTCTGATATAAAAAATATCCCTTTCGGTCTGCATTGCTGTTGGCTTCTGGAAGAGGCCCGTCTTGCAACTCCCATTCTACGATTTCGGGAAAACGCGTATGGTTCTTAATAATCTCACCAATATGGGGAGCCAATCTGCTGTAGAAATAGACTCCTGAAAACATCTGCTTTGTCAGGACTGGCTTCGTAAAATCACCACATGCCAAATCAATACAGCCTTTGACCATGTCATAACCCGTTGAAAGGCGAACGAGGTCAGATGTGATGTTGTCGCCTCCCATACGAGCGCCTATCTCTATAATATATAATTCTCCTTGGGCGGTCATCTTTATCTCCGTATGACTAGGGGAGTTTTCTATTTTAAGAGCGGTCAGCCCTTTCTCTACGACTTTCTTGATCTCTGTTCTTTGAGTTTCAGATAGGTCTGCAGGCTGATGATGACTCACTTCGATGAAATGGGGAGCACCACTGGTGACTTTATCCGTTATCTGTAGGTTATAGTGTTTTCCTTTGCAACTGAGATACTCAACGCTGAACTCTCTTCCTTCAATAAACTCCTCAATGATAGCCTCTCTGGTTCTAGAGTGTTCAATGGCATAATCTAATGCTTCTTTTATGCCCTCTTTGTTCTCGAGTTTTGTGATACCCTGACTACCACCACTGTCAACAGGCTTTACTATGATGGGAAACCGGAATTTTTCAATCTCTACGCTATCGACATCCTTTACTCTTTGGAAGAAGGGGACGTTAAGTCCCGCATCACGAAAAGCCTCACGCTGCGCAAATTTGTTTTCAGTCATTTTTATACATTCGTATCCATTGCTTACCAACCCCAAATGTTGAGCTACATATATGACTGTAGGTAAGGCAGACTCTAAAGAGAAAGAGGTTATACCGTCAATCTTTTCTTGTTGGCAAATTTTCAGGACTTCGTCCTTTTCAGTGAAGGAGATAGGATAGAAGCGGTCACAGTATTTTTTACAGACGGCACCTTCTGCCCATGCTATTCCTATGATATGGTATCCAAGTGCTTTTGCCTGCCTATAAAAAGATAGAGAAGGTTCATTAGCACCTAGGACTGCAATTTTCTTCATTGGCAAATTTTTCTATTAATAAAACAATTCTCTCCATATCCTCAATGTCATATCGCTGGTCAACGGGGATACATAGAATTTTTTGGTATATCTCCCTGACAGTTTTGTCTATCAAGATTTCTTCGTCATCTACAGGCCATATTATTGGGAGATAAATATGATATTGTGCAAGATATCTTTGGAGTTTAGTTCTATCTTTTATATATATAGGAAAATAAAGAGGAGCAGAAGTTACATCTTCAATATTTTGAATGGCATACTCTATCAAGTCCAGATGAAGATTGTTATAAAGAAAAAGATAGTTTTGGAATCTTGCTCTCTTGTTGCTATCAAAATCCTGGCTATTCAATGTGTTCGTAGAGAAGGAAGACATAGCATGTGGTTCTATGATTCCTACAGCATGTAATTCGGCTGCCTTGTTCATTTGAATGGACAACTGTTTGACCTCTTCGCACGAAGTTTCAAAATATTCACCTCGTAAATACATGGCTACAGTCTGCAATGAGACGAATGTCATGTTTTCTTCATTAGGAGCAGGTATATTATCTTCTTTACATTCCAAATATCCACCATCAGGTATAGGGAACCATTTACGGTAACTACCAACGTAGAAATCCACAAAATCCAAATGTGAGTCGGAGAATATGCATTGAGTGTTATCGATGAGTATCCGGGACCCTGAGTTTTTTAACTCTTTAAGGGCTTCGACTTCTTCATGGCTTAACTCTGAACCATAATAGGGGTGAGCAATGATAAGCGTAGGATGGCTATTATCAAATTGTTCTTTTAATGAAGGGATATTAATTCGTAAATTTTTGTTGATGGAATAATAAATACACTTCCATCCTTCTTGCTTAAATGGTAAGTAAACGGTATCACAGGTATATGCAGGTAAAAGGACTACTTTGTTGGTTGAAGATAAAGACCTTGCAACATCCAAAAGGGCCTCCCTGCATAATGAATATAGAATCTTTCCTGTAGGTCGGAGTTCTCTTTGTTCTTTTGTCAGATTATCCTTATAAATCGGAAATATGCTACCTATATCTATCATTTTACGACAACTTTCAGCCATTCATTTTGATTAAGTAATGCCTTTTCCAAATTTTCAGCATTATCAAAGCGTAGGACTAATGTTCCTATAGCGTCATTAGCCCCCTCAAAACTATGTACAGAATCTCCTTCCTTAACCCATAAGTCTTTTTCAACAATCTCTGCTGGAAGATTCTGATCAATCTGGATACCTTGGTAAATACCGCCTTTTTCCGCGTGTAGGATTATTTCTGCCCAATTACCATTATAGGGTTTTTGTTCGATGGGAGCAGGTTCATCTCCAACAATAGCACGCGTAATTGCGGTTATCATATCAACGCCAGTGGCGTAACGTAGCATCTCGCATAATCGGTTGCCACCTCCACGTGGAGTTAATTCCATGATATATGGCATTCCGCTGGTGCTAACACGTACCTCAATGTTGAATACTGCAGTATTCAAATGGAGAAGCGTGATAAGCCGCTGAATTTCAGAAGTGAGATAGTCTTCTTCTTCTTTTGTAAAAGTGGAGGGCCAGGAATAGGCTGCCGGGGTATATGGATTCGTGGCGTTTGCGTCAAAACGTTGTGCGGAGTAAGAAACAAATTTTAAGATGCCGTCTTGTGCATAGCTATCGGTGTCGGATGAGCATCCTTTTTTGTCTAGAAATTCTTCAACAATGACGTGACCGCTAATAGAATGGTCGAAAGCATATTCCAAAGCAGAGCGTAAATCTTCGGGCCTGTTTACACGAGTTACGCCCTTGCTACCTGCGGAATCAGTAGGTTTCACAATACATGGCCATGGAAACCAGTATATTTCACTCATGGCATCTTCTATTGAGGAAAAACCTTTAGCCTTAGGGACATTGAATCCGTTTATGGTCAAAAAATTCCTAAATTTATCTTTGTTTTGGAGGATTTCCACAGATTCAAACGGGCCAAACGAAGGTAGGCCCATCTTGTTTTGAACATAAGAAGCTGAAACCACTCCCGGGTCAACACCAAACGACATGATTCCGTCAATTTGTTTTTCCTGTGCAACTTTCAGAACGGCCTCTTTGTCAATAATACTGACGTTGACGTACTCGTCACTGTATTTATGCGCTATGTTATCAGGAATATAGTCTGCCGTGATGACATAATATCCCTGTTCGTGGGCAGCCCTAATGACGGGCAACAAATAGCGGATGCCGCCAAGAAGCATCAATTTCTTTTGTGCCATTATCGGATAATTGTGTTCAATATTCTTTGAATATCTTCCTCACTCAGTGCATGATGCATGGGCAGGCAGATAACTTCGTTGGCCATCTTGGTGGCAACAGGAAGATTTTCCGGTGCGGCACTAGGCAGACCGCGATAGGTGCTGAATGTGCTGATGAGCGGGTAGAAGTAACGACGGCCAAGCACCCCCTGTTCTTTCATTTTGAAATAGAGTTCATCGCGCATCATCCCGTATTTTTCGGCATCAATAAAGACTGGGAAATAACTATAGTTGTGACGTACACCAGGCATATCGTCAAAGAACCTAATGCCAGAAACACCCCTTAATGCCTCACGATATTTCTCTGCTACCTTCTGACGGTTAGCAATAGCTGCATCAACCTGTTTCAGGTTGAGCAGGCCGTAAGCGGAACGTACTTCATCCACCTTACTATTAATGCCAGGAGCCACCACCTCTGTTTCTCCAGCAAAACCAAAGTTCTTTAGGTAGTCAATACGTTTTTTGGTTTGTTCATCGTGCATCACCAATGCTCCGCCCTCCAACGTGTTGTACACTTTAGTGGCATGGAAACTAAGCGTACTCATATCACCTGCGTTCAGAACGCTTTTCCCATTTACCTCTACACCGAATGCATGGGCGGCGTCATAGATAACCTTAAGACCATATTTGTCTGCAATCTCTTGAATGCGCTTCATCTTTACCGGCTTACCATAGCAATGCACTGGCATAACGGCAGTAGTCTTTGGGGTAATTGCTGCTTCTATCTTGTCTGGATCAATACCACATGTGCTCTCCTCTATGTCCACAAATACGGGTTTGCACCCGTTCCACCAGATGCTGTGGGTGGTGGCCACAAAGCTATAAGGTGTGGTGATTACTTCGCCTGTTACACGTAATGCCTGTAATGCCGTAAGTAGCGGTAATGTACCATTGGTGAACAGGCTGATATATGGAACTTTTAGATAATCTGCTAAAGCTGCTTCCAACTTTTTGTGGAATGAACCATTATTGGTTATCCACTTGCTGTCCCAAATCTCCTTCAGCATCTCATGGAATTCATCGAGATTGGGAAGCAAAGGAGAAGTGACAGTAATTTTATTATCACTATTAGCCATAACGTTGCGCCATAATGATTTGATTTGAAAAAAGGAATGCGATTTTTGACGAGTTGTTTATAGAGTGATGCAAGAAATGACGATAATCTGATGAGAATGAAGGAATTACGTAGGCTGAACCGACAATTTTCCCTCCTCCACCAGAAAACGAAATACTGTTGGAGTCATGCGAGAGAAACGATTATCAGCCAATTGTCCGCCTTTGGGACCCGCTCTCGTGTCGACTAAGAGAGAAGAGCCCCGCAGATTTTCGTCAAATAATCTTGCATTACCTTAATAAACGCGGCAAAGGTACAAAAAAATCTTGGAATGATGAAATCATTAAGCAATTATTTTCCCTTCCGAAAGGTTTTCTTGACGAAGGAAGTGATTTTCATCGTATACTTCTTGATAAATGCAACTCAACTCCGCTTCGGCTCCGCCTCAACTCCCAGTCAACTCCTATAAGACATTTGCCCGCAAAAGTCCCTCAGTAGCCCCCCTCAATCCCCCCAGTAGGGGGAAGATGGGAAAGTTGTTGGAAAATGGAGGAACCCGAATTTTTGCTCGTATCAAAAATTATAGTTCGGTGAAATAATGATGAAAAATCATTACAAAAGAAATTTTCAATCTAGGAAAAATAAAAGACTCATTTTGCTATGTGAAGATTGCAAAATCAGCCTCCAACTTTTTCAAAAACAAGACATAGAACGATCAGAGCTATGCTTTAGAGGCGTCAAAGCATTACTATGAGGGCCTCTGAGCATACATGTGAGGGGCTCAGAGTTCATCTCTGACAGCCTCAGAGATGGCATCTGACATTTTTGAAAATGCAGAAAGAAAGGCTTTTACCATTCTGACAATCACAAATGACTGATAATCAGTAAGATACAAAATTAACCCATTTTCACTAAAAAATGAAGCCAAAACAGTCTTCTGGAAATCTGTAGCCATTTTTGAGGGTGTTTTTTCCAATTTTCTGAAGGAGAAAAAGGGAAGAACCAGAATAGGTGCGGGCTTCGCCCTAAATGAGAAATAACAAATAAGAAATGATAAATGAGCGGTAAAAGAATTTGGGAATGAGGATGGTTATTCAAAGAATAATGTGTAACTTTGCAAGCAAAACGAAAACGAACATCAAAGAAGAACGAAATAGGACGATGAAGAAAGAAGATTTGCGCATTGTGTTCATGGGAACGCCAGAGTTTGCCGTTGAAACGCTGAAAAGGCTCGTCGAGGGCGGCTACAATGTGGTGGGCGTAGTTACCCAACCCGACAAACCTGTTGGGCGGCATGGGTCGGTATTGCGGGCTCCAGCAGTAAAGGAATACGCCTTGCAGAAGGGGCTTCCCGTGCTTCAACCCGAGAAGATGAAAGACCCACAGTTTGTGGAGGCACTTGACGCTTGGAACGCTGATTTGCAAGTGGTGGTGGCCTTCCGAATGTTGCCCGAAGTGGTGTGGGCAATGCCCAGTTTTGGAACGTTCAACGTGCACGCCGCCCTGCTGCCCCGCTATCGGGGTGCAGCGCCCATCAACTGGGCAATCATCAACGGTGAGAAGAAGACAGGAGTGACGACGTTCTTCTTGGATCACGACATTGATACCGGTCGAATTATTAAGCAGAAAGAATTTGACATTCCTGATGATGCTGACGTGGAATACGTTTACGATGGATTGATGGCTCTGGGGGCCGAACTTGCTTTGGAAACCGTTGACGCCATCATAGAGAACGATGGCGATATTGCCTCGATTCCGCAAGACAACTTCATTTCTACGGCCGATGAAGCAACACTTCCCCACGCCCCGAAAATCTTCAAGGAGACTTGTGAAATCGATTGGAATAATACGGCCAAAAATATTTACAATTTCGTTCGCGGTCTCTCCCCTATTCCAGCCTCTTGGACAACACTATATAAAAAAGGTGAAGAGAAGGGCGACGGAATTGTGTTGAAGATTTACAAGACCGCAAAAACAGGGTTGCCCGTAATCTCAGAAAAGTCTGAAGCCGCCCACACGCCAGGTGCTATCAGCATAGAGAAAGGACGTTTGATGATTGCCGCCAACGACGAATGGCTGGAGATTGTCGAACTACAGATGGCAGGCAAAAAACGCATGTCGGCGAGAGATTTTTTGAACGGATTCCACAATCTCGACCATTTTTTTGCAGAATGAATGCGCTATTTCGATTAAAAGTTGTAACTTTGCAGCGTTTATAAACAAAATTCGAATATGAAAAAGATTTTTTTGGCAGTTGTTTTGGCATTTTGCGGCTTCAATTACGCATCTGCGCAACACTATCAGACGGAGTATGATTATGAGTATTACCATCAGAAGCCATACGAATACGACTACATGGACGTGCTTCTCTACGGCAAGGCTGGCGGCTCTGGTGCTACGATCACCAAGCAAGGCGGCGACATCATGTGGGGACCTGCCGGCGGCTTCGGTGTGGAACTCTATTTCAGGACTTATTTCTCGATGGCGTTCGAGGCTTTCTTCTCACACAAAGGAGGCTCAAACATCCGCCATTCAGGTTATGACACCAACTACGACTATCGTCTGGATTACTTCACCACAAGCTATCTGGCCAAATATTACGTTACCAAGAATGTGGCAGTTTACTCTGGACTGGGCTTCTCGACGCTGTTGAATGCCAAGTCAGAGACGATGGGGCACTCCAGCAATATTAAAGACAACCTCCATGGTTCTGAGTTTGTTCTTCCCGTCGGAGCCGAATTGTCCCTTAACAATCACTTCTCTGTGGATCTGCGCTGGAACTGGTCACCACGTCCATTAGCCAAGACAGACAAGGGGAAGAGCATCCTTGGCAAGAGCCGCAACCAATATCTGGCACTAACTGTCGGCTACAAGTTCCAAGTGTTCTAAGACATGAAACAGGAGGAAGACATTAGGAACGCGGTGGAGGTGCTCAGGCGTGGTGGTGTGATCCTCTACCCCACCGACACCATTTGGGGTATCGGCTGTGATGCTACGAACGCCGAAGCCGTGGCCAGAGTCTATCAAATCAAGCAACGAGATGACTCTAAGGCACTTATATGCCTGGTAGATTCAGATGCACGTCTGCAACGCTACGTGCGCGACATTCCCAATGTGGCTTGGGACATCATGGACCTTGCCACGAAACCCACCACCGTGATACTTGACAATGCCGTGAATCTGGCCCCGAATTTGGTGGCCGAAGACGGAAGTATCGCTATGAGGATAACAAAAGAGGCTTTCTCACATGAGCTTTGCTATCGATTCCAGAAGCCCATCGTGAGCACAAGCGCCAATATCAGCGGCGAGGAAGCCGCCCAAAACTATTGCGATATCAAGCAAGAACTGATTGATGCCGTAGACTATGTCTGCTTTTCACGTAGACAAGAGCACAAGCCACACACGCCCAGCAGCATCATCAAACTAGGGCAGAACGGCGAAGTGAGTATCATCCGCAAATAAAGAATGGAAGCGACAGAGAATCCGACATTGATGAACAAAGTCATCCGTTGGCGCAACGAACACGTCAGCGACAAACAGATGACGATCGTCTTGGCGTTCTTTATCGGTTTTTTCGCCTCTGTTGCCGCTTTCATCCTCCACTGGATTATTCGGGAGATACAAATCCTGTTGACCGAAGGATTCACCATCACCTCCTACAACTGGCTCTATCTGGTTTTCCCCGTGATAGGCATCTATTTGACGTCTCTATTCGTCCGTTATGTCGTGAAAGACAACATCTCTCACGGTATCACACGTATACTCTATGCCATCTCTTCCAAACGCTCCCGTTTGCGCGGGCACAACTGTTGGTCGTCGGTCATCGCTTCGGCCATCACCATCGGTTTTGGAGGATCGGTGGGAGCTGAGGCACCTATCGTGCTGACGGGTTCGGCCATCGGTTCCAACCTCGGGCAATTGTTCAAGATGGACAACAGACAACTGATGCTACTAGTCGGTTGTGGAGCATCGGCAGCTATCGCCGGTATCTTCAAGGCTCCGATAGCAGGATTGGTGTTCACGCTCGAGGTGCTGATGGTTGACTTGTCGATGGCATCCTTGCTTCCCATCCTGACTTCAAGTGTAACGGCTACCTGTTTCACCTATATTTTTGTGGGAAGCGATGCTCTCTTCACTTTTCACCTCGACTCCGAATGGCTGATTGAACGTGTTCCCGCCACCATCCTTTTAGGTTTGTTTTGTGGATTCATCAGCCTCTATTTCATCAGGACGATGAACGCCTGTGAGAGCGTCTTCGCCAAACTGAAAGACAACAGATATGGGAAACTTGCATTGGGTGGAATCGTGCTGAGCCTACTGATTTTCTTCTTTCCCTCGCTCTACGGAGAAGGTTATCAGGCCATTAATATCCTTTTGAACGGAAAGACAGAAGCCGACTGGAATAGCATCATGAACAATTCGTTGTTCTACGGCAACAGTCGTCTGCTATTGGTATACATTGCATTGGTGTTGCTCACAAAGGTCTTTGCCACATCCGCGACCAATGGCGGAGGCGGATGCGGTGGAACGTTCGCACCCTCACTATTCATAGGAGCATTCAGCGGATTCCTGTTCGCTCGATTGTGGAACCTGCATCAAGTAAGTGTGTATATACCCGAAAAGAATTTCGCATTGCTCGGCATGGCTGGCGTGATGGCAGGTGTGATGCATGCACCTTTGACGGGCATCTTCCTCATCGCCGAGATTACGGGCGGCTACCAACTGTTCATCCCCCTTATCATCGTCAGCGTGTGTGCAGTCATCACCATTAGCATCTTCGAACCACATAGTATATACGCTATGCGCTTGGCACGTGAAGGAAAACTTATCACGCACCATACCGACCACTCTGTGCTGACCCTGATGAGCTTGGAGAGTGTGATTGAAAAAGACTATATTGCGATTAATCCCGATATGCCATTGGGAAAACTGGTGCATGTCATCAGCCAAAGCCACACCAACTTCATCCCCGTCGTTGACGATGGTGGAAAGCTGTTAGGCGAAATCGACATCACAAAGATAAGGCATATCATTTTCAGAACAGAGTTGTACCAAAAGTTCCACGTCAGCCAAATCATGACTCCCGTAACCGCAACCCTAAATGTGAACGATCCTGTTGGCGATGTGATGAAAACATTTGAGAAAACCGGCTCATATTATCTTCCTGTGACAGACGTGAACGAGCATCTGACAGGTTTTATTTCACGTACACGAATCTATAGCCTTTATAGAAAGATGGTACATGACTATTCCGCCGAATAAGATCCCAATTGAAACCCTATCCGGCGGAACAATATAAAACAATAAGTTATTAATTACACTTCAGCAGAAGGAGCCTCAGGAGTTGCTTGTGGCTCAGGTGTGATGGGCTGTGCCTCAGGAGCCGCGGTTTGAGTAGCTGCCTGCGGAGTCTTGAACCACTCATTGAGTTGTGCGTTCACCTTCTCCGAAATCTCAGGAGTGACCTGATCCTTCACCTTTTTATAGGCAAGAGCCAACGCAAGGGCGTTGTCAGCCATGCCCAGCGCACCGAAATTCTTGGTGGAAAGCAAGTCTGTCGGCAGGAACTGATAGGCCAAGGCGCTTCCAATAATCACCTTATTCATCTTAGAAGTGGTGGGGGCTTTCATCACATAGAAGAGCTCCAATCCCATCTTCGTTGTCTCACGGCCAGCTTTTGAGGCGCCAGACTTGATATACTGCCAAATATCATCGGTGTTCCCCATTGGAGACTCACCGCCAGTAAGTTTTTTCAAAAAATCAAACATACGCTTTTTCTTTTATGGTTAATTGTTAATGATTATAGTATGGTTATAGTTCCCAACCGATGGCAGAAGCACCCAGCACGGCGGCGCTGGAACCCTCAAGACCACTTACCAGGAACTGTGCCTTGCCTTTGAAAATCTTCAGCACATGCTCCTCATAGGACTCACGGATAGGTTTCATAATCAATTCGCCTGCCTTTGTCATGCCACCAAAGAAGATGAATGCCTCGGGAGAAGAGAATGCTGCGAAGTCTGCGCAAGCTTCACCCAGCATATGACCAGTAAACTGATAAATCTTGTTGGCCAAATCGTCGCCTTTTCCAGCGGCAATGGAAACGTCAAGACTCGTAATCTTCTCGGGATCTAATTCGCGAAGCAATGAGGGTTCGTTGGTAGTCTCCAACAATTCGCGTGCCGTACGAGCCACACCTGTAGCCGAACAATATGCCTCCAAGCAGCCATTACGTCCGCAGCCACAACTGCGTCCGTTCTCGCGACGCATGATGACATGTCCCAGTTCACCAGCAAAACCATCACATCCGTAAAGTACCTGACCATTGATGACAATACCAGAGCCGACACCCGTGCCCAACGTGATGACAATGAAATTCTTCATTCCACGTGCCACTCCGTATGTCATCTCGCCAATGGCAGCGGCATTTGCATCGTTTGTCAGGCCAACAGGGATATTATCCAGACGCTCGCTGAACATCTTTGCCAGAGGCACGACACCATCGTGAGCCCAAGGCAGATTAGGAGCAAATTCTATCGTTCCATTATAAAAGTTACCATTGGGGGCGCCGATGCCCATCGCCTTGATTTGCTCAATGCCACCAACTTGCTCAATAATCACCTGCAGCGCTTCGACACAAGCGTCCACATATCCTTCTACAGTAGCATAGCCTTGCGTTTTAATTGCTGTTGTAGCCTTGATGTCACCACGTGCATCGACAATACCAAACACGGAGTTCGTACCGCCCAAGTCCAAGCCAATCACGTATGGCTTCAATTCTGTTTGTGCATTCATGTTGTTTTTTATTTATGATAAGTTTGACAAATTCTTCTCGCAAAGTTACCAAAAAACTTGCAAATTGCAAACTTTTAGATTGAAAATTTACCCATATCGTATATTTTTTGTAATTTTGCACACGTTATGCCGTTTCAGTTTCATATCGACATATTAGATATCATCCTCAAAGGCATCCTCATTGGCATATGTGCTTCTGCACCAATGGGACCTGTAGGTGTTCTCTGTGTTCAACGCACATTGAACAAAGGACGTTGGTATGGTTTTGCTACAGGAATTGGCGCAGCGGCAAGTGACCTCATATATGCTCTCATCACAGGTTTGGGAATGAGTTTCGTGATGGACCTGATTACCAACCAGCAAAACAAATTCTTCCTCCAAATCACGGGTAGCATCTTGCTATTGGGCTTCGGCATTTACTGTTGGCGCACCAATCCCACCAAAAACATGCACATCAGCGGCTACAAGAAAGGCTCGCTCACCCATAATGCAGTAACGGCATTTTTCGTCACATTCTCCAACCCACTCATCATTTTCCTTTTTCTGGCCTTATTCGCACAATTGGCTTTTGTCATTCCGAACCACCCGTTTGAGATGTGTATCGGTTTCTTGAGCATTGTCGCCGGAGCGATGCTGTGGTGGTATGGCTTGACATGGCTCATCAACTCCATACGCGAGAAATTCGACAACAACGGTATTGTCATTATCAATAAAATTATCGGCAGTCTTGTCATCGTGTTTTCTTTGGCTGCCCTCATTGGAACCATTTTCAATCTTTATACCATCTATTAAATGTTCATAGCACAAGAATTACGCAAAAAAAGCATTGCTGAATACCTGCTGTATATGTGGCAGGTTGAAGATATCATCCGTGTCTATGGCTGTTCGCTGTCGCGCATCCGTCGCGAATATATCGAACAGTTCGACTACGACGATGAACAAAAGGAAGACTTGGCAGATTGGTATGGCAATCTGGTCACAATGATGAACCAAGAAGGAAAACGCGAGCACGGACATCTGCAAATCAACCAGATTGTGTTACAGGATATGGCGGAACTGAACGCGCAACTCCTCAACAGCACCAAGTTCCCATTTTACAACGCAGAATACTATAAGGTACTGCCGTTCATCGTTGAACTGCGGAACAAAGGCGACAAAGAGGTTGGCGAAATAGAGACTTGTATGAATGCACTATATGGTACGATGCTCCTGCGTCTGCAGAAAAAGGACATCACACCCAACACCGAACATGCCATCAAAGAAATCACCACTTTCATCGGAATGCTCTCTGATTATTATATCAAAGACAAGACTGAAGGTTTGAAATTTGAAGACGATTGAATCATGAATATCCTTATCACAGGCTGCAACGGCCAATTGGGTAACGAAATACAGTTGCTCGAAAAAAACAACCCACAACACAAATATTTCAACACCGACGTTGACGAACTCGACATTACCGATGCCGATGCCATTAACCAATATGTGGACGAAAACCATATTGACGGCATTGTCAACTGTGCAGCCTTCACGGCTGTAGACAAAGCAGAAAGCAACGAAGAAATATGCACACGTCTCAATGCTGAGGCACCTGCCTATCTTGCAGCTGCCATCGCCAAGCACGATGGCTGGATAATACAGATAAGCACAGACTATGTGTTCGACGGCACTAACCACACTCCTTACACCGAGGACGAAGATACTTGTCCGAATAGTGTCTATGGTCGCACAAAACTCGTGGGTGAGTTCAACGTGCAAAAACTCTGCCAACGGTCGATGATTATTCGAACAGCATGGCTTTATTCCACATTCGGCAACAACTTCGTGAAGACGATGCTACGACTGGGTAAAGAGAAGTCAGAACTTGGAGTTATCTTCGACCAAATTGGCACGCCCACCTACGCCCGTGACTTGGCGGTAGCCATCTTCACGGCTATCAACAAGGGCATTGTGCCGGGCATCTATCATTTCACCAACGAAGGTGTCACGTCGTGGTATGACTTCACAAAAGCCATTCATCGGCTCGCTGGCATCAAAGACTGCCATGTGCGTCCCCTCCACACCAGCGAATACCCCACCCCCGCCGCTCGTCCGCATTACAGCGTGCTTGACAAAACAAAAATCAAGCAGACATATGGACTCGACATTCCCTATTGGGAAGAATCATTAAGAGATTGTATTGAGAAATTATGAATCAGGAAATAGATAGAAGACGTACATTTGCAATTATCTCGCACCCCGATGCTGGTAAGACCACGTTGACCGAGAAGTTTCTGCTTTTCGGTGGACAGATACAGGTGGCAGGTGCCGTGAAAAGTAACAAAATTCGAAAGACTGCCACCAGCGACTGGATGGACATAGAGAAACAGCGCGGTATCTCGGTGTCGACATCGGTGATGGAGTTTGACTACACACCCGACGGGAAAGATATAGAGTACAAGGTGAACATCCTTGACACACCGGGACACCAGGACTTCGCTGAAGACACCTACCGAACACTCACGGCCGTAGATTCTGCCATTATCGTGGTGGATGGTGCGAAGGGCGTTGAGACACAGACCCGCAAGCTGATGGAGGTGTGCCGTATGCGCAACACGCCTGTCATCATCTTCATCAACAAGATGGACCGCGAGGGACGCGATCCCTTCGACCTGCTCGACGAGCTTGAACAAGAACTTCAAATCAAGGTACGCCCCCTTTCTTGGCCTATTAACCAAGGCGCAAGATTCAAAGGCGTCTATAACATCTACGAAGAGAAACTCGACCTTTTCACACCCGACAAGCAACGCGTGACAGAGAAGGTGGAAGTGAACATCAATTCTGAAGAATTAGACCGGCATGTGGGCGAACAAGATGCCGAAAAGCTCCGTGAAGACCTCGAACTTGTTGACGGCGTTTACCCAGAATTTGAGGTTGACACCTACCGCTCGGCAGAAGTGGCACCCGTGTTCTTCGGTTCTGCGCTGAACAACTTTGGTGTGCAAGAGCTCTTGAACTGCTTTGTGGAGATTGCCCCAAGTCCCAAGCCCACCAAAGCGGAAGAGCGCGAAGTGATGCCCGACGAACCTAAGTTCACAGGTTTCATCTTTAAGATAACAGCCAACATCGACCCTAACCACCGCTCGTGTATTGCTTTCTGCAAGGTCTGCTCAGGGCGTTTCGTGCGCAACCAACCCTATCTGCATGTGAGACAAGGTAAGACGCTTCGTTTCTCCAGCCCCACCCAGTTCATGGCGCAACGCAAGAGCACCATTGACGAAGCATGGGCTGGCGACATCGTAGGATTGCCCGACAACGGTACATTCAAGATTGGCGACACGCTGACTGAGGGCGAACAGTTGCATTTCCGTGGGTTACCCTCATTCTCTCCCGAGATGTTCAAATACATTGAGAACGATGACCCCATGAAATCGAAACAGTTGGAAAAAGGTATCAATCAACTGATGGACGAAGGTGTGGCACAATTATTTGTGAACCAATTCAACGGTCGGAAAATCATCGGAACGGTCGGACAACTGCAGTTCGAGGTTATCCAATACCGATTGGAGAACGAATACAACGCCAAATGCCGGTGGGAACCCGTGCATTTATACAAAGCATGTTGGGTGGAAGCCGATGACGACAAAGAGTTGGATGCCTTCAAAAAGCGCAAATACCAATACATGGCGAAAGACCGCGAAGGGCGTGATGTTTTTCTGGCAGACTCAGGCTATGTTCTTCAGATGGCACAGGAAGACTTCAAACACATCCGCTTCCATTTCACCAGCGAGTTCTAACTTTCTGCCGACACGCAGCACCAGCGCGAGACTTTCAGCATGACAGCCATGCCTGGCACCTCTTTCAGCAAGTAATACTTCTTGCTGCTACGCACGAGTTTGCCTGTCAAGCCCTTCAGCGGCCCAAACTTCACCAGCACAGGAGCCCCTACCTTCAAGCGAGCCTCTTCTTCGCTAAGATACTTGCGCAGTTCTATTTCCGGATTGCACATAATCTGGAATTCACGCATCTGCTTGGCAGGAATCTCGCTAAAGGTGCGGTCATTCCGGCTGCGAGTTAAAACAGCCATCTTAATATTCGAGTCTTTGATGAGTTCCACCAGTTCAGCATCGCTCATGGTACGCTTTACAAAAATCAGGTTGCTCACAACAGGTTTCAATACGTGGCGTATATGATTCTCCTTGTCGAGCACGTCCACATAATGCATCGGTACAAAATACTCCACCTTTTTCTCTTCGAAATATCCGCTGGCAGCTTTTAGCTTCAGCGAGAATAGTCGGATAGCATACCACGGGGTGGAATCCAATTGGTTGTTTTCTTCCATGAAGATGTATTATTTTTGTGCAAAAATACCCATTTTCACATAAACAGCCAAAACAATAATGAGTTTTTTAGCCGTCGGACATAAAAAAGGCTGAGTCATCAAAGACTCAGCCAATTGTCAAGCATCGTGCGCCCATCGGGCGTGAGCACACTCTCGGGGTGGAACTGAATGCCGTGTATATCGTAATTCTTATGTCTCAAAGCCATAATCTGACCATCGTCGCTTACAGCCGTCACCTCCAGACAATCGGGGAATCCTGCACGGTCTACCACCCACGAATGGTAGCGTCCCATCTTGATACGTTTGGGCAAACCATGGAAAATGGGGTCTGTACCAAACTGAGTGCCCTCTGTCTGCACACCATGATAAACATCTTCGAGGTTCGTCAAACGTCCACCGAAATGCTCACCAATGGCCTGATGCCCCAAACATACCCCCAATATGGGTTTCCGTCCCGCATAAGTCTTGATGACATCGAGCAACAATCCAGCCTCAGAAGGAATACCCGGGCCTGGTGAAAGGATGATCTTATCGAACGGTTCCAATTGGTTGAGCACAAACTGGTCGTTGCGATAAACTGTAACGTCGGCTCCAAGTTCTTTTACCAAATGTGCCAGATTGTAGGTAAAAGAGTCGTAGTTGTCGATGATGACGATATTGATTGAATTATTCATATTGTCTCTGCGATATTTATGGCACGACGCAGCGCACCCAATTTGTTATGTACTTCCTGCAATTCATACTCTTCGTTGCTCTTCGCCACGATACCTCCACCAGCCTGGAACCATAGTTCACCATTGCGACTGATGAATGTGCGGATGACAATGGCTTGGTTCAGGTTGCCATTCAAACCAATGAAACCGATGCAACCACCATAGGCACCACGATTGTGAGGTTCAATTTCGCTGATGAGTTGCATAGCCCGAACCTTCGGCGCCCCACTCAACGTGCCAGCTGGGAACGTTTCGAAGAAAGCGCGTATATGATCGGCATCTTCATCGAGCGTACCGCTGACACGTGAAACCAAATGGATGACATGACTATAGAACTGCATGTTTTTATAGAAATCCACCTGCACACCATGACAGTTACGGCTCAAATCGTTTCGTGCCAAGTCCACCAGCATCACATGCTCGGCATTCTCCTTGGGGTCATTGCGCAGATATTCGGCATTCTTCTGGTCTTGCTCAGAGTCGCCCGTCCGCTTGGTAGTACCGGCAATGGGGTCAATGAACGCCTTGTTGCCTTCTATACGACAATGGGTCTCGGGGGAAGAGCCAAAAATGCGGAAGCCTCCGAAATCGAAATAAAAGAGATAGGGACTGGGGTTAATGCTACGCAGAGCACGATAGAGTTTGAAGTCATCACCTTCGTATTTCTGAATAAAACGGCGCGAGATGACAATCTGGAACACGTCGCCACGCAGGCAATGTTTGATGCAACGGCGGATGTTTGCCTTATGCTGCTCATCGGTCAAAGGAGATACAGCATCGCCGACAGGATGAAAGGCATACGACTTGACATTATGCTTGTTGATGAGCATCTCCAGTTTGCCGAGTTCGGCATCGGCTTCATCTTCCTTTCCGTTAGGCACCAATGTGACGAGTGTCATCTGGTTGCTGAAATGGTCAAAGACGATGATGTCTCTATACATTATATATAATATGTCTGGAGCATCGTTCTTCTCCATCGTCTCGTCTTTCACCTCGATATCCTCGAAATAGCGCACGGCATTAAAGGTTGTATATCCATACAAGCCACAATAATGGGCAGCCTCGCCTTCCACATGGAAACGCCCAATGAACTGGTTCACAGCCTCGGCCACCATCGACATTGCCCTACCTTTCACGCTGGCGTCTATCACGACGCGATCTGTGCTACCGTCAGGATAGGTGGAAGCAATCACGCCATGAGCGACAGAAATCTGTGCAATGGGATTCAAGCCGATAAACGAACGTGAGTTGTCGCGATGGTTGAAGTCACTACTTTCCATCAACGCACTCTGCGGATGGATGTCGCGCAACTGCATATACACGCCTACAGGAGTATAGAGGTCGGCCAATTTACGGCGCGAACAAGCTGTATAATTAAAAGTCTCCATATTCTTTTGCCATTTCTTTGTTGTTGAGATATGTCTGCACATCCTTGTCGCCACGACCGCTGACCGTCAAAACCACCACGTCATCAGGCTTGAACGACATTTTCTTCAGAGCCGCAATGGCATGGGCACTCTCGATAGCGGGTATAATGCCCTCCATGCGAGTGAGTTCGTAGCCGGCATAGATGGCTTCATCGTCGTTGATGGCCATCACATGTGTGCGTCCCTGTTCAGCCAGATTGGCATGCATAGGACCGATGCCAGGATAGTCGAGTCCTGCCGAGATGGTAAAAGCCTCCTTTATCTGCCCGTCATTGGTCTGCATCACGAGCGTCCGTGCACCATGAATGATGCCTTCGGTACCACAATGCATCGTGGCAGCCGTGTAGTCGGTATCGATACCATGACCTCCAGCCTCAGCCAAATAGATGTTCACGCGCTCGTCATTAATGTAATGGTAGATGGTGCCTGCAGCATTCGAACCACCACCTACGCAGGCAATGAGATAATCGGGATAGTCGCGGCCAATCTTCTCCTGCAACTGCCATTTGATTTCCTCAGAAATGATGCTCTGCATGCGAGCCACAATATCGGGATAAGGATGCGGTCCCATCGTGGAACCAACAATATAGAACGTGTCCTGAGGATGACAACACCAGTCGCGAATGGCCTCGGAACAAGCGTCGGAGAGCGTCATGTTGCCCGTCATGACAGGATGGACAGTCGCACCAAGCATACGCATACGTTCCACGTTGGTGTGCTGGCGTTCCACATCGGTCTTTCCCATGAAAATCTCACATTGCATATCCATGAGCGCACAAACTGTTGCCGTTGCCACTCCATGCTGACCAGCACCTGTCTCTGCGATGATGCGCGTTTTTCCCATCCGCTTGGCCATCAGGATTTGTCCGATAGTATTGTTAATCTTATGGGCACCCGTGTGGTTCAAGTCTTCACGTTTCAGATAAAGCTGGCAACCGTAACGCTCGCTCATGCGACGGGCGAAATAAAGTGGTGAAGGCCTACCCACATAGTCTTTCAATAAGGCATGAAACTCTTTCTTGAATTCCTCGCTCTCGATGATAGGCAAATATGCATCCTGCAAATCATGCACACACTTGTAAAGAATCTCGGGGACGTATGCCCCTCCATACTTGCCAAAAAAGCCTTTGTCGTCTATGAAATAGTTTTTGTCCATTTGTTGATTGTTATCTTGTTTAAATTACATCAGTTGGTCATACTGCATCGGCGTATCCTTGCGATAGGCTGTTCCCGTGATGGCACAAACAAGGTCGCCGTCTTGGTTTTTAATCTTCACTTCGCAATAGGGAATCTTGTGATGATTCAACGTCTCCTCAGCCTCAGCCACAAGATGGTCGCCCACCTTAGCCGAATGCAGGAACGAGATGCTGCTGCCAAGTCCGAACGTCAGCCGCCCCCTACTGTTCATGACGGCAGCCAATGCCAAGTCGGCCAACGTGAACAATGCTCCGCCCTGACAAACGCCACCTGCATTCAGATGGTCGTTGGTAACGGTCATTTCAGCCCGTGCATACCCTTCTCTCACCTCGGTGAGTTGAATCCCGTTGCAAGCGGCAAACCTGTCGTTGGTGTTCAATATCTCTTTCAGCGTCATTGTTCCAAAGCTTTATAAAGTTCGTCCATCGCCAAATCGGCATTACCTGTTTCGTTGAGCAAAGTCACAAACTTCGAACCAATGATGGCTCCTGCGGCATTTGCCTGCGCACTCTCAAGCGTCTGCTTGTTGGAAATGCCAAAACCAATCATGCGGGGATTGCGAAGATTCATGGCGTTGATGCGGCGGAAATATTCCAGTTTTGCATCACCAAACGAACTTTGCGCGCCCGTGATGCTGGCACTCGACACCATATAGATGAATCCATCGGTATGCTCATCGATAAAGCGAATGCGCTCTTCAGAAGTCTCAGGCGTAATCATCATGATGATGCGCAAGTCGTAGCGGTCGGCAATCGGCTTCACCACTTCAAGATAATCTTTGAAGGGCAAGTCCGGGATGATGACTCCCGAGATGCCAGCCTCCACACACGCCTTGAAGAAAGGCTCGAAGCCATAATGCATCACAACGTTGAGATACCCCATCCAGACCAATGGAATCTGCACCTCATCCTTGATGTCACGCAACTGACGGAAAAGGATTTCCGTTGACATTCCGTTCTTCAAAGCCGTCGTGCCGGCACTCTGAATGACGGGACCGTCGGCCAATGGGTCACTAAAAGGCATTCCCACCTCTATCATGTCGATGCCCCGGCGCTGCAAGGTCAGAATGACGTCTGCCGTTCCCTCCAATGTAGGACAGCCAGCGCAGAAGTAAAGCGACAGCAGTTTGCGGTGTTTGCTTTCCGCAAACAGTTTGTTGATTTTATTATCCATAGTTTTTGTGTTAGTTTCTTATTGCTTGAATGAACTGGCGAAGAGCCTCAACGTCCTTCAGACCGGGTTCAATCTCGAAACGCGAGTTCAAGTCGACACCCGCAAATTGGGGATGAGCAAACGACTTCACGCGCTCCACATCGTCAGGTCCGATGCCACCACTGAGCAGGAACGGAGTTTGTCCATCGTATAGTTTCAACACATCCCAATCGAACTGCTCGCCGCTTCCGCCAACCGTTTTACACTTGGTGTCGAAAATGAACAGGTCCACCACGCCCTCATACTCCTTATAACGGCTCACATCCTCGGGAGAGCCTATGCTCAAAGCCTTGATGATTTTCACACCCGACTTGATATCAGGCTCCAGCGTGCGGCGCAAGTTCTCTATCATCACGCGGCTCTCCTCGCCGTGCAGCTGGACATAGTCAAGGTCATAGTTAAAGACACGCGTCACTATGCTTTGGGGCATGTCGTCCACAAACACGCCAACCCGCTTTGGCAAAACGACCTCGTCGGCGGGTGCTTCCACTTTGCCCCGACCTTTGTTCAACCGTTCCACGCTATAGTCAGGGATGATGCCAGCTTGCGAACTGATCATTCTCACAAAACGAGGACTGCCGGGCCAAAAGACAAAACCTATCATGTCGATGCCTAAGGCAGAGACGGCGCGGATGTTCTCGGGCTCGCGCATGCCACAAACTTTGATATACATATTCTTATAGTTTTATTTCAACGACTTGACTGTTTGTATAAACTGGGACAAAGATTCGCCGGGATTGTCGGTCTTCATGAAATTCTCACCGATGAGGAATCCGTTGAAACCTGCCAACTGCAACGCCCTCACCGTTTCGGGGTTAGAGATGCCGCTCTCGCTCACCTTACAACCTTCTGACGGCAATTTTGATGCCAAACTAAACGAGTTCTGCACATCGGTGATGAACGTTCCCAGATTGCGATTGTTGATGCCATACATGTCAGGTTCCAGCTCCGCATAGTCGAGTTCGCGCTCGCTATGCATCTCCAACAACACCTCAAGCCCCAGCTCATGGGCGACCGAAAGGAGTGACTTGCACTCGTCCAACCGCAAGTCGGCAGCTATCAGCAATGCCGCCGAAGCCCCACAATGGCGGGCTTGGAACAGCTGGTATTCGTCGATGACAAAGTTCTTATAGAGAACGGGAATCGTCACCCCCGACTGGCGCGCTATGCGGATGAAGTCGTCGTTGCCGCCAAAATAGCGTTCGTCGGTCAGTATGCTGATGGCCGACGCACCATTCCGCTGATAACCCAGAGGAATCTCAGAAGCACTTCCCTCCTCCTTTATCCATCCTTTCGAGGGCGACTTACGCTTGAACTCGGCAATGATGCCCACCTCGGAGTTGAGCAGGGCGCTTCGCATTGAAGGCCGAGGCTCACCCTCTTCCTCAAGCATCAGCCGCTCCACCTTCGCATAGAGCTCGCGGGGAGGTACTTCAGCTTTCAACCGCTCCACTTCCACACGCTTATGGGCCACTATCTCATCCAACACATCCTTCATCTTGTTCGGCTATTTGTTTAATATTTTAAGAAGTAGAAGAAGTAGAAGAATAGGAAGAAGTAGAAGCCATAGCCTTGCCTATAGGAGGAATAACAGCCTTTTCTTCTTTTGCTTCCTCTGATTCCTTTGATTCTTTTAATTTCTTTAATTCCTCAACTTCCTTTAATTCTTCTCTTACGAATTAATCTCGGCAAACTTCTTGAATGTTGCCAACGCTCTGCCGCTATCAATCGACTCACGCGCAATCTCGATACACTCATGGATGTCTTTCTCTCCACGCTCCATCACCTGGATTCCGAAACCGGCATTGGCCAGAACGATGTTCTTTTGTGCCGGCAACGCCCTGTTTTCAAGCACCGCGTCGAAGATGGCAGCAGCCTCTTCTTCGGTTGCACCACCCACAAGCTCCTCTGGTTTGGCAATGTCGAAGCCCAAATCTTGCGGATGGAACACGCGCTCGTAATGATTCGTCGTCACCTTAAAATCGCCGGTCAGCGAGATTTCATCGTATCCGTCCATCGAATTCACGATGCCATAGTCGATTCCGATTTTCTGATACACATTATTATATAGTCTCATCTGGTCGAGATTGGCCACTCCCAGCAACTGGCATTTGGGTCTTGAAGGATTCACGATGGGGCCCAAGAGGTTGAATGCCGTCGGGAACTGCAGAGCCTTGCGGATAGGGCCGACGAACTTCATGGCCTTGGCAAAGAGCTGTGCATGCAGATATACGATGCCTGCCTCGTTGATGGAGCGGTTCAATTGGTCGATGTCGTCTGTAAACCGCACGCCATGCTGGGCAATCACATTCGAGGCTCCGCTCGTAGATGTGGCGGCATAGTTGCCATGCTTGGCCACCTTGTATCCCGCACCGGCAATCACAAAGCATGCCGTAGTCGAGATGTTAAACGTGTTCTTACGGTCGCCACCTGTTCCAACCACATCGATATAGCGGTCGCAATCGAGAATGGCAGGCACTCCTGTCTCCAAAATACCATCGCGGAACCCCAACAGTTCGTCAACCGTGACACCTCTCATCTGCAAGGCGGTCAACAGGGCGGTAATCTGTTCGTTGGGTATTTCACCCTTCGTGATACCCACCAGAATGTTGCGAGTCTCCTCACGGGTGAGAACCTCGTGATTGAGCATGCGATTTAATACATTTTTCATTTCCATAGTCAAATCTCCTATTTTGTTTTGTTTGTTGATTTCTTAATTCTCCGCTTCCTCCGCGCTTTTATGAAAGAAGGCCTGTCGTTGAGAACGGCAGGCCTTCATGTTTCCATATCTTTAATGTATAACCACACGGCGTTGCGACTCACGACTATTTTAATCTTGAGTTACGCCACCACCATGCAGTTGTCATCATTGTCATATTCGTCTTTTTTTATTATTCGGCGGCAAAATTACTTCTTTTTCTTTTAATCCGCAAATTTTTCAGCCACTTTTTTTACAAAATCTCATTAACCCACCCATTCCGATGTCTTTATAGCTGCCTCCACATTCTTTGTCAGCATCTGAAAACAGGGGGAACATCAGATTCTCGTTTTCGATTTATTCCATCAGAGTGATGGGCGAACTGCGCAGGGCATTGAAAGGCCTCGTAGAGAGATAATTATTCCTCAACAGTCACAGAATCACAGTCACAGTTCAAAAAAAATGTCACATTTCACATCGCAACCCTCTTTATAAGAGTTTATAACTAATTAATAATCAATTAATTATATATATAATAGGATGGTATAAAGAGATGCGGATGTGGGTTTTAAACTAACTGTGACTCTGTGACTGTGACTGCGAAGGGTATCAAGAACTATTCAAAAACACTTTAATTATTTGAGAATCAATGCGTTACAATATTTTCAACAGCAAGGCTCCGGCAATGCCCAAGCCTGCTAAAGGCACAGAATTCTGTAAATTACTCCTCTCACAGGCCTCAAAAGACATGCGTGAGCCACTTGTTCCGATGGCAATCCCCGCACTTGCCGCCCATTTAACCAATGTTAAATTCATGTATTGTGACAACAAATACTATGAATTGTGTGGCCAAATGGGTCATTTGATTGGTCCTTCGGGTATAGGAAAGGCCCAATTAAATCATCTCGTAGAGGCAATTATGCGCCATTTCCGTGAGCGTCAGGATGGCACTTGTGGCTTCTGAGGGTGGCTGATGTGGCATCTGACACGGCCACTTGTGGCATCTGACGTCCTTAGAAGCTACATGTGACAGTCTCAGAAGCCGTCTTTGACGAAGTGAAAGCATAGCTCTCATTATTTCAGGAAATGCAAAAGAAACTGGCCCCATGAACGAACTATGCTAAGGGCAAATCAAAGATTTGTGAACTTCGTGAATTATTTTTTCGCCGACACATAATAAAGTGATGTTGCCTGCGTTGTAATAATAGAACACAAACATGAATTGCCTATGGAGTATTTTACATCAGAAGAAGCAAAACCGTCAGAGAAAACATTGAATTTCATTCGCCAGATTGCCTACACCTATCGTGTTTTGACGATGAACGGACGAACGGAATCCTATTGCCTCAACTAATCGCGGAGAAGTAAAAAGATGAGCACACTTGTATCGCCGTCGATGCTGGCGGCAAACTTTGTCAATCTTGAGAAAGACATTCAGATGATCAATCGCAGCAAGGCCGACTGGCTGCATTGCGACGTGATGGATGGTGTCTTTGTTCCCAACATCTCATTTGGATTCCCCGTGCTGCAGTCGGTGGCGAAGATTTGCGAGAAGCCGCTCGATGTGCATCTGATGATTGTGAAGCCCGAACGCTACATCGAACAGACTGCCAAGCTGGGCGCGATGATGATGAACGTTCACTATGAGGCCTGCACCCATCTGCACCGCACCATCCAAGAAATCCACGATGCGGGCATGAAGGCTGCCGTCACGCTGAATCCCTCCACCCCCATCCACTCGCTCGAAGACATCATTGGCGATGTGGAAATGGTGCTGCTGATGAGCGTGAACCCTGGCTTCGGCGGACAAAAGTTCATCGAGAACACCATCGAGAAAGTGAAGCGTCTGCGCAAGATGATTGACGACAACCACCTCAGCACGCTGATTGAGGTGGACGGCGGTGTGCAAGCCGAGACCGCTCCCCGGCTGGTGAAAGCTGGTGTGGACGTGCTGGTCAGCGGCAGCTACGTCTTCAAGGCCGCAGATCCGCTGGCTACCATCGAAGGGCTGAAAGCGCTGGAAAGAGGCTGAGAACGCCCCCTAACGACACACAAATGTCCACGGATGAATCCTAAGAACACTTGATTCACTCGTGGACATTGTTTTTATTGAAGCTTAAAGGGCATAAAGAGGAGTGCAGGGGTGTAAAGGGACAAATGTTCACTCCACTTTACGCCCTTTAGACCCTTTCAAAGCCCTACAAAAAACTTCAGACGGCCAGTTGCAAGGTGACGTCGTATTCCTTTGCCATACGGCGCAGGTTGAGCAAAGCATAGCGCATGCGCCCCAATGCCGTGTTGATGCTCACACACGTGGTCTCGGCAATCTCCTTGAACGACATCTGCTGATAGAAGCGCATGAACACCACTTCGCGTTGCGGAGCAGGCAGCTTTTCCATCAGGCGGCGCACGTCGCGCATCACCTGGTTGTTGACATACTGGTTCTCGATGTTCGACTCATACAACTCCCTGTCGCTGATGTTTGAAAGGTCGTTGCCCTCGGTAGGCTCCACAATCTTGTCGGCCTTCTGCTCGCGATACCAGTCCATAATCACGTTATGGGCGATTCGCATAATCCACGCGCCGAACTTCCCGCTTGTGGTGTATTTGCCCTGCTGAAGCTTGGTGATGACTTTCACGAACGTCTCTTGGAAGACGTCATCAGCCATGTCATTGTCGCGGACAACGAAAAGGATATACGAATAAAGCTTCGATTGATTGCGTGACAACAGCAAATCAAACGCCCGATTGTTCCCATCTACATACGATAATGCCAACTCTTCGTCGGTCATATCCTTCAGATTTTTCATTTTCTTAATCCATTGGTTATTAAGTAAATGATGTTTCGATAGGCGTCAGGTTTTAATTAATAATTAGGTTGTCAAATAATTTTATCGCTTGCAAAGATAAGTGTTTTTATTTATCCCACCAAATTTTTGGGGCATTTTTTTATGATTGCCGTTTTCGCGCGCCACGTTTGACATGATCAAATGTAAAACTTTCTTCACTCGAAGATACTAATGCGCCCGTTTTCGGACGAACATAAAAAGAGGTTGGTGCAGGAAGCTACCAACCTCGAGGGACGATTTCGTAAATCTCGAAATCTAAAAAACATGCCGCAAATATAAATTTTATATTCGAAAAAAGCAAATTTTCTTTAAGAAAAGTGCATTTTTTAACACAAAAATCAAAAAATAGTATATTTCTATGGTGATTTTGAAGCTTTTTCTTGAATAATTGTTATCTTTGTGCAATTAATAACTACAAAACAATCAAAAACGTCGACACGAAACATGAAATTCTTACAAACTCTAATCATCGCTTTGCTCATGCCTACGTGCATGATGGCTCAAGGATGGGACGAGAACGTCTACCGAAACATTGAGAAAAACATCAGCCAACCCACATTTGCTGACCGCGAGTTTGTCATCACCAAGTATGGTGCCAAGCTGACGGCAACGGCGGCACAAAACCAGAAGGCCATCAACAAGGCTATCGCTACATGCTCGAAAGCTGGTGGCGGACGCGTCATCGTGCCTGAAGGACTTTGGAACACGGGAGCCATCACGCTGCAGAGCAACGTGAATCTGGTGGTGGAAAAGGGAGCCACGCTGCTCTTCGCTTTCGACTTGAACCTCTACCCCATCGTGAAAACCCGGTGGGAAGGCATGGACTGCATGAACTATCAGCCTTGCGTCTATGCCTATGAAGCCCAGAACATTGCCATCAGCGGACAAGGAACCATCGACGGCAACGGCTCGAACGAGACTTGGTGGCAGATGTGCGGCAAGGACACTTACGGATGGAGTGAGAAGACGGTGGAAAGCCAGAAGATTGGCCGCCCCCTGCTGTTTGAATACGCCGAAGCCGCCAAGCCTATTGAGGAACGCAACATGAAAGGCACGGGCATGCGTCCGCAACTCATCAACCTCTACCGTTGCGAGAACATCCTGATTCAGGATGTCACGCTCCTGCGTTCGCCTTTCTGGGTGATTCATCCCCTACTCTCGAAGAACATCACCGTGAAGAACGTGACCATCCACAACGATGGTCCTAATGGTGACGGTTGCGACCCTGAGTCATGCGAGAACGTGCTCATCGAGGGCTGCCACTTCGATACGGGTGACGACTGCATCGCCATCAAGAGCGGCCGAAATGCCGACGGGCGAAAGTGGAACATTCCTTCACGTAACATCATCGTTCGCAAATGCAAGATGCTCGACGGACACGGCGGCGTGGTCATCGGTAGTGAGATTACCGGCGGATGCCAAAACGTCTATGTGGAAGATTGCGAGATGGACTCGCCGAACCTTGACCGTGTGCTGCGCCTGAAGACCAACACATGTCGCGGCGGAGTGATTGAGAACATCCACATGCGCAACGTGAAAGTGGGCCAATGCCGCGAAGCCGTCATGCGCATCAACCTCAACTACGAGCCTCGTGAGAATGCTCCACGCGGATTCATCCCAACGGTTCGCAACATCTATATGGAGAACGTAACTTGTGAGAAAAGCCGTTATGGCGTGCTCATCAACGGACTCGACGAAGCCGACAACATCTATAATATTAATGTGAAGAACTGCCGCTTCAACGGTGTTCAGGAAGATGCCGTGAAGCGTACGGGCAAGAGTCATGACCTGCACTTCGAAAATCTTTTTGTCAACGGCTCGCTCGTGCTACTCGAAAAGCCATACAAACACTATTCGGAATGGCTCACAACGTCGGAAATGAAGCGTGTCGCCCATCCTTACCTGCTCGACTTCTCGAAGAAACCCAAATGGAGCTACGTGATGGGTATTGAACAGGAAGCCATGCTCGACACGTGGCTGGCCTACAAGAACGACGAGATCCTGACATACCTGAAGGAATATCCCGCCACAATGATTGACGAAAAGGGCAACATCACGGGCTACAAATACGAAGACTTCAACCTCGACAACGTTCGGACTGCCCGCTACATCTTCCGCATGAACCAGCTGGAGCCGCAGAAGAACGTGGAAACGGCATTGAAGACGCTCTTCAAGCAACTCGAGAAGCAGCCTCGCACGAAGGAAGGCGTGTGGTGGCACAAGGCCATCTATGCCAACCAGGTGTGGCTCGACGGCATCTTCATGGGACTCCCCTATTACACGATGGCAGCACCCACATTGAAGGGGCAGAAGAAAGCCGTGAAATACTACAACGATGCCGTAGACCAAATGACGAAGACCGACAAGCGCACCTATGACGAGAAGACGAAATTGTGGAAACATGCTTGGGATGAGACCCACTCCATGTTCTGGGCCAACAAGGAAACTGGGCAGAGCCAGCACACTTGGGCACGCGCTTTAGGATGGTATGTGATGGCTATGACCGAGGTACTTGACGTGCTTCCGCAAGACTATGCACGCCGCCAAGAGGTGGTCGATTTGCTGAACAAAGCCATGAAGTCGGTGGTGAAATACCAAGACAAAAAGACGGGAGTGTGGTATGACGTATTGGACGTCAACGACCCGCGTAACTATTTGGAAGCCACAGCTTCATCCATGTTCGCTTATGTATTGCTTAAAGGCGTTCGCAAAGGCTATCTCGATGCCAGTTTCAAGGATGCCGGCATCAAGGCATACAATGGAATCATCAACGAATTCATCCGCGTGAACGCCGACAAGACCATCTCTTTGACACGCTGCTGTTCAGTCAGCGGACTGGGTCCCGACAAGAGTCCGCATCGCGACGGGTCGTTTGAATACTACATGAGCGAACCCATCCGCGACAACGATGCCAAGGGCGTGGGACCATTCATCTGGGCTTCGCTCGAAATGGAACAAATGGGATACAACACAGATTCATTCAGTAAATAACGACTAGACTTTATGAAACATTTCTTTTTGGTCATAGCTGCAACTTTCTTCAGCGTAGCCGCCCTCGCACAAGCACCTGCATTTCCCGGAGCCGAGGGGCACGGACGATTCACATCAGGTGGACGCGGAGGAAAGATTGTGCACGTGACCAACCTGAACGATAGCGGAACAGGCTCGTTCCGGCAAGCCGTCAAAGGCACCGACAGGAAGATCGTGGTCTTCGACGTTGCTGGCGTCATCGCCCTGAGAAGCGACCTGAATATCGATGCCAACACCACCATTCTGGGGCAGACGGCACCTGCGCCAGGCATCACCTTGCGCTACTACTCTGTCAATCCCAACGGAAACAACATCATCATCCGGTTCATCCGCATGCGTCGCGGTTCGGAAAAGAACGTCAACGATGGTGCCGATGCCAGCACCTCCCGCGGTCATACCGGCCTCATGCTCGACCATTGCTCACTCTCGTGGTCGATTGACGAGGTGGCCTCTTTCTACGACAACAACAACTTCACCATGCAATGGTGCACCATCGGAGAAAGCCTCAACAATGCGGGGCACGGCAAAGGTGCCCACGGATATGGCGGCATCTGGGGCGGCAAACTGGCTTCGTTCCACCACAACCTCATCTGCCACGTCAACAACCGGTCGCCCCGCTTCAACGGAGCACGTTACGAATGGACGGGATACACGGGCAACAAGCTCTATTCGGAATACAAATGGGAAAACACCGTGCAAGCTGAGAATGTGGACTTCCGCAACTGTGTCATCTACAATTGCGGCAACGGGTGTTATGGAGGTCCCGGTGGCGGTAAAGTGAACATCGTGAACAACTACTACAAGACAGGGCCTGCAGCCACCACCAACACCATCACAACCGTCACGGTGGGCGCTTCCGGAAATGCTGATGGGCACCCCACGCTTTGGGACATGACCAGCCGTTATTTCATCTCGGGAAATCAGATGAACACAAGCATCGGAAACGACTGGAACAGAATCAGTTATGACAACGGGACAATCACCATAGATGGAGACCACTACAGCCTTGACCCGCAACATTTTAACGGCGAAAATGAAGAATATATTACCCGAGACGGGAAAGACTATATTCGCATTCGTCTGGACGAGCCAGGCCCCATTGGCTACGTGACAACCCACACGGCTGCCAAAGCTTTCGAGAAGGTGCTCGCCTACTCTGGCGCATCGCTCACTCCCGACGATGTGGATTTGCGCTATTTTAACGAGGCTAAGAACGGGACCGCCACCTACACGGGGTCTGTCACAGGTAAGAAGGGCCGCATCGACTTGGTTTCCGATGTAAACGGATATACCGAAGCCAACTTCGGAACTGGCACTCACCCAGCAGGATATGATACCGACAACGACGGAATACCAGATGAATGGGAACGCGCCAACGGATTGAATCCCAATGATGCCAACGACGCCAAACTCTACACCATTGACTCGAAGAAGTGGTACACCAACTTGGAAGTCTATGCCAACAGTCTTGTACAAGACATCATGCTCAAAGAAAATGCTGACGCCGAAGAGGATGTGGCTGAATACTATCCCGCTTATGTTGACCCAGCAACAGGCAAAACTGTGGCTGCCATCAACGAAGATGCCAACGATGACGAACAAGAAGAACAAAACGACGTGGCGTACACCATCTCGCAAACCACCAACACGGGGAACAACACTACCGCTTCATGGGAATTCAACGACAACATCACGGTGACCAACACGAAAAGCAAGGCCTATCAAGCAGGCAAGAACGATGGCGTGAAATATTCGGCTGGCGTGCAATACACCATCAACCTGCCGCAGAACGTATACATCAACAAAATGATGATTACAGGCTACGACAACTATGCAGAGGCAGATGCATACCTTGGAGAACTCAATGGCGAGGAGTTCGATTCGTCAACCTACATGTTTCCCCGTAAAGACGCATCGGGAAATTTCACAACAAAATCCTACGACATCGGCTTGTCCACGCCCGCCCAAAGCAGCATCACATTCACGCCGCAGGGCAAGCAAGTGGTGTGGAGCATCACGTTGGCGGGAACAAAAGGCACAACAGCAGTTGCCAACATCGAAGACCTGCAACCCATCGGCATAGAATACTACAATCTGCAAGGCATGCGTATCAACAAGAACTATCGTGGCATCATCATTTGCAAAAAACGGTTGCCCAACGGCAGATACATATCCGTGAAAGAAGCTTGGCAATAAAACCATACGGCAAAACCCAAATCGTGGGGGCGCACAGCCATTGTGCGACCCCACTTTTTCTTTTTTAACCACTTTTATCTATAAATATGTGGCGTAGTTCCAAAATATTTTGTAATTTTGCGCATATATACATTAATAACCATTTAAAACCAAGTATTATTATGAACAAACTTTTACGCTTTTCATTAATCACTCTGCTGATGATGCTCTGCGGAAGCATTTATGCAGATGACACAACCATTACAGGCGCTCAGCTGGCAGACTATGGCCAAGAGGGCGGTGTCACTGTAAATGGATTTACTATTATCGCATTAAAGAACGATGGTGGATCTGCTCCAACTGTGAATGCTTCTGCTGGAGATGCTCGTCTTTATGCCAAAAACACTCTGACCATCAAATCAGCTAATGGCAATTTAAAGAAACTTGTTTTCAACATCTCCACACAGGGCAAGAAACGCCTCACTAGCATCACAACTGACAATGGCACTATTTCTGCTCAAGCTGTAGGCGATGAGACCGTTACATGGACGGGCGATGCAGCAGAAGTGACCCTCACGGTTGGCGAAAAAGCCGTTTATGGTAGCGATGGCGATACCAAAGCTGGACAATTCGACTTTGACAATGTTGTCATCACTGTTGGTGAAGGCGGTAGTGTGACTCCCGTTGATCCCGATCCAGATCCCAGCGGTGAAACCGTGACCTTGGACTTTGACACCGACTACGCAACATTATTCCCAACACTTCCTGGTGTTTCTCATGGTGCATCTGGCGATATCCCGGCATCTTCAGATGGTGATTTTACCACTACTACAACATCCACCGCAGTAGACGGCGTAACTATAACTGTTGAAGCTACTGAAAGCGGAACAGCAAACCGCATTTGGAATGCTTCTCCCCGCCTGCGCCTCTACAGCAAGTCAATTACCATCAAGTCTGAGAAATCATTCAACAAGATTGTGTTCTCTCCGTTTGCCACAAACAACAGCCTCATTGCCAAGAGCAACGTTCCCAGCTCTGGTGCTTTGGAAGGTCCCGAGACTCAAAAGGGTGACGTGACGTGGACAGGTGCAGCTGTTAAAGAACTGACCATCACAATTGCCGGTAACACACAGATTGGTAAGATGGTCATCACATTGGGCGAAGGTGGAACTGACATTGTTAAGGTTCCTGTTCCCACCATCACAGGCACAGCAGAATTCACCGACAAGACTAAGGTTACCATCACTTGCGCTGACGAAGATGCCGCTATCTACTACACCATAGACGGCAGCGATCCTAAGACCAGTTCAACTGTGGAGACTTACTCCGAGCCCTTCGAACTGACTGAAACTGCAACTGTTAAGGCTTATGTGGAAGACGTGGAAGGCAACACCAGCGATGTCGTTGAGAAGACCTTCACCAAGAAGGAGGCTCCTGCAGGTGTAGAGGCTGCTACTATTGCCGAGTTCGTTGCATTGGCCGCCAACACCGAAAATGTAACATTGACTTTGAATAATGCAAAAGTTCTTGGTGTTGGAAACAAGAACATCGTCGTTCATGATGGAACTGCCGGCACCGACCTTTACGGATTAACAGACTTGAATGTAAAGCAGGGCGACATCCTCAATGGAACTGTGACTGGTAAGCGTGTTGATTATAATGGCATCAGCGAAATGAGCAATACCACAGGCAACACCATCACCGTGACGAATGGTACCATTTCAGCCACCAAGTCTACTGTGGCAGCTGCTGTTGACGGTCCCGTATTCGACGGTCTTATCAAGCTGGAGAACGTAGAGGTAGTACTCGATGGAAGCCGCTATTATGCAAAGGATGGCGACAAGAAGATTCAGATTTATGACAACTTCAAGTTGAACTACGCTGTTTCCGCTGAAGGAACCTACACTCTCGAAGGTGTTGTCGGTGCATACAAAGAGAAACAACTCTGGCTGACTGCAGCTCCTGAAGCTACTCAACCTATCGAGGTTGAAAAGGCTGCCAACATCGCCGCCCTGAAAGCTCTCGAAACAGGAAAAGCCGCTGAGCTGACCCTGACTGACGCCCAGGTGCTCTATGCATGGAAATCCAGCAACGGTAACATTCAGGCTTACGTGCGCGACGCCAGCGGTGCTATGTGCTTCGACTTCCGTGGTGCTAATGCTGCTGCCGGTGAGAAGTTCGTGACCAACAAGATTGTGAACGGAACTATCATGCTGACCAACAGCGTTTACAACGGTCTGCCACAAGCCAGCGCTTATGCCGAAACCAACGACAGCCAGCTCACGTTTGCTGATGGCAGCGAGGCAGTTCCCGTATCGGCCACCATCGCCACAGTACCCAACTACATCTGCGACCTCGTGGAAATTGAAATCGAGGAGATTGTCAGCGACGAAGCAGAGAAACCCAAGTACTATGCCAAGTCGGGCGACGACCAGATTCAGATTTACAACCAGTTCCATGTGGCTGCCTACGAAGACCTTTCAACTCTTGTAGGCCCTGCCTCCAAGGTCAAGGGTATTGCTGTGATTTATCAGACAGCTTCGATGGAAGAGCCCATTTATGAAATCTATCCCGTTGCCAATGGTATTGTTACTGGCATCAACGAGGTGAACGTGAACACCGTTGCTGACGGCAAGATTTACAACTTGGCTGGCCAGCAGGTGAACAGCAACTTCAAGGGTATCGTTATCAAGAACGGCCGCAAGTACATCGTGAAATAATCCCAACCAAACTGCATTGGGCCGTCGAATAAACCGAAGAGCACTTCCGTGATTGCGGGGGTGCTCTTTTATTGTAGGACGCTGGCTGCCAACGGAATGCAAACAAGTTGGGACAATTGGGACAAATGACAGTGCGTTTTTTACACGCTAAGCCTCCACCCGCAGACAAGGATGCCCAAAGTTGCCCGGAAGCGGTTTTTCAAACAGATGGTTTTTCAGCTGAAAATAGAGATAGAAACATCTAAATCTATCTATATATCTATACATATATTATATATAATAATAATATATATGTTAATATATATATAATTAATATTAATTATTATTAAATAATTATTTTAAGTACATGTCCAATTGTCCTAATTGTCCCACGCATGGTTTCTGAGCCCGAAAATGCCTTTTCGGAGGGGGCTGAAAAGTGACTGTTTTGTGCCGACAATTGCATGAAATGGCTCGTGACCATCATTTTTCGAAGAGGGGCGCCTCGTTTTTGAAGTACATCAGAACACTTTGTCAGAGGTGGCATCTAAGGGTCTTACATGTGGCTTCTGAGCCCCTCAAAGCATAGCTTTAATCGTGTCAGAGATATCCTTTGAGGCGGTCAGATGTGGTCTTTGAGGGAGCTCCATATATAATAAAAGGTGTAGTGGCATTTTTCACCATAGGTTCATGCTATTTTGGTTTCTCAAGCGAAAACAATGAGAAAGATGGCGATAATTCAAAAAAAAGAATTATCTTTGCAAAGCAAACATTAAAAACAATCCAATCTAAAACAAATTACGTATGACTAAACAATTACAAAGATTTATCGCCATCTGCTTCATGATGCTGAGCACGGTTGTTGCTCATGCAGACAATGTCGTGACTGCAGAGTGGAGTTGGCAGAACAACCTACCGGCAGGCATCTGCGACGCCACCAACTTTGAAGGGAAGACCGGCACGCTGGCCTCCACCGTTGACGGCATCAGCATGTTCGTAGACGCCACAAGCGGAAAACTCAATTCCGTTGGCCGAAACAATGCCCAATGCAACGCGGGGACCATCCTCCAGATTCCCGTCGTCTCCACCCAAGACGTGGTAACGGTGGTGGGCTATCCCAATTATTTCACCTACAATTTCAACGGAGGTGACGACCTGACCAACGAGAATAGTTACACCGCCACGAGAACCGATGTGAAACGAGGCTACGTGGCCGTCAACTCCAAAGGTGGATACGTGTATTCCATCAAAGTGGAGCAACACCCCGATGCCGCTGGTTATAAAAACCAAGAAGCTAAAGTGGTGTGGGACATGAAAGACCCCTCGAACACCAACGCCCACACGGCAACACCCGAAGAAGTGTTCTCCCTCATCGCCTTCAATAGCGGTGACACCGAGATTACAGGCACATCCAACATCACCGACGGAGATGCCGAGAAGGTGACTACGGGCATCAAGTTCAGACCCTCAGGCTCCACCACCTCTTTGGAATGGAGCGTGAAACCTGCCTCAGGCCTCACTTTCACGCCCACAAAGCTGACGGGCTATGTCAACCGTTGTGGCACCGATGTGGAGAACGGCATCACCATCTCAGCCTATGCTGAGGGGAACGCCCCCACTACACTCGGCACATGGACCGCATTGCGCTCTGGAAAGACCAGAAACAACAAGCCATACGACGCCAATGCCATCTATAAATACGAGATTACACTAACCGCTGAGCAACAAGCCGCACTCACCTCTGGCGACGGATTCCACCTTGTCTCCACCGTTGGCACAAACAGCGGCAAGGAAGGTGCTTTTGGCGAAGTGACCATCGAAGGCCTCATCAATGGCGAGAAAGCCGATGTGGAACTCTTCACGCTGACCACTATTGCCTCTCCCGAGGCTGGAGGCAACACCAAAGCCTATCCGATGGCCGATGAATACGAGGCAGGTAGCGAGGTGACGCTCACGGCGGTGGAGAATTTCGGCTACGACTTCGTGAATTGGACCAACGCCACAGGAGAGGTGGTTTCCACAGACGCCAAGTTCAATTATACTGTAACTACTAACGAGACTCTGACCGCCAACTTCAAGAAGGTGAACACCTACGAACTGGCATTGACCGTTGTTGGTACCAACGACTATATGGTGGCGCTAACCCCCGCTCCCACAATGGTTGACGGCAAACAGATGTACGAGGAAGGACAGACCGTTGAGATGACTGCCAACCAATATGAGGGATTCGTCACCTTCACCAACTGGAGCGATGGCGAGACTGTCAACTCGAAGGTGGTCTCCATGACTGAGAACATCAGCCTGACAGCCAACTACGCTCAGGTCGACATCATTGCTGGTTGGGACTTCTACCAAACTGGTGGAAACGGGCGCAAGGCAGACTTTGCCGCAGCAGACAACGATGGTGATGCCTTGAACTTGGTGAATACCGAGACGGGTGAAACCAGCGGATGGCTCGACAAGTCGGCTCTTGCCGCAGGCGGCTATGAGAGTTTTGCCGGAGCAGCCGTGAACTGGCGTACAGGAAGCAAGAACGGCGACGTGGGCAACTGGCACTGGCAGACCAAAATCAATGCTGAGGCTTTCGAGCAAATCAATGTGCAGTTCGAGATGCTCTACAACTACAATGCCTACCAGACCTACAATGCCGAATACAGCCTCAACGGCACAGAATGGCACCAGTTTGGCAGCATCACGATGGAAGGTGCCAAGAATGCGGCCTCGTTCCACGAGCAACTCCCTGCTGAAGCCAACAACCAAAAAGAGCTCTATATCCGCATGCTGGCCGACAAGACATCCAAGATTGACGGCACAGCATCCGCTAACGACGGCAACACGCTGGCCATGTTCTTCATTACCGGAACGCCGAAGTTGGTTGATGACGGCAAAGCCCCCACGCTCATTTCCAGCGTTCCTGCCAAGAATGCCACGAATGTGTCTGCCTCTGGCAAGATTGTGCTCACCTTTGACGAACATGTGAAAATAGCTGAGAATGCGAATGCCATCGTGGCCATTCCTATGCCAACTGAATCCAACAACAGCTCGGCGCTTTACCAGAAACTGACTCCGATGGTCAGTGGAAAGACCATCACATTCGAATATAAGGGATTGGAATACGGTTCTTACTATGAATTCCAGTTGACAGGAAATGCCGTGAGCGACCTGACCGGCAACTTCATCGCTGACGACATCATCATCCCCTTCACCACCATGCAACGTCCTGCCGTGCAGAAAGGCCTTTACGATGCTGTGGTAGAGAATGTGGATGAACTGCTGGCTGCCATTAAGGCCGCCGACAGTCGTAGTGACAAGAATGTACGTTTCCGCATCTTCATGAAGAACGGCACCTATACCCTGCCTTTGAGCACCACTGAAACCATCAGCAGCGACGACGGCAACAGCTATCCCAGCGCCACCACGAAACTGAGCAGTTCGAACATCTCGCTCATCGGTGAAAGCCGAGATGGTGTCATCATCACCAACGATCTGGCTAATGCAAAGACTTATGCAGGCCAATTTGGCACCACAAGCGTCTATGACGGCATCAGCAAGAGCGACGTGCTGCAGATTCAGCCAAATGTGAGCGGCCTCTACTTCCAAGACTTGACGGTCAAGAGCGGTATAGGTGATGCTTTAGGCCGCAATATTGTCATCCACGACAGAGGCACGAAGAACATCTACAAGAACGTGCGTCTGCACGGTTATCAAGATACTTGGACTTCCAACAACGACCACGGCCTCTACTATTTCGAGGGTGGCATCGTGCGCGGGCGTACCGATTATTTATGTGGCAAGGGCGACATTTTCTTCAACAGCATCGAACTGCGCCAAGTGGCTGGTGGATATGCTGCCGTTCCTTCCAAGCCCGCTGCCAAAGGTTGGGTGTTCAAGGATTGCGTCATCAATGGCGATGGAAATGGTGTTTCGGGTAACTATACGCTCGGACGCCCATGGGGCGATGGAACGCCTATCGCCCTATTCATCGACACGAAGATGAACGTTGTGCCATCTGCCATCGGCTGGAGCGAGATGAGCAACGGTTGGCCTGCACGTTTTGCCGAATGGAACTCAATGACCAGCACAGGGTCTCAAATCGACTTGAGCGGAAGAAAGACCACCTTTGGAGAAGGCCATAAGAATGACCCACGCCTGACAGCCGAAGAAGCTCAGGCAGCCAGCGACATGCGCGAGATGTATGGCGACTGGTATCCCACAATGGCCACAGAACAAGCCGCAGCACCCTCCAATGTGAAGATTGACGGTGCGGAATTGACTTGGGACGACAGCAACTATGCATTGCTTTGGGCTATCGTAAAGAACGGGAAAGTGGTAGACTTCACTATCACACCTTCCTATACGATTGACGACAAGTCGGCCACATACGCTGTAAGGGCAGCCAATGAAATGGGCGGGCTCAGCGAAGAAGTAGAAGCCGAAAACGTAACAGGCATTGAAAGTGCCAGCACAGGCAACGCCTCCAAGGCGGATGATGCAGTATACAATCTGCAGGGAATACGTATAAAGGTCCCCACGAAAGGAGTCTTCATCATCAATGGGAAAAAGATGGCCAAATAACTGGCTATAGTCACATCCTTACACCCTTTAATAACAAAAAACACTTGGCGGTACAATCTGCCAAGTGTTTTTTATTGTCCAACGCAAACGTTTGCGAATATTTATCTTTAACTTGGGCATTTTTTTCAAATCTTTTTATTATCTTTGCACAATAATACAAAACAATATTAATTAAAAACTACTAAATCTATGTCTGTTAAAATGAAGAGCATTATTCGAACGACACTCTTATTGTGTCTGCTCTTGGTTGCACGAACTGCGGTAGCGCAAACTACAGCCAAAGGTACCGTCACAGACTCTACCGGAGAGCCCATTATCGGTGCGACCATAGTAGAGAAAGGTGACGCCAAGAATGCAGCCGTGACCGACTTGGATGGTAACTTCACCCTGAAGTTGAACAAGTCGAAGACGATTGTGATATCATACGTAGGTATGGTGACACAAGAAGTAACTGCTGCGGCAAACATGCAAGTCGTGTTGCAAGATGACAATGCCGCCCTCGATGAGGTCGTCGTTGTTGGCTACACCAGCAAGGCACGAAAAGACCTTACCGGTTCTGTGGGATCGGTCTCGGGTGCAAAACTCGCCGCAGTTCCTGTAACATCTGCCGCCGTTGCCCTGCAGGGTAAGATTTCCGGTGTGCAGGTGACCACCGTTGACGGTCAGCCTGGTGCCGATGTCAACATTCGTGTGCGTGGCGGCACATCTGTCACCCAGTCCAATGAACCTCTTTATATTGTTGATGGTTTCCAAGTGGACAACATCAATGATATTCCGCCAGGTGACATTGCATCTATTGACATTCTGAAGGACGCCTCTCTGACCGCCATTTATGGAGCAAAAGGTGGTAATGGTGTAGTTGTGGTGACTACGAAGTCTGCCAAAGAGGGCAACGTGCAAGTGTCCTTCGACGGCAACCTCAAAATCAGCCATCTGTCGAAGAAACTCGACCTGATGAATGCCCAAGACTTCGCCAACTACCAATACCAGTGGCACTCTTGTAATGGTACGCGTTCCTCGAATGGTAAGTTCTTCCGTTCAAACTTCGGTAACCCCTACGATCTCGACATGTACTCCACCCTGCCCTCTCACGACTGGCAGGATGAGGTGATGGGCGAAACACCGATTAACTACTCCACCAATGTCACAATCGGTGGTGGTTCGGAGAAGGTTAAGTTCAACGCCTCACTTACCCAAAGTGAAGACAAGGGTATCATTCTTGGTTCTGGCGTGCGCCGCACCAACTTCAACTTCAAGACCAATGTGCAGATTAACAAGAATCTCTCGCTTCAGTTCAACCCGAAATTCACCTACCGTCGCGACAATGGCGCCGGTGGTAACAATATCGGTACGGGTGGTATCATCGACGTTCTGAAGTATCGCCCCACGAATGGTTTGCGTGAGTTCGGATATGTTGATCCCGCCTATGCCGACCCCGATGAGGAAGAACTCTTCACCTACACCAACCCAAAGAACGACATTGCCATCAACCAGTTGATCAAGCACACCTATACTTATACTAATGGTATTGCACTCGACTGGAAGCCCATTAAAGGTCTGACACTCCGCTCTGAGGCCACCATCGGTCTGCAGTGGTATGACCAGAACCGTTTCTATGGCGCACTGACCGAACTTGGTCAAAGCCATAACAACCAACCGGTGGCGCAACTCACCAACTACAAGCGTTTCAGCTATGTGTGGACCAACACTGCTGCCTACAACTTCACGATGAAGGAAGATCACAATTGGTCGTTCCTGATAGGTCAGGAAATCCACCACTCGCAAGGCAACAGCAACTATGTGATGAACCGCTATTTCCCACGTGCATTCACAGCTCGTGAGGCGTGGAACAATATGGGCTTCGGTACACCATATCTCTCAACCTCTGGTTTGAACACCCCCGACCGCACAGCTTCGTTCTTCGGCCAGGCCAACTACAACTACAAGCACCGCTACCTGTTGTCTGGAACATTCCGTGCTGACGGTTCCACAAAGTTCGCACCCGGCAACCAGTGGGGTTACTTCCCCTCAATTTCTGGAGCATGGGTGGTTTCTGAGGAGCCTTTCATGAAAGACATTGAATGGATTAGCCAGTTGAAACTACGTGCCGCTCTGGGTCTTTCGGGTAACAACCGCATCAACAACGACATGTGGCGCGTGCTCTATTCCATCAATTCTACTGGTGGCCCCGGCTTCGGCGAGGTAACACCATTTGGTGAGCAATATTATGGTAACAACGGCGGATCACAGTTCTCCAACCATGACATCAAATGGGAGACCACCATCACCCGCAACTTGGCTGCCGACATTTCGCTCTTCAACGGACGCATCACCATCACGCCAGAAGTATATTGGAACACCACTCGCGACTTGCTCTACAAATCCGACCTGCCGTCAGTCATCGGATATACCAGCCAGATGCAGAACATCGGACAAGTGACCAATAAGGGTATCGAGTTTAGCATCACTGGAGACATCCTGCAAGGCAAGGACTACGTGCTTTCTGCCAATGTCAACTTTGGATGGAACAAGAAGAAGATTGACAAGCTGAATGGCACCGATGATGTGGTTTGGGACCAAAACGACCGATGGAAGTCCAGTTATAACGATTACTGCTTGAAGGTTGGTGATGAAGTGGGCCTTATCTATGGTTTCGTCTACGACGGCCTTTACTCGTTCGATGAGTTCTACTTCGACCCGCTGAACAACTACCAAGCCGTTCCTTGGGGTTCTTCCGCAGCCGACAATGGCACATCTAACAACTGTGCCCCCCGCGAGGACGGATATGTAACTGTCATCAATGATGTTTCAGGAACCAGCAACTCGGGTATAGCTACCTTGCCTGGAAAGATCAAGTTCAAGGATCTCGACGGTGATGGCCGCATCACAGAGAACGACCGTACCGTCATTGGTAACACCAACCCGAAGATTCAAGGAGGTTTCGGTCTGAGTGGACAGTGGAAGAACTTCGACTTCACAGCCAACTTCACCTACATGCTCGATTTCGACATCAATAATGCAACCTCTTACACGCTCTCGTCTTCCGAGAAGAATGCCAAGAAGTTCTACAACGTGCTTGACAAGTTCAAGGATGGTTGGCAGTACAACGATATCGATGGTAGCCTGACCGGTACGAAGGGTGACATTCTCTACAAACTCTATTATGTGGACGACTGCGTAAACATCTACAAACGTGGCAATGTTAACAGAACTCTATGGAATCCGACCGACGTGACCACGAAGCTTACTCAGTCATACTTCATCGAAGACGGTTCGTTCCTGCGTTGTTCTGACATCACCATCGGTTATACACTTCCCAAGAAGTTGACCTCGAAGGCGGGTATCTCCAAGGCACGTTTCTATGTATCTGCGTCTAACCTGTTCATTATTACAGGCTATTCGGGCTACGATCCCGAGGTGGACATTCAGACAGGTCTGACCTGCGGAATGGACTACAACCGTTATCCGCGCGCCCGCAGTTTCGTATTCGGTACAAACATCACATTCTAAAACAACATGACAGATATGAAATTCAAGCATATATTATTGACTGGCGTAGCAGCAATGGTGCTGACATCCTGTAATGACTATCTGGATGTAGAGGCTCCGTCAGCCTACACTGAGGAATTCGTCTTCAGCCAGAAGAGCGAGGTGTCACGTGCCCTCAACGGTGTTTATGCCCAGGCGTTGGTGAACGACCTTTATGGCGATGCCTACCTGAGCAAATTCAATCTGAATAGCGATGTGGATATGGTCATCAGTTCCAACAATGCCCACGCACACAACACATACGCCCGTTTCGACTGCGACGACCAAGGTGGTGACATCTATAAGTTTTGGACTGCTGCCTATAATCTGATTGAGTATTGCAACAAGTTCATCAAATCGGCTGAAAGTAGTGAGCTATACAACACGAATGACGCCGAGTACATGCAGTGGATTGGCGAAGCTCGTTGTCTTCGCGCTATGGCATACCACGACCTTGTGGTGATGTTCGGTGATGTTCCTTTCACACTCGAGCCGTCGACGATCCATGGTACAGACTTCATCATCCCCATCAAGGATCGTGAGGAGATTCAAAAGACACTGATTGAAGACCTTCAGCAGGCATCTCTCTATATGTCGTCGACAAGCAGCACTACCGTTGAACGTTGTTCAAAGGAGTTTGCACAGGCACTTATTGCCCGCATCGCACTGACGGCAGGTGGCTATTCGCTGCGTCCAGACAAGAACGACCCGAAGAGCTATGGCATCATGCAGCGTCCTTCTGACTATCAGAACTTCTATAAGATTGCTTTGCAGTATGCCGACTCTGTAATCTCTTCTGGCACCCACAAATTGATTGCCAGCTATCAGGATGTGTTTGTCAATGAGTGCAACTATCTGACTGCCAACAACGACGACCCCATCTTCGAGATTCCATTCGCTAAGGAGTCCACAGGTAACATCGGCTACATCCAAGGTCCAACCTACTCTGCATATGAAGGAAAAACTGTTGGCCCATGGGGAGCTGCAAGTGGTGGAACACGTCTGAGTGCCTTCTATCGTTTCTTGTTCCGCAATGGCGACTTGCGCCGTGAGTTTGTGAATGGTTTGTGGTATTATTCCTATTTCACAAATGCTGACGGAAACTTGGCCGACTCTGTTTACATCCGCAACGACTATACTGTACATAACAACAAGTGGTCGAAACTATGGACTCCAGAAGGTTCTGCCTTGGGAAACATCACAACTGGAAGCACGGGTATCAATTATCCATACATGCGCTATGCTGATGTGTTGCTGATGTATGCCGAGGCAGCCAACGAACTCAACAATGGCCCTACAGACAAGGCAATAGAATGTCTGACCACTGTCCATAACCGTGCTTTTGAAAATGGAGATTCTGCCTACTATGCTGAGTCTTGTGCTTCAAAGGAAGCTTTCCAGAAGGCTGTGATGGATGAGCGCAAATGGGAGTTTGCCGGTGAGAACTCACGCTGGCGCGACCTCGTTCGTACCAACACCTATGCAGAGGAACTTGTCTACAGTTTCCTGCGCTATTATTCTGTTGGTATGCAGAACGCAAATGGACTGACAGGCTATGAAGATGCCATCAACGAGCATGACGGATACGTCGAAGAAGGTTACATTGACAACCTGCCCGAGCGTATCTATTACCATCCTTACAAGATTGAGGAGGCCAACGCCTACGCTTTGCGCATGTACAGGGCACAACTCTATGGCTACTATGTAGACGATGCGGGGAATGTCATCCAAAAATATCCCAATCAGTCACAGAAGAGCCTGCGCATCTATAATGCCTACAAGCGTGCTACAAGCCAGCCCATTACCAGCGCCATCACTCGAGGTAATTTCTCGGCTAAGGCTTGGAACTATGCCGATTTCTACCAATGGGGTGACAACAACACGGGGTCGGCCAAAGATCAGTGCAAATACTCTTTCTACGGCTTCATCCGTTGTGATGACGGCAACAATCTGTGGATTATCAACAATGGTATACAGACCCCATTCCCGTCGCATATACCTACAGCTGCTGAACTGCCGGTAGTACGCTACATCATCCCCTATCCCAATCTGGCTATACAACGCTCAGCCGGTGCCTATAAGAATTATTATGGTTATTAATAATATTGAATTCACAAAGATATGAAAAAGATTCTAAATATCATATTGCTTCTCCTTGTTGCAGGTTCTTCGGCTTTGATGGTTTCTTGCAAGGACGATGAAGAAGCAGCTCCTGGCACCGACAGGGAGTTCATGACCATGTTCATTTGTGACAACACACGTGGCAAGGGTGCTGACTACCCCTACAACAGTGGACTCGATGCAAGATATCCGCACGGAAACACCATACACCTTTATTGGTATGGTGTGAAGGAATGCGCTGGCTACCAGATACAGATGGCCTTGCAGCCGAAAGTCAGCGGTGGAGAAAGTGCCTGGGAAAGCATCCAAGGCACCAGCGACTTGCTTCTCGACACCATCGTTGGCCCCAACGTGCTCGACATGTTGCTCAAAGACTTGCAGTATTCCACCAACTACCGTTTCTGTATCCGTGCTCTGTCGCCATTAGACAATAACACCACAGACTTCTCACATGCCTCCAACTGGTATGGACGTGGTACGCTGAGACAATGGCAGGAATACCTGAACATCACGACCAACGACCGTTATCCGACTCCGTATGCCGTGTATGTGAATCAGGCTGAAACAACAGAGAACGACATGCATGTCTATTTCAACACGAACATCAGCCAGCTTGGACTCAATCTCAACGATGAGGCCGACCAAGACAAGCTGAAGAGTTTCTATGAGAACTTCAACATTGATGCTGATGGAAATTTGGGGTACCAGTACCTTCGTGTGCAGCCTTCTCCCAACAACCCCAACTCTACCGTAGGCGAGAAATGGAAGTACTACAAAATCACCGACGAGGATCGTCAGCGTGGATTTGTTGTTGTCGATGGTCTAACAGCCAACTCTGTCTATGTCATCGATGTCATCGACCCGACAGTTCCTGTGGCTATCGATGCAAAATACAACACATGTACAGCCCGCTCCGACGGTCAACCTGGCGAGCCTATCCTATTGAATCATGCTGACCTTTTAGCACAAGCCGCCTCAATAGAGATTCCCAACCGTGCTGAGAGCCGTGCCGAGGTGTATGCCAATGCCGCCAACTACAATGCAGCCCCCATCTCGCCGACACTGTACGATTTCATCTCGAACACCAACTACGCTGAAGGCCAGACCTTCCTGCTCGAAGGAGGTAAGACCTATTATCTGGACGGAAACGACATCACCTGTAAAGGCTTCGTGCTGCGTACACGACCTGAAGATGTGGCACAAGGCAAACGTGCTCGTGTCATTGCCGGTATCGGAAAGAGTTCTACAGTCTTCACCCAAGGAACCAATGGTGAGCAGTGGAACGGTTGTCCCTACTCGATGTTTACTTTCGGTCGCTCACCAGAGGCTGGTGAAGGTGGTGAGATCTATATGAAGAAGTTGGCGTTCTACGACATCGACTTCGATAACCCCATGTGCTACAACTATGGCGACCAGGCTGCCGGCCTTGGCATTGCAACTGGTAACTACTTCTTCAACATGTTTAGCGATGGTATGGCCGTCACCCTTGACTCTCTGGTCATTGAGAACTGCACCTTCAAGCGCATCGTACGCGGATTCATCCGTGAGCAAGGACCAAACTACAAGCTTTGGAACCATGTGCTTATCAAGAACAACCAGTTCTTCGACTGTGGCTACTACTCGCAAGGAGCTGGAGGCTACTGTTGGGTTGACGGTTCAGGAGCCAATGAAGCCTCCAACCTCTACCGCGACTTCAAGGCCATCGAGAACACCTTCTACGATTGCCCCTTCCCAGCCTTCATCAAAGAGGAGAAAGAAGTATCATGGACTGACAGCCAACCTTGGAAGATCACATTCTCGAACAACACGCTCATCAACTTCAACACGCGTGCCAGCGGTGCCATCTTCAAGATGCGCAACCTGCCCAATGGGTCGGTCTACACTGTGGAGAACAACTTATTCGTGCTCTGCAAAAAGCCAGGTGACCAACGTGTACTTCAGATGTGGGGTGCTGACATCCGCAACACACTTACTCTTCCCGACGGTTCTGCAGGTAAGGTCAAGTTGTATTTCAACAACAACTGGTCAACCAACAACGATCTGACCAACGGTTCTATTTTCAGTGGTAACGGATGGTCTACCACCAGCAACAGTTTCTATAAGTTGGTGAAAGATGGTAATGCCACTCTTAACGGTACACTCGATATTCAGGTTGCCGACATTTCAGCCACAGAGCTGATGGTAAGTCCTTGCCCGCCACACGTAGCTGCTACGGCCAACGACCAAAACATGCACCGTGCTGATGCACTTGACGGCACTGCCAATACCGAGTACAATGTGAACCTCTACTTCCAGAACACCAACAACGACATCTATAACAACAATGTAGGTGCCGCCCGTTGGCGCAACAAACAATGATTGAGTATTGAACTTTGAAAAATGAACATTATGAAAAAGATAAACAATAAGCTGGCAGCTTTATCATTTATCATTTGCCTCTTTTCATTGAGCGTAGCATTGACCTCATGCGACGATGCCAATGAATTCGAAGACACGAACACCGACAACCAGTCGTGGGTGGACAATTACAATGACTCCCTGAAAATCTCCCATCCCGAAAGCATAGCAGGAACAAGATGGGTGCGTGGCACAGGCATCAAAGTCAATGCTTACGGTGAAGAAGTACAGGGGTTTGTTGAAAGTCTCGATTTCGTGTCGGCTGACTCTGTGGCCGTAAAGATGAGCCAAGGCACTACTGCAGGCACTTGGGTAGACGAATCCAACACCAGCAATCTGCCCTACTACGAGTACACCTACTCTAACACCACAGGAAGGGTTGAAATCCTTAAACGTGTTGTTGACGACAAAGGAAAAGTGTCTAAGAGTGCTATCTTTACAGGTGTAGCCGTTTCTGGAAAACGCGAAGTGCTCACAGTGGTTCATTATGGAGACACTCCGGTCCAGAGTTATCTTGTAAAACAGTAAATAATCAGGAGGTGGCACTCCATGTGTCACCTCCCAATTTACTATTTATTTAAAAAAAGCAAAATATTTAGCAAATTAATACATGAATAGAGATTTTTATGTATTTTTGCAAAATAACAAAAGACGAACAATCTTTTTATTTATCTATTAACTAAATTATTTATTTATGAAAAAACTGTTTACGTTTGCTTTAGCCCTTATGGGCTTTGCTACTGCTAATGCAGCGTCAGTAGACGATGTGGCTGTGCTGAAACACAGCTATGTGCTTGTCTGCGACGACTGGAACAACAGTGGCACGGAAAAGATTGCCTCAGGCACTCTTTACGGCGACGGATTTTTCTTCACTCCAACAGGTAATGATTGCTCAGTGAAGAAAGGTTCAGTAAACCTCTCAGTTGTCAACGAAGCCGACGACAACCACGTGACGGCTGCCATCGCTGACAAGTATGGTGAGGAGTACAACAAGGATCACTTCAACTCACTGCGCCTGAAGAACAATCAGGACATGATCGTGATGAAGGTGACCGCCAAGTCAAAAATCATCTTCTTCTTCCAGGGTAATAACCAGGTCGGTGAAAAGGCCCGTATTCCCAAGCTGTGGAAAGGTGGTGAAGGCGGTGTCCAGAAAAAGGACGACTGTACAGATGCCAACGCTCTGAACCCCAAACCCACAGCCGACCATCCTACAACAGATGCCGGTTTCCGTTTTGAGTATGTTGCAGAGGACGACATGACCCTGTGGGTAGGTTCTTGGAATGGTGACATGTTCCTGAGCTACATCATCGTTGAGGCCAATGAGGCTCCTGGTACTCCTAGCGTTAAGGTTGGTGAGCAGACCTATGAGAACGGTCTCTGGTTCCGCGAGGTCACCTGTAAGGCTGTTCCTGCTACTGAAGAAGGTTCAGACGAGAAGATTCCCACTGTTGTGACTTATACAACAAACGGAATGGCTCCCACTGCATCGAGCGAAGTCTACACAGGCCCCATCAAGGTTTATGAAGACCAGACTGTTAAGTTCCAAGCTTTCTTGGATTTTGGCAGCGGTAAACCTGAAGACGAGAACATCATTGATGGCGCTGACAACGAGGCTATCGTTAGCTTCCAGTTCGACGCTCCCACCATCTCTGCAGAGGGTGGCAAGGTGACCATCACCTCTCCTTATGAAGGTGCAAAGAACTTTGTTACACTGGATGGCGATAAGGAAAATGCTGAAGAGAAGAGTGAGTTCACGCTTAGTGAGTCGGCTTCTGTAACAGCATTCTCGAAGATTGTGAATGGCACATACACTACGTTCGAGTCAAAATCTACCACTAAGGACGTCTATGTACTTGACCCCATCAAGGAAAAGAAGATTGTGACCGTAACCGACGGTGAAGTTGTTGTTGACGAGGAAGCTACAGCACAGGATCCCAACGGTGAAACCATCTACATGGTTAAGAATGGTGTTATCAGTGCCGACAAGAAGGACTTCTTCGTGAAGGACCTCGCTTATGGCGTTATTAAAGATGCTGCTTATCAGATTAACAGCAAAGAGATGTACATCAAGATGAGCACAACCAACATCACCTTCCAGGTTGCCGAGGGCGACTCTGTGAGAGTGAAGGTTATCTGCTCGAAGAATTCTTGTAAGAATCTTGATGCTGAAGACGCTGCTGAAGACAAGCAGGATAATGGCTGTACCCCCGACCGTCAGTGCTACGTGAACGTTAGCGGTACCAACTACTGTCTGACCGATGCTGATGGCAACCACACCAACGACCTGAAGCTCTATCCCGAAGCAAATGAATTCGAGTTTGGTCTGCCCGCTGGTACTTGGACATTCCAGAAGTACTCTGGCACCGGCAACATCCTCATCTCCAGCATTGAAATAGCTCCTGCAGCTGAAAGTGCTGCTGATGCTCCTGAGCTCCAAGCTCCCGAAGGATGGACCAAGGCCGTTTCTAATGGCAACTTGGCTGGCGAAGAAGTGAAGAACTATGTTTCGAAAGAAGCTCCTGCTGCTAGTGGAAGCCCTGCTACTATCGTAGCTGGTGCCGGTAAGGATGGCAGCCGCGGTATCGTGGTGAAGTCTGCTGACGATCCTACACAGGCTTGGGACACCCAGTTCTGGATTAAGGTTGATGAGGCTCTGCCCGCAGGAACCAAACTGCACGTGCAGTTCGACTACAAGGCCAACAAGGCCGCTAAGGCTTCTACACAGGCTCATGGCGAACCTGGTGCTTACCAGCATTGGGCTGCTATCGGCGACGTGAACTTCACTACCGATTGGCAAACCTTCTCAACTGACATTGAAGTTTCTAGTGATATGGCTACTGGCAGCGGTGGCAATGGTCTGCTTAGTATTGCCTTCAACCTCGCAGAGGAGAAGACCGCTACTGAGTACTACTTCGACAACTTCGGTGTATGGTATCAGAAACCCAAACCCGTTGCTGAATGGAAAGACCTCATGGTCAATGGCGATATGGAAGGTGACGACGCACAGTGCTTCTATGTTACGGAGCAAGGTGTTGGTGGTCCGTTCGTAGCTAAGATTACCGAAGGTATCGGTAAGGACGGTGGCAATGCCATCAAGGTGCAGTCAGCTGACGAGCCTGCTAACGACTGGGCAACACAATTCTTCATCCGCTTACCTTATCAGCTGCCTGCCGGTACCAAGTTCAGACTCAGCTTCGACCACAAGGCAAGCGTTGAGGGCGGTTCTGACACACAGTGCCACGCTGAGCCCGGACAGTATATCCACTATGCTTGCGCCGGTTCACCTACTTCCACCACTGAGTGGCAGACCTACACCTACGAAGGAACCATTCCTTCACAGTGTGATGGTAGCGCTGGCGACGGATTCGACAAGATTTTCCAGACCATCGCCTTCAACTTGGCTAAGAACAAAGTGGCTACTGAGTTCATCTTCGACAACGTGAAGTTTGAAGTTGAAAAGAGCATAGCCGATGGTCTCCAGTACAAGCCCGCTATTAATCCTACTCCTTATCCGAAAGATGCTCCTGAGCTGCAAGCTCCCGAAGGCTGGACCAAGGGTATTTCTAACGGTAACCTCGCTGGTAAAGAAGTGAAGAACTATTGGGCTAAGGAAGCTCCCGCTCCAGATCCTTCACCTGCCACTATCGTTGAGGGTGCTGGTAAGGATGAGAGCTACGGTATCGTTGTGAAGTCTGCAGACGATCCTGCACAGGCTTGGGACACCCAGTTCTGGATCCAAATTGACGAGGCTCTGCCCGCAGGAACCAAACTGCACGTTCAGTTCGACTACAAGGCCAGCAAGGCCGCTAAGGCCTCGACACAGGCTCATGGAAATCCTGGTGCTTACCAGCATTGGGCTGCTATCGGCGACGTGAACTTCACTACCGATTGGCAAACCTTCTCAACTGATATTGAAGTCTCTAGCGATATGGCTACCGGTAGCGGTGGCAATGGTCTGCTGAGTATCGCCTTCAACCTCGCAGAAGAGAAGACCGCTACTGAGTACTACTTCGACAACTTCGGTGTATGGTATCAGAAGCCCGCTCCCGTTGCTGAATGGACTGATCTCATCGTCAACGGCGATATGGAAGGCAATGACAACCAGTGCTTCTATGTTACTGAGCAGGGTGTTGGTGGTCCGTTCCCAGCTTCCTTCACTCCTGGAATCGGCAAGGATGGTGGTCAAGCCATCAAGGTTCAGACAGGTGATTCTCCTGCAAACGATTGGGCTTCGCAGTTCTTCATCCGTCTCCCCTATCAGCTGCCTGCTGGTACCAAGTTCAGACTCAGCTTCGACCACAAGGCAAGCGTTGAGGGAAGCTCCGACACGCAGTGTCATGCTGAGCCTGGTCAGTACATCCACTATGCTTGCGCCGGTTCTCCCACTTCCACCACAGAATGGCAGACCTACACCTACGAAGGAACCGTTCCTTCACAGTGTGATGGTAGCGCTGGCGACGGATTCGACAAGATCTTCCAGACCATCGCATTCAACTTGGCTAAGAACAAGACGGCTACTGAGTTCATCTTCGACAACGTGAAGTTCGAAGTTCCAACAAGCGTTGCTGAAGGCCTCACTCCGAATCCTTCTGGTATCACTAATGTATACCGTGAGGTTCCTGTGAATGGCGTACGTTACAACCTTGAGGGTATCCGTGTGAACGAGAACTACAAGGGTATCATCATCATGAACGGTAAGAAGATGATTCAGAAGTAATCATTTTTTCCGATTCACAAACAACTCCGAGGGCGGGCCACTCCAAATGTGGCTCGCCCTCTTGTTTTGGCACATGCCACATCTGAGGCTGTCACACATAACACCTGAGCCGCTCAGGTGATAACTCTAAGGGCCTCACATGCTATACCTGACAGCCTCAGACGATACAAGTGACGAAGACGGAAGAACAAAAACGCTAGTTTTCATTGATTACAGCTTCTATATTTTCTATTCTTCGCTTGGTCATAAGAAATATTCTTTGTAATTTTGCATCGAAAGCAAACTCAAGTTAATACAAACAAAGAAAAACAAAGAAAAATCTACAAAACAATGAAAAGGAAATCACTCTTCACCTTCATTCTGATGGCATTGGCACTTTTCTCTTATGCCCAGCAGCAAGAGAAACTTCCCGCCTTTCCAGGTGCTGAAGGATTCGGACGTTATGTGACAGGCGGTCGTGGAGGCAAAGTCATCCACGTGAAAAACCTGAACGACACAGGATCATTTTCTTTGCGGTGGGCTCTTGCCCAACCTGGAACAAAAACCATTGTCTTCGATGTGTCAGGAACCATCCATCTGGAGTCGGCTCTTTCCATCCCCAGCAACACCACCATTGCTGGCCAGACTGCACCAGGTGACGGCATCTGCGTGGCCGACTATCCTTGCAACATTAAGGGCAATAACGTCATCGTGCGCTATATGCGTTTCCGTTTGGGCAACAAGTATGTGAAGAATGACGGTGCCGACGGATGGGACGGTTTTGGCGGATTCGACCAACAAGACTGGATGATTGACCATTGCTCGGTCAGCTGGTCGATTGACGAATGCCTTTCTGTTTTAGGCAACAAAAATACCACCGTTCAATGGTGTCTCGTGTCGCAAAGTCTTGTGGACGCAGGCCATTCGAAAGGTAATCATGGATATGGCGGCAACTGGGGAGGCAGCGGAGCATCGTTCCACCACAACCTGATTGCCCATCACAGTAGTCGTACGCCACGCCTTGGTCCGCGCCCTACCACACAACTAGATGAACGCATGGATATGCGCAACAACGTGATCTACAACTGGGGAGGCAACGGATGCTATGGTGGAGAAGGCATGAACGTGAACATTGTGAACAACTACTACAAGCCTGGCCCCGCCACATTGCAACGCAACGATAACATCCAGAAACGCATCGCTGCCATCGGCTGCCGAACCAACGAATACATCAAAAGCTATCCCGACTATGCACCAGCACTCCACCTATGGGGAAAACTCTTCGTGACAGGCAACGTCAACTCGAAGTGGGCAGATGTGACCAACGACAACTGGAAAATTGGCATCATCAACCAAGTGGACGCCAGCGGTAACGATGGTACTTTCACCAAGACGACGCAAGACACCATCAAACTCACCGAACCTATCGATTTTATTGCCACAACAACCCATTCCGCCAACGAGGCATACGAACGGGTTCTTGCTTATGCAGGAGCCTCTCTTCACCGTGACTCCCACGACGAACTGATGGTAAGCGACACTCGCAACGGCAAGGCAACTTATACAGGGAAGAATAACGGGCCTGGTCATATCAACTCGCAAGACGACAACAAGCCCAATGGTGCCGGCAACGACTGGAGTGCCTGGCCCACACTAAACAGCACGGAAGCTCCTGCGGATTCTGACGTTGACGGAATGCCCGACGAATGGGAAAAGCAACACGGACTGAATCCCAACGACCCCAAAGATGGCAACCAAATTGGTGAAGGCGGATACACCAACTTGGAAATCTACCTGAACGAACTGGTGGCTGACATCACTGCCAAACAAAACGAAGGCGGCACCGTCATGGGAGCCATCATAGAAGAAGGCAGTGAGCCCGTGGCCACAGAATACGACATCAACCAGCAGACCTCCAATGGAGACTGGACGTTTATAGGCGGATTCAAGATCGACCAAAGTGGAGAGCCTGCCACAGGCAAAGACGGCACTATCAAGTATTCACGCAACAAGAAATATACCATCACGCTACCCAGCGGAATACAAGTTGACAAAGTTACGTTCTATGGCTATTGCAATGCTGACGGAGCAACAGGCTATTTAGGCGAACTGGCAGGCAACATTTATGGCGAGAACGACTATGTGTTCCCTCCAAGAGATGCCGCAACCAACCGTGCCACTCACACCATCACGTTGCCTTCTGCCGTAACCGGCAAACTGTCGTTCACCCCGAAAGGAGATGCCCAATCCTGCTACAAAATTACACTACATGCTACCACCATCACAGGTATTGGACAAACAAATGCCTCGCACAACACCAATACAGCGATTTACAACTTGCAAGGTGTGCGTGTAACAAACCCACAAAAGGGCATTTATATCCAAAACGGAAAGAGAATCGTTATCAGGTAGACGAAAAATCATACAACAAAAAAGATAGTTGCAAATCATGCACAAAAAAGGCCGCTCTGAATTTCATAAAGAGCGGCCTTTCCGTTTTTCTCATTCGAGAAGGCTATCATTCAGCTTTTTCAGCAGGCTTTTCAGCAGCCTTCTTTGTAGTCTTCTTTGCAGCTGGTTTCTTGGCAGGCGCAACAGCCTTTGCCTTGTCCACCTTCTCGCGCAACTTATCGCTGGCAGCCTCAATCTTCTCAATCTTGGCTTGCAAGCGAGTGATCTCCTTTTCCTTCATCTCGATTTCCTCGCCTTGGTTGCGAATGGTGGTCAGCAGAGCCTCCAACTCATCATTGTCAATGCTGTCGGGATAGAGGCGGTTTACCCTGTTGAGGAAGTCGCCAAGAATGTTCATGTAGTTGGTGAAGGCATCAAAGGGCGAACTATAGATGCCACGATCCAACCCCACATTCGACGGTTTGGTGGTCATGAAGCGGAAGTTGTTCGAAGCCTGCAGATAATCCCAGTCAAGGTTGATCTTCGAATCGTTGGCAATACGCACACGATCGGCCACGCTATAAAGCTTGTTGAAAGCCTCACGCTGCATGGGATTACCCAGCCAGCAGCTCACATCGCGCTCCTCATCCACCCAACTCAACGTGTCAGGCACATCGAGAGCACTCACGCTCTTGGTCTTCATGCAAATCTCTGTCGGTGTAGAGAAGGTGATGCCTTTCTCCTTGGCACATGCTGGCAGAGCATTGATGAAGTCGAGGATGTTGCTCGACAATGGTTGAGCGATGCCAAGAGCCGAAAGCTCCATGAAGATGTTGATGATCTGCTCTTCATCAGGCAGCGAAGCAATCTCCTTGATATAGTTGTCGGCAAACAGCGGATAGCCTTCCCATTCACTGTTGTTGAAACGCAGCGAGATGTCGTCACTCAACTTCACATCACGCAACAGCAACTTCAGGTTAGGTGCCAAAGCACAATGGTAGACATAGTGGGGCGACTTCCAACCCAGCACATGCTTGGCACCCTCGGTCAGCATGCCCTTGAATCCCATTTGCGAAGCCTGCAGTCCAATGTCGTCGCTATAGATGAGCGAAGAGTTGCGGAGCACGGTGGGCGTCTGTCCGAAGTATTCCTTCATCTTTGCCATCTGCTTCTTCACGTCAGCAGCAAAGCACTCCTCGTTGACGAGCGAAGACAAACCGTGGCTGTAAGGCTCGGCCAAGAACTCTACACACCCCGTGTTGTTCAACTCCTGCAACTTCTCAAGCACTTGCGGAGCATGCATCTCCAATTGCTCGATGCCCACCCCCGAAAGAGAGAAGGCCACCTTGAAATACTTTCCATTGCTCTTAATCATGTCGAGCAATGTGTTCAAAGCGGGCATGTATGAGCGTTCAGCGATGTCGCTGATGGAGCGCTCGTTCTCGTAATCATCGTAATAATAATGGTCGGTACCGATATCAAAGAAACGGTAGCGTTTGAGATGGATGATCTGGTGTATCTCAAAATATAAACAAATTGTTTTCATAACTGTGAAATGTCAATTGAAATTGTTAATTAAATTACTTTTCCCATCCAAGTGTGCGGAGATAGAGCGTGCGAATCCAGCGTCCCACTTTTTCCCAAGTGATTTGGTCGACCTCTCGTTTTCCCTCTTCCTGCAGATACTTGAAGAGGCTCTCGTTCACACAGATGCTGTACATAGCATCGGCCAAAGCGTGAATGTCCCAATAATCCACCTTGATACAGTTGTTCAAGATTTCTGCGCATCCGCTTTGTTTTGAGATAATCGAAGGCGTTCCGCATTGCATAGCCTCCAATGGTGAAATACCAAATGGCTCGCTCACCGAAGGCATCACATAGACATCAGAGTCCTTCAAGCATTCATACACCTGCTTACCACGCATGAATCCTGGGAAATGGAAACGGTCGGCAATGCCACGCTCGGCAGCCAGATAAATCATTTGCTCCATCATATCACCCGAGCCGGCAAAGCAGAAGCGGACGTTACGCGTACGATGAAGCACCATGTTGGCAGCCTCAACGAAATACTCAGGACCTTTTTGCATCGTGATACGCCCAAGGAAGGTCACCACCTTCTCCTTACCGGTATGGTCAGGACGGGGTATATCCTGCAGTTCCTGCTTCAATGGATAAACAGCATTGTGCACCGTGAAGCATTTACGTGGATCCTGATGATATTGGTTGATGACCGTCTGGCGAGTCAGTTCCGACACGCACATGATGCAGTCGGCATTGTCCATTCCGTTCTTTTCAATTGAATACACCGTTGGGTTCACCTTTCCACGAGAACGGTCGAAGTCGGTTGCATGAACGTGGATGCACAACGGTTTTCCGCTCACCTGCTTGGCATGAATGCCTGCAGGATAGGTCAACCAGTCGTGCGCATGAATGATGTCGAACTCTTCGCTGCGGGCAACAACACCGGCAATAATCGAATAGTTGTTGATTTCCTCATGAAGGTTGCCTGGATATCCGCCAGCAAACTCCATAGCGCCGAGGTCATTGACATTCATGTAATTGAAATCGGCATAGATATGATCACGATAACGATAATAGTCATCGGGATTCATAATGTTGCCTACGCGTCCTTGCACATAGTCGCGATTAACATCGCGCCACGCAATGGGCACCGAATTCATAGCAACAATCTTGCAAGCTGAGCGGTCTTCATCGCCAAAAGGTTTAGGCAGACACAAGATGGTGTCGATATCGCCCTGAGCATGCAAGCCTTGTGATATTCCATAGTTGGCAGTAGCGAGTCCACCAAACACGTGAGGAGGATACTCCCATCCAAACATTAATACTTTCATATTCTTTCCTCCTCTTATTAATATTTATATCGTTCTAACAGTTCGAGCGCACGCAGGATCTCGGCTACGTTCATCGCAAACGACATTGCACCACGTCCGTGGAAGGGTGGGTTGCCGTCGAAGAGTTCCGATATCGAACCCAAGCAGTGGTATGCCATCTCATCTTCGTAGCCCACCATTTGACGCTCGATGAAACTTAGGCGTGTACGCTTGTAGAGTTTCAAGCATGCTTCCATATAGAAGCCTCCCAACCAAGGCCATGCCGTACCCTGATGGTATGCATAGTCGCGCTGGGTTTGCGGGCCCACATAGATGGGGTTGTATCCACCGCTCTTCGGCGAGAGTGAACGTAAACCCTTTGGTGTCAGCAACTCACGTGTGCAGACATCAAGCACGCTCTTCTTCTGCTGTTGATTCAACGGCGAATAATCGAGTGCCACAGCGAAAATCATATTCGGACGAACACTCCAATCCATCAACGGCCCGTCGACATAGTCGAGCAGGTAACCATATTCGTTCAAGAAGGTGTCGATGAATGACTCTTTACACTTTTCAGCCATAGCCTCCAAGTGTTCTTGGTCGGCAGTATTACCGTCATCGGCAGCCAAGCTGGCAACGAAACGAAGGGCGTTGTACCACAAGGCATTGAACTCAACGATATATCCCGTACGCGGAACGACGGGCTTTCCGTTGGCTGTTGAGTTCATCCATGTCACAGCCTCATCACGTCCTTCAGTATGCAAAAGGCCATTCTCTTCAAGAGTCAAGTTGGGATGCTCGTTGTTCTCGATGAACTTGATGATGTCGCAAAGCAAGCCTTTATAAAGTTTCTTGCAACGCTCTTTACCGCATTCCTTGGCATACTGTTGAATGGCCCATACCGCCCACAAAGGCACATCGGGCTTTTCAATCTCGTAAATCTTCACCGACAGCGGTTTGCCTTCCATAAACTCACGAAGACCGCGCTCGGCAGTTTTCATCACTAGTTCGAAGTAATCATCCTCCTCGATGCTGAGCGTCAAACCCGGTAAAGCGATGAACGTATCGCGAGCACGGCACTTGAACCAAGGATAACCAGCCAACAGATAGCGATCGTCATTCTTGTCGCGATTGTGGAACTGATGGGCAGCATTCACCAAGCAATGGAAGAAGTTGTCGCGTGGCAGACGAAGTGCCACTTCATCTTCGAAAAGATTCTTCAGTTTGCTGATTTTGATTTCACTTGTAGAAGCGGCAAACACAATGCTCTCACCTTTCTTGATAGGCATCTCGAAATAGCCGGGCACATAGAGGTCTTCGTTCGAAGCGTAACCACGTTCCTGTTCTTTCGGATATTCAACTCCCCGATACCAGTCGGGTTGGAAGATGAACTCGTTCTTCTTCGAAAACTGCATGTAGAGGTCGGGGTAGCCAGCATACATGCAAGTCTTGATGCCGCCAGGAACTTCATGATACTCACGCGAAGCCGTAGAGTTCTCATGTGTGAACTGACGCACCGATCTGAATGCCAAGAACGGGCGGAAACGCAGAGTCGTAGCCGAGTGGCCGTCAACGAGTGTGTAACGAATCAGGAGGCGGTCTTCATAGGCTTGGAAGACGAACTCCTTTTTAAGAATGACACCACCCACACGGTAGATGGTGGTGGGAATCTTGTCACAATCGAATTCTCGAATATACTTGTGACCTTTAGGACTGTAATTGTTGCCCTGATACTTGTGCAATCCCAAATTGAATTCAGCACCGTGCTGAACGACTGTGCAATCCAACGAAGAAAGCAGCACATGGTTCTCATCGTCGAGTTCAGGAACAGGAACGACGAGCAACCCGTGATACTTGCGGATATTGCAGTCAACAATTGTGGAACACGAATAAGCCCCCGAACGGTTTGTACGTAACAACTCCTTCGGAAGAGAATCTTGCAAATTGGTCATCAGAGCCTTTTCAAATCGCAGATAACTCATAAGTAGTTCTCAATATTATTATGATTATAATGATTTTTAAATGTTTTACTATGATATTAGGCGGCCACTATGTCTCAAACGATCGTCTAACTGTCTTCAAAGATACAAAAAACTCTCTTCAACGCCAAATCTTAATGCCCTATTTTTCAGAAAAAACACGGATTTTATGTTTTATAATATATTTTTTGGCAAAAAACGCCCTCGTCTAATGATTAATTCGTATATTTGCATCACATTTGTATTCTTCAAACACTCCTTGTTTCAGAATTAGACAGATGATTGTAAAAAGCAACATAGACACCGCCGAAGTCGCCAAGCAAATCCTTCAGTTGTGGAATCAGCTGACCGATGAGCAGGCTCAACTGGTTGAGAACTCGCTCTTCATCCGACAGTTCAAGAAGGGCGAACTCATCCATAGGGGACTTTCCGCCCCCGAGCATATCATGTATCTCATTGAAGGGAAAGTGAAAATCTTCAAAGACGGAGTCGGCGGCCGCAATCAAATCATCAGGGTCATCAAGCCTACAGAGTTCTTCGGCTTCAGGGCCCACTTCGCAGAAGAAGACTACAAGACGTCTGCTATGTCGTTTGAAACCAGCACCGTTGCCTTCATTCCTTCTCACATCATCGATGAATTGATGAACGAGAATCCAAGTGTAAGCCTTTTCTTCGTTCGGCAATTGTCGAAAGAACTGGGGGTGTCCGACGCTCGAATTGTCAACCTCACCCAAAAACACATACGCGGGCGATTGGCTGAGGCGCTGTTATATCTGAAAGACACCTATGGACTTGAGGAAGACGGTCACACGCTGAGCATCTACCTTAGCCGAGAAGACCTCGCCAACCTCTCCAACATGACCACCAGCAATGCCATCCGCACTCTTTCATGTTTCGCCGCCGAAAAACTGATTTCCATCGATGGCAAGAAAATCAAAATCATCAAGGACGACGAACTACAAAAAATTTCCGCCATCGGATGATGCGATAGCGGAAATCAAGAATCTCGTTGAAATCAAAACATTAAAATGACGTTCACGCAGGAATCAGGAAGTTAATGACTTCTTGTTCCACCGTTACCGTGAATTCGCCAACAGGCGTGTTCATCAGCCTTCCATCGATGCCCACCAGAGCATGCTCAGCCTTCAGTACCTCCACTTTCTGAGTGCGATAAGGGTGTACGCTGCGATGATTCAGGAATTTGCCTTTCACAAACAGGTAGATGCCCTCAAACAACTGTGTCATCTGTGGATGATAAACCACCGAGACATCCAGCATTCCGTTGTAGGGAACAGCATTCGGCGTCTGACCGTATCCGGGCGCATTGCCGATACACACCGTCATAATCTTTCGTTCCAGTTCGTCGGTGTTGATTTTCAGGTGCATCTTGTATTCAAGGCGTTGGAAAATCATCAGCAAGAACGAGAATACGAACGACAACGTGCGCGAGCCGAATATGTGGCGTGTCTGACGGCGGAGATTCATGATGGTCGCAACCAATCCGATGTTAATGCAATTCAGAAAATACCTGCGGCAAGCCTCGCCATCCTTATTCGTATAGCGAATGCAACCCAGGTCGATTTTCCTCACCCTCCGTTGCTTCAGCCACTCAATGGTCTGCTCTATCTCACCCTCCTTGAAATCCCAGAAGTGGGCAAAATCGTTCATCATGCCATTGGGAACGACACCCAAGCAAATCTCATCACGCTTTTGCTTGTCAATCTGCATCAGGCAGTTCACGGCATCGTTCAACGCCGAGTCGCCACCAACAATCACAATCGTCTTATAGCCGTTGCTGATGAGCATCTTCACCAATCTGTCCACACTTCCAGAACTCTCGCTCTGAACAAAGTCATAATCGATGCCTTTCGACTTCAAGCACCGCTCCACTTTCTCCCATCGCTTTCCGGGAGAACTCAGGAATCCCGACTTCGGGCAATACAGTATGCCCCACTTATTCTGTTCGTTGTCCATCATGTTCTAATTCTTTCGTTCTAATTCCAATATTGCTGCCACTTTTTCATCCATCGGCAACATGGCGTCAATCCAATGAATGGTGAACCCGCGCCGTTCCATCCCCCGAAACCACGTCATCTGCCGCTTGGCAAACTGATGGATGGCAATCTCAAGGCCTCGGAACATCTCTTCGTAGGTAATGCGCCCGATGGCATATTCTGTTACATATTTATATTCCAACCCATAGTAAATCAAGTCGTCAGCAGCTATACCCCTGCTGAGCAATCCTCTTACTTCGTCAATCATACCTTCCTCCAGACGGGCTTTCAGGCGGTTTGTAATCTTGCGTCTGCGTTCTTCGCGGTCGATGTTCACCCCAACCACAACCGACGCAATGGGAGGAAATTCGCGTTTAGGGAGCGGATGCTCCAGATTATAGGTTTCAATCTCAATGGCTCGGATGGCACGCTGGGCGGTATCCACATCTGTCTGATTGTGCATGTTCGACCCCGTCTTCGCTTTCAAGTCTTTCAGCATCAGGGTGAGTTCGTCGAGCGACTTTCCTTCCAAACGGTCGCGCAACGCCTGATTCTGCGGAACGGGCGACAACTGATATCCTTTCAGAACCGACTCGATATACAACCCTGTTCCGCCACATAGTATCGGCTGCGCACCTCTCTCCACGATACCGCGATAAGCTGTCAGGAAATCCTGCTGATATTGGAACAAGTTGTATTTCGTGCCTGGTTCGCAGATGTCAATCAAGTGATAAGGCACGTTGTAGCCGTCCACCCGATAGTCAGCCAAGTCTTTGCCGGTTCCGATGTCCATCCCACGATACACCTGACGCGAGTCGGCACTCAAAATCTCAGCCTCACGTCCCTGCTGATGGAGCGCATAAGCCAATGCAGCTGCCAACGAGGTTTTGCCGCTGGCTGTAGGTCCAAGTATGGTTATCATTCGTCCGTTATGCATGAGCCTTTGTCTTTATTCATTCTTCCTCTTCTTCCAGCAAGCGCCCGTTGAGATAGTCAGAGGGGGTGATACCAAACACACGCTTGAACACATGCGTGAAGTTCGAACTCTCGTCATACCCGCATTTCATCGCAATCTCATTGATGTTCAGTTCGGGATGGTTGTCGAGCAGGTAACGGGCTTTCTTCATTCGCATGTTCTGAATGAACAACTGAGGCGAGATTCCCGTCACAGCCGAGAGACGGCGGCGAAACTGTGAAGCGCTCATATTCATCTCCGAGGCCACCGTGTCAACGTCAAACTTACCCATCTCCACTTGTCGTTCAACCACTTGTGTGGTCTTTTCCAAGAAGGCGCGCTCGGCAGGATTGAGCGAGTCCTCTTCTTCAGTTCCATCTTGCGAGCGGGTGGCCATCGCATTCGAATAGCGGTTGCGCATCTGCTCGTATTTCGCATTCAGCACACCCAAATCTTCCTGCAACTCATCATATCGGCTCATCTGCTGGCGATTGCGCCTGCGAGCAGCCAAAGCCGCCCAAGCCACAGCTCCGAGCACCAAAAGCAACAACGCACCCCCTATGAGCAGCGTGAGACGCAAGAACCGTTCGCTCTGCAACGTTTTCTCCTGTAACAGGTCGTTGCCGTATTCGGCATTATATTTGCTCAGTTGCGTGGTGGTCTCCAGATTGTAGAGCGAATCTTTCAGTTCGATGAGGCGCTCGTGATGCTGCATGGCCTCAACAGGAAAACTAAACTTCAGCGCCTCATAGAGTCCTTCTTGCGAATGAATCTCGTTGTAAAGGTCGCCCAGTTGCTGGAAAATCCCCACTCCTTCCCTGAAGTATTCTGCAGCCTCGTCTTCCTCACCATCATGTAGTTTCACCTTTCCCATCAGGTTGCAACTGATGCCTAACGACAGCATGTTCTTGTTTTCCCGCAACACAGGCATCGCCTTCTCAAGAGCCTCTACAGCCTTGTCAAACTCATTCAAGCCGATATAAGCCGACGCCATCTGCGAGAGCCTCACGGCAGCTTTCTCCTCCCTTCCCAGCTGCTGCTCTTTTTCGTAAGCCTGGCGGGCATAGTCAAGCGCTTTCTTATGGTTGTTCATGCTGCCATAAATCTCCGACGCCATACCCAACAACACAGCCATACGCTGCGGTTCGTCTACCGTTTGGTTCACCTCAATGGCTTTCAGGATATATTTCTCCGCTTCCTCCGGTTGCTTGGCGGCCAGATAAATGCCTGCTATCGTGTTCAAAGAAGAGCTCTCACGACCGCGATCACCCGACTTCTTGTCAATCTCGTAACATGCTTTTACATACTTCGCAGCATTCACGTAGTCGGACAAACGGAAGCATGTGGTGCCCAGCAGTGAAAGGCAATCGCTCTGCGTCATCAAGTCGCCCTTCTTTTGCAAAAGCGCTATGGCCTTCTTACCATACTCAAGCGCACGGGTATATTGCTGCCGACTATACCAATATTCGCCTGCCCAATACCACACGAGCATCGTCAACGAATCTTCAGACGCACCAGCGGAAAATGTCAGCGCCTCGTCAGTCACCCCCTCCTGCAGCAAAGCCTTCATGAAAGCGTTGGCAGCTTCCACACGCTCCTTCCCTTCCATTTGCTCAAAACGACCGAGCAACTGTTCTGCCTCGGAAATCGGAGCAGCCAGCAGCGAAAGCTTCAAAGCGAATACTGCAAAGAGAATGAGGAGTCGTTTCATTTCTATATCGTGTTGTTTAGGGTGATTACCGAGTGCAAAAATAATACATTTTTCCGACATTGCGCACAAATGTAGTAGTTTTTTTAGGAGTTCAGGTGTGTCTCGATTCGTCAACAATTCCTTTTATATATATAAGTTGACATAAGGTCCTAGCTCTGACGCTTTGGCGTCAATCATCAAAAGAAGACAACTAAAGTCGACTCTAATATCATTCCCTCCCCATTTCCAGCATCCAATAAAAAGTATGAAAAAATGTGACAAATTCTTGTCGACTTTTCTGTGCAATCTAGAAAAGAAATGTGTAAAGAATCTTTACTACTGTCCTTTTCCGCCCTCACTTCGAGTCAACAGTTTTGTCATTTGTGGCTTTTGAGGTTGTCATTTGTGGCCTTTGACCTTGTCATTTGCGGCATCTGAGCCGCTCATTTGCCACAAGTGAGAGGCTCAAAGCATAGCTTTGACAAAATGAAAAGATGTAAAGAAAACGGAAGTCGTTGATAGTCAAAGGCTTCCGAAATGAACGATTTTTGGCCGTTTTCACACCAAAACCTTTCCCACTTCAGAAAATAGCCTGTTTTTAAGGGTCAAAATTCAGAATTTTCTTGACAATTCGGAATAAAGTAAAGATGGTTACAAATGGTTGTCAACAGATCTTAATGAGGGAGTTTGAGGGTGAGAGAATGCTACTTCAGCGTAATGATATCGCTCCACCGCGTGGTAGGATTCTTGCTTTTGAATTCTTGCTTCATGGCGCTAGCAAACACAGGCGCTTTGCCTTTCCCGCCCTTCGGGGTGTACTGCTGTGAGCCAATCACAACCGTTTCGGAGCCGTTGATTTTGTTGATGCGGTCGATAGCGGCATCAAGACGCTTAAGTTTCTGAATCTGCTCGGCGTCGATGTCAAAGAAGTCTTGCTGGATGGGCGAATTGGGGGCGATACCCATAACAACTACGCCCGCCTTCTTGTATTGGAAACCGGGCTTGAAGATGGTGCGCAGCACATCGGTGGCTGCACGCACGATGATGGTTGTAGAGTTGGAGGGCGTGAGCAGGCGTGTTTCTTGGAAGTTCCAATATTGCGCCAAGTCTTCCCGAAACACATTGGTATTGACAAACACGCCCACGATGGTGGCAACGGTGTCCTGACGGCGCAGCTTTTCGGCACACCGCGAAGCATAGTTGGCCACATGAGTGCGCAAGGTTTCGAAGTCGCTCACCATACCGTTGAAGCTGCGGCTGGTGCAGATGCTCTTTTTCTTGGCCAGTTCCTCGTTAGGCACGCAGTCTTCTCCATTGAGTTCCTGCCACGTGCGCACAATGTTGATGTTATTGAACACCTGCCGCACCCAATCTTTGTGGTGGGAAGCAAAATCGTATGCCGTCGCACACCCCAACGCTTGAAGGCGTGCTGCATAGCGGCGTCCGATGCCCCATACATCTTCAACGCTCAGCCATTTTAGGGCAGCCACACGCTTCTCATCGGTATCGATGATGCAGCAATGACGGTAGGCAGGGTATTTCTTGGCGAGCCGTGCGGCTGTCTTGGCAAGTGTCTTGTTGGGTGCCAAACCAATACTCACAGGCATTCCCACCCATTTCTTGATGCGCTTATAGAGATTTTCGCCCCATGTTTGAAGGTCAACATTCTCCATCCCGTCAAGATAAACGAAACACTCATCGATGGAGTATCTGAAGTAGGCGGGCGCTTCCTGGCTGATGATGCTCACCACGCGCCCCGTGAGGTCGCCATAGAGTTCGTAGTTGCTGCTGAAGACTGCTATCTTTTCATTGGGAAATTGCTGGGCGAGCTGGAAATAGGGCGTTCCCTCCTTGATCCCCAGTGCCTTAGCTTCGCTGCTACGCGCCACCACACAGCCGTCATTGTTCGACAGCACCACAACAGGCCTGCCTTCCAAGTCTGGACGAAACACGCGCTCGCACGACACGTAACAATTGTCACAATCTATGATTCCGTACATTTTCGGCCTCGCTAAATCTCTTTATTTCCACTTCTTGATAGTGTAAATCACGACACCCCACACTTGGAATCCCGAGTCCCAATCGATGCGGATGGGTTTGAAGGCATCGTTGTCGGGACGCAGTTCGATGTAGCCATCGTTTTTGTGCGTCAAGTCAAGGTATTTCACGGTAAAGCCGTCTTTGGTATACGCTACTACCACATCACCATCTTCGGCTTCTATAGCTCTGTCGATGACGGCAATATCGCCAGCGCTGATGCCCGAGTTTATCATTGAGTCACCCTCCACCTCACCAAAGAAAGTGGCCTCAGGATGGCGGATAAGGTCGCGATTGAAGTCAAGGCTATCGTTCAGATAGTCTTCTGCAGGGCTTGGAAATCCCGCTCTAATAGATGAGGCAAACTGCAAGCGCAGCTTTGTTTCGAATTCTCCTTTTATCAGTTTCATAGCCTTTTTTACTTTTTCACTTTTTCCTTCAGCCACTCCATCTGGCGATAATTGGTTTCCTCCGACGTCCAATGCTCGTTGATGGGCGTGATGAGCGACTCTTTTGGCGCTGTGATGAGATTCCAAACGATGTAACTCGTTGTGGGCGGACATACGTTGTCGTTATATCCCCACGTGAGGAAAACGGGGCATGTGATGCGACGGGCGAAGTTCACCACGTCGTAATAGGCCAGAGTGTTCACCTTTTCGGGCGTAAGCATGTTGTTCAATCGGTTGAAGTGGGGATATCCACCAGCACGGTTGTCAAGATAGCCGGCCATATCTGCGAGTGCGGGATGGTTGGCCACGCAAGCCGTCACACGAGTGTCGAGGGCTGCCGTAATGAGCGAAAGGGCTCCACCTTGACTTCCACCCTGCACGAAGACGTTTTGCCCGTCCCAATCGTCGAGCGACGTCAGATAGTCCAAGGCTCGCACGCAAGCGACATAGACATGCTTCATATAATAGTTGTCGCGGTCATCAATTCCGTTCTGCAGATAACCGTTTTCGGCATCAAAGGCCGACGAAATTTCCTTGAACTGCTCGTCAGTCATCTCGGGATGGAGCCCATGTATTTCCATTTCCAAGCGAATGAAGCCGTTGCGTGCATAATAGGTGTTGCGCATAGGCTCCTTGATGGTCTTGATGCCGGCGCCAGGAGGGCAAAGCACGATAGGATAACGCCCCGCCTTTTTCGGCTTTGTAAGGTAGGCGTAGACAGCGTGCCGACGGTCGGTTTGAAGTTTAAGGAGGAAACAGTCGAATTCGTTTGTAGTATACTTCTCCACCTTTTCACATTTCACGACCATCTGCTCGCTTTTCACAGCCTTGCGCGCCTCCTCTATGTTAGATTTCCAGAAGGTGTCGAAATCGGCAGGATTCTTCGTGTATGGCTTCAGAAGTTCTGGAGAGAATCCCACCTTCACATGATGTTGGTAGGATTTGCCGTTCTTCTCCGCGGTGAGCTTCATGTCTAAGAATCCCGGCTGTTTCATTGTCCCCATATCGATGACCGCCCTACCCTTCTTCAGTTGCACCTTTCCGCGCGATGTAGAAGGCATCATGTCGGGCCCTATTTCGTATGCCACCTCAACATCTTGTGGCACACCATAGAGACAGAAACTGACTTCCACCTTTGCTTTCTCGCCAACGTGATAGAGCCAGTCAGCATGGTCAGGAATCGTCAGCCACAGGTGATCGGAGCGATAAGGATAGTTTTCTGAATGAGCAACGAGTGTGAAGTGAAGGGTGAATAAAGTGAGCACCACACTCAATATGGTTTTGTTGAAGGCTTTCATTTCATTGTTACGGTTAGGTTAAGATATGACAAAAATAGCGGTACAGTGGGGAAAAAAAGAGCCACACGGCAACTATACCGTATGGCTCTCAATCTCTTCAAGAGTTGAATAAGCGGGGCTTATTTCAGCTCAGCAAGGTACTTGATGGTGCGAACCATCTGAGAAGTGTAAGAGTTCTCGTTGTCGTACCAAGCAACAACCTGTACGAGAGAGTTGCCGTCGCCAATCTTCGAAACCATTGTCTGGTTAGCGTCGAACAGCGAACCGAACTTCATACCGATGATGTCGCTAGAAACGAGCTTCTCTTCTGTGTAACCGAACGACTCGTTGGCAGCAGCCTTCATAGCAGCGTTGATGTCCTCAACAGTAACCTCGCCCTTCACAACAGCGTGCAGGATTGTGGTAGAACCTGTGGGAGTGGGAACGCGCTGTGCAGCACCAATCAGCTTACCATTCAGCTCGGGGATAACGAGACCGATAGCCTTGGCAGCACCAGTAGAGTTAGGAACGATGTTCTGGGCACCAGCACGTGCACGCTGAACATCACCCTTGCGCTGAGGACCGTCAAGAATCATCTGGTCGCCTGTGTAAGCGTGAACAGTTGTCATGATACCGCTCTGGATAGCAGCGAAATCATTGAGGGCCTTGGTCATAGGAGCCAAGCAGTTGGTGGTGCAAGAAGCAGCCGAGATGATGGTGTCGGCAGGAGTCAGAGTCTTGTGGTTCACATTGTAAACGATGGTGGGGAGGTCGTTTCCAGCAGGAGCAGAAATAACAACCTTCTTGGCACCAGCGGTCAGGTGAGCAGAAGCCTTTTCCTTAGAGGTGTAGAAACCAGTGCACTCCAAAACAACGTCAACGTCCAGCTTGCCCCAAGGCAGCTCAGCAGCGTTAGGAATTGCATAGATGGTGATCTTCTTGCCATCGACAACGATGTAGTCCTCACCAGCCTCAACAGTGTGCTTGTTCTCACCGAACTTGCCAGCGAAACCACCCTGAGCGGTGTCATACTTCAGCAAGTGAGCAAGCATTTTGGGGCTTGTCAAGTCGTTGATAGCGACCACTTCATAACCTTCTGCCTCGAACATCTGACGGAATGCGAGACGACCAATACGGCCAAAGCCGTTAATAGCTACTTTTGTCATTTTTCTTTGTTTTATTTAAAAGGGTTAAAATTATAATCCTAAAACCGATAAATATGCACCAAAATACGCCAAAACAATAAAAAAGTAAGGCTAAAGGAGCATTTTTTCTTCTTTTCGTGTGCAAAGTTACAAAATAATTTCTAAATTTGCATCAGAAATCAGTCTTAATTAATATAAAAATGACTTAAGATTGAGAAGCGTCACGAAATTCGGAATCGCCGATGAGTGGATTGCAAAATGCAGATTGCAAAACAAGCCGTATCGCCATTTCCGGACATGATAAAGAGAGATATATAAACCTTATATTATTAACTAAATCATTTAAAACTATGGGATTTGTTAAAGAATTTAAAGAGTTTGCCATGAAAGGCAACGTGATGGACATGGCTGTTGGTGTGATCATCGGCGGTGCATTCGGAAAAATCGTCACTTCGCTCGTGAACGATGTACTCATGCCTCTCATCAGCAAGTGTACGGGTGGCATCAGTTTCACCGACCTCTTCATCAACCTCGGTGATGGTGACTTCAAAACGCTGAAGGCAGCTCAAGATGCCGGTGCTGCAGTGTTCGCTTATGGCTCGTTCATCCAGAACATCATCGACTTCCTAATCATTGCCCTGTGTATCTTCTTGATGATCAAGGGTATGAACAAGCTCACGAAGAAAAAGGAAGAAGAGCCCGCTCCAGAGCCCGCAGGCCCAACACAAGAGGAACTGCTCGCTGAGATTCGCGACCTGTTGAAGAACAAGTAATCTATTAATTATATTAATAAGGTATAAAAGCAAAAGAGCCGACCTACATTGAGTGGGTCGGTTCTTCTTTGTATAGTATTTTTACAGTTCTGCCAAATAATAGAAATTAAATAGGAAAAGACATCCTTGTTTCAGATAATTTTTATACCTTTGCAGCGACAATCATCACACAAGAGAGACGATGAAGCTTGTTATCATGACAAAATCCACGTTTTTTGTGGAGGAAGATAAAATTCTTGCCTCGCTCTTTGACGAGGGCATGGACAATCTGCATCTTTTCAAACCTGGCTCTTCGCCTATGTACTGCGAACGGCTACTCACGCTACTGCCCGAAGACTGCCTTCGGCGCATTACTGTGCATGAACATTACTACCTGAAAAGCGAATATTCGCTTGCAGGAATACATATCGACAACCCGACGGCTGATGCCCCCGATAACTATCGCGGACGTGTAGGACGCAATTGCACATCGCTGGATAAACTGAAAGAAGCCAAGAAACACAGCGACTACGTGTTTTTGAAAAACATCTTTGACTGTATTGAGTTTAAGGATGAACGTGCAACATTCACCATGGATGAACTACGCGAGGCATCAAGACGCGGGCTCATCGACCGCCATGTATATGCACTAGGCGGCATGTCGCTCGATAACATCCGAATGGCAAAAGACCTAGGATTTGGGGGGGTGGTTATATGTGGTGATTTGTGGAACCGCTTTGACATCCACAACCAGAATGACTACAAGGAACTGATTACTCACTTCGAGCGTTTGCGCAAGGCAGTTGGATGACAAAAACAAACTGTCAAACGATGTGGGATAAGGGTGGAAGACGAGAATTGACAATTCAAAAAATATAAATAATGAGTGAAAAAAGCTCTTTTTTGGTGTTCTCGGGAACAAACACGAGATACCTGGCAGAGAAAATCTGCTCTAGTTTGGGATGCCCACTCGGCAATCTACTGATTACTAAGTTTTCGGACGGCGAATTCGCGGTATCCTATGAAGAATCAATCCGTGGACGAGACATCTTCCTTGTACAGAGCACTTTCCCCAACTCTGACAACCTGATGGAACTGTTGCTGATGATTGATGCTGCGAAACGTGCATCGGCACGCACTATCAACGCCGTAATCCCCTACTTCGGATGGGCACGCCAAGACCGCAAAGACAAACCACGTGTGTCTATTGGCGCAAAACTAGTGGCCGACCTGCTGAGTGTGGCAGGCGTGGATCGTGTTATCACAATGGATTTGCATGCCGACCAGATTCAGGGATTCTTCAATGTTCCCGTTGACCATCTGTATGCTTCGGGAGTGATTCTCCCGTATCTGCAGAGCCTTCAATTGGAGAACCTGGTGATTGCATCACCTGACGTTGGTGGCTCGAAACGTGCTAACGCCTATGCAAAGTATCTGGGATGTCCACTTGTGCTCTGTAACAAGACTCGTGCACGCGCTAATGTGGTGGCATCAATGCAAATCATTGGTGACGTGAAGGACAAGAACGTAGTGATCATTGACGATATGGTGGACACAGCTGGAACCATCACCAAAGCTGCCGACATCATGAAAGAAGCTGGAGCTAAGACCGTGCGTGCGTGTGCAAGCCATTGTGTGATGAGCGGCCCTGCAAGTGACCGCGTACAAGAATCGGCACTCGAAGAAATCGTCTTCACCGACTCTATTCCCTACACTAAACGATGCGCGAAGGTAAAGCAAATTAGCGTGGCCGACATGTTTGCCGAAACCATCATGCGCGTGGTGAACAACGAGAGCATCAGCGACCAATATATTGTGTAAAAAGTGAAAACGCTGTGTGATGAAAAAGCACAAACTGATATTGATGGGATTGTCCATTGTGTTGGCAGCATGTAGCACAAAGCCACAAAATCAGCAGGCGGCTGAGGCTGATCATATGGCTACAGAAACGCAAGCGGAAGAAAAACTAGAAAACGTCGGTGATCTACAACTGACTGACATGAACCGTGACCGCGTTTCCATCGCTGATGAATTAGCCAAGAACAAAATCACCATCATTGACTTCTGGGCAAGCTGGTGCGGTCCTTGCCGGCAGGAAATGCCACTAGTGGTAAAACTTTACGAAAGCCACAAAGCGCAAGGACTTGGTATCATCGGCATCTCGCTCGACGAAGACTACAAGGCTTGGACGGAAGCTGTAAAGGAGATGAACATGAGTTGGCCACAATTCTCTGATCTTAGAGGATGGGATGACTATGTAGCACGTCAATTTGGAGTAACGGCTATCCCCCATACGATGGTAGCTGACCAAAAAGGCAATATTCTTGCACGTGGACTAAGAGGTGAGGAATTGCACAATTTCATCGACCAACAGCTAGGAGGACATTAAACCTTTAAAATGCTGAAACAATAAAGACCCGGACATGCAACCAAGCACATCCGGGCCTTTTTTATTGATACGTTCTATCAAAGTCAATTAAGAATTGGGAAGCTCAAGCCACTTCACATAACTGAAGTCCTGACGATGAGGGAGTTTGTCGTTCTTGGGATACATGCGGACAGCACTCTTATAGGTTCCAGCCTGGTGAGGTGAAATGGTGGCCTCGAAAATGAAATTGTTTCCATCCTGGCCTACAAGCTCTAACGGCTCGACAGAGAAGATGCGCTCCTCGCCGTCCTTATTGACAAACAGATTCACTTTCTCAAGACCTACAGCATCGTTGAGACCTTGTTCGTTGATGACATAGCGGAGTTTGTAAGACACCTCCGTCTCGCCACCACCTGCAGGGAAATCCCACTCTGAGGAAACCACGCTGATAGCATCCCAACGCTCGGCAACAGCCTCTTTCCAAGCAGCGATGTCCTTAGCCAAACGGTTGTTATCGGCAGAAATCTCCTTGAAACGCTTTGCCTCTTTCTCGTAGAACTTCGAATAATAGTCGTCAAGCTGGCGCTTCATCGTGTAGTGAGGTGCAATCTGGGCGATGGAATTCTTGATAACCTGAATCCACCCTTCGCTGTAGCCCTGGGCATTCTTATCGTAATAAAGAGGGATAATCTCGTTTTCTAGCAAACCGTAAATGGTTGCAGCGTCGAGCTGGTCCTGATAGCCCTGGTTCTGATAGGTACGTTTCTCTGTCAAAGCCCATCCAGCACCCTCACGATATCCTTCAAGCCACCAACCGTCAAGCACTGAGAGGTTGACAACACCATTCATCTCAGCCTTCTCGCCACTGGTACCACTAGCCTCAAGCGGACGTGTAGGCGTGTTCATCCAAATATCCACACCACTGACAAGGCGACGGGCAAGAAGGAAGTCGTAGTCTTCAAGGAAGATAATCTTCCCAAGGAACTCAGGACGCTGGCTGATCTCGTAAATCTTCTTAATCAACCCCTGACCTGCACCATCGGCCGGGTGTGCCTTTCCGGCAAAGAGGAACTGCACGGGATGCTCAGGATCGTTGACTATCTTGCTAAGACGGTCGAGATCGGTAAAGAGCAGATGCGCACGCTTATAGGTGGCAAAACGACGGCAGAATCCGATAATCAGCGCGTTGGGGTTGATGCGCTGCAGAAGGCTGACCACACGAGAGGGGTCGCCCTGATTCTTCAGCCAAGTGTCGCGGAACTGCGAGCGGATATAGTCAACCAGTTTCTTCTTCAAAGCCATTCGCGTGTTCCATATCTCTTCATTGGGCACATTGTAAATGGCTTCCCAAATCTTCTGGTTCGACTGGTCTGACATGAATCTCTTGTCAAAATACTTGGCATAAAGCTGGCGCCATTCCGTAGCCGCCCACGTGGGGAAGTGAACACCGTTCGTCACATATCCCACATGGTTTTCTTCGGGATAATAGCCCTTCCAAATGGGGGCAAACATCTTCTGGCTGACCCATCCGTGAAGTTTTGAAACACCGTTGACTTCCTGACAAGTGTTGCAAGCAAAGGTGGACATGCAGAACTTCTCCCCTTTGTCATCGGGATTGATGCGTCCCATACCAATGAACTCATCCCACGAAATGCCAAGTTTCTGAGGATAGCCACCCATATATTTACCGAAGAGACCCTCATCGAAATAATCGTGACCTGCGGGAACTGGAGTGTGCACGGTATACAAACCGCTGGCACGGACGAGTTCGAGTGCCTGGTTGAATGTCAAGCCTTCCTCGATATAGTCGCAAAGACGCTGAAGGTTGCAAAGGGCGGCATGTCCCTCATTGCAATGATAGATATCTTTCTTGATTCCCAGTTTCTTCAACAAAAGCATACCACCGATACCCAAGAGAATCTCCTGCTTCAGGCGGTTCTCCCAGTCACCACCATAGAGTGAGTGGGTGATGGGCTTGTCAAAATCGGAATTCATCTCGTTGTCGGTGTCGAGAAGGTACAGTTTCACGCGACCGACGTTGACACGCCAAACGTAGGCGTGAACCTGATAATTGGTATAAGGAACATCAATGATGAGAGGATTTCCGTTCTCGTCGAGCTGGCGCTCAACAGGAAGTCCATTGAAATTCTGGGACTCGTAGTTAGCGATTTGCTGGCCGTCCATCGACAGGCTCTGTGTGAAATAGCCAAAACGATAGAGGAAACCTATAGCACACATATCGACATTGGAGTCGCTGGCCTCTTTCACATAGTCACCAGCCAACATGCCCAAACCGCCGGAATAGATCTTCAAGGCAGAATGCATGCCATACTCCATGCAGAAATAGGCAACAGAGGGACGAGTGGCATCTGGCTCCACATTCATGTATTTGCGGAACAGGTCATAAACGTTCTTGATGCGTTTCATCAACGCCTTGTCATTCACGATCTCCTCTTTACGTTCGTAACTCAAACGTTCAAGCAAAAGAACGGGATTATGACGGACGTCATGATATAATTCGGGGTCGAGATCCCTGAACAAATCGCGAGCCTCGTAATTCCATACCCACCACATGTTGTGGGCAATCTCATCCAAACACTTCAATTGTTCGGGAAGACTTGACTTGACTGTCAGTTCCCGCCACTGTGGGGCGTTTGTGTAGTCTGCTTTAATTTTCATAAATCAAAAAGTGTTATTGTTGTAATTTTTTTTCATCATTCTTCCTTTGCTCTGCTTTGCGCAAAGCCATATCGTAAGCATCATAATAATGCTTGATAAATTCGCTCCAAAGAGCCTTCTTCGACAACTTCTCGGCATTGCTGCGAGCCTTCTTCACTTCGCTGGCCGTGAAGTTGGAATAGAGTGCGACTGTTTCCTTGATGATATCGGCAACTTCAGAATAATTATAGTCCGTACGATGAATGACCTTAACGCCATCGATAATCTCGCTGGAGCCACCTTTCACGCTGTTTGCCCACATCCCGAAACCTGCGAGGTCGGTTGTGATACAAGGAACCTTGAAAGCGACAGCCTCTAACGGAGTGTACCCCCACGGCTCATAATAAGAGGGGTATATACACAAGTCGTTTCCTAAGACGACATCATAATAGGTCATGTTGATGATTCCATCGTCTCCAGTAAGATAACACGGAAGGAATATCAACTTCACATGGTCGTCCTTGCGGTTATGCATGTCAAGATATTTCAACATGCCCAGCACATTGTCGTGACTCATATTGTTCAGCCAATGTGTTATCTCCGGAACCTCGAGTGGGGTGTCATAATGCTTACCGCTCTTCAGACGCTCAACCAAGTCCTGACGGGGCTCGCCCACCCATCCAGGAACTTCAATGAAAGCCAACACAGGCTTGCTCAATGACTTGTCGCGCAACAGGCGGTTCATGGCCTCAATATACACGTCAACGCCCTTGTTGCGGAACTCATAGCGGCCGCTTGTCGAAACAATCAGCGTGTTGTCATCCAAATCGGTCCCCATCAACGCATTGGCCACATCAAGCAAGCGCTTGCGGGCTGCCTTGCGTTTGCGTGTAAAAGTAGAACCTTTTGAAACGAAATTGTCTTCAAAGCCGTTAGGGAGGACAAAATCGACCGGTTTGTCAAGAAGTTCAAGGCACTCTTTTGCCGTAATGTCACTGACTGTCGTAAAACAGTCCACATGATGGGCAGTCTGCTTTTCTATCGAATGCTTGCTTTGGACATTCAGTTCTCCTGACATCTGGTCGCCATTGTATGCAAAAAGATAATCATAAAGCGGCTTGTTGTTTCCCGCGATACTACGCCCAATGCTCGTGGCATGTGTAGTGAAGACAGTACCGACCTGCGGCAAACGGTCCTGGATATACAGCAATCCCAATCCTGTCATCCATTCATTCCCGTGATAGATGACTTTCTTCGACTCATCCAAATAGTGATGATAAAAACTCTCCACTACCAAAGCGGCAGCATATGAAAACATCGAAGCCTCGTCATAATCGCCGTATGCATGAAGGCTGTCAACCTGATACAGTTCCCAAAGACGAGCGTATATCTCATTTTTCCTTTCAAAATAGGGAGAGAAATCGACAAGTATGGAAATCGGTGAACCAGGAATGTTCCATCGTCCTATCCTCATAGTCAGCCCTTCTTCTTTCCGGGCATGCTCTCTCCAGTCGGCAAAAATCCGATTATCCTCTGAAAAATATGGATTTATATTTGCACCCCAACAGTCAGGACCGACAAAGATGATTCTATCCGTCATTATATCCTGTAATGTCTTAGCGCGAGTAGAGAGAACCGTGTAAATGCCTCCTACCTTATTACAAACTTCCCAACTCGACTCAAAAATATAGTCGGGAAATAATCTGTCTTTTATCATACAAAACGAATAACTGGCCACAAAGTTACTATAAAAATACTAAAAAACCAACATAAAAAGCTATATTTTTATAAAAGGTGCACCTTTTCTTGACTTAAAATAGTAACTTTGCCCAAAACAGATAAATGGTATGAAAAAAGAAATATTATTCAATATAGTTTTTATGTTTGTTGTGTTTTCTGCACAACCTATCTTTGCACAAAAAGTGACTGATACAACTGAACCTTTCAAAGGATATATCAGTAATAATGAATACCAAGTATACATTAGAATGAATTTCTATGAAAACAACATTGTTGTTCCTGACCAAGAAATATTCGGAGAACTGCCCGGCTTTTTCGGTGCACAAAGAGATTCAAGAAAATGGCTATTCACTTCTGCTAAAATAGTTGACAAGAACAATGCAGAAGTAACAATAACCAACGATTATGGAAGTGAGGATCTCGTAGCCACCTTAACCAGCATCAACGATTCAACATTCACGCTCAAACAGAAAGAAGGTAGCACTCTTAAAATAGCTGTTAAAGGCAAATGGGTGAAAATACCAAAGACAATTACACTTAAAAGATAAGCGCTCTTCCCCCCTTGTTTTTGTAAACGTTCCTAGATGAGAAATGCCACTTTCTCATCACACCCATTATCCACATAATTACCATCAATCCCATTAATCCCATCCTCTTTCAATCCACCTCCAACAACCACAACAAGAAGAAACAAAAAACGCCCCGCTCCTCACCGAGGAACAGGGCGGACGAGCCTCACTGGCTCTTCTCTCAAAAAAAGGCGGCCACCTACTCTCCCGCATTGCATCGCAGTACCATCGGCGCAGGCGGGCTTAACTTCTCTGTTCGGGATGGGAAGAGGTGGGGCCCCG
>CACXPX010000006.1 GCA_902769705.1 uncultured Prevotellaceae bacterium
CGAGTAGTGCTTTTGCACTTTCAGCGCGTTCTTCTCACATGCTCCTTACCCCAAGGCGTTGCCTTGGGCTGTTAGCTGCTGCCCCGTCGGGGCGTTTTGGGATAAAGACCGGACTGCAAGGCCAACCCGCTCATAGCTGCTGCCCCTTCAGGGGCGTTGGTGGCAACTGCTATATTTTTCCCTTTATTTTTTCATCCGTCAACCCAATCCGGGGGGAAGGCAACCAATAATGACAAAATGACAAAATGACAATAAGGTTTTGGGCTGTTTTGCACGAATATGCTCTTGAGGGGTGCTCGGGGGTGATATGGATTTAACATAAATTATATATATTATATTAATATTATATAAATATATTATATATATATATTATTACTAATACTATCTCTATCTCCCCTGTGATGTAAAATGGGGTCTAAATCTTATTGTCATTTTGTCATTTTGTCATTTTCTGAAAAATACGTGCAAATCCTTTTGACCTACCTTGAAAATCGACGGCCGAAGGGAACCAACGGTCTCTGTCGCAAAGCGGGGAAAGAAAAGTCAAAGGCTACGGGTAGGCGACGGAAAGTCGGGAACCAAAGGTCACTGTCTCGGGAACCAAAGGTCACTGTCTCGGGAACCAAAGGTCACTGTCGCATGGCGGGGAAAGTAATAGGGAAAAGCAATGGAAGGAAGGAGGAACGAGAATTGTCAAGTATGCAGGCTATTGTCCAACTCCCAAATCATCCCGAGCGAAGCTCGCCCCCCCGTAGCCTTCCCCAAACTTCCAAACTCCTCTAAAACGAGAGAACTAAATTAATTACTAACCCGGTTCCCGAACCGCAAGGAATAAAAGCTCACCCTCGCTGGAGTCTCATCCTCTTATTCAGCAGATTTGTGAACTCGTAATTCTTCAATCCCCAATGGGGTGCAATGAGGAGTTCGGGAGGGGATTGGCTGACAAAACGCTCTAAAACCAAGTCTTTACGGATTTGTTGCATGTAGTTGATGATAAGGTCGATATACTCATCGGGAGTGAAGAGGTGGAAGGGAAGTTCAATATATTCGTCAGCCAGCTTGGTGCCTCGGATGATTTGCAGTTGGTGAAGTTTCAGGATGTCTAATGGCAGGGATGAGATGATGGGAGCTTGACGGAGAATCTCTTCACGGTCTTCACCAGGCAAACCCAGAATAACGTGGCCACAGGTGAGGATTCCTCGGGCATGAGTGCGCTCTATGGCATCGCGTGAACATTCGAAGGTGTGGCCTCGGTTGATGCGCTGCAAAGTCTGATTGTTGGCGCTCTCGATGCCTATTTCCACAATGAGGAAGGTGCGCTGGTTGAGTTCTTCCAGATAGTCGAGCAGAGAGTCAGGGAGGCAGTCGGGACGTGTTCCTATGACCAATCCCACCACATTTTCTACTGCAAGAGCCTCTTCATAGAGCTGGCGCAGATGGGGAAGAGGGGCGTAGGTGTTGGAGAAAGCTTGGAAATAGGCCAGGTATTTCATGTCAGGGTATTTTCGGGCGAAGAATTGTTTGCCCTCTTCCAGCTGCTGGGAAACGCTTTTCTTGTGGTCGCAATAGGATGGGTTGAAGGTCTGGTTGTTGCAGAAGGTGCATCCACCAGTTCCCACCAATCCATCGCGGTTGGGACATGTGAACCCTGCGTCAACAGCAATCTTCTGGACGCGAAAGGGGAATTGCTTACGAATCCAACTGCCGTAGTCGATGTATAATTGGTCGTTCATTTATAATCTTTTAATCTTTCACAATTGCAAAAGTACATATTTTTTCCGTAACTTTGCAATTAGATAGCGAAGTTCCTTCATCTCGGCATAAAAAAGAAACAAGTTTCTTTTGTTCTGCTCTCGATTTTTCGTAACTTTGCACTATTATTCAAGACAAAACCAAAAGCTACATGAAGAAAATATTGATTGTCGGCGCACTTTTCATGGTGTTTTCGTCCTCTATAGGGGCAGCCGAAAGACTGGATTTGAAGATGATTACAAGTGGTGAGTTTGCCGCTCAGCGGGTGCTTGGCATCAATCCCATAGAGGGGACTGACCAATATGCCAGCATCAGTGATGACGGGAAACGCATTGTGCAATACTCTTTCAAGACGGGGAAGGAGAGTGGTGTGTTGTTTGATGTGGAAAACACGCAAGGTTCTGAGATAAAGGACTTTGACGGGTATATCATGTCTCCCGATGGCAACAGGATGCTCATTCAGACCAAGACCAAGAGTGTGTACCGCCATTCTGCAACAGCCGAATACTACATCTACAATGTGCATAGCCGCAAGCTGGAGCCCCTTTCTGCAGGTGGTCCCCAGCAGGTGCCTACATGGTCGCCCGATGGCAATCAGGTGGCATTTGTGCGTGAGGGCAACATTTTCATCGTGAAGCTGCTCTATGACAATGCCGAGGTGCAGATCACCAAGGACGGGAAGTTCAATGAGGTGATCAATGGAATCCCAGATTGGGTGTATGAAGAGGAGTTCTCATTCGACAAGGCATTCTGCTTCAATGCCGATGGCACCATGCTTTGCTGGATTCGCTTTGATGAGAGTGCCGTGAAGCAGTATTCGTTGCAGATGTTCAGGGGTATGAAGCCCCAGCGTGAGGAGTATGCCACTTATCCGGGTGTTTATTCCTATAAATATCCGAAGGCAGGTGAGGTGAACTCGAAGGTTACAGCTTGGAGCTATGACATCAAGAGCCGTAGGGTTCAGCAGCTTCAGGTGCCGATGGAGGCAGACGGCTATATGCCCCGCATACTGCCCACCAGTGACCCTCAGAAAGTGTTGGTCTACACGATGAACCGTCATCAGGATGTGCTCAACATCTATACCGTGAGCCCTTATAGTACCGTTGCCCAGCTGCTGGTGAAGGAGAGTGTGCCCAAGTATGTGAAAGAGGAGGTGGTGACTTCCACCGTGGTGGGTAAGGACCATCTGCTGATGCCTAGCGACCGCGATGGCTACACCCATCTTTATCTCTACACCATGAACGGAACTCAGGAGCGTAAGATTGGTGACGGCAACTATGACATCACAGCCATCTATGGTTATGATGAGGCAACGGGTGATGTCTATTATCAGGCAGCAGCCCTGAATGCTCATGACAGACAGATATACGTGAATCACAAGAATGGAAAGACTGAGCGTCTGACACAGCAGGAAGGGTGGAACTCGGCCATGTTCTCGGGTGACTACAAGTATTTCATCAACACCTGGAGCGACATGAATACACCGTATGTCTATACCATTTGCGACAACCGAGGAAAGGTGCTCACCTCGCTGGTGGACAATGCCCAGTTGAAGTCAAAACTGAAGAACTATCCCGTTTCGAAGAAAGAGATGTTCAGCTTCAAGACATCTGAGGGTGTTTCGTTGGACGGATGGATGATTAAACCAGCCAACTTTGACGCCACAAAACGCTATCCTGTGGTGATGTTCCAGTATAGTGGTCCTGGCAGTCAGCAGGTGGTGAACTCATGGAACATCGGTTCGATGGGCCAGGGTGGTATGTTCGATTACTATCTTGCTCAGGAAGGGTTCATTGTGGTGTGTGTAGATGGTCGTGGAACCGGTGCCCGTGGTGCTGAATGGGAGAAGTGCACCTATCAGGCTCTTGGCAATCTTGAGGCCAAAGACCAGGTGGAGACAGCCCTTTGGTTGGGCAGTCAGCCCTATGTCGACAAGAACCGTATTGGCATCTGGGGCTGGAGCTATGGTGGGTTCTGCACGCTGATGAGCATGAGTGAGGGCCGTGCTGTGTTCAAGGCTGGTGTGGCAGTCGCCCCTCCCACAAGCTATCGTTTCTATGACACAGTGTATACTGAGCGTTTCATGCGCACTCCCAAAGAGAATCCTGATGGCTATAACGACAATCCCATCACCCGTGCCCCGAAGCTGAATGGTGCCTTGCTGCTTTGTCATGGGTTGGCAGACGACAATGTTCATCCGCAAAACACATTTGAGTATACTGAGGCATTGGTGCAAGCCGACAAGGACTTCAAGATGAATGTCTACACCAATCGCAACCACAGCATCTATGGTGGGAATACACGTCATCATCTGCTGCGGCAGATTAGCCAGTTCTTCATCGATGAACTGAAATGATGAATATCGGAGCCTTCTTTTTTGTGTTATCGAATTTAATTCGTAATTTTGCAAACTGAAACAAAAAAATGGAAAAAGCGTACAAAATGAAAGCGAATTCAATATTGGCATTAGCAGTTTGTGCATTGCTTATGCCCCTGAAGTCTTTTGCCCAAGAAGTGACTATCACAGTGACCAACGATGAGAAATGCCAGCGTCAGGAGGTTGTTGAGGTAGATGCCGATGCTGTTTTTCAAAAGCTTGGATTGGCTAAAGACGGCAAGTTCATTGTGAAGAACGCATTGGGACAGGAGGTGGGCTATCAGCTTACCTATGATGGAAAACTGCTGATTGATGCCTCTGTAAGGCCTTGTGGGTCGGCTGTATTTACGGTAAAGCCTGGCATTCCCCAACCTATGAAAGTGTTTGTGACGGGAAAGCAATATCCTGAGCGCGTGGATGACATTGCATGGGAGAATGACCGCACAGCCTATCGAGTGTATGGTCCAGCCTTGCAACGTAGTGGTGAACGTGCTTTTGGAGTGGATGTATGGTTGAAGAACACTCCCGACTTGGAAGTGTCTAAACGATATGCTACGGAGTTGGGCAACCATTCACAGATTGAAGCCCTGAAGGCTGCTGGTAAGACTGATGAGGCTTTCCAAGTGGAGATTGCAACAACCTATCATTTCGACCACGGCTATGGGCTCGATTGCTACAAGGTTGGACCTTCACTAGGATGTGGTGCTCCCGCTTTGATGGATGGCAAAGAACTCATTCTGCCTTATTGCTATGCCTCTTACAAGATTTTGGACAACGGACCATTGCGTTTCACAGTTGAGTTGACCTATAACCCAACTGAGATTAAGGGTGACAAGAATGTGGTTGAACATCGCATCATCAGCCTTGATAAAGGTTCCAATTTCAACAAGGCTGTCGTGTGGTATGACGGTCTCTCCAAGGCTCGTGATGTGGCAGCAGGTGTGGTTGTTCATGCTGAAGACACTGAGAGCGTGGTGTTGGGAAAGAATTTCGTGCAATATGCCGACCCAACTGACAATCCCTCGAAGCAGAACTTCCAGATATTTGTGGCCACATTGTTCCCTGAAGGGGATGTCACCACAACGAAGTTGATGAGCAAGAAGCCTGCCAACGGTATTGCAGGTCATGCAGTAGGCGTGCTGAAGAACTACAAGAGCGGCAATCGTTTCACTTATTATTTCGGTAGTGCATGGAGCAAGAATGATGTGCGTACACAACGTGAATGGCAATTGCGGATAGATGAGTTCTTGGAAGCATTGGCAACACCCTTGCACGTGAATGTGAAATAATCCACTAACAGCAGAACCAATAATTATTATAAACAAAATCAATAATGAAAAAACTATTGTTAGGTGACGAGGCAATTGCACAAGGTGCCATAGATGCTGGTTTGAGTGGTGTCTATGCCTATCCTGGCACACCCTCGACAGAAATCACCGAGTACATCCAAATGTCGCCATTGGCCAAAGAACGTGGAATTCACAGTCGTTGGTCAACAAATGAGAAAACCGCTATGGAAGCTGCATTGGGCATGTCCTTTATGGGCAAGCGTGCCTTGGTGTGCATGAAGCATGTGGGACTTAACGTTTGTGCAGATCCGTTTGTGAATTCAGCTATGACTGGAACAAATGGAGGACTTGTGGTGCTGGTGGCTGACGACCCCTCAATGCATTCATCCCAAGACGAGCAAGACAGCCGTTTCTATGGGAAGTTTGCTATGGTTCCAACATTCGAACCAAGTAATCAACAAGAAGCCTACGACATGATGGCATTTGCTTACGATTTCTCTGAGCGCATTCATCTGCCTGTTCTCATGCGTGTGACCACACGTATGGCTCATTCACGTGCTGTTGTGAATATTGCAGAAGAGGCTCGTCAGCAAAACGAGTTGAACTATAATGCCAAAGCCAGCGACTGGGTGTTGCTGCCTGCTTTTGCCCGTAAGCGTAATGCTCATGTATGTGCCCAGCAGTCTCAATTGGAAGAGGCTTCTGTCAACAGCATATTTAATAAAAGGTATACTGATGGTGGCGGCCATCGTTTGGGTATTGTGGCTAGCGGCATAGGCTTCAATTATGTGATGGAGTGCTTCCCTGATGGTTGTCCTTATCCCGTGTTGAAGCTATCCCAATATCCGTTGCCCAAGAAGATGATTTGCCAACTGAAGGACGATTGTGAACAGTTGCTCATCGTGGAAGAGGGCCAACCTTTCATTGAGGATTTGGTTCGTGGCGTGTTCAATGCTACTGACAGTAGTATTCATGGTCGTTTGGATGGAACTTTGCCTCGTACAGGAGAGTTGAGTCCTGATGTCTTGAAGAAGGCTGTGGGAGTTGAGGTTGTATCGCCTTATGCCTCTTGCGAGGATGTCGTTCCGCGTCCACCAGCATTGTGCAAGGGATGTGGACACCGTGATGTCTATGAGGCATTGAACAAGGTGCTGGCTGAATATCCCAATGCTCGTGTATTTGGTGATATCGGTTGCTACACGTTGGGTTTCCTTCCTCCTTATAAGGCTATTCACAGTTGCGTGGATATGGGTGCAAGCATCACGATGGCAAAGGGTGCCGCTGATGCCGGACAATGGCCAGCTGTGGCTATCATCGGCGATTCTACATTCACCCATAGTGGTATGACGGGATTGCTTGATGCCATCAACGAGAATGCCAACATCACCGTCATCATCAGCGACAACTTGACAACAGCCATGACAGGTGGTCAAGACAGTGCTGGCACGAACAAGTTTGAGGCCATTTGTCGTGGATTGGGTATGGATGATGAGCATCTTCATGTGGTGGTCCCCCTGCCTAAGAACATGGAGGAAATCACCCAGACATTGCGTAATGAGATTAACTACAAGGGCGTGAGTGTCATCATTCCCCGCAGAGAGTGTATGCAAACCTTGCAAAGACATTTGAAACAAAAAAGAGCACAGGAGGCAAAGTCATGAAAACAGACATCATATTGTGTGGAGTAGGAGGACAGGGTATCCTTTCGATTGCCACGATTATTGGCGAGGCTGCCATGAAAGAAAATCTCTATATCAAGCAGGCAGAGGTGCATGGAATGTCACAACGTGGTGGTGATGTGCAGAGCAATTTGCGCTTGTCATCAGAACCCATCAGCAGCGACCTGATTCCACTTGGTGGAGCCGATGTCATCATCTCTATGGAACCGATGGAGGCATTGCGCTATCTGCCTTTCCTTAGCAAGGATGGATGGATTATTACCTCCAGTTCTCCCTTTGTGAACATCCCCAATTATCCGGACATGGAGAAGATTAATGCCGATTTGGCTGCCATAAAGAATGTTATCGTGTTTGACATCGAGAAGTTGGCAAAAGACAATGGTGTGCCACGCTCGGCAAATGTCATTCTTCTTGGTGCTGCCCAGAAGGCCTTAGGCATTGACTACGAGAAGTTGGAAGAGGCCATTCGTCGTGTGTTTGGCAGAAAAGGCGAGGCTATAGTTGATGCAAACATCAAAGCTTTGGCTATTGGCCGCGAAGCACAGAAATAGAATACTGACGAATGTATCTATAACAGAAAAGCCTCCCATTGAGTTGGGGGGCTTTCTTGTTTATCAGGTGTTTTGAAATGTTTACTTTGTCACACGGATGTTGGTGAAATAATGCCCTTCCAGACCCCAGAGCTTGAAGTTGGTGGGTTGCATGACTTTGGGCAGATTGAAGAGGCGCTTGCCGTTGATGTAAATCTTCACATTGCCCTTATTGTAGTTGATGGCAAAATGGTTCCATCCTTTATTGATGAGTTTTCCTAAATCCGTATTGCTGCCATCCAAGTTTTCTTCATCAGTTTTCGTGAAGTGATATTCCATGCCTTCACCCCAAACACGCAGGTAGGCTATTTGCTCATCTTCGTCCTTAAAGAGCCTGAGTTCGTGCTGTTCACCGTTGTTAGCAAAATACTCATATTCCAGATTCCATTCGTCTGTGAGGAAGTTGGATTTGCCATTAAGAAGTGGGTCAATGAGGCTTGATTCTCCACCAAGGCTGAGCACGTTGCGGCCAGCACACTCTTTTACTTCTACGCTACCTTCTTTGAGATCCCATTTGGTGGGTTGTTCGCCGTCTTTGTCGTTTGCAAAGTTATCTTCGAAGATAACTGTCTGTCCGGGCTTGAAGTCACCACTTTCATAGAGGGCTGCCAGATCGAGTGGCTTTGCATCAGCAGGATTGGCAACGGTTTTCTCTTCAGCATCAGCCTCGGCTTCAGCTTGCTGCTCGTCAGCGTTTTCTACTGCTTCTGTATTCTCTTTTTCGGCATTGGCATTGTCTGCCTTGTTGCCTCCACAAGCCGTCATCATCGTGAGGCTTGCCATGCACATGAGTGCGAGATAAACTTTTTTCATGGACTGAATGTGTTTAGAATTGTTTGATAATGATGTATTTAATTGGGGCAAAGATACAAAGAAGTATATGAAAATGCAACTTTTTCTTTGCTTTTTCGTGTTTTATGAGTAACTTTGTGGCTTCAAATCAACAATCAACATGAAAGAAACCCCTATCAAAAAGGAAATAGTTGACCAACTGGTGAGTCAGTTGGGCATTAAAGATTTTGCCAAAGCCACCATTCGCGAGGTGAAACAAGTGGCTGCCATGTCCGAGAAACAAAGTGGAGTGGAGTTTATCAAAATGGAAATGGGCATTCCTGGCCTTCCTGCAGCCCAGGTGGGTGTTGATGCTCAAATCAAGGCTCTGAATGATGGGATAGCCCATTCATATCCCGACATTCAAGGTGCACCCGTGCTGAAGCAAGAGGCTTCTCGCTTTGTGAAGGCTTTCATTGGTGTTGATATTGCACCTGAAGGCTGTGTGCCCGTGTGTGGTTCGATGCAAGGAACCTTTGCTTCATTCCTCACCTGTTCCCAGGCTTGCAAGGAGAAAGACACCGTGCTCTTTATTGACCCCGGATTCCCTGTCCAGAAGATGCAGTTGCAAGTGCAGGGCGTGAAGTATGAAACCTTCGATGTCTACGACTATCGTGGTGAGAAACTTGGTGCGAAGTTGGAGTCTTATTTGGAAAAGGGCAACATTTGTGCCATCGTCTATAGCAATCCCAACAATCCTTCGTGGATTTGCCTGAACGAGGATGAACTGAAGACTATTGGAACATTGGCCACCAAGTATGATGCCATCGTGATGGAGGACCTTGCCTACTTTGCTATGGACTTCCGTAAGGATTTGAGCACTCCATTCCAACCTCCTTATCAAGCTACAGTTGCACGATACACCGACAACTATATCTTGCTCATTAGTGGCTCAAAGGCCTTCAGTTATGCAGGTGAACGCATCGGTGTCACTTGTATCTCAGATGCATTGTACTCTCGTAAATACGAGGATTTGGCAGCACGCTACGAAGGACTTCCCTTTGGCCCCGTATTCTCTACTCGCATGCTGTACGCCCTCTCTTCAGGCACCAGCCACAGTGCCCAGTTTGCAATGGCTGCTATGCTGAAGGCTGCCACGGATGGGGAATACGACTTCCGCAAAGAGATTTCTGTTTATGGAGAACGTGCCAAGCGATTGAAGGAAATCTTCTGCCGTCATAAGTTCTATGTGGTTTACGATAAAGACCTCGATGAACCTATTGCCGATGGTTTCTATTTCACAATTGGCTATCCTGGAATGACAAGTGGCCAGTTGGCTCACGAGTTGATGTACTATGGTGTGAGTGCCATTTGCCTCATCACAACGGGTAGCCATCAGGAAGGTTTGCGCGTCTGCACTTCATTCATCAATGACAATCAGTATGACATGTTGGATGAGCGCATGGCCATCTTTGCCGAAAACAATCCTGTCTGATGATTATCGTATAATATAAGGTTACGGCAGTTTTGAATGAATTGCTGGAGACTTAGCACAAAAAAGTAGCCAGCCCATTTTCTTGGGTTGGCTACTCTTATCTCATTTGTGGTCTTTGACCGCGTCATTTGTGGCTTTTGACCTTGTCACTTGTGGCCTTTGAGGGCTTCACATGTGGCTTGTATGCTTTGATAAAGAATCATATTATTCGCTCACAATGCCAGCCTCAATCCATTGGCTGGCCAATTGTGCTGCGTCAGCTTTGGCTGTCTCCATATCAACATCATATTCGTCGAAGAGCAGTTGGGCAAGGTCGTCTGTGGTGAACGATTCCTTTTCTTGTATATTCTTCCAAAGGTAAGCCGAGCTCTCGTTCATGCTGATGATATTGCTGAAGTCAATATTCTCTTTTCCCTCAGCCACTATGATGTTTTCTCCGCAAACTGTGCGAAGGTTGAAACCTGTTTTTGCTTTCATATTTTATTTCCTTTTAAATTTTTAAATGGGTTTGAAAAATCGAAGCCAAATGCGGCGATAGAATGCCAAGAGATAACGGCGGAGGGGGAGTAGTGAGCACCAAACGAATGAGTAGGTGCGCCATTTCCATCCGTTGGTCTTGTCTATTTTCTCCCTTCCTTTTCTGTAGAAACCGATGGCAAAGCCTTTGATGTCGGACAAAGTGCATTGTTCGGTGCCCAAGTTGCCGTCTCCACGTAAGGTTACCTTGTCTCCATCAATTTTGACTACCCTATGAAGCACGTAGTGTTTGGGACTTGTCTCGGCCAACACGACATCTCCCAATTGTGTCTTGATGGGTTTTGCCAGCAAAGCCTTGTCTCGGTTGTCTTCCAAGAAAGGGCGCATGCTGAATCCTTTGAGCCGCAAGGTCACAGTATGACCTTCCTCCATCAACTTCACGATTTCGGGCAGGAAGGTGGCGTTGGGGAATTGCACTTCCTTTATTTCGAGATGGTCTTGTTGCATAGGATTGCTGCTTCTTTGTTGGGTAAGCAATGGAGGGTGTAGATGCCTGTTGTTTCAACAACCTTTGTCACCGTATTACAGATGTTGTTGAAGATTTCTCCATCCCATTTCATCGATGAACACGATGGCAGGAACGAGGCAAAAGCTTCGATGGGGGGCAGCTTTTCTATGCTGTTTTCATCGGCTCTGTCGATTCTTGTAATGGCTCCCAGTCGAGCTTTCACGTTGCGGTAACATGGTGTTTTGCCGCTCCAAGGTCCTCCATAAATGAATGGCTCGCCCTCTATGATTCGGATGATGGGGTTGTCATCGTTCATCAAGTCGCAACCGGGAATGTGGCGCAACCAAAGGCTCACTTGAGTGCTTTTCCCAGTTCCACTCTTGGCGATGAATGCATAGCCGTATCCGTTTTGTCTCACAAGGGAGGCGTGGATGAGTAGGGTGTTGTGGAAGCTGCCGGCAAAGGCAAATATCAACATCAGAGCGTTGTTGAGACCAAACGTCCGCATATTGTATGTACCGTTCAAGGCACACTTGCAAATGCTGAAATCCTTGTTTGCCTGAAGCAGACAACAATCGGCGCCATTGATGTCTTTGATAATGTATTGGTAGCCACCATCGTCCACTTTGTCAACGATGGTATGTCCGTTACCTGTATCGAAGTCGCGAATTCTTTCCCTGCGTTCAATGGGGATAGGATGAAGTGTGTCGTCAACGGTAAGCTTGAAAAAGAGGTTGTTGGGGTCAATCTCTGCTCTGAAAGGTTCAAACGACGGCAGAAGTCGCATCGAGTTTCGTTGCGATTCCTTGAATTCTATCCTGATGTTGAGTTCTGCGATTTTGAAGTCGTTGATGAGTTGTGGCTCCATTCAGTTCGATTGACTATTTTTTCTTTTTCTTATGTTCTTTGTCTAATGCCTTCTTCTTTTTGGCATCAGCTTTTTCTGATTTGATTTCAGCCTTGCGCGCCTTCTTGATTTCGTTCTTTGTTGTTACCATTTCCTTTTCGTCGGGAATAATCCCATGGTAACTGAAGGTGTTGACGTCTATGTACTTGACGTCGAATCTTCCTTTCTCGGTATATTTCTTCCGCAACTTCAGATATTTCTTCTCCAGTTTTTTCCGATCGTCAGAGAAGATGGTGACACATGTTGGGTTGACAAAACCTTGGTTTCTCAAGTGTTCACGCAACTGCGAAGAATAGTCATTTCGCCTGTAAAGGAAATCCTTTCGGGCATCAGTCCATGTGGAGTCGATGCGCTGAATTTCAGTCAGGTAAACCGTAGAGTCGTTGAACGATGCGGCAAACCCGAAGATATAGCCTGGCGTAGGCTTGTATGCTGCCTGAGCATCGTTGGCTCCCAAAATGAGGGCCACGACGGCTGCAAGGCTCATCAAAAAATTCCTCAATCTCATAAAATATTATCTCTGTATAAATCTTTATTGCCCTAAATAGGCTTTCAGCATCTTGTTCTTGGTGTTGTGGCGCAGCCTTCTGATGGCTTTTTCCTTGATTTGGCGCACGCGTTCACGTGTGAGCCCGAACTTGTCGCCAATTTCTTCGAGGGTCATTTCAGGTTGGTTGATGCCAAAGAAAGCCTCGATGATATTCCGCTCACGTTCGTTGAGGGTCAGCAGAGCACGGCTGATTTCCTCTCTCAGCGACTCTTGAACCAACTCGTTGTCCGCCATTGGAGCGTCTGTGTTAGGCAGAATGTCCAGCAGACTGTTCTCGTCGCCTTCCACAAATGGTGCGTCAACCGAGATGTGACGTCCGTTCACCTTCATGGCGTCTTCAATCTTCTCTTGTGGAAGATCCACCTTGTCGGCAATCTCCTCAATACTTGGACGTCGTTCGTTTTCCTGCTCGAATTGGTTCAGGATACGATTGATTTTGTTGACCGACCCCACTTGATTGAGAGGAAGCCTCACGATGCGGCTTTGCTCGGCAATGGCTTGCAGAATGCTTTGCCGAATCCACCACACGGCGTATGAAATGAACTTGAATCCGCGCGTTTCGTCGAACTTCTCAGCCGCTTTTATCAATCCCAGATTGCCCTCGTTGATGAGGTCGGGAAGACTCAATCCTTGGTTCTGATATTGCTTGGCCACAGAAACCACAAACCGCAAGTTGGCTTTCGTCAGCTTCTCCAAGGCTTTGCGGTCGCCTTTCTTGATGCGCTGGGCGAGTTCAACTTCTTCTTCCACCGAAATCAGTTCCTCATGACCGATTTCCTGCAGATATTTGTCGAGAGAGGCACTCTCCCGATTGGTAATCGATTTTGTGATTTTCAGTTGTCTCATTTGGCTAAAAATTTAAGCGTGGTGCAAAAATAGTCATTTTATTTGACATTCACAAATTTTTTCCCGTGTTTTGTGAACGTGTTGACATTATTGTATATTTAATGCCGTTTGTTGGCGAATAACTGACATTCTGTCATAATGTAAAAGCACCACTTCAGATGAACCAAAGTGGTGCTTTCATATTTAAGAGTTTTGAGTGAATAACTTCAGTTTATTGCAGCTCCACGATGTAATATGCTTTCTTGCCAGTGGGATAGATACCGCGGATAATCAGTACGGGCTCTTTGCTTGTCGAAGCCTCTTTCACGGCCTGTTGCAAATCTTCAACCGTCTTCATATCTTCATCGTTGACCTTCTGGATGATGAATCCCTTTGCGATACCGGCCTCTTTCAGTTTGCCAGAGTTCACCTTGATTACCTCAAGACCATAGTTGATGCTGAGCTGCTCCTTCTGCTGGTTGGTAACGGGGCGAACGTCGGCTCCAAGCACATCCATGTCGGCTTGCTTCACCACTTTCGTGTTACCCTGAGCATTCTTCAAGACAACGTTTTTGGTCTCCTTCTTCTTGTTGTGCAGATAGGTGAGGCTAATCTTGTCGCCCGGACGCTTGTTGGCCATAATCTCTTGAAGTTCAGCCATTTTGCTCACTTTCTTTCCATCAATTGATATGATTACGTCACCTTTCTCAAGTCCGGCATCAGCAGCAGCGCCCTCGCTTTCCACATCGTCAACATAAACACCTTCGTTGGTGCCCAAGTCAACTTCTTTGCCTTCCTCTTTCTGTGCGTTGATATAGTTCAACACATCACCTCCGCGGATTCCCAGAAGAGCGCGTTGCACGGTTCCATATTCCTTGATGTCGGCCACCACTTTGTTCATGATGGTTGTAGGAATGGCAAATCCATAGCCGCTATACGAACCGGTTTGCGAATAGAGCATGGCGTTGATACCTACCAATTCACCCTTTGTGTTCACCAGAGCGCCACCCGAGTTACCTGCGTTGATGGCTGCGTCGGTCTGAATGAACGACTCAACACCATTGGCACCCAGCGAACGAGCCTTTGCGCTCACAATACCGGCTGTAACCGTATTGTTCAAACCAAGCGGATTGCCAACGGCCAGTACCCATTCACCCACTTTAATGTCGTCACTATTGGCGATGGAGATGGCAGGAAGGTTCTTTCCGTCGATTTTGATGAGGGCCAGGTCGGTATTCTTGTCGGTTCCCACGATACGGGCCGAGAACTCGCGGTTGTCATTAAGTGTGACAGTCAGCTCATCGGCACCTTCCACCACGTGGTTGTTGGTCACGATGTAACCATCGGCAGAGATGATGACACCTGAACCTGTAGCGGTGCGTTTGGGTGTTTGAATCTGGCGCTCGCGAGTGCCATCTTGTCTGTCTCTTTCACTAGGACCGAAGAATCCGAACGGGTCGGAGAAGAAATCCTCAAAGGGGTCGCGTTGCATTCTGACGGTTTGCGTCTTCGAGTTCTGCACATATTTAATATGAACAACAGCAGGTAATGCCTTCTCAGCAGCATAAGTCAGGTCGACAGGTTGTCCTGCAACAGTTACTTGATCTGAGGCGGCGTTCACTTTCATGAAACTTCCAGTTGCTACAGCCACAGCAGCGACGCATGCGGCTCCAATCAAAAACTTCTGATACTTTTTCATTTTTTTATTCGTTTAATTTGTTGTTTTTTCCTTCGTTGCTTATTATGACGATATGTTCGCCATTTCGTTTAATTGCTTGCAAATATAGAAGCAAAAAACCAAAAACTGCCATTTTGTCTTAAATCTTTATCCGATTTTAACATAATATTTCTTCGAATTAACTGCTCTTAAAGTCAACGACTGACAAATTTACATTCGTTTAATATGTTCGCCTTTTGTTAATTTTTATTCTTTTAAATATTCAGGCACTCACATTTACATTTTTTGTCAATAATTCCGAGAATTATAGCGTGTTGTGTCTCTATCATTTCTTGCCCTGACAAGAAAAAAGAGAAGCTAAAAACCAAACGTCGTAATTATTTGCTATTGCTCAGGCGACGAATGGCTTTTAGCTCCCTTTTTGTCATTTTTGTTTCCTTTGGGCGACACTTAGAACATGCCGCCTGTGTTCACTCTTTCCTTCAGTTTCTCCACATAAGCATCGAGAACGGCAACTGCTGTGATGTTGACCACATCGCGTACAGAGCATTCGAAGTCGGTGAAGTGAATGGGTTTCTTCAATCCCATCTGGATGGGGCCGATGATTTCGGCATCGGAATCGAGGGCTTGCAAGAGCTTGTAGCTTCCGTTAGCACTCGACATGTTGGGGAATACCAGCGTGTTCACATCCAATCCCTTCAGTCGGGTGAACGGGTATTTGTCGTCACGAAGTTGCTTGTTCAACGCGAAGTTCACTTGCATCTCACCATCGATTGCCAGATCAGGATATCTTTCTTGCATCTCGGCAACGGCATTATGCACGTTGACTGGCGAGCCAGCCTCATCGGTTCCGAAGTTAGAATAGCTAATCATAGCGATTCGCGGCACTTCGTTGAAGAACCTAACGGTGTGAGCCGACAATCGGGCGATGTCAACCAACGTTGGCTTGTCGGGATGTCGGTTGATAAGCGTGTCGGCGATATAGAAGGTTCCTTTCTTGGTGTTCAGGATGTGCATCGTGCCGAAAGTACCATATTCATCGCGTATTCCAATCACCTCCTTCGCCACTTTGATGGTGTTCGAATATTTTGTGTAAAGACCGGTGATGAAGGCATCAGCCTCACCTTGTTCCACCATCATCATGCCAAAGTAGTTGCGCTCGTACATCTTGTCGTAAGCCTCTTGGAAAGTGTAGCCCTGACGTTGGCGTTTCTCGGCCAGATGCTTGGCAAATGTGGCTCGACGTCCTTGTTCCTGGTCGGCACGCATGTCGATGATGTTGATGTCCGACAAATCGAGTTTCAGGCGTTGGGCCAATCGGTTCAGTCGGTCGGGGTTGCCCAACAAGATGGGTTCGCAGATGCCTTCCTGCTTGGCTTGTACGGCGGCTTTCATCATCGTGGGGTGTCCACCCTCGGCAAACACCACGCGTTGGGGGTGCATACGGGCGGTATCGTGCAACTTGCGGGTCAGTTTGGTTTCTTGTCCGAGCAGTTGCATGAGGCCTTTCTTGTAAGCATCCCAGTCGCTGATGGGCGAGCGGGCCACACCACTATCCATAGCGGCTTTGGCTACGGCGGCACTCACTTCGGTAATGAGACGCGGGTCAACGGGTTTCGGGATGAAATATTTGGGGCCGAAAGTCAAGTCGTTCACGTGATAGACATCGTTCACCACATCGGGAACTGCCTCTTTAGCCAAGTTGGCAATAGCCAGCACGGCGGCCATCTTCATTTCTTCATTTATCGCGCGCGCATGCACATCAAGGGCTCCACGGAAGATGTAGGGGAATCCTATGACGTTGTTGATTTGGTTGGGATAGTCACTACGACCTGTAGCCATCAGCACATCGGGACGACTCTCCATAGCATCCTCGTATGAAATCTCAGGAACAGGGTTGGCCAAAGCAAACACGATAGGCGTAGGAGCCATCGAGCGCACCATATCTTGCGTGAGGACGTTGCCTTTTGAAAGTCCTACGAACACATCAGCACCCTTGATGGCGTCCTCCAAAGTGTGAATGTCTCGACGGTCGGTAGCGAAGAGTTTCTTCTGTTCGGTCAGTTTTTCGCGGTCGCTTGTGATGACTCCCTTCGAGTCAATCATCACGATGTTCTCCCTCCGTGCACCCAAGGCGCAATAAAGCTTGGTACACGAGATGGCGGCAGCTCCGGCTCCGTTCACCACAATCTTCACTTCAGCAATATCTTTGCCAGCCACTTCCAGCGCGTTCTTCAAACCGGCAGCCGAGATGATGGCCGTTCCATGTTGGTCGTCGTGCATCACGGGGATGTCGAGCGTGCGCTTCAGACGTTCCTCGATATAGAAGCATTCGGGTGCTTTGATGTCTTCCAAGTTGATGCCGCCGAAAGTGGGGGCGATGCGTTCTACGGCTTCGCAAAACTTTTCAGGGTCTTTCTCGTCGACTTCAATGTCAAACACGTCGATACCACCATAAATCTTGAAAAGCAATCCCTTTCCTTCCATCACGGGTTTGCCGCTCATAGCACCGATGTCGCCAAGTCCGAGCACGGCGGTTCCATTCGAGATGACGGCCACCAGATTACCCTTGTCGGTGTATTTGTAGACATCGTCGGGGTTGCTTTGTATTTCCAAACAAGGATAGGCCACGCCCGGCGAGTAAGCCAGACTTAGGTCTGTTTGGGTTCTGTACGGCTTGGTGGGTTTGACTTCAATTTTACCTGGCCGACCACTCTGATGGTATTCGAGTGCGGCTTCTTTTGTGATTTTAGCCATAATGGTTCGGTTTCAATTCTCTTGTTCGTAAGGTTCTGTTTTGGGTTGTATAGAGACACTTATCGTCTCTCGTGTTGCAAAGGTAATGAAAACCGCTCTATAGACAAAACAAATCCATCATTTTTTTCACTCGCTTTTTGCGATTCGTGTTTCGGTTTGTATTTCACGTGTGCTTCTTTTCTCCTTTTTGCGGCAGATGAAAATGTCAAGTTAATTCCGAATTTTATGCCTCTGAGAATCGATTTTTTTGAAACGAATCGTATTTTGGTGCGAAAATCGTCATAAATCGACTTTTTTGTAAAAGGTTGATTGTCAAAGACTTCCGATTTCTTTACATATTTCTTATTTTGTAAAAGCTATGCTTTGAGTGTCTTAGAGCTATGCTTTGAGGCTCTCATTTACGGCAAATGAGCGTGTCAAAAGCCACAAATGAGCGTGTCAAAGACCACAAATGACAAACTCAAAGAGGGCTAATGACAATTCAAGAGGGTGAAAAGTGCATCGGAAGAGTTGTTTTCTGGCTTTTTCAGTCGTTTTTCGTGCTAGAATGAACGATGAAGTTGAACAGAATTTGTCAGAATATTTCAAAGGAATTTCCTTATATAGTTGGCGCTTTCAATTTCTTTTTGTATCTTTGCAAACGATAAGAAATCTAATTTAACTAAAACGGCGTATGAAACGAACTCTTCTTTCAGCAACTTTGTTATTGGTTGCGTTGTCGATATCGGCTCAGGACAATTATAGGATTCCAGTGTCTGAGCAGCATGAGAAGATGCAGACAGGCAAGTTCCAACCCACGTGGGAGTCGCTGGAAACGCATCAGACACCAGAGTGGTTCCGCGATGCGAAGTTCGGCATTTGGGCACATTGGGGACCTCAATGTGTGGAGGGTTCGGGCGACTGGATGGCTCGCTCGCTCTATATAGAGGGAAGTCGCGAATACAAATTCCATGTGGAGCACTACGGTCATCCTTCGGAGTTCGGCTTCAAGGATGTGTTGCCGCTTTTCAAAGCCGAGAAATGGGACCCTGAGAAATTGGTGGAACGATATAAGCGTTGTGGAGCAAAGTATTTCTTTGTGCTCGGCAATCATCACGACAACTACGACCTTTGGGATTCGAAATACCAGCCTTGGAACTCGAAAAACATCGGTCCGAAGAAGGATGTTTTGGAAGAATGGGCCCGTGCGGCCAAGAAAGCCGGATTGCCACTTGGCATTTCGTTCCACGCCGACCATGCTTGGACTTGGTATGAACCGTCCCAACGTTATGATTTGCAAGGCCCGAAGGCTGGCGTTTATTACGATGGAAACCTGACAAAAGAAGACGGAAAAAGCAAATGGTGGGAGGGACTAGACCCGCAAATGCTCTATCAACAGCGTCATCCCATGAGTCAGGGTTCGTGGGACAACAGACGAATACACTCGCAATGGGGATGGGGAAATGGTGCTTGTCCGCCGTCATCGGAGTTTGTAACCAATTTCTACGACCGTACTCTCGACGCCATCAACCGCTATAATCCCGACCTCATCTACTTTGATGTGACCGTATTGCCTTTCTATCCCATCAGCGATTGTGGTTTGAAAATCGTCACACATTTATATAATAAGAACCCTCGTAGCGTTGTGTTTGGCAAAATCCTCAACGATGAGCAACGCAAGGCGCTGACTTGGGATGTGGAGCGTGGAGCCCCCAACCAGTTGGTTTCCGAGCCTTGGCAGACGTGCAATTGCATCGGCGGATGGCACTATAACACAGGGATTTACGAGCGTGGAGAGTATAAGACGGCCGCATCTGTGGTGAGACAACTGGTTGATATCGTTTCGAAAAACGGCAACTTGCTGCTCTCCATTCCTTTGCGTGCTGATGGAACCTACGATGAGAAGGAAGCAAAGTTTCTTGACGAGCTTGAAGCCTGGATGACCGTCAATGGTGAGAGCATCTTCGGCACTCGTCCGTGGGTGAAGTTTGGCGAGGGCCTTGTAGCCGAGAAAGACATCAAAATCAACGACCAAGGGTTCAACGACAGCCAATTCGCCAATATGGATTATCGCGATATACGCTTCAACCAGACAAAGACGCATCTCTATGTCACCGCTATGAGTTGGCCTGAAGATGGAAAACTGGTCATCAAGTCGTTGGCAAAAGGCAACAAGGATTTCAAGAAGAGAATCTCGAACGTGCAACTCTTGGGTTATGGAAAGTTGAAGGTCAGGCAGACAGCTGAAGGTCTTGAGGTCCAGTTGCCTAAGCCTTGCAACAAGATTGCGCCTGTGCTGAAGATTGCAAAATGAGAAAAACGATTGAAAGAATGATATTCAAGCGAACCTAAATATAATGAGACTCAAATATGAAAAAGTTGTTTTTTGTTTTGACGGCAACGTTGTTTGTTGCCGTTTCATGGGCTCAAGGCGTGAAGCCTCTGCCTACACTTCGTGTTGAAGGCCGTTGGTTGGTCGACCAACATGGAAACCACGTTGTTCTTCACGGTGTGATGGACACGCCGAACACTTTCTTTAATGGCGGTCGATGGCAGGGTTCGAAGGCTCTGGGATGGTGGGACGATTACAATAACACGGGTGCCACCAATTGCAAGAACTATTTCGAGAAGCTCTTCAAAGGGCTTGAGATTGCCAAATGCGACGTGTTCCGTTTGCACATGGATCCGGCTTGGACAAACGATCCTCAAGAAGGGTATGTCTATTCGGGTTCGAATGGTCAGGCTTCCGATGTGGGAGGCGAAGCCAACATCAAGAAATTCAACCCCACGCGGCTGAGGACCTATCTTCGAACGCTATATTTCCCTTTGGCCAAACAAGCCATGAATCACGGCATGTACGTTGTTGTGCGTCCTCCTGGCGTTTGTCCAGGCGACTTGAAGGTGGGCGACTATTACAACAAGTATCTGACGACGGTGTGGGATATATTCACCCAAAACGACTCCATCCGAAAGTATTCGGGGCAGATTAGCATCGAGCTCGCCAACGAACCTGTCTCCGTGAAAAATGCTGAAGGGCAAGATGACCCGAAAGCTTTGCACGATTTCTTCCAACCGATTGTAGATAAAATCCGCGCCAATGGTTTTACGGGCATCATCTGGGTTCCGGGAACGGGTTGGCAAGCCAACTATACCAGCTATGCAACCTATCCCATTGAGGGTTACAACATCGGTTATGCCGTGCACGATTATTGCGGATGGTATGGTTGTAGCGATGATACTCCCAGCCCGACGAACAAGATCAACCAGTTCCACAAGCAAGTGCCTGTTGTAGACACCAATCCCATCATCATCACCGAGGTGGATTGGAGTCCGAAGAAACCTGGCGAAGGCCACTATAATGAGCACGGTGAGTGGGTGGAACCCAACTATGGAACGTGGGCTACGGGAAGCACTTCGAAATGGGGTAAGGCTTACAAGGCGGTGCTCGACCATTATGGCAACATCTCGATGACGCTTTCAGGTACGGCTTGCCTTATCGATATCGACACGTTGCTGGCGAAGAACGGTAAGGTGGTGCCTGCTTATGGCGGATTGGAGGAGGCTTGTGGAAAGGCTTGCATGGATTGGTATGCTGAGTATTATAAGGTAGACTGGCCACATGCCGACTTCAAGAACGCTTCCGTCAGCGATCAAGGCAACAACCGATACAAGAATCCGATAGTTTATGCCGACTTTCCTGACCCAGATGTGATTCGTGTGAACGACACTTACTACATGGTTTCCACCACTATGCATCACTTTCCTGGTGCCACCATTCTGAAATCTACCGATCTCGTGAATTGGGAATATTGCGCCCAACCTTTGGAGCAACTGTCGGCAAAGGACAACTATAGCTTGCTCAACAACCAAAATGCCTATGCCGCTGGTATGTGGGCTTGTTCTATGAAGTATCACAACGGCAAGTTCTATTTGCTCATCAACGGCAACGATGCCGGTGGTTGGCTGCTTACGGCAACAGATCCTGAAGGCAAATGGGAGAAGAAACAGTTGTCCCGCATCTATTATGATCCCGGTATGCTCTTCGATAACGGGAAGGTTTATGTGGCTTGTGGCATTGGCAACATCCAGATGTGCGAACTTGACGAGGATTTCAATTTCAAGCAAGAGAAACGAGTCATTAGCGATAAAGATGGTCTCGAAGGGTGCCACCTATATAAAATAGGGGATTATTATTATATTTATGCCACCTATGGAGGTTGGCCGTCGGGTCAAGCGGTGTTCCGTTCGAAGAACATCTTTGGCCCTTATGAAGAGAAGATGCTCTTGGAAAAGACCATCAACGGCCGCCCCAATACCATTCATCAGGGCGCTCTTATCGACACGCCTGAAGGTGAGTGGTGGACGATTCTTCAAGAAGACCTCGGGGCTTTCGGCCGAATGCCCAACCTTCAACCTGTAGTTTGGAATGAGGATTGGCCAATCATCGGCAACAACGGCATTCCTGTGGCTACCACAGGTACTACCAACACCTATCTGAAGCCAAAAGCCAACAAGCCCATGCAACGAGTTCCATTGCCCACGAACGACAACTTCAGAAGTTATCCACTCGGCAAGCAATGGGAGTGGAATCATAATCCGGATGATGGTGCTTGGTCTTTGTTCGAAAGACCAGGATGGCTTAGGCTCAAGACTTCGGGAACGGCAACCAAGCTTCCTCAAGCACGTAACATGCTTACCCAGCGCATCTTTGCCATTCATGGCAAGGAGAATACTGCCAGCACAGGTACCGTTCGCCTTGATGTGAGCCATCTGCAAGAGGGCGACCTTGCTGGAATATGCATTCTCCAGGACCCATACGCCATGTTGGCAGTTGAGGTGAAAGACGGTAAGAAACGGTTGGTGTGGAAACAAGATGTCGTGCGTGATGCTGGAAACGGTTTCACCCCATCCCAGCAGACAAAGTCGGTAGAGATTGGAGACGTGGTTTACTTGCGTGCTTCCATCACCAAAGGAACCGACAAGACGAAGTTCTATTATTCGCTTGATAACAAAACCTACACGGCTATAGGTGGCGAAACGAAGATGAGTTTCAACCTTACGGTCTTTGTTGGTGCCCGTTTTGGCTTGTTCTGCTATGCTACCAAGGACGGACAAGAGCAAGGCTATGCTGATTTTGATTGGTTCTCTACGGAAGCCAACTATGAAGAATCGATGTTCTATCCTGCCGACTTCGAAGGCTTTAGCTTGGATATGCTGACCGCAGAAAGTTTGTCTTTGGAGAATGAAGAGATGGAGGTGATGATTGGTAATACCGAAGCTTTGAAGCTGACAGCCACTTATCTCGATGGTCATACGGAGAATGTGGCTGCAAAGGCTAAGTTCACCACCAGTTCCGATGACGTTGTAACTGTTCAGAACGGTATGATACGCGGAGTGGGAGAAGGAACGGCTGAGGTGTTGGCCACCTATACCGATCCAATGGGGAACGAGATGGAGGTGCGGTTCACAGTTCGTTCCACCTTCTTCCCCTTTGCCGCCAAATACATCAGCACGTCGCTCTTCTCACAAGGAACCTATAACGAAAAGACTCACACCTTCAAGACTGGTGAATGGGGACAGATGGGATGGGAATACCAGAACGGAGCTGACATGTCGAAGTATAAGTATCTGGTGCTTAAACTGAAGCAGACTGCGAGCGGTGCACACCTCAACATCTTTACCGCCAACAGCATTTGGAGCCCGAGCCATGCTACTAGTGACTTCGGCTCACGCAAGCAGATAGTGGTGAACTTGCAAACAGCCAAGTACACTTCTGATGGTGATATGAAGGGTAAACCGCTTGATACCAAGAACATCCGCATCGTTTCATTTTGGGCGAACTATGGAACGATTGTCGTTGATGATATGTACCTTACAAATAATAGCGATTATTCTCCCGAACAACCGTCGGGTATCATGATTATTGAAGATGACAAACCGATAACGGATAATGCCATTTACGATTTGCAAGGACGCAGACTGCCGATGTCTGATATCCAGCAATTAAGGCCTGGTGTATATATCATAAACGGGAAGAAGACAATTGTCAGATAAAGACAACGAAAGTCTACTAAAAGCAATGCCCACAACTCTTGAATGCTTTGGAGTCGTGGGCATTTTGTATTCTCTTGTTTATAATTTTATTTTCTGGGCGGAGAGAATGAAACTATAGCGATGAGGTTGGCTGCCTGGGATGGTGTATTGCGGAAGGGTCCGCTTGCCCCATGTGTCGGCTCCACCAACACCATGAACGCTTAAGTCAATATTCAAGTTGACGAAATGTCCACGATTCAGTTCGTTAGGATGTTTGACAGTCAAGTCTTCTTCACCATAATCCCATGCTCGAATGCAGAGAGGTTGGCAGCCTTGAATGTGAATAGTGGGGCTCTTAGCTTGTAAGTTGTTATTTGTTGGACTTATTTCAAACCAGCGGACATCACAACGGTTGCCATTGTCTTGCGGGTGGATGTATTCAGTCATATATTCAGAGAGCAGCATTTCGTAAGTGTTGATGAATGCCGAACGTTTGCGGTCGGGATAGTTCTCCCAAGGACCACGTCCGTAGTATTTAATTTGATTATACTCAACGGGCAGTCGCATTCTCATGCCGAATTTCGGGATGAGTGGAATGTCGGCAGAAGTCGGTTGATAATCGGCATCCACCATTATCTGTCCGTAGTCGTTGAGGGAGTATGTGACGGTAAGGTCGGCTCCAACTGGCAACGACATTTCAGCAACAACTCTTACGGCATGCTTGTCTTTTTCAACACGCATGTTTTTCACGGTTCGCTTCTCAGCAGCATCCTTCCATGCGGCAACTCGCTGAGCAAATCGTGCAGCGTTTTGGTTATCGTTTTCGGGCTTCCAGAAGTAAGGCTCTAAAGGCGAATGGAGCATCTGCTGACCTTTTACAATCCAACTGGTTAAAGCTCCACGATTATCTATGACAACGGTGCTATTGTCGGTTGTGACAACAATTCCATCGGTTGTCTGCTTTGCCGTTGCAGGTTTCCCATTCAACTCTTCAATAAAGATTTCTGGTTTTAGCACGAATTGTTCGCGAGCTACAGGGAATTGTTCGTTTGCCCAAGGAGTACCTTTGCGTAGACGGGCATAGACATTCAGAATCAGTTCACTATCGTTGTGTGGGAAATAGGGGTAGGGGATTTCAAATTTTCCGTCTTCAAGACGAATGTTTTGCCCAATCACCAACTCTCCATCATGATAGACTTCGCAAGTATAGTCGTATTCGTTGATGTCTGTAAAATAATCACGGTTGACTACGCGGATGCTATCACCTTCTTTCACAAACTGAAGCGGTTGATACACATACTGCACCTCATAATAATGAGGATGAGGCTTGCGGTCTGGGGCTATCAGGCCATTGAGGCAGAAGGGACCGTCGTTGGGCTTGTCTCCGAAGTCGCCTCCATAAAGATATTTGACTATTTGACTATTTTCTATTGAACTATTTGGCTGCGCATTGCTCGTGTTGTCAGATTGTAAATTGTCCGATAGTCTACTGTCTAGTCCCTGGTCCACCCAATCCCAAATGGCGGCGCCACAAATGCTGCTATCTGCATAGATCACATCCCAATACTCTTGCAGATTGCCTACGGAATTGCCCATCGCATGAGCATACTCGCGCATCATGAAGGGCTTGTCCTTCACCTGCTGGGCATTCTTGCGAAGCTCGTCGGGATATAGATAACTGTCGTCCCAAATGGCCGAATATCTGCGGTCGCTATCGTAGAAGGGTGGGCGAGTGGCGTCGAGTTCCTTCACCTTATTATACATAGCCTCGATATTCGGTCCCACACCTCCCTCGTTTCCAAGACTCCAGAGAATGACACAAGCATGGTTGAAGTCGCGTTTAACTACAGATTCAGCTCTGTCTACATGTGCTCGCTGGAACGCTAAATCCTCACCCATCACCTTGTTCGCATAGCCGTATCCGTGGGTTTCGTGGTTGGCTTCGTCCATCACGTAAATGCCCCACTTGTCGCAAAGTTCATAAAGATATTCGCGGTCAGGATAGTGCGAAGTGCGCAGGAAGTTGATGTTAGCTTGTTTCATCAGTCGGATGTCTTGCTCGTAAGTAGCATCGTCCACATAGCGACCAGTACGGGGATGATGGTCGTGACGGTTCACTCCGCGAAGTTTGACGTTCTTTCCGTTAATCTTGAAGACCTCTCCGACAACCTCCACACGTTTCACGCCGAAGTGATATTCGAATTTCTCATTGTTCTTATTATCCTTCATGTCACACAATTCTAAAGTGAAGGGATAAAGCCAAGGCTTCTCGGCAGACCATAGGCGAGGCTGAGTGTCGTAGTGGAAGCTGAGTTCAACGGTAATCGTATCGCCTGCCGGCAGTTTTGGGATGCGGTGGTTGGTAGCATTCCGATGGCCTGGATTCGTGTTGACTCCATATAGTTCGGGGCAAGCAATCTCCAGCTGAGCCAACAAATTCTTAGCAGCTTTCTTGCCAGTATTGCAAATGGAAACCAGAGCTTTGACGGTGAAATCTGAGTAGTCGGCATTTGGAATTGCCTCAACATGATAGTCGGTAATGTGCACCAACGGTCGTACCCACAACTGAACGGAGCGGAATATGCCCGAGAGCCGCCACATGTCTTGGTCTTCCAAATAACTACCATCACTCCAACGATAGACCTCAACGGCAAGTTTGTTTTTTCCTTTGCGCATATACTTAGTCACGTCAAACTCGGCAGGCGACATCGAGTTCTGGCTATAACCCACCTTTTGGCCGTTAATCCAAAGATACATAGCCGAATGAACACCACCAAAATGCAGAATAAGATTGTTTTTCAGCATCTCTTCGGTGACATCTACGAACGTCACATACGAGCCAACTGGGTTGCGGTTCTCGTAGGCCGTCCAGTCTTTTGGCGGTTCGCTGGTCACGCTGGGGCGATTCCTCATGAACGGGTAATTGATGTTAATATAAATAGGTGTTCCGTATCCTTGTGTTTGCCAGTTGCCGGGTACGGCGATTTTGTCCCATTTGCTCACATCGTAGTCCTCCTGATAGAAGTTGGCAGGACGCTCTTCTGGCTGTCTCGACCAATGGAAATACCATTGTCCGTCGAGCGAGATGATTTCCTTACATTCCTTCTCTAGCGAGGGCAGTTGCAACGTGGCGTGATAGGGGAGTTTATTGATTCCTAACACGGCCGGATTCTCCCAATCATGGGGGGCATTTGCCTGATTAGGAGCTGACATAGAGGTGTTTGCTTGAGCCATCGTCACTAACGTTCCCAACAAGAAAGTTGCGGTCGTCAATCCAATTCTTTTCATTGTTTGAAGTAGTTGTTTAAGTTATTAGAAAATATATGGTTGCAAAGTTAATAAAAAAAGATGAGAATAAAGAAATTGTTATGAAATAACTATACAAATCTATGTTTTCATTTTCTTTCATTCTAGAGTGAAAATACTCATATTTTTGGTTTAAATGTCTCATTTTCCGCACTTGAATTTGTCACAAGTATGATGTGAGGCGCTCACAGTTATGCTCTGACCCGCTCAGATGATAACTCTGAGGGCCTCACTCATTATCTCTGACAGTCTCATATGATGCATGTGACAAGTCAAAAGCATTGCTTTGATTCTCTCTCAAAATGTAAAGAAATCGGAAGTGCTTGATAATCAGCCTTTTCCGATTATGCTGAAAAATCGTATATTTGCCCACGAAAAATGATTCTATTGAAAAAATACCCGTATTTTATTGTAAAAATTACGAATTATTTTGACAATCCCTATTTCTCCACTCAGCCTGTTCTTTTGGGGATTGACATCACTTGTTCAATGGAAAAACTACGTTTTTAAGTGTTTTTTAACAAAGCAAAGTGTTTTTCCTTGTATTAAGTTTCTATATCTCATTTCTTTTATGTAATTTTGCACCGCAATTAAACAGAAGGGGATTCTGCGAGAACAGCATAGAGCAAATAGACTTGAAATATCGATATACACACCCTATAGTACTAAATTGAATTAACTTCCTGATAGTGAGCGTGCTCCTAAATTGGTAGTTAGTGCGTTTTGTGGTGTTTTTGACGATTCGATGTTTTTGCTTCAAGCTACATTCTCTAAGGCGGTTTCCAGCTTCTACGACATGTATTTTTTGCGTTTTTGTCTTCTCGTGTTGTCGGTTTTGTAATCTTTCGGCGACAAGGGGAGGGGAGAATATCTTTTGTCGTGAAGCTGAGAGTGTTGAACCGTTGAATCCCACATTGAATCAAATAGATGGAAAAAGAATTAACGATTGCCGTTGCTGGTACGGGTTATGTGGGATTGTCTATAGCAACCTTGCTATCCCGCCAACATCGGGTCATTGCTGTTGATGTGGTTCCTGAAAAGGTGGAGCTCATCAATCAGCGCAAGTCGCCCATCGTTGACAAGGAAATAGAAGAGTATTTGGCTTCAAAGGACTTGAATTTGACGGCCACGCTCGATGCAGAATCGGCCTATAGAGAGGCCGATTTTGTCGTTATTGCCACTCCTACCAACTACGACTCAAAGAAGAATTTTTTCGATACGTCGGCTGTTGAGGCTGTCATTCGGTTGGTGATGAAAGTCAATCCCGATGCTATTATGGTCATCAAATCCACTATTCCTGTGGGTTATACACGTTCCATTCGCGAGAAGACTGGCTCGAAGAACATCCTTTTCTCGCCCGAATTCTTGCGCGAGAGCCGTGCACTTTACGATAACCTTTATCCCAGTCGTATCATAGTGGGAACTGACCTCGATGATGCGAGATTGGTGGAAGCCGCAAAGACATTTGCCCATCTTTTGCAAGAGGGCGCCTTGAAGGAAAATGTGGATACGCTCATCATGGGATTCACCGAGGCTGAGGCTGTTAAGTTGTTCGCTAACACCTACTTAGCGCTCCGCGTTAGTTATTTTAATGAACTCGACACCTATGCCGAAATGAAGGGACTTGACACCCGGCAGATCATCAATGGCGTTTGTCTCGACCCTCGTATCGGTTCTCATTACAACAATCCCTCGTTCGGCTACGGCGGCTATTGTCTGCCCAAAGACACCAAGCAGCTTTTGGCCAACTATCAAGATGTGCCCGAGAATCTTATAGAGGCCATCGTGGAATCAAATCGCACACGCAAGGACTTCATTGCCGACCGTGTGTTGGCGAAGGCTGGCTATTATGACTACAACAATCGCGGCGATTACAATCCTGCTGATGAACGTGCCTGTGTCATCGGTGTTTATCGTCTCACGATGAAGTCCAACAGCGATAATTTCCGCCAATCTTCCATTCAGGGCATCATGAAACGTGTGAAGGCAAAAGGTGCCGAGATTATCATCTACGAACCCACTCTTCCTGATGGCACCACCTTCTTCGGCTCTCGCGTGGTGAACAATTTGGAAGAGTTCAAATCCCTCTCGCAAGCCATCATCGCCAACCGCTACGATTCAGCATTGGATGATGTGCAAGAAAAAGTCTATACCCGCGATTTGTTCCGCAGGGATTAAAGATAATGAAGAGAACGCTCACAGCTACATATCTCTTATTCGTTTTCATTTTCGGCTTTGCATCTTGCGAGAAAGATGATCTCGTATATGAGTATGTGCAGAAGGTTCCTGCCCCTGTCAATCCATTCCTTCAACCAGGAGATTCCCTTCAGAATAGTGATTTCTATCCAGTTCCTATAATTGCCCATCGTGGCTGTTGGTCTGGCGATTCACTTCCCCAGAACTCCCTTGCTTCGTTTCGTAAAGCCTTGGAATTGAACATTTATGGAACCGAATTTGATGTGCGGCAGACTAAAGATGGCAAGTTGGTTGTCAATCATGACGCAACGTTTCATGGTTTGAATATTGCCAGCAACACTTATTCCTATCTTTGCCAATATACCTTGCCTAACGGCGAAACAATTCCTTTGCTTGAAGATTTCATCAAGGCTTATTTGGCAACAGACACCAATGTTCTTATGATTGTCGAGTTAAAGTCATGCAAGGTCAATGATGTTGTTAATATGCTGGAGCATTATCAACTCATTCCCAATGTTCTTTTCATCTCCTTCTCTCAAAAATATTGCAACCAACTCGTTCAGAAAGGATTTGGCCCCATCACATTTTATTTGGGTGGAAACATGTCACCATCAGATGTGCAAAAAGCAGGTTATGGCGGCATCGATTATTCTTATAGTGTATTTACATCCCATTCAGAATGGATTGAAGAATCTAAGACATTAGGCCTATGGGTAGGGGTGTGGACAGTGAATAAAACAGAAGTTATCCATAATTATTTGTCAAATGGTGTGGTTGTGACGACTGATAATGCTCAAACAATTGATTAATATTGAAAAAGTATAAGTGAAAACAACTTCATCAAATAAAAAAAGAAAAATGCGTAAAGTTATTACATATGGCACTTATGATTTGCTCCATCAAGGACATATTAATCTTTTGAGACGTGCAAAGGCATTAGGAGATTATTTGATAGTAGGCGTTACCAACGACAACTTTGATCGTGAACGTGGTAAACTCAATGTGAAAAATAATGTGCTGGAACGCGTGGAAGCGGTCAAAGCTACAGGTATCGCCGATAAGATTATTATTGAAGATTATGTCGGACAGAAGATTGATGACATTCAAAAGTATAATGTCGATATCTTTACTGTTGGTAGCGATTGGGTAGGGCATTTTGACTATCTGAATGAATACTGTGAAGTTGTCTATCTTCCTCGGACAGAAGGCATTTCTTCAACAATGCTTCGCGAAAAGCAGGACGATGATGTGAGAATGGGTATTGTTGGAGCAGGCCGAATAGCTCGACGTTTCCCTCAAGAGGCAGAAGTTGTTAGTGCTATTAAGATTACCAACGTTTATGACATTGATGCAACAAAAGCTGAAAAACTAATTAGTGTTGCAGAAAGATCCAAGTTCAAAGTTCAAAGTTCCAAGTCTTTTGAGGAACTTGTTGATGATGTTGATGCGGTGTATATAGCTACACCACATCTATCCCATTATGAACAAACGAAATATGCCTTGCAACATGGTAAACATGTTCTTTGTGAAACACCCTTAGTTCTAAAAGAAGAACAAGCTCGTGAATTGTTTGAAATTGCAGAGACGAACAATGTCATCTTAATGGAAGCCAATAAAACGGCTCATTGTCCAGCATTCAATCATCTTATCACTATGATTAAGAGTGGATTAATTGGAGAAGTGGTGGATATTGAAGCCTCAGAGTCTAAGGTTTGGGGTGATCCGACCCTTCGTGAATTAGACCCTAATCAAGCTGGTGGCTCATTTTATGAGATGGGGTCCTATCCATTACTTCCTATTATCAAGTTGATGGGAACACATTATGAAAATCTTACCTTCTATTCCCGTATGGAGAACGGTGTTGATATTTATACCAAAGGATTCGTGCGTTATCCGAAATCCGTCTGTTCGTTCAAATTGGGGTTGGGTGTGAAAACAGAAGGAAACCTTGTTGTTTCTGGCACGAAAGGTTATGCGTATGTTCCTGCTCCATGGTGGAAGACCGACTATTTTGAGCTCCGTTATGAAGATCAGAACAAGAACAAGAAGTTTTTCTATTCATGGGATGGTGAAGGGTTGCGCTATGAGATTCAGGAGTTCATTTCCTGCATATACAACCATCGGTTCAGCACCGCTCGTTTACGCCGTAAGGAAAGTATTGCTATGGCGGGGATAATGGAAAAATTTGCCAATAAAATTAATTTCGAGGAAATATAAACAATGAAGAATGCAATAGTAACCGGTGGAACATCTGGTATTGGTTTTGGTGTTGCTAAGATGTTGTTGAGCAAGGGGTATAAGGTCTATGCAACATACATTGGACCAGATTTTACAGACGAGATTAACAATTTTCATCCAATTCAAATTGACCAAACATCAAGAAAAGAAGTATATCAATTCCTTGATTATATAAAGCAAGAATGCAAAACGATTGATTGTATTGTTTGCAACGCAGGTATGAGTATCCGTAAGACATTCACGGAAACTACTGACGAGGATTGGGACAAACAGATGGAAGTGGCAGTAAATTCCCATTATATCATGATCAGGGAACTATACGATATAATACCTAATGAGTCGAGAATCATATTTACTGGCTCTCAAATGGCAGTTCAACCTCATGCCACAGTTTTAAGTTATGGAGTTACGAAATCTGCTGTTTGTGCTTTGGCCAAGAATCTGGTAAAGGAATTTGAGGGGACAGGTACGACAGTCAATGCCATTGTTCCTGGTTTTGTAGAGACGCCATGGCAGAAAGAAAAACCAGAAGAAATCAAACAGAACATATATAAAAAGACTGCGATTCATCGTTTTGCATCCATTGAGGAAGTTGTTGACGCATATAGATTTTGTATTGACAACCCTTTTGTAAATGGAAGCATGATAGAAGTTAATGGAGGATATTGTTATAAATAATCTACCCATAGGTGTTTGAATGGTAAAGGGCAATCTCAATTATATTAAACCCACATTCTTTCTTCAATGTCTGATATTACCATCGACAACAAGCGCATAGCCAAGAACACGGTTGTATTATACATCAGAATGATTTTTCTGATGGTTATCAACTTATATACCAGTCGTCTTGTTCTTCAAGCATTAGGGGTGGATGACTTTGGTATATATAATGTTGTTGGAGGCTTTGTCACCATGTTCTCATTATTGTCAGGAGCCCTATCTAATGCTATTGGCAGATTTCTCACATTTGAGCTTGGCAAAAAAAATATTGAACGGTTGAAAGAGGTTTTCTCAACCTCTATTACAATTCAAATACTATTAGCAACAAGCATCATATTGATAGCAGAAATAATTGGAGTGTGGTTTCTTAATGTAAAAATGAAAATTCCAACAGAAAGGATGACTGCTGCTAACTGGGTTTTTCAATGTTCATTGCTTACTTTTGGTGTCAATTTGGTAAGTATACCTTATAATGCATGCATTATTGCACATGAAAAGATGACTGCATTTGCCTTTATAAGCATTCTTGAGGTAATGTTAAAACTTTGTATAGTTGTATTATTACTCTTTTTAGCTACAGATAGATTGATAATATATGGTTTGTTATTAATGGTCTTGGCTATATTAATTCGTCTTGTTTACGGAATTTATTGTTCTCATCATTTTGAAGAATGTCATTATGGTTTTACTTATAATAAGAAACTTGTGAAAGAGATGATAGGATTGGCAAGTTGGAATTTTCTTGGTTCTAGTGGAGCTGTCCTTAATTCTCATGGTGTTAATATATTAATGAATTTATTCTTTGGAGTTAGTGTTAATGCTGCACGAGGTATAGCAGTTCAAGTGAATGGCGCCGTATCTCAATTTGTGTCAAGTTTTACCACTGCTGTCAATCCTCAAATCACGAAATCATATGCAGAGGGGAAATTTGATCATACTTTTAAGCTTGTTTTTGCCGCTTCTAAATACTCTTATTTCTTGATGCTGATGCTTGTGGCACCTATCGTTGCAGAAACACCTTTTATTCTGAAATTATGGTTAAATCAGGTGCCTGATTATTCCGTTTTATTTGTTCGACTAACACTTATAGTTACATTATTATCTACATTGTCAACTTCACTCTATACATTAGCATTGGCAACTGGGGATATTAAGAAATATCAAATAGTTGTTGGTGGGTTGGGCCTGTCTTGCTTTTTTATTACATACATTTGTTATAAATTGGGGCTACCTGTAGAATATGCCTATTATATTGCAATTTTGATTAATGTTTTAATATTATTTGCCCGAATAAAGATCCTTTCTGATTTGACAGGGCTTAATGTCAAGAATTTTATTTGCGACGTAATATTAAGAGTGGCGTTTGTTTCATTTGTGGTGTTCTTTTTATTATATTTCTATAATATTCATTTTTCTCATAAGACGATATATCAAGTACTGGAAAGGTTGATAATAATCACTATTGTGAATATTGTCTCAATATGGCTATTGGGACTCAAAACACCAGAAAAACAATACATATGTTCTATTGTGGCAAAGAAGATTCCTAAAAGATGAATTTAAAAAAGGATTATGAAGAAAGTAATCATATACGGTATATACGATCTCTTGCGCCAAGGTCATATAAATTTGCTTTGTTGAAGATGGATAGCACAGAAAGTGGTAGAGTAATTAACTGAAAAGATTATGATTGTAAGTATGTTGGGGGTATTTACTAAACCCTTATCTTATATAATACCTATAAAAAAGAAATGCTGGATTTTTGGAGCTGATTATGGTAATATGTACCGCGAAGGTTCTAAATACATGTTAGAATATATGTTGGCCAACCATCCTGATTACGATTGTACCTTTATCACAAGAAATCCTCTTGTAAAGAGGGATTTAGACAAAAAAGGAATACCTTGTGAAATGAATTTTTCTCTGAAGGGTATTTGGAAGGTCTTGAGATCAGAAATAATTTTTACGACACAAGTGGCTACCGATATTTTACTTGTGTATAAGAAATCCAAACGTATATTTATATATTTATGTCATGGGCAACCGTATAAGGCAACTTTTTTGGCAACTCCTAAAGAGTATTTAGATAATAATAAGAAAAAAAATAGTCCATTTATGTCTAAATGGAAAAAAACAGCACATTTCTTGACTTATGGCTATACTTTTATTGATTCGAAATTTTTCATTTCCACATCTGAATATTTAATAAAATACAATAAAATGTATTTTGGAGAAGATGCTGATATAAGGGTGCTGGGAATGCCTAGAAATGATGGACTGTTTGATGATAAAAGGATGCAATCAGAGTGTTGGCTGGAAAATGTGAGTGGAAAATTTATAATCACTTATATGCCGACTCATCGTAATTTTGGAAAAGGAGAAACGAGTCCAGTACCATTCCTTCACGATGAAAAAGCGCAGCAATGGATGCGAGACAATAATGTTGTTTTTTTAGTCAAACAGCATCCAAATATGGAATATAAAACAAATGTGGAAACAGGTTCCGATGTAATTATAAATATTAGTAAGATGAGGTTTGACCCACAAGTGGTACTATACCATTCAGATGCTCTTATCACGGATTTCTCGAGTGTCTGGATTGATTATCTAATTCTTCAACGACCATTATTATTTTATATTTATGATGATTATGAGACAGAGGATACTGGAAAACTATATGATATTAGAAAAGAACCTCCTGGTCCTTTTTGTTATAACGAAAAGGACCTTTTTGAATTAGTAAAACTCGTATATAATAATTATGATGAGATGAAACCATCTTCCCCACTTTTAAAGAAGTATCATAAATATTTAGATGGTAATTCATGTGAGAGACTTTTCCAATCTATAATTCATGACGATGAAAAGAGATGATAAGAGATGATAAGATAGATTTTTATAAAGGTATGCTCATGTGGGGTGTTGTTTGGGGACACACTATCACTTGCTTGCTACAAGATGCTCTAAATGAAGTGGGAATACATCCCATTTTCAGAACCTATGATATGCCTTTTTTTATGTTAATTTCAGGATACTTCCTGTCATTCAGCATGAAGAAATATTCTTTTGCGAATTTGATCAAGAACAAAGTAACGACCATTGCTCTACCTACAATATTTTGGATATTGTTATCATCAAAATTCTCTAGAATTTACCCGGGTTACTACTTTTTATGGGCTGTTTTCTTTTCATCTGTGATAATGTGTTTGATTAACAAGATTCTCACACATAAGATATTGCAGATTATGATATATGCACTTATTGTTATCATTCTTCATTGTCAGCCATACTCCTTGGAGAATCTGCCTTATCTTTTCCCTTATTTTGTTTTGGGTTATTATGGATATGAATGGTTGTTGAATTCGAAAGTAAAGCCTCTTTATGTTCTCCCTATCTATATATTGGGATTGTGCTTCTGGCGTACAGATTATAACATATGGAATGCGGGAGCTGACCTAATTGGGGGGGGCACTTCTCTTATTTATGCCATCTTGTTTAGAACATTCATTGCAATTACTGGTATAGTCGTCGCAAAAGGTGTATTCGATCTTTTATATACATACTTAATCGAGAAACATCCATCAGTCTATTTTTTTTTTATAAATTGCGGAAAAGAGACATTGGCTCTTTATATTCTTCACCCAATCATTCTTGGAAAATTTATCGAGAAAATAGTCATTAATATTTCTCAACATTATGGTCATAATATTTTAACAGATAATCATCTTTTATTAGGGTATGTAATTTCACCTCTTTTGTCTTGTGCTATCATGTTTTTGATGTTGCCATTTTTAAATTGGTGTCATCGTCATCGATATACAAACATATTATTTGGATTCAAACTTTAAATATTATGATTGGAATAATACTGATAATAGTATCTGTCATCTTATATGTAATAGCTCGAAAGCGATGGAGCCTGTTAATCTTATATCTTTACTGCTGTCTTTCTTACAATACCATTCCTACTGTTTCCATTTCTATGGGAAATAGATTTCTCGCCTTTAAAACGTAAATCATAAAAGATGGAAATTCTTTTCTTTTGTATAGGAGACTCAGCTAAAGCATCTACATGGTCAAATGTTCCATATTTGTTTAGTAAGGAGATTGAAAAAAGAGGAGTAGTACTCCGACGCATAAATCTTGCGCCCAATCCTATAGTTAACAAATTATATAACAAGTTATTATTGCCGATATCTAGATTGTTCTTTCCACATAATGTATATTCATATGAGCGCACTTCGCTTAATATGCTTCTTACTAATTTAAAAATAAGAAAAGCCATTATAAAATACCCTTCTGCAGATTACTGTTTTTTCATATGTTTTCATTTTTACAATCGTTATTCAAAGACACCATCCCTTTTATTTTGTGACTGGACATATAAAATCTATATAAGAGAAAGATTACATAGGACTCCTAATTTATTAGAAAGAAGATTCATACGACAAGAGTTTTGCGCTATCAACCATGCACTACATGTCATTTCCTTATTTCCTGAATGCGCACAAATGATGAAAGTTGATTGCCCACAAGCTAGTATTTCACATTTCCGAGGTAATGTTGTTAACTCTTTTTATGAGGGACAATTGCCAGATATGGATCAATTTAACAAAAAGAAAACAAACAACAAAATTCTCTTCATTGGGAATTCTAAATATAGAGAAGCTGCAATAAAAACTATTGCTGCTTTGGACTATTTAGATGATAGTGTTACCCTTGATATTATAGGTATGACATCTGATGAAGTCGGGATTACTTGCCCTCGGGTTATTTATCATGGTTATTTGCGAAAAGATATAGATTCTGAAAAAGATAAGTATTACAAATTACTATTAGAAGCTAGTATTGTAACTAATACTACGCCGCAATGGGGAGGTTATTCTTCTATCATAGAGGCCATGTATTTTTATACTCCAATCTTGGTCTCTCCTTTCAAAGATTTTGTCAAGGAGTTTGGCGAAGACATTTCATTCGGAAAATATTGCAAAGATTTTACTCCCGAGAGTATTGCATGTAATATAAAATTGATCCTGAACAATTTCCAATACAACAAAATGTGTATAAAAGCACATGATACTGTAAAAGAATACACATGGGAGAATTATACAAATCAAATCTTTGAACTAATTAATAAAAATGAAGGTTATACACATTAAGTCTGTACTTGGTAATCAAAACACTATATTTGGGATTCATAATTAGAATTATCCTCGTGTTTTTCCCGATGTAATGAAACGTCATGGATTAGGCAGACAAAATATGGGGAGATACACCAGCCAGGTTCATTAGAAATATATAAAACAGCATGTTAGGTTACATATTGTTGTTCACAGCCATTATCTTCTACGGAGATAAACGGCTTCGTTTTTTATCCATCTTTCTCTATGTCAGCTTCATGCTGGGCACACAGGGAGGAGGTCTATGTCTGTGGACAGATCAGGTAATTGGAGTAAAAAATGTCGACTTGTCTATTATCTATACTTTCTGCATTAATATCTATTTGTTGTTTGTCAACCAATGGAGGTTACCCAAAGCCCGATGGACAATAACCTATAAGGCCCTGTTGTTCTTTGTGGCATGCTGTGCACTTTTCTCATTTTTCCATTATCATTTCACGCCATACCAGATTCTTCAGGGCAGTCGCATCTTTTTATTGCTGTTCTCGCTACCCATTTTCATGCGATTGTCCTATAATGACTTTTGTAAGGTGATGACTTTGTTGCTCTGGGTGACAGTATTGACGAGCGCACTTTACATTCTGCAAATTGTCGTAGGGCATCCCATAATGCCTTACAGATATGAGTATCGTTACGACGAGGCAACTGGACTGGTACGGCTTTACAACATACCTCCTTTGCTGGGTTTTTTCCTGATATACTCTTTCGTAAGGCCACAGTTTTTTAAGGGCCCCGTCAATTTATATCGGATTCTGTTCTTTGTCTCTGTAATGTGTACACTGGGGCGAACGTACATTTTCTCTACTATACTTTCGGTTATTTTGGCAGTCATGCTTAACGGCAAGGTAACGCGTATACTGATGACGACATTCATTATAGGCATACTCTTTTTCCCGTTCATAGGCATGATAGAACAACGTTTCAAAAGTGGCGGCACCCAGTCAGATCTTAAGGCGTTGCAAAGAGGTTCTTATGAAGACTACCAAGGCGAAGGTTCTATGTCCTACCGCTTTGCGTGGATATATGAACGCTATGATTATCTGAAAGATCGCCCTTTGGGTGAGAAAATTTTTGGCTTGGGATTTATATCAGGTTCACAACCCATTGTGTATAGGATGTATGACTTTAAGGTGGGACTTGTGGATGAAGACGGAAATGTCAGTCAGCTTCACACGCCTGACACATCATACGGTAATCTGCTCTCGAAATTAGGTTTTATTGGTGGTGTTATCTATCTTATTTTCGTCTTGTCTCTGTTATTCTTTTTTTTTCGGTTCAGAAAGAAAAGTCCCTTATTTGCAAGCTGCGCCGCTAGTTTATTGTTGTTGATTTTAACTGGTTTCAGCGGTTCTGACTTGTCGGAGCCTCGTAATTTTGCAATTTATTTCTTGGCTCTCTCAACGTTATCATTAAACACTTTAGTGTATAAACAGAGTGGTATCTCTAGGTCCAAATGCTAATTTTGATATTGAGGATAAGTTTCATAATTCAGCTGAAATGACACTGATATAATATGGATGAAATATATATTGTTTATAGGGGCTAATGAAGTGTTGATCCGAAACGTATAAGACAGGGAATGCGTTAATTGCGGGCAATCCGGCAACTATTAAGAGAACTAACATTACCAGAATTATCAAAACAGAAATGAAAGTTATACATATTGAATCTGGACTTGGAAATCAGATGCTCAGTTATTGTGAATACTTGGCATTGAGAAAGATGAATCCAGATGACGAGTTCTATCTTGAGACAATAATCTATGACATTCCTGAGTGTAATGATGTCATATGTCAGTGGAATGGCTATGAACTAGAACGAATCTTTGGCATCAAGGAACCTAAGAATATAAAGACATTATTCACAGAAAAGCAGTGGAATGACATCTTGGATGAGGTGAGGGCTTCTGAGTTTTGGCACAAGAATTGGAATTATCCTGTATATATTACAAAGGCATTGAATAATGCTGGATTGCATCTTATTAATATCAGAGGAAATTTTGAGGATGGTTGCCATAATGCAATGACTGATGAAAAGAAAAAAGACACTATTTGGCGACGTTTTGTAGTCTCAAATATTGGCAGTATGGTCAAGAGGCATTATTACCAATTGAGAAAGTCCAAGTATATAGGCCGTAATGATAACAGGAAAAGATTGTTTATGCAGACAGACATGAGTTTGTTTACTGGTCAATGGCTTTCATTCAAGATGTTGGGTAATGAGAGATGGAGAATAGACGATGAGATACGTAATACTTTCATATTCCAGGAGTTTGAGGATGTTCGTAACAAGGAAATGGCCGAGCGTTTGAGCCAATGTAATAGCGTTGCGATTCACGCCCGTCGTGGTGACATGCTTACAGGCATTGCCTGGATGTATCAGACTGGTTATTTTAGAAGGGCTGTTAAGTATATAAGAAAGCATGTGGATAATCCGGTGTTTGTGTTTTTTACAAATACAGGCAGTATAGACTGGTGTAAGGAAAACGCTGACACATTTGGCCTTGACTATAGTAAGGACAAAGTCTTTTTTGTTGATTGGAATATAGGTGAAGATAGTTATAAGGATATGCAGTTGATGGCTTATTGCAAACATGCCATAATTACAAAAAGCTCCTTTGGGTGGTGGGGGGCATTTTTTATCCAGAATCCAGATAAAATCACTATATCGCCGAGTATTGAAATTGACTCCACTTATCATTGTTGAACAAGTATTTTATGTGTAAATATTGGAAATCATTTCATCATGAAGATTGCACACATCCTATGGACTTTTGATATTGGAGGTATTCAAACCATGCTTGTTGATATTGTAAATGAACAGGTAAAACACAACCAAGTTACAATATTGATTGTTAATAATCAGATTAGTGAAGCCCTAAAATCAAGAATATCCAACAATGTTCAGATTGTCTTCTGTAAACGCAAAGTGGGCAGTTATAATATTTATCCTATTATTAAACTGAATTGGATAATACATAGAATTAACCCTGATATAATACATTGCCATGAAGACAGAATCACAAAAGTAATATGGGGATGCCATAATATGGTTCGTACCATTCATAATACACAGAGCAAGCCTTATGAATATATCAAATTTCGAAAATTGTGCTGCATATCTGATGCTGTTAAAGACTATACTGCAAAACAAGGATTTCCTAATGCTTTAGTTGTGCATAATGGAGTGGATATCACATTGATTAGAAAGAAAAAGAGATACCCAAATAAAGAAAGTCCTATTAAAGCAGTTTGTGTCGGGAGATTAAATGAGATGAAGGGACAAATTGTTATAATTGAGGCATTGAACATCCTGATTAACAAAACAGGCTTGCAACAATTGTCAGTTGATTTAATAGGTGATTATCATGGGGATTGGAAGTATAAGAAATTAATTGAAACAAAGGTATCTGAGTATAAATTGAATTCACATGTGAATTTCTTGGGTCAAAAGACTCGTGATTATTGTTATGATAATCTATGCAATTATGATTTATTTATTATGCCAAGTACAAGTGAAGGTTTTGGCCTTTCATTAGCAGAAGCATGTGTTGCAAGAGTCCCTGTTATTGCTTCTGATCTTCCTTCTTTGATGGAGGTTTTAGCAGGAGGTCGAAATGGGCATATCTTCAAGAGTGGAGATCCTGAATCATTAGCCGAAGCAATGGAAGATTATATTATTAATGGTGTCGATTTGGTACAAGTAAATAATGCATCTAATTATGTTAAAAAGAAATTTGATGTTAAAATAACAGCATCAAAATATTTGGATGTATATTCTACAATAATATCAGAAAAATGATACAAACAAGAACCGACCTAAGGTCTTACTTGGATCTTGATAGAAAGAGATTTGGTGATAATCCACCAGTTTTTAAAGATAGGATACTTCATAATGAAAAGTGGTATATACTGCGCTACTTGGTGGCTCTACGACATGTGGAATATTACATTAACACTAAAAAAAAGAATGATGTACGTTTTCTTTACTGGTGGTGCAGATATAAAAGATATGGTTTTATAACTCATATTACCATCTATCCAAACACGTGTGAGGGAGGAATATATATACCGCATATAGGAGACATGATATGGGTCAAATCATCGACCCATATTGGTAAGAATGTTACTATAAGACCAGGTGTCGTAATTGGCAAAAAGGGGGATGAAAAGGCTGAAGATATGCCTGTTGAAATTGGAGAAAATTGTAATTTGGGTTTAGGTGTAAGAGTTTTCGGAAAACTTATGATTGGTAAAAATGTAACGATTGGTGCAAATTCTGTTGTTACTAAAAACATCCCTGATTATGCAGTTGTTGTAGGTGTTCCAGCAAGAGTTATAAAACTTAAAACGGAAGATGATCAATAAACTATATATCTTTGCCAACATGGGACATCTCAATGAGTTGCCCAAGAGCGGAGGTCAGTCTTCTGCAAGAAGGGTGATGAAAGGCTTGCAAGAGTCCGGATTCTCCATAATTCCTATTCGTCGGCATAGGGCAGAATTAGAGGGTAAGTTGGAACACCAACTCGAAATATACACATTTGCTATATTAGATCTTATTAAGATAATTATTAAGATTATATTTGGAAGTCGTAGGTCATCAGCATTCCTACACCTTACTTATGCCGGACCGTTAGTTCCATATGAGTTTGTTATAACTAAGGTAGTGAAATTTTTTGGTTATAGGAGCCTAATTTATCATAAAGGTGGGCAGGTATTGGATTATTATAATAACGGAACAGAGCGACATCGGAAACTGTTCAAAAAAACAATTAATCTGCAAGAAAAAGTTTTTTTAGAAGGTTATGAAAGTTTAAAATTGGTTGAAGGTATCTCTGATAGACCATTGGTCTATTTTCCGAATTTCCTGTTTAGCAATCAACTCGCACTTTCTTTGTCAGACAAATATACTGGTGATATTGGTATTGTCTATTTTGGACGTATTGCTCCAGATAAGAATATAGACATTATTTTAGATGTTTTTGAATTACTCTGTAAGAAAAGAGATGACCTTAAACTAACATTAATTGGAGGGGGCGGTCAGAGTAAATCATACGTAGACATGATTGATTCTAGAATAGAGAACTCCTTTTTCAAATCAAGAATTTGTCGTATGGGTAGAACACAGTATGATACCATCATGAATATTTTGCAATCACAACATTTTTATTTATTTCCATCAAAAGAAAAGGCTGAAGGACACAGCAATTCACTAAATGAGGCTATGGGTAATGGTGTTATACCTATTGTCAGTGATTATCATTTTAACCGTTCTGTTGTGGGAAATGATTTGTTGGTAGTAGATGGGTATGATCCGAAAGACTACGCGGAGAGAATAGAGTATATTATACAGAATTGTGATATGCAACAGTTGGCGGAAGAAATGCGCCAGCGAGTTGTTGATTATTTCTCATACGAGGTGGTGAATGCTCGCATTTGTGAGGCTTTGCGCACCTTATAAGAAGCTTATAGATGATTGATTTCAATAGTCCAAGGAAATGGTCATTGCCATTGAATATTATATTGTTTAATATTTGTCGGTTATGGCCGTTCAGGAATAGATGCATGTGGGTGTTCGGCGCCTGGGAGGGTAAGAAATTTGACGATAACGCCAAATATCTTTTCCTCTATGTAAACAGGGAGAAGGCAGATAGGATACGGGCTATTTGGCTGACGGACTCCCCCGATGCTTATGAGCAAGTGCAATCCTGGGGATATGAGGTGTATTATAATAGCAGCCTAATCGGGAAATGGCTCCAGCTTAGGGCCGGGGTTGCATTTTATACTAATGGGTTGATTGATTTTGGTATATTTCCTATGATTGGAGGTGCAAAACTTATCGCCCTTTGGCATGGGATGGGATTTAAGAAAATATACAACGAGAAATACACTGGCATAAAACTCAAAATAAAAAAGATATTAGACTGCCTTTTCTCTTGGACACGTAGAGATATAACAATCGTCACCTCACACTGGGCGGCTGCGTGGACAGAGAGAGCTTTTACTCTAAACCCAAATAAGGTGTTTATCACTGGACAGCCACGAAACGATGCTTTCAATAGAATTGACAAAATGGAAGTCTTGAAAGGAACGTGCATAAATCCATCTAAGCGACTTATTCTCTATATGCCCACATATCGCAGCAACGCTATGGGACGTGACGCAATGCAGACTATAGTTGAGAATCTTTATAGGGGTGATGAGCTTTCTAGTTGGTTAGATAAAACTAATTCTGTGTTTGTTGTTAAACCACATCCGCTGACACCTCATATTGAACTAGATAACCGTAGTAACTTTGTTATACTTGACTATAAGGAATTGACAAATAACCAAGAACTGTTAGGTGTAGCCGATATACTTATAACAGACTATAGCAGTTGTTTTATTGATTATGCTCTCTTGAGAAGATCTATCATTTTCTATACCCCAGATGAGAAACTTTTTTTCAAATTTTCAGAGAAAGTTGATAAAGACTTTTTTGATATTGAACACCTCTGCCAGGCGAAAGATATAAACGAATTAATAGAGAAATTGTCTAGTCCATTTGCTATCGTGGCTGATGCAACTAATGCATTATTTGAAGATGAGAGCATAAGGGGGACTTGTTATTCTGAGAATGTTTATAATGTAGTTTGTGAAGAGATTGGGATATGAGTCAGAAAAGAGAGCGTGATTACGCTATAGATATAGTGAAATTCCTAGCTGTGCTGATGATAATCAATAGTCATGCCGATATAATGTACCCGCATTTGAAAATTCTTGCTACGGGAGGGGCTATTGGCGACTGTCTTTTCCTGTTCTGCTCAGGATTTACCTTGTTCTGGGGGGGGGACGTTTTGACATTTTTTATAAAAGGAGAATTAACAGGATATATCCTTCTGTTATTGTTTCGATACTCTTTATTCATGTTGTGGAAATGAATGGGACTTTTCAATTCAGGGAATTTTTAGGCGGCCCGTTTATTCTTGCAATAATGACTTACTATATCCTATTGTACTTTGTCCAACGGTATGTTCTTGACAAAATCGGTTGGATACTGTGGATTGTGGCAATTATATCGCTACTGGTATACGTACTATGGTTTCCATATAAATATGAGGTTAGTAGTAAAGGCCTGTATGGCATTACTACCTATTATCGTTGGATACCTTATTTTGCCGCAATGTTGATAGGCGCATATACGGGAATAAAGAGAAAAGAATTGAAATATAACGGATGGATGGACTTTTTGAAGTTGTTGATATGTATTGCCGTTTTTTATTCAGTGCAGTTAGCGGCAAAGATGTACAAACCTGTGGCTCCGTATCAGGTTTTGACTTTGATTCCCCTGATGGGTATAACAGTTTATTTTTATAAATGGTGCAACTGCTTGTGGATGAAAAGGCTTTATCAGTCAAAATCAGGAAATGCTATTATTATGACTGTCGGTGGCTTGTGCTTGGAGTCTTACCTTATCCAATATACATTGGTTACGGATAAGATGAATGATATATGGCCTCTGAATCTGATTCTTATAACATTGCTTATATTGATATGCTCATATCTTGTGAGGTGTTTGGCGAGGTTGTTCTCACAAACATTCCGTACAGAGGATTATGAATGGGGAAAGATAATCAGCTTATATTGATTTATAAGTAATCATGAGATTTTCATTAATCAATTATTTGCGTGGTTATAGTATTTTTACTATAGTACTGATGCACCTCTTAATGGGCGCTTGTACAGGAGTTATGTATAAAGCCATTTCGTTTGGCGGAGCGGGTGTTCATGTCTTTATCCTCTGCTCTGGATTTGGCTTGTATTTGTCTCATCTGCGCAGGCCTCTCGGATATGTTGATTTCCTTAAACGCAGATTTGGAAAAGTGTGGATACCGTATGCTATTGCAGTATCGTTTTGGGGGATATGGTATCTCATTTCAAAAGGAATATTTCCGATACGTGAAGTAGCAAGTCACTTGTTGCTATACAAGATGTTCTCCACAGAACTTGATACTTCACTTTGTTATCCATATTGGTTTATCTCAACAATTTTGCAATTTTACTTACTTTGGCCATTAATTGTCAAGGTGTTCAGACTGTGTGGAGGCTTTTTTATATTCCTTTTCATCAGCCTCGCATGGAGTACTATTGTAGGGTTATTAGGTCTAGAGGAAGAACGTCCTTGGGGTAGTTTCTTCTTGCAATATCTTTGGGAGTTCGGCTTGGGTATGTGGATCGCAAAAAGATGTATTAAACTTGACCATAATGGAACATTCTTCGTGAATATCAAGAACTATTGCTGGTGGTGGCTGATAATTGGCGCGGTTAGTGGTATGGGAATGTCAGCTTTCATGGCTTGGAATGGAGGTGTTCTGAAACTTTATAATGATATTCCCTCATTGATTGGTTATCTGAGCGTAGCTTTGCTAATATACAAAATTAGTGTCAAAATGATTAATAATTTCTTTGAATGGTCCAACGACTTCTCATATGAGTTGTATTTGATACATTCATTGGTGTATACTATAATTGCTTATATGCTAACTTTGTATTTTCCTCTATCAGTATTGCTCGTTGTTAAGATAATGTCGGCTTACTTGTTGGCATTAGGATATAAATGGTTTCTTAACACAAGTAAATTAGCGAAATGAATAGAATAAGAATACTGAATGTAGAGGTGGATAGTATCTCTCAGGGAGAGTTGCTGAAACAACTGAAAAAAGGAGTACTAGTGACTCCTAATGTAGACCAGATAGTAAAGATGCAATCGGATTTTGAATACTATCGGATAGTTCAACACTCGGAGTGGGTTATATGCGATTCTAAAATACTCTATTTGTGTGCAAAGTTATTAAGGACTCCTTTACCTGAAGCTATTCCTGGAAGTAGTTTTTTTCCAGCGTTTTATGAATTTCATAAGGATAACGAGAACTGCAAGATATTTCTTCTAGGAGCTATGGATGGAGTTGCACAGAAAGCCATGGATATAATCAACAAAAAAGTAGAAAGAAATATTGTTGTTGGTGCATATTCCCCATCATATGGGTTTGAAAACAAACAAGAGGAAAATGAACGGATTTATCAAATGGTAAATGATTCTGGTGCAAACGTTGTGTTAGTAGGTGTAGGATGTCCCAAACAGGAAAAATGGGTTGAGGCACATAAAGCTCAAATGCACAATGTCGACATTTGGATGGCATTGGGGGCAACAATCGATTTTGAAGCAGGAAATGTTAAAAGGGCTCCCCTAATCTGGCGTAAACTTTGTTTGGAATGGTTCTACCGCTTCCTGCAAGAACCTCGTCGTTTGTTCAAACGCTATTTCGTTGATGACATGAAGTTCTTTTGGTATTTCGGAAAACAACTGATGGGTATTTATAAGAATCCATTCGAATAAAGTATTTTTTTATAATTATGACGAATTACAAGTATCATATTTTCTCCCCATACCGCGTATGCCCATTGGGTGCCCATGTTGATCATCAACATGGATTAGTAACAGGATTTGCAATTAACAAAGGGGTGGACCTTTGGTTTAATGTCAATGAGAGTGGGAGAGTGAATCTCACTTCACGGACTTTTGAGGGAGATGTGAGTTTTGATATTTCTGCTCCTACTCAAGTGAAGGAGAAACATTGGGGAGATTATGCTCGTGGTGCTAAATATGCTTTGCGAAAACGATTTGAGTTGACGAAAGGCATTGATGGCGTGATACAAGGGAGTTTGCCTGTTGGAGGGCTTTCATCAAGTGCTGCCGTGTTGATTGCCTACGTGATGGCTTTTGCAAAGGCAAATGGAATTACGCTAAAACCTTTTGAAGTCGCACAAATCGCTTCAGAGGCTGAAAGAGAGTATATTGGGTTGAACAACGGACTTCTCGACCAAGCATGTATTGCTTTGGGAAAGAAAGATGGATTGTTGTTCTTGGATTGCGACAGCAACGAATACAGGATTATCAAGAAGAATCCAGAGATGCCTGAATTTGAAATTGGGGTTTTCTTTTCAGGATTGACACGTAGCTTAGTGAATAGTGACTACAACTTGCGCGTGTATGAATGTAAGACGGCGGCTTGGAACATGTTGGCATATATGGATCAACCTTTGAAAACATTCGATAAGACATTCTTACGTGATATTCCGAAGGCTTCATTCGATAAAACAAAGATAGCTATGCCGCAACGGTTTGCACGACGAGCTGAGCATTTCTATAGCGAATATAGGCGAGTGAGGCAGGGCGTAACAGCGTGGGAAACAGGAAACTTGAAATTGTTTGGCAAATTAAGTTTTGATTCATGTGAATCGAGTATTCACAATTATGAGTGTGGTAGTCCAGAATTGATAGCTATTTACGAGATTATGAGAGAATTGCCTGGAGTTTGGGGAGGACGTTTTTCTGGTGCAGGCTTCAAGGGGGCATGCGTGGCAATTGTTGATCCAGCTTATAAAGAAGAGATAGAGAATGAATTGACAAAACGCTATCTGGAACAGTTCCCAGAATATGAAAACACTTTCAAGTGTTATTTTGTGAAACCAGATGATGGCGCCAGATTTGTTGACCCTCTCTAACTCCCCCTGTTTAGGGGGAGAACAAGCTGCGCAATCATTCCTATATGATAGAGCACTTTTAATCCTAAGAAAAAATGGATAGAAAGTGGATGACAGCAGATCCTATAGAATACGGATTGCTAAAAGAAAATGCCAAAAGTAACCGTAAGAATATGACAGAAGCAGAAAGTGCCTTTTGGTCATTGATTAAGGGGAATGCTCTTGGAGAACGATGCTTACGGCAACACATTATTGGCGACTATATTGTAGACTTTTTATTTAGAAGGAGTAAACTTGTCGTTGAAATAGATGGTGAGTACCATGAATCACAAGCACAAATCGAGAGAGACTTTAATCGTACAGAAGAGATAGAGAGAATGGGATTTCATGTGCTAAGATTTACGAATAAACAAGTATTATATAATATTGAAGAAGTTCTTGAGATAATAAGAGTCTCCCTAAACAGGGAGATTTAGAGGGTCTTCATTAATGAAAAATATAATTATAGCAGCAGGATATGCAACCCGTCTTTATCCGTTAACGGAGAATTTCCCCAAACCTTTGTTGAAAGTGGGGAGCAAATCGATTCTCGAGCGAATGTTTGACGACATAGACGGAATTGAAGATGTTGATGAACACATTATTGTGACCAACCACAAGTTCGCGCAATGCTTCGAGGATTGGAAACAAGAGATGCAATACAATAAGCCCATTCGGATTGTTGACGATGGAACGACAACTAATGAAGGGCGTTTGGGAGCTGTTCGTGACTTGTTGTTGGCTATTGAAGCATTCAAAGTGGATGATGATATCATGGTATTAGCGGCTGATAATATCCTTGATTTCTCTTTTCAAGGTTTTGTGGATTTCTTCAAAGAGAAGGAAACGTCGGTCATTATGTGCCATTATGAACCCGAACTAAAACGTTTGCAAAGAACTGGTGTGATTGAATTGGATTCCAGCAACCGAGTGTTGCAGATGCAGGAGAAACCCCAAGAGCCGGTTTCCAATTGGGCAGTACCACCCTTTTATATATATGCGAACAAAGATCTACCTCTCATCAAAGATTGCATGAACCACGGATGTGGATTTGATGCACCAGGCAATCTTGCCCACTATCTGGTGGATAAAACTACAGTTCATGCTTGGCAGATGCCTGGCCATCGTTTCGATATTGGTTCGATGGATAGTTATCGAGAGGCACAAGAGTTATTTAAATAAAACGAAATAGAAAAGATGAAGATATTAGTTACAGGTGCGGCCGGTTTCATTGCTTCCAAGATATCCTATATGTTGGCCGAGCGTGGGGATGAAGTCGTTGATATTGATAATGTCAATGACTATTATGATGTCAGGTTGAAGAATGGCAGACTCCATGAATTAGGTGTTGAACTGGAGCTGAATGAATATGAATGGAATAAGGAATATCAGAGTTCTAAATTTGCCAATCTTCGTTTCATCAGGATGGGATTGGAGGACAAAGAGTCCATTGATGCTTTGTTTGCTAAAGAGAAGTTCGATAAAGTCATCAATTTGGCTGCTCAAGCTGGTGTGCGATATTCTATTACCAATCCATACGCCTATCTGACAAGCAATCTTGTAGGCTTCTTGAATATTCTTGAAGCATGTAGGAATAATCCTGTTCAACATCTTTTGTTTGCTTCTTCCAGTTCTGTCTATGGGCTTAACACCAAGGCTCCATTTTCTGAAGACGACAAGGTTGATTCGCCCGTTAGCCTTTATGCCGCGAGCAAGAAATCGAACGAACTGATGGCACATAGTTATAGCAAGTTGTATGATATTCCTGCCACTGGGCTTCGCTATTTCACGGTTTATGGCCCTTGGGGGCGCCCTGATATGGCACCAATGCTGTTCGCGAGTGCCATTTCGAATGGAAAACCCATTAACGTGTTCAATAATGGCGACATGATTCGTGATTTCACGTTTATTGATGATATTGCACAAGGTTCTATTCAATGTTTGGACAAGACTCCGAAAGCAGAAGAATGCCCCAACCAAGTGCCTTTCCGAGTATACAATATAGGTTGCTCGAATCCTGTCAAATTGATGGATTTCATTCATGAAATTGAGATGGCAGTAGGGAAGAAGGCAGAAATGATTATGAAACCTATGCAACCAGGCGATGTCTATATGACAAATGCCGACACCACGAAATTGGAAACGGAGATTGGTTATAAGCCGAAAGTCAACTTGCATGAGGGCATTACCCGTTTCATTGAATGGTATCAGTCAGACAAGAACCCTTTGAAATAATTAATCCGCTTTAGTTATAGATGTCGGTTTTTGCTCATCCTTTTTTAGATTTCGTCAGATTCAGTCTTCAACCAAACGCCGAGATACCCTCCTCGGCGTTTCGTGTTTCATGGCATGAAATGCTGGAAACGGCAAAGAAGCAATCGATTGTAGGCGTGTGTTGGCAAGGAGTTCAACGACTTGGCGGCATGAAGGAAAACAAGCCAACGGACGATGATGTGATGGAGTGGATGGGAGAAGTGCGCAAACTGGAAAAGCGGAACCAGACAGTCAATCAGAAGGCGGCATGGGTGTATGGGAATTTCAATAAAGAAGGATTCAACGCTTGCGTGTTGAAAGGGCAGGGCAATGCATTGCTTTATCCAACGTCTTCTTTGCGTACTCCTGGCGACATCGATATTTGGGTGATTCCTCAGGCGTTCAAGAAAGGAGATGATTACGAAAAATGCATTCGTAAAACAATCAGTTATTGCAAGGAACTGAAGCCAAACGGAAGGCCTGTATACCATCATATTGATTTCAGGAAGGCTGGTGATGTAGAAGTGGAAGTGCATTATCGTCCGTCTTGGATGAACAATCCTATCAACAATCGACGCATTCAAAGATGGTTTCTTGAGCACACAGAAGCATGCATGTCAAATCGGAAGGTCTTTGCTAATGGCGCCATTTTGGAATCAGAGTTCGCTATTCCGACTTGGGATTTTAATGTCATATACCAATTGTCGCATATCTTCAAACACCTGCTTTATGAGGGTATCGGACTTCGCCAGTTGATAGATTATTATTACCTGTTGTCTAATCGTCCAGAGGGAGCATCAGCGAAAGACATTCAGAAAACCATCAAACGTCTCGGACTTGCTCCTATAGCGGGCGCTTTAATGTGGATAATGGAGAATGTGTTTGGTTTGGATGAGCAACTTCTTGTTTACAAACCGAATCGCAAAACAGGTGTCTTCATGATGAATGAAGTGTTGGAGTCGGGTAATTTCGGTCGTTTTGATGAACGCCGGATGAGTGGCTCCTATCGTTCGCCAATCATGAAGAACCTTCAACGCCTCGTACGTGATGTGCGTATGGTGGGATATTTCCCATCAGAATGCGTGTGGGAGCCTTGGTTCCGCATTTATCATTATTTTTGGCGAAGGCGGCATTAACACCTGCTCAAATCTGACAGATTGAATGCAATAGCGGCAATTGGACGATTCCAGTTGCCGTTTTTTTCGTTTGGTTTTGTCAAAGACCTCAAATGAGCTTGTCAAAGCTATGGAATGAGGCGATCAAAGCTATGCAATGAGGAGGTCAAAGACCACAAATGACACTCTCATTTGCCGTCAATGATAACGGCTTTCTATTGCTTGTTGATTGCCATCATTTTCCAACCAATGATCAAGCAACATTCTTGCAATGCTGAGTTTCTCGGGAATGTGGGGAAGATTGTTTCGGGTGAACCAACTTCCAGCCGAAAGCTCCGACTTTTGTAGATGTATTTCTCCAGAAACATAGTCGGCGTTGAAGCCCACCATTAAGCCTGAAGGGTAGGGCCACGGTTGAGAGCCGAAATATTGAATATTAGTGATTTCGATGCCTGTTTCTTCACGAACCTCGCGCACAACAGCTTCTTCAAGAGTCTCGCCAGTTTCCACAAAACCGGCAACCAATCCGTAAAAATCGCCTCTGAAATTGCGAGCGTGCACAAGCAAAACTTCTTCTCCACGATGAATCAACACGATGACAGCTGTTGCCAGTTGTGGCCAAACTTCTTTTCCGCATTGGGTGCATCGCTTAGAAATGTCTGTATGCAATTTCATGGGAGCGCCACACACGCCACAAAATTTCGTATTCTGGTCCCAATATAGGATTTCTTGGCACTTCCCGGCTTTCAGATAAAAAGCAAAAGGAATCTTGTTGTAGGATTGGCGCAATCCACACATCTCGAATTGGGGATTGTTTGTGACTGGAGCGTCAATGTGGAACGTTCGCACAGTTTCACCATCATCAAATGGAGTGATGTTGTGAACGGTTGTCCAAGGCTTAATTTCCACAGGAGGCATCTCAGAATAAGGAATCGCATATGCCTCTCCTTGCTTTTCCAATAGGATATCTGTTTTGCAAAAGACAAACCAATAGTGTTTCATTACTTTATTGCTTTTATTGTTTGAATAGCAATTTACGGTCGCGCTCAGCAGCTGGTTTTACCCACTCTTCAGGTACGAAACGCCAATTGTTGTTGGGTTGAGGATCCATTACTTGTTGCTTCTCAATCTCTTTCATCAGATAGTAGCGCTGGTCTTTCTCACTCCGCCAGATGATTCGGCTCTCAAGACTATCGCGTGGAATGCCTGCACCACGTGTGAGTAATTCGCCACCACCGTTTCCACGATAACTGTTCACGGCAACTTTATACCATTTTCGTTCATCAAAAGGTTGTCCATTGCTCATTTTGAGAATGCGAACCTTCTGTCCATCCGGTTTTGTAACATCTACTTCGTAATCGATACCAGCCGCACTATCGAAGTTGAACGAGAAATTCTTAAATCCCAATCGTTGCTGATCTCCTGAAGTCCGTTCGTCTAAAAGCAGTAGGTGGTCATCGGGGGATTGCATCGTATTGACCCACAAGTCGTAACTCATTTCCAGATGCTTGCGTATTTCCTCACCTGTAAGACGCATCACGTAGAGTTGGTTCTCATACCTATAAAGGCTGAACATGTCGCTCATTGTGATGGGGCCTTCCTTGATGGAGGCGTTAAACGACAGGGGAGCATTAAATGCAATGTCGGCATTCGTGATTTGAAGCTCCAAATTCAAGATGAGGTCGTTGAATGCAGAACTTCCGAAATAGCTGTCGCGTGTGTAAATCGAAGATTTGAATTCGCCAATTTTCCTGTTCACAAAGTTGTTCACCTCATCAATTCGGGGCTGGAAATGTTGCATATAAGCTTCATCAATGGGTTGGTCGGCAACGTTGATGATTCCTCCCGTGATGTATTTGTCCACCACTTTCTTTCCCTTCATCTTCAACTCGATGGAAACGTCGGCAATAGAAAGGGCATTATTGGCAGGGTCTAGACACACCACTTTTTGTCCCGCATTGTTTGTAATGATGTCATGAAAGCGCGTGTGGTCGTGTCCGAATAAAACGATATCGAAGCCAGGAACCTCTTTTGCCACTTTGATTGAAGCGTCTTCATCGTATTCTGATGTGGAGATACCGCCCTCTTTACCACTATGGAAAAGCCCGATGACAATATCGGGATGTTCAGTTTCCTGAACTTGTTTCATCCAATATTTAGCCGAAGAAACCATTTCCTCGAAACGCATTCCACTCCAAATGTTGGTTGAAAGCCAATTGGGAATGGCTGGTGTCAACAATCCAATAACGGCAATCTTGATGCCTTCACGCTTGAAAATAGCATATGGTTGTAAGTATGGCTTACCCGTTTTCGTGTCTATGACATTAGCTCCAAGCATGGGGCATTTCACTTCACGAATCCACTTATCGTACACATCATGTCCAGGTTCAACGTCGTGGTTTCCAATGGTTTGTGCGTCATATTTCAAGTAATTGATTACCTCGGCGGCAATGTTGGTATGGTCGGTGTCGATGAAGTTGGAATAATAACAAGTGGGTTGTCCTTGAAGAATGTCTCCGTTGTCCAAGAGAATTAAGTTCTCACCGTATTCTTCACGCGCCAACTTCACATAATGGCTGACACGTGCCATTGTGCCAGCCTTAGGTTGGCGCGTGATGAAGTCGTATGGAAAGAAAGACCCATGCACATCGCTGGTTTCAATCACTTTGATTCGGATAGTCTTTTGTTTGGCCATTGTCGGAATTGTCATACAGAGCGCGACAAGGCACACTGCAAATGCTTTTTTCATGAGATTTGTATTTTATTTTGCAAAAATACGAAAAAGTTTGCATTAGGCACGAATTTTGCTGTTCAATTTTTAAAAAAGGAGGAAAAGATTATGGCATTTATTGATTACTACAAGATTTTAGGAGTTGACAAGAACATTCCGCAAAAGGATGTTCGTGCGGCTTACCGTAAGCGTGCTAAGATGTATCACCCCGACTTGAATCCTAATGACGCTAAAGCTAAGGCTAAGTTTCAGGCTTTGAACGAGGCTTATGACGTGATTGGTGACCCAGAGAAGCGAAAGAAATATGACCAATATGGAGAGCATTGGAAGGAAGCCGGGGATTTCCAAGAACGTCAAGGTGGCTTTAATTGGGATGGAGGTGGTTCGCCTTTCGATGGTTTCGATTTCAGTAACCTCTCAGGTGGCGGATTCTCCTCATTCTTCCAAGAGTTGTTTGGCGGAGGCGGTAGAAGTCGAGGCACAAAGAATACCACAAGGCAAAACGTTGGTGAGATGACGGCAAACGTCAACATCGATCTATACACGGCTTTGCTTGGTGGTGAGGTTATTGTGCAACTGAGTAGTGGGACGAAGTTGAAGTTGAAAATCAAGCCCGAAACCCAACCTGGCACAAAGGTTCGTATTCGTGGAAAGGGCTACAATCGTGGAGATGGCACATTTGGCGATTTGATTATCACTTATAATGTCACTCTGCCAAAGAATCTGACAGAAAGGCAGAAGAGCCTTTTACAACAGATGCGTAATGGTTGATGATTTAGTCAAATGTCAACGTCAAAAGATATCTGGTGAGAGAATGAAAATAGGATTGGTATTAGAGGGAGGTGCATTGCGTGGAATGTTCACGGCTGGCGTTCTTGATGTGTTGTCGGAGCAAGGAGTAAGCGTCGATGGCGTGATTGGTGTGTCGGCTGGTGCTTGTTTTGGATGCAATTACAAGAGCGGGCAAGTGGGCCGAGCCGTGAGATATAATACTCGTTTTGCACGTGATAAGAGATATTGCAGCTTGTGGTCGTGGTTGACTACAGGCAATCTTTTCAATGCCAAGTTTGCCTACCACACGGTTGCAGAAGAACTCGATATCTTCGACAATGCCGCTTTCTTAGCCAATCCTATGGAGTATCATCTGGTGGCAACCGATGTGTTGACGGGCTGCCCTGTCTATCAACAAATGGTTAAGGGAGGTGCTTGGCTATACGAATGGCTTCGTGCTTCTTCGTCAATGCCGATTGCATCGAGAGTGGTTGAGGTTGACGGTTATAAATTACTTGATGGAGGCATCAGCGACTCAATTCCGCTTCGACATTTTGAGAGCATCGGATATGAGCGAAACGTGGTGGTGTTGACCCAACCATTGGGGTTCAAGAAGAAGCCGATGCGTGGGATGTGGCTGATGAAACTATTGCTTCGGAAATATCCCAAATTGGTGGAGGCGTTGGAGAACAGGTGGAAGATGTATAATGATGAGCTCGACTATATAGTTCAACGGGCTGAGAGTGGTCATTGTCTCATTATCGCTCCTGATAAGGTTTTGCCAATAGGCCGCATTTCGCATGATGCGGAGAAGATGTGGGAAACACACGGAATGGGAAGGAAGGCGGCAGAAGAGCGTTTGGAAGAAATCAGAACTTTCCTGAAGAAAGACTAAAGATGAATTGTAAGACATAAAAGAAACGGACTCCACCCTTATTGATGACAATAGAGTGGAGCCCGATTTGTTTTTGAAGGATAGAATTTACAAGATGGTCTTGACGGCTTCGAGCATTCCTTTTTCTTGAATGAGGTCGAGGTCTGTCTTCACGAGTTCTGCCAAACCTTTCACACCGTGGAGATCTTCGCCCCAAATGAACTCAGCAGAGAGAACGCCATCGGTGACCTTCTGAGTGTCGCCTGTTGCCCAAAGTTCTTTGAGCAAGTCCATAATCTTCGGATCGTCGTTGGGAACAATCTCAGCGCCATCTCTGCGCACACCACCCTTATAATATGTGATGATGGCGGCAAGACCGAACACCAGTCCTTGAGGAAGTTCGCCCTTACGCTCCAAATAAGTCTTCACGCCAGGCAGGTCGCGAGCTTGGAATTTGGGGAACGAGTTGAGCATGATGCTTGTCACTTGATGGTCGACGTATGGATTGTTGAAGCGCTCGAGCACATCAGAAGCAAACTGCTTCAGCTCGTCCATCGGGAGGTTGAGCGTTTCCATGAGTTCCTCGAATTGCACTTTGTGGATGTACTTGCCAATGACGGGATGGTTGCAAGCATCGCGCACGATGTTGACTCCGCTGAGGTAGGCGACGGGAGAGAGAACGGTGTGAGGACCGTTTAGCAAAGTCACCTTGCGCTCGTGATAAGGCTTTTCGCTCTCAGCGATGAGCACATGAAGGCCTGCTTTCTCAGCAGGGAATTCAGCACGAAGCTCATCGCAAGTCATGTTCTCAGCTTTCTCGATGACCCAGAGGTGGAAGATTTCGGCTTGAACCACCAGATTGTCCTTGTATCCAATCTTCTCCTGAATCTCTTTGATTTCCTTGCGTGGGAAACCAGGAACAATGCGGTCGACAAGCGTTGCACACACATAGTTATAGTTGGTGAACCACGCCTTGAAGCCTTCATAGTCGGCTCCAAAGTCGTCTTTCCAAAGTTCGATATACTTGTAGATGCACTCCTTCAAGTGGTGTCCGTTCAAGAAAATCAGTTCGCAAGGCATGATGATGAGACCTTTCTTGGGGTCGCCATCGAAAGTCTTATAGCGATGGAAAAGCAACTGAACCAGCTTGCCCGGATATGAAGAGGCAGGAGCATCGGCAAATTTGCAAGTGTCGTCGAAGGCGATACCAGCCTCGGTGGTGTTTGAGATGACAAAGCGTATTTCGGGTTGTTCGGCCAATGCCATGAAAGCCGCATTTTGGGAATAGGGATTCAAGGCTCTGCTAACAACATCGATGCGCTCAAGTGTGTTGACGGCCTCTCCATTCAGACGCCCCTGAAGATTGACATGATAGAGGCAATCCTGCCCATTGAGCCAATCAACCATTCCTCGCTCGATGGGTTGGACGATGACAACTGAACCATTGAAATTGGTCTTCTGATTCATGTTCCACACAATCCAATCAACAAATGCACGAAGGAAGTTTCCTTCACCAAATTGGATGATTTTCTCCGGCATCACACTCTTGGGAGCGGTGCGCTTGTTCAACGATTTCAACTGTTGCATGATTTTGATTTATTTAAAATAAGGTCATTTTGATTTGTTTGGTGCAAAGATAGTAAAAATCTTCATATGATGGTACACGAATCCTGTAAAAATTTACGAAAACCTTTACATATTTTTTTCTTGCTTGCCAAACACAAAATATAATCGTCAATAAAAAAGAAAACACGGATGAATCATCAATATATCCATCCGTGTAATCTATTGGTTTTGATTTGTTGAATCCTCACTCGTAGTGCCTCACTCTCACTTCGATGTTGTCAGCCTTCAACAGTTCGGGCGTCTTGCTTACATCGGTCTGCCCGTAATGATAGGGGAACATCACGCGAGGCTTGATGGTGCGTGCGGCACGAAGAAGTTGGTCGACCGTCATCGTGTAGGGTTGGTTGCATGGAAGGAAAGCGATGTCAATGTCCTTGATGTCGGCCATTTCGGGGATGTCCTCGGTGTCTCCGGCAATGTAGATGCGAAGCCCGTCGATGGTGAGAATATATCCGTTGTCACGACCTTTGGGGTGGAATTGGGTGCGCCCTTCAGAGATGTTATAGGCAGGAACGGCTTGAATAGAGATGTCTTCGGCCAATTGTCGTTGGTCTCCATTCACCATTGTTTCGCCTTGCCCCAACATGTCTGCGCAACGTTTGTTCATGATGATGTGGGTGTCGTTGTTGGAGAGTTGGGCGATAGCGGCTTTGTCAAAATGGTCTCCGTGTTCGTGAGTGACCAGCAGATAGTCAGCCTTCGGTATCGATGTGTAGTCGATGGTGCGGTTGCCGAGTTTGCCTACTGGGTCGACCATGATTTCCTTGCCGTCGTAATCTATGCGTATGCTGGCGTGAACAAGCGCATGAAACTTGACGGTTTTGCCACTTTTGGTCTTGAAGATGTCCACTTCGTAAGCATCGCTTGTGACGGGCATACCTGCTTCTTTCCAAGCCACAATGCCACCTTTAAGGTTCACGACGCTAAAGCCAGCCGAGGTGAGTTGGTTGGCTGCGTCTACCGAACGCCTTCCACTTCGGCAATAGACGGCAACACGCTTGCCAGCGTTAAGTTTTTCCTTTGCGGATTGGATGAAGGAACTCGATTTGACATCCATGTTCAGGGCGCCCTCGATGTGACCTTCGGCAAATTCTTCACTTGTTCGGACGTCCACGAGCTGGACATCGGGATTGTTGGCATACTCGGCAAACGCTTTCACGTCGGCGTTCTCGAATGCTTGTTGGCCGCATGCAGAGGTGACGTTGATGCCAAGCATGGCCAATAGGAAAGCAATAGTCTTGTTCATATCTGTGTTTGATTAAATGTTCAAAGCGTTAATAGTTGCGTATCGCCTACAAATATACAACATTTCTTCGTGTCATGCAATTTTCGAGATTGATTTCTTCTATTGCCGCCAAGAAATACTTTGGAATGGAAACGGGAGACGTGCAAAACTGGCGAATAACCTTTAATAATATATAATAATGAAATCGCACATGGGCGGGGAAACAATATTTTTAGTATATTTGCAGAAATGTTTAAACACAAAACACAAACAACAACAACTATTTATTATGAAAGACTTTGTTTATTATGCCCCAACGGAAGTGGTGTTTGGCAAGCACTCGGAAGAACAAGTGGCTGCGTTGGTAAAGAAGTATGGCGGAAGCCGTGTGTTGGTTCACTATGGCGGACAAAGCGCCAAGAAATCAGGCCTGCTCGACAAGATCATCGGATTGTTGGACGAGGGTGGAATCAGCTTCATCGAATTGGGAGGCGTTGTTCCCAATCCGCGTCTTTCGCTCGTGAAAAAAGGCATCGAGCTTTGCCGTGAAAAAGGCATTGACTTCATCTTGGCCGTTGGTGGCGGAAGCGTGATTGACTCAGCCAAAGCCATTGCCTACGGCGTGAAATATGACGGCGACGTGTGGGATTTCTATCTTGGAAAAGCCCAAGCCACCGATTGTCTGCCCGTTGCATCGGTGCTCACCATCCCGGCAGCTGGAAGCGAGATGAGCGAGTCGAGTGTCATCACCAACGAGGATGGCGGCGTGAAACTCGGCTATTCCAACAATATCAGCCGACCCAAGTTTGCCATCATGAACCCCGAACGCACCTACACGCTTCCTCCATATCAGACGGCAGCTGGTGTGACTGATATCATGATGCATACGATGGAACGCTATTTCACACACGACGATGATATGACCGTTACGACAGCTCTTGCCGAAGCTTTGCTTCGCACGATGAAAGACTCAGTGTTTGCCGTGCTGAAGAATCCTAACGACGAGCGCAACCGCACGCAAATCATGTGGGGTGGAAGCCTTGCCCACAACGGTTTGACGGGATGCGGAATGCAAGACGACTGGGCAACACACCAGTTGGAACACGAGCTGAGCGGTATGTTCGATGTCACTCACGGAGCCGGTCTTGCCGCCATGTGGCCGAGTTGGGCACGCTATGTGTACAAGGAAAATGTGAGCAGATTCGTGCGCTTTGCCGTCAACGTGATGGGCGTAGAGAACGATTTCACCGCTCCCGAGGAGACCGCTCTGAAAGGCATCGAGGCGATGGAAACCTTCTATCACGCCATCGGAATGCCCATCAACATCCATGAATTGATTGGCCGTGAAATCACGGACGAGGAAATCGCAGAGATGGTTCGCAAATGTAGTAGAAACCATACCATCACGACTGGCAGCTTCAAGGTGTTGTCGGCCGATGACATGATGGCAATTTACAAGATGGCAAAATGAAAGCAAGACTCTTTGGCGCAATAGCCCTGATGATGGCATCTCTCCAGGTCAATGGTGCCACACCAGTGAAAATCTACTTGAATCAGGTGGGGTATTATCCTGACGAGGAAAAAGTTGTGGTGCTTGAAGGCATCGATGAGAAGGCAAAGCTGACCGTGAGCAACTCGAAGGGAAAGGTGGTGCTGAAGCCGAATGTGGCAAGGAAAGCCGTTTCTCCCTGGTCGGAAAAGACACGCTTCATCGTAGACATCAGCAGCCTGAAGACGCCTGGCCGATACACGATTGCCTGCGAGGGTGAGAAGAGTGAATTCGTGATTGCCAAAAACGCCCTTCACGACCTCTCGGTGGCATCGCTGAAGCTGTTCTACCTGATGCGCACGGGCGTGCCAATCGAAGCTGCCTACGCGGGAAAATACGCCCGTGGAGTGGGGCATAGCGACATGCATGTGCTGATTCACCCATCGGCAGCATCGCCTGGCAGGGAAGCCAACAGCGTGATTAGCTCGCCGCTGGGTTGGTATGATGCCGGCGACTACAACAAATATGTGGTCAACTCAGCTTTCTCCATCGGCATGATGCTGGCTTGCTACGAGCAGAACAAGGACTATTTCAAGAAGCTCTCTACGAACATTCCCGAAAGCCGCAATGCCACGCCCGACATTCTCGACGAGATGATGTTCAACTTGAAGTGGCTGCTCACGATGCAAGACCCTGAAGACGGCGGCGTGTATCACAAGCTGACCACTCCCAACTTCGAGGGTTTCGTGATGCCTTCCGAATGCAAGCAGCAACGCTATGTGGTGGCCAAGAGCGTCACGGCAGCGTTGGATTTTGCGGCTGTGATGGCTCAGAGTGCCCGACTCTTGAAAGGCAGCAGCGACTATGCTGGATTCGCCTCGCAAGCAGAGACGGCAGCCAAGCGAGCCTACGAGTGGGCGAAAGCCAATCCTAACGCGTTCTATAACCAATTCAAGCTGAGCCAGGACTTCAAGCCTGCCGTCAACACCGGCACCTATGGCGACATGAACGCGCGCGACGAGCGTTTCTGGGCGGCTACCGAACTCTATAAGCTGACCGCAGACGGCAGCTATCTGGAGGATGCAAAGGCCGTGAAGCCTGCACGTTTCAATGCTCCCACATGGGGCAACGTGGCCGGACTCGGTGCATGGGCGTGGATAGCACAGGAAGGTTCCGAGCTCCATTCGGAGATGCTTGCCCAGCTGAAGGATTATTGCGATGCTCTGGTGGCGAATGTAGACACTTCGTCGTTCCAAGCTCCCTTTGGCGACAAGAAGAGCGACTTCGGATGGGGTTGTCTGGCTGAGGGGGGCTGCGCCAATGGAGTGGCCCTGATGTTTGCCGACCGTTATCTGGAGCGTGGCAAGTACATGCGCTATGCGTTGGAGAACATGGATTATATCCTTGGGCGCAATGCCACGGGCTATTGCTTTGTGACGGGCTTCGGCACGAAGAGCCCCATGCATCCCCATCATCGCCTCTCGTCGGCCGATGGTATTGATGAGCCGTTCCCGGGTATGCTGGTGGGTGGTCCCAATCCCGGTCAGCAGGACAAGCGTGACGGCAACTTGGTCTATCCTTCGAATCTGCCAGATGAGTCGTATATTGACGTGGAGGGGTCGTATGCGTCCAACGAGATTGCCATCAACTGGAATGCCTCGCTCGTGGCGTTGGTCTGCTGGATTGACGCGCTCAAGGGAGCGTGAAGAGAGGAAAGATTCTTTTAGTCGGCTGTAGCCTTTGGATTACTAGCTTGCCAGCCTGAGCACCTGCGGAGCGCAAGAAAAGCGTCCTTAGGCCGAGCGGAAGGGTTTAAAGGCTGAAAGATTTCAGCGCCCTTGCCCTTACATGTGGTCTTTAAGTTTGCTATATGAGGCTTTTAACCTCGCTATATGTGGCCTTTGACCTCGCCATTTGGGCTCTTTGCTCACATTATTGGTGGCATTAGGGGGGGGCACTTGTGTTTTTTGCGGTGCTGGAGATGTTTTTCTTCGCCCAGGAGATGGCGTAGGGGGGGGCATGCATTTCCCAATGCACATTAAAAGGTACAAATATTAATAAGGGTAAGGCCCCCTGGAGAAATGAAAGCTGACAGTTGACAGTTGACAGTTTTTTAAATGTCAAGTTTTTGGGGAAAAAGAGGGTATTGTTAGTAAGGGTTTAATAATAATAAATATAATATTATAATAATATATATAATATATGTTAATTATATATTACTTTATTCCTGTAGTTGGACAAGAAAAAGTGGGTTGTTATGGTAAAAAAGAAACTGTCAACTGTCAGCTGTCAGCTCGAATTTTCTATATGATTGATAATCAACGTTTTACATTATATCATAATGACAAATATGACAGTTTATATCATATAGAGGCTAAAAAATGGGGTGAAATAGTGGGCGCAAGTGGAGTTTGTGGGTACTTCAGCACTAAATCTTCATCATTTTCATGAGGTTAATGGTAACTTTGAGCAAAAGAAAGGGAGACGCAAGTCTCCCTTATTGTTAAAAGTTGTATATAGGTGAATTAACTTTCATTAATAGCCAAAATGCGCTGAATAGCATAGAAAACAACGTTTTCTCGATGTTTTTTCACTTTTTGTGCGTTTTTCACTTCACTTTGTCGTTCTTTTGGAGCGTCCAGTCGGGGCGTTGCAGGATGGCAGGCTTGTCGCCTACGAACATCTTCGAGGCTTCCTTGTCGCCCTTGAGCTGCCAGTCGAGCCATGCACGTGCCACAATGGCAAACTCGCCGCCATGAGGCTGGTTGTACGTGCCACCATGTCCCACCGGCAGGTTGACAGCGATGGCAGGCATATGGTCGATGCGTTTGAAGTCGTCCATGCCGTTGTTATAGGCAATGTCGGTTTCACCGCCGAGGATGTAGATGATGGGGCAGTGGATTTCCTTCAGTTTGGCCTTGGGAACGCTGGGCATTCCTGGCATACGCCGTGCACCAGTTCCACCGTCCTCGGGCTGTTCGAAGAGGCCGCTATTGCAGATCATGATGGATGTGACACGCTCGTCGAAGCAATTGAAGAGAGCTTGCAATCCGCCGCACGACATGCCTGAGATGCAGATGTTCTTCGTATCTATTTTCTGATAGAACGGGCTGTTCTTGTCGGCATTTTGTGCAAAAGCGAAGTCCATCGACTCCACCTGCTGCTCAGAGCGCGACTGATTGCCTCTGCCCATGCCAGGGCCTCTTGGAGCATCTTCCTTGGGCATGATGCCTGTGGCGAGCACGATGTAGCCGTAGGAGGCAATCTCGTTGAGGAACTTCTCGTGGCCGCGTGGCGAGTTGGCGCATCCTCCGTTGCCCCATACCAGCACGGGCAGCGGTTTCTTGGCGTTGAAAGCAGAGAGGTCTTTGGGAGCGAAAATGGTGTGCTCGGCAAAGCCTTCCACTTCGTACATCACAGCCTTGTAGGGGCCAGTGCCTCCGTCTTCGAGCACGGTTGTGGCGGGTTGTGCAAACGTGCTTGCACTCATGGCGAAGGCAAGCGATAGGGTAATGAACAGTTTCTTTTTCATAAAGGTAAATGGTTTTTAGTGTTGTATGAATAGATAAGTTGTTTAGATTTCGAGCTTCATCTTGCTTCTTTGCCTGCAAATTTACTAATTATTTCCGATATCGGTGCAAAAAGGCTGTCGTTTTTTGCTTGCATTTAATCCCACTTTTGTCACAAGATACATTTATGTGCGTCAGATGTGGCATATGAGGGGCTCAGATGTGGCATATGAGGAGCTCAGATGTGGCATATGAGCCAGTCGGGATTTCACTTTTTGTAGAACGTGATCCAATTTGTGCGGAAAGGGAAACTGAAGGATGACTTGCTCTCCGGGAAGCGCTCTTTTACTCGCCCTGAGTCGTCGCGATACCAAGCGTAGTTCCATCCGCTACCCATATCGAGATAGAGGGCGTGTGTGACCTTGTAGCCCGTAAGACAGCGCACGAACGACTCGTAGGTCAATACACGCTTGGTTTCGATGATGCACAGTCGTCCGTTCTTCTCGCAGAGGGCGCGGAAGATGTTTCGACGCGACTTCATTCTGGTAGAGAGCGGGCGTGCTTTGCCGTCTTTAACAATCAGCAGCTGGCAGAACCCCATGCTCCATCCGTTGGCGGTAGTGGGGTAGTCAACCTTGCGCACGAACTTCCAGCGGCCTTTTCTCCAGAGAAATCCGCCTGTGTTGGCCTTGCAACGATAGCCTTTCTTCATCACGCCGCCCGTGATGTGATTGTCTGCAATGTTCATGTGCTTGAACTCTGTAAGCAGTTCACCGGTGAAAGCGGCCTCGCAACAGAACTCGACATCTTTTTCTGAGGTCTTGGGCATCTTGCCGCACACGAGGTCTATGCGCGTGAAATCGGGATAGTACACGTTCAGGTTGTTGGTGGTCTCCACAGTCACGGCATGGGCGTTCAGCGTGAAAAGGAGAAATAAACAGAGTAGGGGCTTGTACATTTCTTCGAGGGTGTTTATGGGGGTGATGGGATGAATGGAAGTTATGAGAATGAGATTCAAATGCCCAACTTCATTTTCACCCTCCAACGTACGCGATGGCAGATGGGGCATTCGCTTCCGCATTTCTCTTTCGCGGTGATTTCCTGCCCCATGAGCTCTTTAGTGGCCCTGAGCGTGCTCTTCACGTTGTGCACTTCCCTGGCTTTCAGCACGTAGACATCTTCGTTTTTCAGGGGCTTGAAGCATATCAGCAGGCAGGCGATAGCGAGCGCACACGCAAGCATGGTGAGTACTTTCCTTGTGGTGTGCGTGGGCTTATTCTGAGTGTTCTTTTGTTTGTTCATTGTTAATTATATTATTGTTTACGCATGTGCGGTGTTGATTTTTAAAATGGTGATGTGGGGCTATTCGAGTTTGTATTTCTTGAGCATCTCCTCTCCACGTTCGTCGCCCAGTTCCTTGGCCTTCAGGAATGCTGCCTTAGCCTCATCCTTGCGGTTAAGGTTGTTGAGGGCAATGCCTTTCACGATGTAGGGGTCGGGATAATCAGGCTCAATTTGTAGGCACATGTCGCATGTGACGATAGCATCTTCGGGTTGGTTGACACGTAGCTGCATGGAAGCCATCTCTGCGTAATAGAGCGACTCACCGCGATTGAGGAGTATGGCGTGGGCGATATCGTTGAGGGCTTGCTTGTAGAAGCGCACTTTCGACTCGCATTTGAAGCGGAGATAATAGAAATCGTGGCTGGCACGACCGAGCATCAAGGTGTCGTATTTGTTGTAGTCGGCAATGGCCTTGCGATATTCTTCACCTTGGTCGTACATGCGTCCGCGAGCGAGATAGTAGGGCGCAGAGATACTCGATTCTGGGTTCACGTTGACGGCGCTGTCGAGCAGAGCCATGATGGTTTCGCGTGGTGCGTTGAGTTTGCTTTGGCATTGGGCGGCCTCATAGAAGAATTCTCCGTTCCTTACGTCGCTACCAGCCAATTGCATGAATGCATCGTAGGCTGCTTGGTAGTTGCCGAGGCTGTAGTCCATCTGTGCCACCTGGTGCTTGTAGGTGGGGGCGGGGCTGATGGTATAGGCCTGCTGAGCCTCCTCGCGTGCTTTTTCAAAAGTCCACGGCTCGTAAGGTGCGTCGGACTTGATGATGAGCTTCTGCTGGATGAGTGTGGCATATGCAGAGTGTGCCTCGTCCTTGTTTGTTGCATTCTGGATGGCTTTTTGCATCTCAGCGTCAGCCTGCTCGAATTCGTTCTTGTCGACAAGTGTTCTTGCCTTGGCGGTGTAGCCGTCTACTTCGTTGGGGAATTGGCGGATGAAGTCGTTGATGTATTTCTGATACACCATCGAGTCTTCACGTTCGTTCTTGTCGGCTGTCATCATGAGCGTCAGCCGTGCATTGTTCAGGTCGGAAGGCAGGGCTACAGGGATGTGTGTCTGCTTGAGCGAGGGATTGTTGAAAGTGAGTCCTTGGGGCTCGAAGGTGTTGATGAAACGGGCATCGGTGGCATAGATTTCTTCACCATTCTTTGAATGCTGGAGAATGCCGATGAGTTCTCCATTTTGGTTGATGAAGGCGCTGCTGGTGGCATTCTCGGGCGCCTTGTCGCTGAAGATGTAGTAGGCATATTGCTCCATGAAGTTCTCAACGTTCTTAATGACATACTGTTTGAAACGTGCCTTCTTCATGGCGTATTCGGCCAGCCACACCTTGTCGCCGCTCTTCATGGCCTTTTTTGCAAGGGCGACAGGTTGGGAGGTGCAGTCAACGCGGAATTTGCAGACATCGTAGAGCTCGTTAGCTCCGTAAATGGCGTCGATGTCATGCTGTTGGCCGTTGATGTCGACAACCACAGCCCGCGAGGCTCCCACGAAGGGACTCCACGTGCTGACTGCCTCGCCGTTCTTGCCCACAAACACACCGTGGCTGGAGGCCAATATCGTGCCGTCGGGGCGGAAGGTGGTGAGCGTGAAAATGGAGTTGGCGGCTCTCTTGACGGCGTCTGATTGTGCGTAGATGTTCAAGGCGAACATCGTGAGAAGAAGTGTCAGTATTGACGTTCTTATGAATTTCATTTGCGTTTTGTTGTTGTTTTGTTTTTATTTGTTTCCGCACTTCAATAGTGCTTTGGCATTACTTATGGCAGCATCCGTAACTTGGCTTCCACTAAGCATTTGCGCTATTTCATTAATTCTTTCCTCTTGAGTAAGAAGCGTCATGTGGCTGAGGGTACCGTTGGCAGTTTCTTCCTTCGTCACCCGATAATGGGCGTTGCCCATCGCGGCGATTTGCGGCAGGTGAGTGATGCTGATGACTTGTCGGCCTTCGGCTCCCATCTCGTGCATGATTTCAGCCATCTTCTCGGCCACTCGCCCGCTGACTCCTGTGTCGATTTCGTCGAAGATGATGGTGGGAAGCTTCACGGCTCCGCTTATCATGGCTTTCAACGAGAGCATCACACGCGAGATTTCACCGCCCGAGGCTACTTGGCTGACCGGTTGCAGAGGTGTGCTCTTGTTGGCGCTGAAGAGGAAGGAGACTTTGTCGGTACCATCGGCTGCAAGCGGTTTAGGACTCGTTTGAACTTGGAAACGCACATTGGGAAGCCCCAGAGGCATCAGCCGTTGTTGCATTTCCTGTTCTATGTCTTTGGCTGCTTTCGCACGTGTCTTGGTGAGCGCGTTGGCTTTCTCTACGCATGTGGCGCTAAGCTTAACGACAAGGTTTTCGAGTTCTTGAAGTTCGTCATCGCTATTCTCTATTTGTGCCAGCGTGTGTTCCATCTGGTTGTGAAGGTCGATGAGCTCATCGACGGTTTCCACATGATGTTTCTGCTGGAGTGAGTAGATGGTGTCGAGCCGCTGGTTGATTTCATCTTGCAGGCGCGGGTTGAAATCCACTTGCTCCAACTTGCGGCTGAGCTCTTGTGCGATATCTTTCAGTTCGATGTGAGTGCTTTCAACACGTTCGCTCATCTCGCTGGCAGCTGGGAAGACGTCGCTGATGCTTGAGAGTTGGGAAAGCACAGAGCGCAACTGGCCAACGATGCCGTTCTGCTCGTTGTTTAATGCATTTTCGGCAGCATAGAGTGCGCTTTTGATGTCTTCGGCATGAGCCATCATCTCGCTTTGTAGCTCTAGTTCTTCTTGTTCTCCGCTCTTGAGCGAGGCAGAATGCAGTTCGTTATATTGGAAGCGAAGGAAGTCTTTGTTGGCCTTGCTTTTCTCGATGTCAGCCTTTAATTCTTCCAGTTGTTTGTTAGCGGCCTTGAAGTCGTTAAAAGCCTTTGTGTAAGCGTCTTTCTCCTTCGTGTTTTGCGCAATGATGTCAAGCGTTTTCAACTGGAAGTCTTCCTTGTTGAGCAGCAAGTTCTGGTGTTGGCTGTGAATATCTACCAACCGGTCGCCCAATTCGCGCATTTGTGCAAGCGAAACAGGGGTGTCGTTGATGAAGGCACGGCTTTTCCCGTTGCTGCTGATTTCGCGCCGTAGGATACAGTCGTGGGCGTCATAATCGATATCGTTGTCGGTGAAAAAGGCTTCGAGGTCATATTTCTCGAGGTTGAAGTGGGCTTCCACCACGCACCTATCTCTGTCTGCTTTGATGAGTTTGGTGTCGGCTCTGTTGCCTAAGAGCAGGCTGATAGCCCCTAGCATAATGCTCTTTCCGGCTCCTGTCTCACCCGTGATGACCGAGAAACCTGAATCGAAGTCTGTAGTTTGCTCGTCTATGAGCGTGAAATTCCTGATATAGAGTTGTTTGATCATGTGTCACTCCTTGATTTTCTGCCAGGCGTTGTTTTGGCTGGCATTGATGCCGAAGAGAATGTCGTAGACGGATTCTTTTTCTTTCTGAGTGCCTTTTCCCTGATAGATGCTTGCGAGTTCGTCGCGTTTGTAATCTGTCCAAATCTGCGGGAGAAGGCTTAGAGGCTTGTCTTCGTGGCACTTCTTCAGGTCGTTCTCTATGGCGGTGGTGATGTTCGTGCGACCTCGCTCAGCGTTGTTGGCCATCTCATCGAGGCCTGTGCGATAGTAGTCGTATTGCAGTTGGCGGAATGGTTGCATACCTCCGTCGAGATAATCGTTGATGAAAGCAAAACGGTTGCGGTCGTTCTCGAATGCCTTCCACCCCGTGTAGTTCAGGTTCTGGGCGTTGTTCGTCAGGTTCATGCACCGTTGCAGGACGTCTTCGCCTCCCATTGGTGAGAACGAATCGAGGTCGAGTCCGATAATGAGGAAGGCGTAGTAGGCGAAGAGCGCTGTCAGTTGGTTGTCGATGACTTCCTCATTCCATTCCAGTTGGTCGTATTGCGAGAATTGGAAATTGAAGTCGTTGTCCTTATTATTTAACAAGGTTGTAGTGTAAGCCGAATTGTAAACAGGACGGTTTGCTTGAATGAGCGCGTTACAAGTGAAAAGGTTGTTTTCCTTGTCGTATTTGGTAACAGTAATGTTGAAATTGCACACGATGCGCTCATTCTTCTGGAATTGCAGGTTTGTCCACTGACGGTCGTTGACAAACTGCTCGAGTGTTTGTTGAAGACTCTCGAACACGTCGTTGTCAGTTCCCTGAATCTGCTTGTGGTTGATGGTGATTTTTGCCTGAAGTTCTTGAGCTTGGCTTCCCATCGCAAATGCCCACATGAGAATGATGCAAAGGATGTGTTTCATATCGTGTCGTTTTATGGTTTTCACGCTTTTCTCTCCAGTTGTTTGAAGAGTTCGTCGATGATGTCAGCAGCCACTTCCTGTTTGCTCTTTCGGGGATAACCCTGCATGTTGTCTTTGCCGATGATGCAAATCTGATTGTCGTCGCTCTGGAAGCAGGTGCCCTTGTTCTTGAGGCTGTTTAGCACGATGAAGTCAAGGTTTTTCTTTCCGAGCTTCAGTCGTGCGTTGGCTTCCTCGTCATTGGTCTCCAATGCGAAGCCCACCAATACTTGTCTGTCGGTTTTCATTTGGCCCAGACGAGAGGCTATGTCGTGTGTGGGTTGCAGTCGGACGAGCAATTCGTCGCCTTCGCGCTTTATTTTTTGTTCAGCTATGGTTGCAGGGCGGAAGTCGGCTACGGCAGCACACAACATTGCAGCGTCGGATTTCGGAAATTCGCTGATAGCAGCTTCGTACATCTCTTCACAACTCTCTACATCAATGCGATGAATGTTAGCATAAGAGGTTTTAAGCGCAACAGGACCGGCAATAAGGGTCACATCTGCACCTTGGCGGGCGCATTCTTCAGCAAGAGCGAATCCCATCTTCCCGCTCGAATAGTTGCCGATAAAACGCACAGGGTCGATTTTCTCGTAGGTGGGGCCAGCCGTTATGAGGATTCGCTTTCCATTCAGGCGTTGGCGGTTGGGCGAGAGGGCTGCATCGAGAGCTTCTACAATGCGTTCAGGTTCCTCCATACGTCCTTTACCTTCAAGTCCGCTTGCCAAGAATCCGCTTTGTGGTTCTATGATATGGTTGCCGTAAGAAATGAGTTTCTCCATATTTGCCTGTGTGCTGGGGTGAGCATACATGTCGAGGTCCATTGCAGGAGCGATGAACACAGGGGCTTTCATCGAGAGATAGGTGGTAATGAGCATGTTGTCGGCAATGCCGTTGGCCATCTTTCCCAAAGTGCTGGCTGTGCACGGAGCAATCAACATGGCGTCTGCCCACAAGCCGAGGTCAACGTGTGAGTTCCACGTTCCGTCTCGACCAGAGAAAAACTCGCTCACTACGGGTTTGCGCGTCAGCGTGGAGAGCGTCAACGGAGTGATGAATTCCTTACCGGCAGGTGTGATGACCACTTGAACCTCAGCGCCTTGCTTAATTAGCAGGCGTATGATGAAGCAGGCTTTATAGGCGGCTATTGAGCCTGTGATTCCCAATACTATTTTCTTGCCTTTCAACATGATGTCGGATAAATTACATTGTTAATGGTTGTAATTCTTCAGTCGGATACGAGTAAGCACTTGCTTGGTGTTGCCTGTGAACTCACTCGTCATAATCCAGTTGTAGTACCCAGGGTCGCTATTGAGAACATCGATGACGGCACGACCTTTGTATTTCCCGAAATTGAAGAATTCCTGACGTATAGGTTTCCCTTCGTTGTCTTTCAGAGGGTTGCCGTTTTTGTCGGTCAGTTCTTTCCAGATGATTCTTCCGGCAAAGTCGACATTGTCGTTCGTCTTCGAGAAGGCAGCTAACGTGTCCATATCGTTGGCCAGATGACGGTCGGGCTCAGGTTGTGTTGCGGGGTTATACATATCGAGTTGCCCCATCAGCACGCGATAAGTGGCTTCTGTGTCTTGGTCGGCGCGATGGGCTTCGAAGTCTTCCTCCATCTTCCGTCCGCAATAGAATTTGTAGGCGGCAGCCAGATTTCGACGTTCCATCTTGTGAAAGATAGTTTGTGCATCGATGAGCCGACAACGGGAGAAATCGAAATCAACGCCCGCCCTCAGAAACTCCTCGGCCAGCATGGGAATGTCGAAATGGTTGGAATTGAACCCAGCAAAGTCGCATCCTTTAAATTTCTCGTTGAGGGTAGGGGCGAGTTCCTTGAATGTTGGTGCATTCTCTACGTCCTCATTGGAAATTCCCGTCAAGGCAACAACCTCGGCAGGGATGGGCTTTTCCGGATTCACAAACAGGTTTTCCCTTTCTTCCTTTCCATCGGGGTAAACCTTGATATATGAGAGTTGTATTACCCTGTCGTTAACAAGATCAAGCCCGGTAGTCTCCAAGTCGAAGACCACCAGGGGCTTTGTCAGATTCAATTTCATAAGTTGTTTAATCGTTTAAGAGCATGGGCATGATGAGCATCAGCACATCTTCGTTCTCGGGTTGCTCGGCAGGCACGATGATGCCAGCACGGCTGGGGTCTGCCAGTTCGATGACGACCTCATCACCTTCCAGATTGTTGAGAATCTCAGTGAGCGAGCTACCCTTGAAGCCGATGTTCATAGATTGTCCGTTGTATTCGCAAGTGATGACTTCCTTTGCGCTGGTGGCGAAGTCGATGTCTTCAGACGAGAGTTCCAGTTTTCCGGCTTCCAAGTGGAAACGGATGAGTTGGCTACTTTCGCTTGCGAAAGGCAACACACGGCGCAATGCTCCCATCAGCGAACGGCGGTCGATGGTGAGCTGGTTGGGGTTGTTTTGCGGAATCACAGAGTTGTAGTTGGGGTAGCGGCCGTCAATGAGTCGGCAAGAAAGACTGCCCTCGGCAAATGTGATTTCAGCGCTACGGTCGTTGAACTTGATAACTACGTCGCCGCCGTCTTTCGCCAATACGTTCTTCAGCAATGTAGCGGGTTTCTTGGGAAGGATGAACGAAGCGGGCGAGTCGCTCTTCACGGCGAAGTTCTTGTTGCGCACTAGCTTGTGTCCGTCGCTTGCTACAACGGCCAAGCTCTCTGAAGTCAAGTCAAAGAAAATGCCGTTCATCACAGGACGAAGCTCGTCTTGAGCGGTGGCAAAAAGCGAACGCGAGATGTTGTTGCTGAGGGTTGCCGAGTCAAGAGTGATGACCGTTGCACCATCGGCAATCTGTTGTACGCGCGGATATTCGGCAGCATTTTGAGCCGTGAACTTGTACACACCATTCTGATAAGCGATAGTGATGGTGTAGTTGTCGGTGTTCACATCGAAAGTCAACGGCTGCTCAGCCAACTCTTTCACGGCGTCGAGCAAAGTGCGGTTGGGAACGGCAAAACTGCCCTCACCATCGCACTCGTCGAGGGCGAGCGAAGACTTCATCACGTTTTCGCTATCACTGGCGGTGATGAAAATCTGCTGGTCGTGTACTTCGAAAAGAAAACTATCAAGGATGGGCAGAGAGTTTTTGCTGTTGATGACTCTTGCCAAGGTTTGAAGACGGCTGCTCAAAGCAGTGCTGGATAATGTAAATCTCATCAGTGTTTATTTATTTAAGTTTATATTTGCGCTATTATCCCACAAAAATACAAAAAAGCATTGTGCTAAACAAAAAATAACGCGAAAAGTTTTTCTTTTTAGAACATTTTTTATTAATTTCGCAAACGAAAAGAGCCAAACAAGGCAGAATATACTATAAAACATTAATATATCGACTACAATGGATTTACAAGGAAGAGTTATTGCCGAGACGCCTGAAAGAAGTGGCACATCGGCTCGTGGCGAATGGAAAGCCAAGGATTACGTGATTGAAACACATGAGAATTTCCCCAAGAAGATGGTCTTCTCTGTATTTGGTGAAGAAAACTTGAAGCTTTTCAACGTACAAGTGGGACAAGAGGTGCTCGTGTCATTCGATATCAACGCACATGAGTATAATGGTCGTTGGTTCAACAGCATTCGTGCTTACAAAGTGCGTCAGGTTGACCCCGCACAATATGGTGCTGCCCAAGCCGGCCCCGCTCCTCAGGCATTCGGTCCTGCTCCGATGGCACAACCCGATGCTGCGGGTCAGGCACCGTTCCCTCCCGCCCAGCCAGCTGAAGGCGGTGAGAGCACAGACGACCTGCCATTCTAAATCCTCAATTCCTCGAAAAAGGAATCTCTAATCAGCCTGATTAAGATAAACGCCCTGCTTTTCTTGTTGAAAGGCAGGACGTTTTATTATTGTTTGTAAGTATTTGATATATTGAGAAATAATAATATTTTCTCAACTTATTCTTTAGCTATTGTTCTTTGAGTTCATCATAAAGCCTCTTTGAGTTTGTCATTGATGGCAAATGAGCGTGTCATTTGTGGCTAATGAGGGCGTCATTTGTGGTCTTTGACCGCGTCATTTGTGGCTAATGACAATTGCACTTATTTCTTTCCTTCGCTCTCCTTGATGAACCCGTGACGGTAAGCGTAGAGCAATTCTTGAAGGTCGGCAATCTGTTGGCGCAGTTCGTCTCCTCGGTCGGTGTCGGCCACAAGCATGCGATGGTTGGCCATTTCAACGATTTGTGTCGTGCTTTTGATGTCGGTTCCTCTGAGAATGGCGTCTCGAGTGCTGGTAAAAGGCTCGTGTTGCACAAGTTCGAAGCCTCGACTATGATAAACAAGCGTGTAACCAGCGATTCCAGTTTCTTTATGGTAGGCTTGTGAGAATCCGCCGTCGATGACCATCAGCCGACCTCCTGCTTTGATGGGGTTCTCTCCACTTGCCACATGCACGGGCACATGACCGTTGATGATGTGTCGGTTGGGATCGTCAATGCCGAAAGCATCGAGTATCTTTTCGGCAATAGCTTGGTTGTCGCGCAAACGGAAGTAATTGCCTTTTTCCTCGTGCCAAGTTTCGCGTTCGTTGATGAAATAGCGTTCGAAAGTCGCCATTTTCGACTTGTCGAAGAGTGGGCTTTCAGGGCCGCACCAGAGGTAGAGGAAGTAATCGATGGCGTATTGTCGCTCATTGGCTTCGGTGTCGCTTTGGAAAGCCGAGCGTATGAGCATTCCCGTATGATGGAAGAGGTCTTTTCCGCTATATCGCCGACCGGGATAGATTTCAACTTCGCGCAAGGTTCCGTCTTCGTTGAGTGGAACGGCCGCATGGAAGAGCAAGTTGCCGTTGTAGACGGCGTACATGCACCCGTGTCGAAGAATGTTTCGGATGTGTTTGCGCAACTTCTCGCTCACCATGAACGAATGGTGAAGCTTCTGCATGAGGACGGTTTCTTCCTCGGTCAGGCTATTCGGGTCGTCGGGATTGATGGTTGGGAAGTGGTTGCTGAGCAGCTGATAGTCTTTCCCATCGAGATGAATTGTGCCTTTTTCGTAGTCAATCATGCTAAAGAGCTCTCTTCCTTGCATGTTCCACTCGGGGTGGCGGTTGAAGATTTGCGCTTCCAGTTTGAACTGAATGACGGCGATAGCTTTGTGCATGAGTGCCGTCAGGCGTTTGGTTTTTTCGTCAATGTTCTCGGCTCCGCCACTCAAACTGGGTTGAAATTCTTTGCATGGGTCGTCGCCATAGGTTTCCATTGCGAATGTGGCAAGGGGAACGAGGTTGATGCCATATCCGTCTTCGAGAGTTGTGAGATTGGCGTAGCGCAACGATAGGCGTATGACATTGCAGATGCAGGCATCGTTTCCAGCACAAGCGCCCATCCACAGGATGTCGTGATTACCCCAAGTGATGTCCCAGTTGTGGTAATGGGCAAGTGTGTCCATGATGATGTGTGCACCAGGCCCTCTGTCGTAAATGTCGCCAAGAATGTGAAGTTGATCGATGGCGAGGCGTTGGATAACTGTTGATATGGCGATGATGAAATCATCAGCACGTCCCGTTGAGATGATGGTGTCGATGATGACGTTCACATATGCTGTCTTATTGGCGTCTTCTGTGCGTTCGTGAAGCAGTTCCTGTATGATGTAGCTGAAGTCTTCGGGAAGGGATTTGCGAACTTTCGAACGTGTGTATTTGCTGGAAACATCACGGCAGATGGCCACAAGTTGGTGAATGGTGATGTGGTACCAGTCGTTGATGTCTTCTTCTTTGGCTTTCACCAGTTCGAGTTTCTGCTCGGGATAATATATGAGTGAGCAAAGTTCGCGGATTTCTGTTTCGCGAAGCGTGTTTCCATAGAGTTCGTTGACTTTTCTCTTGATGTTTCCCGATGCATTTTTCAACACGTGCTGGAAAGCTTCGTGCTCACCGTGAATGTCTGCAAGAAAGTGCTCGGTGCCTTTCGGCAGGTTCAAGATGGCTTGCAGGTTGATGATTTCGGTGCTTGCTTCGGCGATTGTTGGGAACGATTGTGCCAACAATTGCAGATAGTGCATGTCTTTATCGATGTTATAACTCATGGTCGTTATGGTGTTTCGGTTTGAATAAGGTTTCGTTCTTATATTATTAATAACGTGTGATACTCGATTTTATTTTGTCTGCCACGCGGTCTTCAATCATGGGAATGGGCATGAATCCTTCAGTTAGATTGGATTCGGTAGCCATAACGCATTCCAGTCGGGCGAAGAACTTGCTGATTCTCATGTCGTCAAGCAATTGTTCGAAATGGTCTTCATCGATGTCGCTTTTCGTGAGGTGGCTAGAGAGATTGTCGAGTGTCAAAGAAGGCAATCCTCCTCTGTGCAGCTGGTAACGTGCGTAAAGAATCTCGCGCAACAAAGAATTGATGGTTTCATCGTCTTCTTTGACTTCAGAAACTCTTTTGGCGATGTCTTCCTTTATTTTAGTGTCGTGACTATTGATGGTTTCTTCATATAAGTCAAGGAGTTGACCAACCATCTCGTCTTCGGTGATGTCGTTGGAAACGACGGGGCTCTCTATGATTCGTACGTTTGAGTTCCATTTTTTCCTCGTGATGCTTTTGTGTTCCATTTCCCCGCACACGTGAACGACAGCTGCCTCTTTAGTCAGCTGACGTTGGAATGCAAGAATTTGTGTGTGCTTGGAAAGTTTATGTTCATCAATTTCCCAAGGTTGCAACCCTCCGAGTGGTGAGTATACATATGGAATCATGCGGCGTCTGATGTTGGTTGCAGCATGAGCCATTCGCATGTCCCAACATCCAAGAAAATGAACGATGTCGGGATTCTCGTCGGTAACAACATGGCCGGCAGCAGATTCCAACAGACGCAAAAGCGTTGTCACCAACTTGTTATTGATGTCAACGCTTTTCGCTTTTTCTGATATGTATAGTTGTATTCTCATGGACTTATCTCGCGGTTAAAACTTGCGATTCGTCATAACTTATGACTGGTGAAGTCGTATTTGTCGGCCAGCCAATACCTGATTTGATGGGCAAGTTTGTGCCAAATAGTACTGATTTCGTAAGGAACAATACACCATGCAGAGATGTCTTCATCAAAGTGGTTGATGACCATCTTTCCGAAGATGGTTCTCAAGGTTATCGTGATGATGAGAGCCAATGCGGCCGCACCTGTCAGAATCCAGTTTTGAACAACGATGGAGTAGGCGAGAGCTGCTACAATCAAAATGTAGTTCAAATGAAGCAACAAGTTGTCTGTATTGAACAACAAACGCATGGGGAAACGACGTTTCAAGTGTTTCCGCGTGTGCATATAAAACATCTGCTTGTTCCGCCATGCTTTTTTTGTCGGTGCATCATCAATAATCCAGCCGTTTTGTTCGAGCATTACTTCAGTTTTTCCTTTGCATGCGTATTTGTTGACCAGAAAGTCGTATTCGCCACGAATGACTTCCAAGTTCCCGCGATAGCCGTCTTGTTCGATGTATTCGCTCTTGCGGAATGCCACCAAAGTTCCGTTTGTACGGAAAGCAGTAGCGCGCATAGCTTTGCGCAAGAGGTAACACGACGTTTGTAGGCGCTCGAAACGGTAATAGGATTTCGCTTCGTTGTCGTAGTTGCTATAACCAATCAGCAGATTATGTTCCTCTGAACAATGGCTTGCTATTGTCTTAAGCCAATTATCGGAATAAGGCGTGCAACATGCGTCGGTCAATATAATCCATTCGTTGCGTGCGGCTTTCACTCCCAATGTGATGGCCAGTTTCTTACGGCTCATGTATCTGGAGGAGTCGGGGATGAAAGTGTAATACAAATGCTTGTCGGCAATGTGCCTTTTCAGCACATCCTCGGTTTCTCCATCTCCTTTTTCCGCCACTACGATGATTTCGAAGCCTGGCTCGTATACTTGTGAAAGAAATTGGGGTAGGTGGCGTTCTAATTCAGCTGCATTTTCATGAGCTGTTATCAGCACCGTGATAGGTTGGCCAGTTACCTTTTCCTTTGTGGGTTCATCCCCATCTTCATGGTTCTCATCTGACTCGGTTTGCCCTTCACTTTGTTCGTCATCTTCAGGCGCTATGTCTTTGTTGGCATTGGCTTTCCTGAACCGGAAGAAAGGGTTCACGAATGGTGTGATAATCGCCATGAGTATCACCACCGAACTTAGAATGATGGTTATTGAGTTGAGTATCATCCTTATCTTTATCTTTTGTCAAGCGACACGAAACGACTTACAAGTCTTCGGTCATATATCCCTCGGGCAATTTTCGGCAGTTGTATTGACTGGCCATGATTTCTCCATAAGCTCCTGCACTACGAATAGCCAGTAGGTCGCCACGATGACAAGCATTCAGGTCAATGGCCTTAGCAAACACATCACTCGACTCACAGATTGGCCCCACAACATCGTAAGTGTCTTCCGCTTCATCGCTTGAAATGTTCTCTATACGATGGAAAGCATTATAAAGTGCCGGGCGTATCAAGTCGGTCATTCCTGCATCGACAATAGCAAATTTCTTGGCGGCTCCTTGTTTCACGTAGAGCACCTTTGTGATGAGCGAACCACATTGAGCTACAACGGCACGACCGAGTTCGAAGTGGAGTTTTTGTCCTTCACGCAATTTCAGTTTCCGTGAATACGTTTCGAAATAGTCTTTGAAATCAGGGATAGGAAGATGGTTGGGATGGCCATAATTGATTCCAAGTCCGCCACCAACATTGATGTTCTCAATTTTGATGTGATGGCGTTCAAGCTCGTTTTGTAGGTCGTTGATGCGATTGCAAAGAGCTTCAAAATCGCCCATATCAAGGATTTGCGAACCGATGTGGAAATGAAGTCCAATGAACTTCACATTCTTCATTTTCTGTGCTTCTTCAATGACCGATTCCATATCGCGCATGGCAATTCCGAATTTGTTCTCGGCAAGTCCTGTTGTGATGTTGGCGTGAGTATGTGCGCCCACATTCGGGTTTATACGAAAACAAATCTGTGCCACTTTCCCCTTTTTCTCAGCCAACTCATTGATGACTTCAAGTTCGGGTATGCTTTCAACGTTGAAACAGAAGATGTCTTTATCAAGTCCCAAATTGATTTCCCAATCGCTCTTGCCCACACCAGCATAAACAATTTTGCTGGCGGGGAATCCGGCTTTGAGAGCGGCACGAATCTCGCCCCCACTCACACAGTCGGCTCCCAGTCCTGCCTGACAAATCACATTAAGCACTTTGGGGTTTGCATTGGCTTTAACCGCATAATGCACCTCAAATTGCTCGTGTTTGTTTGTTTCGGCGTTGATGGTTTGAAGCGTTTTTCGAAGAAGATTGGTGTCGTAATAGTAGAACGGCGTCTCAATCTGCTTGAATTTATCAACGGGGAAGTTTCCTTTTATCATTTCAGTTGTGTCTGACTATTCCGTTTAATTATTCGAGTTGTTGAACAGCATGTCGCTGAGGTTTTGCAAAGCGCGTTTCTTGTCACTGCCTTTAATGAGGAATGAGATGTTGTAATTGCTTCCGCCGTACGAGATCATTCTTACAGGAATATTCTTCATTGCCTCTGTGGCGAGAGTCTCAAATCCCAAGTTGCTCCAATCAAGGTCGCCAACTACACAGATGATGGTCATGTTTGTATCAACCGTAACGGTTCCGTATTTCTTCAGTTCGTTTACGATGTCAGTCAGATGGTCGTCTTTGTCAATACTCATGGAAACACCCACTTCTGATGTTGCAATCATGTCGATGGGAGTTTGATAGCTTTCAAAGATCTCGAAAACTTTGCGGAGGAAACCTGTAGCCAACAACATGCGTGAAGACTTAATCTTGATAGCTGTAATGTTGTCTTTGGCAGCTACAGCCTTAATCTTTCCTCTGACGATCACGTTGTCGATGATGGTTCCATCGGCTTGAGGGGCCATGGTGTTTTTCAACCGAACAGGAATCCCAGCATACTTGGCAGGTTGCACACAAGTGGGGTGAAGAATCTTTGCTCCAAAGTAAGCAAGTTCGGCAGCTTCCTCGAAATTCAGTTGGCGCACGGCTTCTGTCTTGTCAACAACACGAGGGTCGTTGTTGTGCATTCCGTCAATATCAGTCCATATCTGTATTTCCTCAGCGGGAAGAGCGGCACCAATAAGAGATGCGGAATAGTCGGAACCTCCACGTTGGAGATTGTCAACTTCTCCGTAAGCGTTACGGCAAATGAACCCTTGTGTGATGTAAATTTGGTAGCCTTCATTATCGTTCATGATGGCTGAAAGTTTTTCCTTGATGTATTGAGGATCGGGCTCTGCATTCTTGTCAGTACGCATGAAATCGAGAGCTGACAGCAACACAGCCTTGACGCCAATCTCCTGCAAGTAGTTGGTCATCATGTTAGTGCTTATGATTTCTCCTTGCGCAACGATGCTCTTCTCTTCGAAGCTCGTGAAAATATCTTTTGTGAACGAACGAAGGTAATCGAACTCGCTATGAAGGAAATCAATGCTTTTCTGCTTGTATTCGTCAGTAGAGTAGAGTTCTTCTACATGTTGCATGTATTTCTTTTCGAGATTATTGATGATCTCATTAGCACCCTCGGGGTTTTTCTTGTAGAGATAATCGGAAATCTCAACGAGTGCATTGGTGGTTCCACTCATAGCAGAAAGAACGACGAATGTAGGTTCACCAGAATCAGTGATTAATTGTGCAACGCTTTTCATGCGTTCGGGAGAGCCAACAGAAGTGCCTCCAAATTTCATTACTTTCATTTTCGTAATATTTTTAGTTTCTATTTTATTTTATTCTTGAGTCTCTTCTTTATAATCAGACAAGTTCATTTTGTTGAATTCTTTGGTCACATCAGAAATGTGCCCGTCTTTGCATCGATAGACAATACCAGGATATTTGTCAAGCATGGGGATATTATGTGTAGACATCACTACAGCAGTTCCCCTTTGAGTGATTTCTTTTAAAAGACCGACAATGTGGCTGGCTGTTTCGGGATCAAGATTGCCAGTAGGCTCATCGGCAATGATGATTTTAGGGTTGTTCAACAACGACCTGGCAATCGCCACTCGCTGTTGTTCGCCACCAGAAAGCTCATTAGGCATCTTGTCCTTTTTTTCAATCATACCTACAGCGTTCAGCACTTCGTCAATGCGATCGGAAATCTCTTTCTTATTTTTCCATCCTGTTGCACGAAGCACAAATTTCAGGTTCTGGCCGACGCTCTGGTTGTGCAGCAGTTGGAAATCTTGGAAAATGATTCCCATTTCTTTTCTCAAGGCAGGTATTCCTTTCCGCTTTAACGTCTTCAAGTCTCTTCCAAGTACTTCAATTTTTTCGGCATCATCCTTGTCAATGTCCAACTCACAATACATGGTCTTCAACAAAGAACTCTTTCCAGAGCCTACTTTGCCAATGATGTAGATGAATTCGCCTTCGTCAACATGAAAGTCTACATCTTGGAGAATCTGGGTGTCGGCTTGATATATATTAGCCTTTTGGTAATCAACTAACATATGCTGTATTTTTTTAGTTTATGATTTCAAGCGCCCTTTTGGCTTTTTTCCATTCTGCGTTTCTTGTCCCAATCAGGGTCATGCCGTTTTTGCAGTTCAGTTGCAATGTCTTCGATCCGAAGTCCTTTGCTAGTGAGCAGAACGAGAAGATGATAGAACATATCAGACACCTCGTAGATCAATTTCTCGTCAGTTCCGTTCGTGGCTTCAATGACCGCTTCCAAAGCTTCTTCTCCCATTTTCTGAGCCATCTTGTTGATGCCTTCTTTGAACAATCTCGTGGTGTACGAACCTTCGGGCATCTCTTCGTGGCGTTTCTCGATGAAGTTTTGCAACTCGGTAAGGAAAAGTAATGGGTTCTGGGTATTCTCCTCGCCCCAACAAGTGTCTGTACCCGTGTGACAGGTAGGCCCTATGGGATTGACTTTCACAAGCAAAGTGTCGTTGTCGCAATCGTTCTGAATACTTACAAGATTAAGGAAATTTCCAGATGTTTCTCCTTTTGTCCACAATTGGTTGCGTGAGCGACTCCAAAAGGTCACTTTTCCTGTTGCAAGAGTCTTCTCGTATGCCTCTTGGTTCATGAAACCCAACATCAAGACATTCTTCGTCTTGGCGTCTTGTATGATTGCAGGGACAAGCCCTCCCATTTTTTCAAAGTCTATTGTCATGTCTGTTTGTTTTCTATAATCTAACATTGATGCCCTCTTCATGCAAATATGCTTTCAGTTCCTGGATGGGTATTTCTCCAAAATGAAACACGCTGGCAGCAAGGGCAGCATCTGCCTTTCCGATGGTAAAAGCATCTCGGAAATGTTCTTTTGCGCCAGCGCCACCGCTTGCAATAATAGGAATGGAGAGCGTTTCGGCAAGTGTGGCAAGAGCTTCGTTTGCGTAACCTGTCTTCACTCCGTCATGGTCCATGCTTGTGAAGAGGATTTCCCCTGCACCGCGATCTTCCACCTCTTTTGCCCACTCGAAAAGCCCGCGTTCCACTCTTTCGCGTCCGCCTTTCACGTAGCAATGCCAACCATCAGGGTCGAACCGCGCGTCAATGGCGCACACGCATACTTGGGAACCGAACTTTGAGGTTATCTCATTGATGAGTTGGGGACGTCGAATGGCTGCTGAGTTGACGCTAACCTTATCTGCTCCTGCATACAGTAGCCGCTCTACATCTTCAAGCGCATTGATTCCACCGCCAACTGTAAACGGGATGTTGATTTCCCGAGCTACACGAGTGACCATCTGCGTGAATGTCTTGCGTCCTTCGAAGCTGGCCGTAATATCAAGGAACACCAATTCATCGGCACCTGCCTGACTGTAAGCCTTGCCAAGTTCGACAGGGTCGCCTGCCTTGCGCAAATTGACAAAGTTGGTCCCTTTTACGGTTTCGCCATCTTTGACGTCAAGGCATGGGATGATGCGTTTTGCCAATCCTTTACTCATGTTATTCCTTGTTTTCCAAATTCAATTTTCCAATATCTATTCTTCCTTCATAGAAGGCCTTTCCGAACACAACAGCTGGAATACCAGCGCTTTCGAGCGCCTCAATATCATCGTTCGACGAAACGCCTCCGCTTGCTATCAAGTGCAAATCGGGGTATTCTTTCATGATTTCTTGGTAAAGACCGATAGCGGGACCTTGCAAGGTTCCGTCTTTCGAAATCTCCGTGCAAAGCACATTCTTCACACCTTTTATTATATATTTGTGAAGGAAAGGCAGAAGAGGCTCTGCAGAGTCTTCTTTCCAGCCATTCACCGAAATCATTCCATTTCTCACATCAGCTCCCAATATCATGCGGTCAGCTCCATACTTGTCGAGCCATTCCAAGAACAGTTGTGGCTGTTTCACGGCAATACTCCCTACGGTTACCATTGAAGCTCCTCCCTCAAAAGCCAGCTCGATGTCTGCACTTGTCTTGATGCCTCCGCCAAAATCCACTATCAGAGATGTCTTTTCGGTAATCTCTTTGAGCACATCTATGTTAACTATATGCTGCGACTTGGCACCATCGAGGTCAACCACATGCAAATGCTTGAACCCCAACCGTTCGAATTCACAGGCCACCTCAACAGGATTCTCGTTGTAGATCTTCTTCTGTTTATAGTCGCCTTTGGTCAATCTGACACATTTCCCGTTAATCAGGTCGATGGCAGGTATCTGTTCTATCATGCTCACTACAGTTCTTGTTCGATGAAATTCTTGATAATCCGTTCGCCTATGCTTCCACTCTTTTCGGGGTGAAATTGCATTGCCCAGAAATTGTCTTTATGAAGAGCGGCCGAATAGGGGAGTATGTAGTCGGCTTGGGCAATGGTCCATTCGCACAATGGCACATAGTAGCTATGTACGAAATAGACGTATGGGTGTTCGGGAAGTCCATTGAAAATAGGATCTTCGTGTGGAAACGTCAGTTCGTTCCATCCCATAGCCGGCACTTTATCCTCGTGTCTGGTTGGTTGGAATCGCCTCACGTCAACGGGGAAAATGCCTATGCAATTGGCGTCGCCTTCCTCAGAGTGCTTGCACAACAGCTGTTGACCGACGCATATTCCAAGTACAGGCTGCTTGAGGTCACGAATGATGTCGTCAAGTTTGTGTTCCCGCAGGTAGGCCATCGTTGTGCTGGCCTCACCTTGTCCAGGAAACAACACTCGGTCGGCCGTCATCAGTTCCGTTGCATCGTCTGTGATGATAGGTTCGATATTCAGGCGGTTCAAAGCATTCACCACCGAATAGATGTTGCCTGCGTTGTACTTAACAATTGCGACTTTCATTAACTGAATATGATGGTCTTGTTGTGATAAGTCAGAATCTTGCGTTCAATATGTTTTTGAACGGCTCTCGAGAGCACAATCTTTTCAAGGTCCTTACCCTTCATCACCAAGCTTTCGGGTGTGTCTTTGTGGCTGATGCGCGTCACATCCTGCTCGATGATAGGACCAGCGTCGAGTTCAGCAGTCACATAGTGGCTAGTGGCGCCAATAATCTTCACTCCGCGCTCCCATGCCTGATGATAGGGCTTTGCGCCTATGAAAGCCGGGAGGAACGAGTGATGAATGTTGATGATGTGATGAGGGTATTCTTTGATCATGTCGTCACTGATGATTTGCATGTAGCGTGCTAACACAATGAAAGTGATGCGCTTCTCTTTGAGCAGTTCCATTTCGGCTTGTTCCACCTCGGCTTTGTTTGAATGGTCCTTTTTGATAGACCAAACGTAGTAGGGAATGTCGAATTGTTCGGCAATGTAGCGCAGATCTTCATGGTTGCTCACGATGCAAGGAATGTCCACATTCCATTCGCCAGCCTTGTATCGGGCAAGCAAGTCGTAAAGACAATGACTCATTTTGCTGACAAAGATGGCCATGCGCGGTCTCTCGTCAGTAAAATAGAGGTTGAATGTCATTTGGTAACGCGTGGAATAGAGCGTTTCAATGTATTCCTTGATTTTCTCGCGCGGTATCAAGAACAGTTCCAATTCCCATTCAATACGCATGAAAAAAATACCATCTTCGCGATCAACATATTGGTCGAGATAGATGATGTTTCCTTTGTTGTCAGTGATGAACTTAGTCACTTCCGATATGATGCCGGGTTTGTCGGGGCAGTGCAGAAGCAATATAGCACTTGGTTTCATTCTCTATAAATCTGTCAATGTTTTTAAAAACGTTGGCAAAGTTACTAATTTTTTAGGAAATAACCACAAAACCATGCGATTTATTTATGATATAATATAATAATGTGAAATATTGTGGCATTTTGTCAGCATTCTGAAAGCAGAAGGCGTTGCTTATTGTTTGGCAAAACGTACCACGATGTTTTTGTTTTTCAGCAGATACACTCCTGTGTTCAACTGGCTGAGGTCCAGTTTCATAGAACTGTCTGATACATAGGTTTCCATCCTCTTGACACCACAGAAGTCGTAAATGGTGAGCGAAGAGTTGGGAATGAGGCCGTTTAGCCGCACCACGTCGTTATAGATGCCGTTAACACAATGGATTCGAGCTTCGTTGATTCCTTCTGTCGAAGCCAACTCGAGCATCAGCCGGGCCATACCGTTGTTCATGGTTGTGTTGTCGCTCCAATGCAACACAACGTCATCTCTGTCATATGAAACCATTACAACAGTACGCCAAGGTTTCGTCCCATTAAAAAGAATCACGTTGTCGTTTGTTCCGGCAAATGTCGAAACAACTGATAACACCACGAAACAGATGGTTAGAATGATTCTCATAAAGGTTAGTATTTAAAACGCAGCAAATTTAATAAAAAATTAAGTCGCAAGCAAAGGGATTGCGACCATTAATGTTGGCAATTAGAATATTTTAACGTTTGGCGTCTGTTGTGTGTTTAAAGTAGCTTTTGTCGCTTATTTGGCAGCTTAAAACTCGAACAAAACCCTTGCATTGATTTCCCTTCCCGTCAGATAGTTAGGAACTGCGTATTGGTGGTTGGTGACATCAGTAATCCAATAGTAGCTGTTCACATTGTTGATACCAAATAAATTCAGACAATCCACTCCGAGCCAAATGTTCCGGAATGGGCCTTTTTTCAGGCGTGTTTCGTTATCGAGCAGACGATAGCTCATACCAATGTCTGCACGCTTGTAGGCAGCGGCTCTGAACGAGTGGTTCTCCAGTTCCTGGTGGGGTGCTGAGAAAGGAAGCCCATCGGCGAAAGCCAGTTTTAACGACATCTTCCAACGGTCGGTACCAGGGAAGTAGTCGGTGAAGAACAGGTTGAGCGAATAGCGTTGGTCGGTGGGAAGCGGAATGCTTTTTCCGTTTAGCTTCATACGAGTGTCCATGACCGAAAGGCTGATCCACGAATCTGTTCCCGGCACAAACTCACCATAAAGCTTCAGGTCGATTCCTGCAGCATGGCCGCTCGACTCGTTGTCACCATAATAAACCACCTTCACATTGCTCACGCTATAGGGCACAAGGTTTGCCAACAGTTTATAGTAGGCCTCGGCGGTGAACTTGAAAGGCCGGTTGTTGAGGTTGAACCGATAGTCGTATCCCGCGATGAAATGAATGCTTCGTTGGCTTTTGATTTTCTTGTTGAGTGTTGCGAGTGTGATGCCGTTGACGGTGGAAGTGTCGCGCAACTCCTTGAAGAACGGGGCCTGATAATACAATCCGGCAGCGAAACGCATGGTGACGTTCTGGTTCCACGAGGGAATGATGCCGAGCGAGACACGAGGGCTGACTATGGATTCGCGGTTGAAGTTCCAATGGGCGAAACGCACTCCATAGTTCAGCGTGTATAGTGTGGGCTGGTAGTCAGGGTCTTCAGGATCACCACCCGACGTGAATCGGTAGGTGTCTTGCAGATAGGTCTCGAATCGGTTGGCGTCGAGCTTGTTCTGAGCTTTGAGCGAGTAGATCATCAGGAGGTCTTTGCCCGTATGCGGAACGCTATAACCCGCTGAATCTCGCATCTCGTATTCAATGCTGTTTTCCTCAATTTGTTCCATTTTGAAGGTCAGAGCGCCTTCTACTTGATGGTGCTGGGACTTGTGTTTCAGCATCAGTTTGAAGCTCTCAACATTTGCCTTCAAATAGTTGCGGGCGTGCTCGAAATAGGTTCCTACGGCCAGATTCTCGCTAGTCTCGGTTTGCGTCAGCCAATATTGCCCCTGAATGTCGAACTTTTCCTGCTCGCGCGTGTTATAAGCCGAAGCCAAAAGGCTGATGTCGGTGTTACCGCTCAGGTGATGCGTCAGATTGAGCGAGCCGAAATAGGTGCGGAACAAGTCTTTTTCTTCACCGTCGAAATACACTTTGAATGCCTTCACGTTCTCCAAGGTTCCAAAAGAAGTCTCGCGGTCGTGAGGCTTGAAGTTGTAGTGGTTGTCGGAGATGTTGCCGATGAAGTCGAGGGTCCAGCGTTTGTTGGGCGAGAAACTCAAATAGGTCTGATAGTCAAGGAAATTGGGATTGTATTCACCTTTCTCCTGAAGCGAACCGAGCAGATAACGCGTAGTCTTGTAGCGCACGCTCGACAGCCACGAAAGCCGCTGCGTTCCGATTCCGAAATAGGCTCCGCCACCCAGTAAACTTGCAGAAACTGAGCCCTCAACGGCCGTTTTCTTCCCTTCGCGAGGCTTCAGACGCTTGTAGGTGATGTCGAGCACTGACGACATTTTGTCGCCGTATTTGGCCTCAAAACCACCTGTCGAAAAGCCAATCTTCTCCACCATTTCGGGATTGATGACCGACAAGCCTTCTTGCTGACCGCTCCTCACAAGATAGGGGCGGAACACCTCCTGGTTGTTGATGTAGACGCTGTTCTCGTCGAACGAGCCACCTCTGACGTTGTATTGCGACGACAATTCGCTATGGGTTGACACGCCGGCTTGTGCCTGAATCATCTCTTCAACGGCGTTACCCGTTGTTGAGGGCAAGTGCTTGAGGTCTTCTTTCCTTAGTTCTTGCGTCTGTCCGGTTTGTCGTTTCATCTCGGTCACCTGCACTTCTCCCAACTGATAGTCTTCCTCGAAAAGCACCACTTGCAACGTTTGTTTTCCGCGTGGATTTCGAAGCACTCGGCTCTTTGATTTGTAGCCAATCATCGAGAATGTAATTACAACGCTATCAGCTGATTGCAACTGCATGTTGAATTCTCCCTTTAACGATGTGAGCGTGGTCTTTCCTTGCTTCACACAACTGACCGATGCCAGCTCCACTGGGTTCATCTTGTCATCGGTCACCCGGCCTTGAAGCGTAAAAGATTGGGCGCTGACATTCAAGCAGACTGCCAGCAATATGAGGATGATACAAACCGTTTTCTGTTTCATAACCAACATAAAAACGAAGGAATCGCCGAATTATTGCACTTATTCCCGATAAAACCAAGACAGCAGCCGGTTAATCCACGGGAAAGTGAACCTGAACCAACGGTATTTGGCCACAGGTTTCCCACCGAAACTGAGGATGAACTCGCGGTATTGGTTTTTGGGGTAGGGAAGTCCCACGTCGATGAAATAGATGTGGCGATAGTGTTGGTCATGGGCATATTTGATGGCGTGCCACACGGTCATTCTTTCGGGGTGGAGATGGGGGAACGACTTTCGTTTCGAGCCCATATACCACAGGTAGGCATTGGCATCGGAGTAGACACATGCACTTCCGCCGATGATTTTGCCATGATACAACGTCACGAAAAGGCGGGCGTTGCCTTGCTTGTTGAGTTCTTCGAACAGCTCTTTAGGTGGCATGAAGCGGCGAATCTTCGTTCTGTAGAAGTTTTTCAGCAGACGATAGAAGCCGTCGAGCTCTTGCTCGTTCTTGATTTCGCGAGTCTCCACACCGTTTGCATAGGTCCTCTCAATGCGTTGAAGCATCTTGTCGGCCAACCGCTCTTCGGGTGGGGCGCTATGGAGCGAGTTGTGCACCTCCTGCCAGTTGATGGGGAAGTATTTGTTGCGGCGGAAATGTCGGTAGCCGAACATTTTCTGGCTCATGTTGCTGAACTCCACATAGAGGCACAGACGGCGCACAAACTTGGCGGTGATGGCGTCGAGCATTAGTCCGAAAGCCTCGTCTTTGTCAACATCGGCATCGTATTCGCCTTCGCCATAGATGCGCCCTTGGGTGAACAAATAGGGTGGAATCCACGAGCCACGTCGGCGGATGGTGGCCAGCAGATGGGCAGCTACTGTTCCGTCTTCCCTTTGGGCGATGGCCATGAAGGGGGTGAAGCCGGGCGTCTTCTCTGCAATCCGAAACATTTTCGTGCTGTGGAAGAAGTCCCTGCATTCCATCTGTGGCAGCTCTTCGCTCTTGGATATGATGCTAACGGTGAGATTCATCAAGGTAGAGTTATATTTGGCGAATACAAAGATACAACAAACTATTGCAATTTCCAAAAAAAATAGACTTTATACGTTATAAAAATCTGTTAATGTGCTATTTTTCGCCAGAGAAGAGTGTAAATCCAACACCCGTACAGTATTACAGTTACAGTTTACTTTAATGTAATGTAATAGTGAGTTTATTTATATATATATAATAAATTATATATATATAAATAAAAATTCTTATACCACTTTTTCTCGATAAAAAAACTGTTATACTGTACGTTCGTACGCGTGTATAATCCACACTTATTATGCTCGCAGATTTTCTGGACTTTTGTTTCGAGCATATGATGAAGGTCGATGAGTTTCCCGGCATTCAATCGCTTTGCATGAAGTTCGCTTACCGCATGTGCCTATTCTATCCCGAACAGATGGACGAACTGAAACGTACCCTCGTAGCGATGGAAACCGACTATTACATACCAGCCACCAAAGGCCTCAGAAGAAAAATCCTCAGCGGGAAAATGAAAGGATAAAAGAGAGGCGGGAAGCCAATGCTTATTACCTCTCTTTCTTTTGTCATTAGCCCCTAATGGGAGTGTCATTAACCACAAATGAGCCTGTCATTAGCCACAAATGAGCCTGTCATTAGCCACAAATGGGCCTGTCATTAGCCACAAATGAGCGTGTCATTAGCCCCTTATGGGAACCTCATTTATCACGTTACACTTTTACATACAAAAGTCAACAAAGCGAGGATGTGGATTAAAAAAAAGAATGGAAGGTTGGAAATAGTAAAAAGTATAACATGTGTATATCTGTAACAAAAAAAACACCGGACTTAGGTTTCGTGGTGCAAAGAGAAGAAAAATAAACTGAAATAATATGTAAAAATCCCGCTTTTCCCCCGAAAAAGTTCATCTGTTCAGAAAAAGTTCTTATTTTTGCGGACGACTTATTATTAACTGTTTAATTACAATTTTATGAATGCATTTGTTTCGATTCTGGCGATTGCTGCCGCCATTCTTATGATAGCGGGATGGCGGAAAATGCGGTCTTACCAGAAAAAAGGTAAGAAGAGCAAAGGGAGTTATCTGTTGATTGCCCTCGGCACTGTGTTGATGATCCTTTATATCATTTTGGCAATCGGCCAAAGGAATCAGCCCATCGTCCAGGAAACTCCTGACGAGCGTTCCTGCATCATCACCGGAGACCTCACCGGGATAGATTTCCGGAATCCGGTGATAGAGGTAACAGATCACTGGCAGCGTGACAGTGTGCTGGCCAAAGCGAATGTCGAAAACGGGAAATTCACCGTAGTGGTGAAAGACGCGACCGCACCGACGCATGTTTATTTATATTGCTCGAACAGCGAAAATAACGTGCAGGTGAGGGACTTTCTGCTCGAACCGGGTGAAATCCATCTGACCGGCGATGTCAATAAGGATGAGGACATGGAGCGCCCCGTGAGTGGACTGCCCCTCAACGACCGTTGGGTGAAACTGGAAACCGATTTATCCAATGCTGCCGACTCTGCTGCCAAGATGAATGTTTTCGAAACATTTCTGCAGGACAAACCTGAGGAAGCGTTGATTCTGATGGCATTGGAAAAACATATCAATAAGATTGCCCCCGACCGTGCCATGGAAGTCTTTGACAACATTCAGGGTCCCTTGCGCAACGCTGAATACGCACTGCTTTCTTTCAGGGAGAAGATACAGGAAATGATAAAAAGTAACAGCATTTTAGCGAAGGGAGCAAAATTCACCGACGTGGCAGGTCAGACACCGGAAGGCGACCTCGTGCGTCTTTCTGATCTTGTAGGCAAGGGAACTCCCGTGCTGGTGGACTATTGGGGAAGCTGGTGCGCCCCTTGTATCGAAGGACTGCCTGAACTGGCTGCCACGGCAAAAAAGTATGCAGGAAGACTGAAAGTCGTAGGTGTCAATGTAAGAGAAGGGCTGCGTGGAAAAAAACTGCAGGACTTCCTTCAAAAGCACGGCGTCGGCTGGGACATCATCGTTGACGTGAACGGACAGACCTCCGAATATATTAGGGCCGTCCCCCGTGCTGTACTGCTCGACGGTGATGGGCGCGTCATCGTGCATGCCCACCCTCAAGAAATTCTCCCGATGTTGGATGAATACTTGTCTTCACGTTGAAGGCATCTGTTAATTCTTGCCGATGAAGAGCGTGACAAACATGCCGCTGTCATTATTCTCAGTAAGCGTCTTGTTCATCTGCATAGCGATTTCCATAGGTGCCTGTTGCTGCCTCGATGCCACAAGTGAGACTGTTAGAAGCCACAAGTGACACGGCCAGATGCCGCAAGAAGAGCTAAAAGGGGGATGCGGGTGAAATTTGAAGGAAAATTTTTCGTGATTTATGAAGGAATACGAAATAAAATGCTTACCTTTGCATATAATTTATTATCAACTTGACCTAAACCAAAACTTAAACAATAAAGTATGAAAAAAGATTTACTCAGTAAAGCATTGGGAAAGGCATTTGCTCCCGCTCTCTTTCTGACGTTGGGCATGATGGTTCCTACCACAAAGGCTCATGCACAGTTATCATCTAACCCGGACAAGTTCTTGGGTAACATCACCACTCGAGGCCAAGTAGAAGCTGGCGGCGGTGTAGCATCGTACTACACGATGTGGAACCAGATCACTTGTGAGAACGAGTCGAAGTGGCAATCGGTAGAGGGAACAAGAGGCAGCTACAACTGGGGTGGCGCTGACCGGGCATTCAACTATGCCAAGAGTCACAACTTCACCTACAAGTTCCATGCCTTCGTTTGGGGTGCGCAGTATCCCGATTGGCTCTCAGGCTTGTCCATCAAGGACCGCTACTCATCAATCGTGAAGTGGTTTGACGCCATTAAGAAGCATTATGACACGCTACCCCTCATCGATGTGGTGAACGAGGCTGTGGGTATGCACCAGCAAGGCAATCCCATGATGAGGGAATCGCTGGGCGGCGAGGGAAAGACAGGTTACGACTGGCTCGTCAAGGCTTTCGAAATGGCCCACGAGCGCTTCCCGAACTCCATCCTTATTTATAATGACTACAACTCGCTGCGCCATGATGTGGACGCCTATCTCACATTGGTGCAGACGTTGCGTGACTATGGTGCACCTATCGATGCCTACGGAAACCAGTCGCACGATGTGAATGACATCAGCGCAAGCGAACTGAAAAGCGTGATGAAGAAGCAGCAAGATGCGCTGAAGATGCCTATGTATATCACCGAGTTGGACATCGACAAAGCTGATGACAACCAGCAAAAGAGACAATATGAGAGTATTTTCCCCATCATGTGGGAAGCCGAATATTGCGCCGGTGTCACTATCTGGGGGTATATTCATGGCTCTACATGGGTCGACAACTCTGGTATCATCAAGAACGGCAAAGACCGTCCGGCAATGACTTGGCTGCGCTCGTATATGGAGTCAGATGCCGCCAAGAACGCCAAGAGTCCCTATCCAGGCATGAAGAAAGAGGCTTCCATCTATATCAAGCCTCGCGACTTGAAGGTGGCAAAGGGCGACAAGCTGCCCATCATGGTGCGCGCCAACTTGGCTACGAAGACCATCGAGAAGGTGGACCTCTATGTTGGTGAAAACGTCAACAGCATGCAGCTTGTCAACACCATGACCGAGGCCCCTTATCTGACGGATTACACCGCTCCCACTACCACAGGTTGGAAGCAGTTGAAAGCAGTGGTCACCGCCACTGACGGCTCTACCTACGAGCGTTGGGGACGCTTCAATGTGCTCGCCAGCTCAACCCTTCGCGAACCCTTCAATGAGACGCCTGCCCAGTTGCCTGGCAACATCGTTGTGACCGAGTTCGACAAGGGTACAATGGGTGTCACCTACAACAAGGCTCAGCGCACGGAATCATCCTCTATGCAGACGGGCGGATGGATGGAATACACTGTCGACGTGCAGGAAGACGGACTCTACGCTTTCGATGCTGAGGTGGCCTCGGGAAAGACTGGTGCAACATTCCACCTTTCGGAATATGGATTCGACAACCTGACATTCTACACCGATATGATTGAGGTGCCCAACACAGGTGGCTCGCAAGAGTTCCGCAAGATTCACTGCATGTTTGTGAAGCCGCTGACCAAAGGTCGCCACATCCTCTGTCTGAACATTGACAACGGTGGATTCTACATGAAGAACCTCACCTTCGAGCGCTATGAGAAGAACACCGACATCTCCGTTCTGATTAATACAATCCGTCCTGCCACTATAGTTGTGGGCGACAAGACCACTATCACAGCAACTGCTAAGACAAAAACGGAAAACAGTTCCATTAAGAGTGTGAGTTTCTATGCCAACGACATGCTCATTGGCACAGTCTCTGAAGAGCCCTATGCCTTGGATTTTGAACCCGCCACCAAGGGCAACTACTATATCACAGCCATCGCTACCGACTCTGAGGGCAAGGTGAATGTATCACCCCGCAAGGCGCTGAAGGTGAATGGCAGACGCTTGCCGTATTCTACTAATCCCGTTTCGCTTCCTGGCGTCATTCAAGCCGAGAACTTCGATAAGGGTGGCGAAGGTATGACCTTCCACGATTCCGACACCAACCGCGAGGGTGACACCCAATATCGCACCGACGGAGAGGGCGTTGACTTTGTGAAGGGTAATGGCGGCACTTGTATCGGTTATACGGCTGCTAATGAGTGGCTGGAGTACAGCGTCAACGTGACAGAGCCTGGCAAGTACACATATGAGGCAACCGTCTCTTCGGGCACCACTGGCTCTGGATTCAACATCGGTTTGGTTAACGGTGGTAGTGTTACCACTCTCGCCAGCGTGAGCGTTCCGCAGACAGGCAACAGCGATTGGGGTTCTTACAAGGTGGTAACCGGAACGCTGAGCAGAGACTTGGCTGCAGGCAACCAGATTCTGCGCATCACCATTACGGGCGCCAGTTGCAACATCGATAAGATTGAGTTCAAGTGCGCTGAGAGTGCAGGGCTTGACTATCTGATTGTCGATGATAAGTCGCCAGCTTTGAAGCCCATGTTCAATGTCGCCGGCCAGCGCGTTAACTCGCAATATAAGGGCGTCGTCATTAAGAACGGCAAGAAGATCGTGAACAAGTAAATTTTGACAATTGCTCATTGTCAATTGTCAATTGTCAATAGGAAATCAGGTGAGGCTAACGTCTTGCCTGATTTCCATTCAAAAAGGCAACCATTATGGCAACAGTTGATGATAAGAAAGTGATTTTCTCGATGGTCGGAGTGAGCAAGACCATTCAACAGAACCAGAAACAGGTGCTCAAGAACATTTACCTCAGTTTCTTCTATGGTGCGAAAATCGGCATCATCGGTTTGAACGGAGCTGGTAAGTCGACGCTCATGAAAATCATTGCTGGCATCGACCAGCAGTATCAGGGCAATGTGGTGTGGAGTCCAGGCTATACCGTGGGCTATCTGCCACAAGACCCGCCGCTCAACGAGGAGAAAACGGTGAAGGAGAACGTGATGGAGGGTGTTCAGCATGTCTATGACGCATTGGCCGAATACGACGCCATCAATGTGAAATTCGGGCTTCCCGAGTACTATGAGGACTCCGACAAAATGGACCGTCTGATGGCTCGTCAGGCTGAGTTGCAGGACATTATCGACGCCACAGATGCGTGGAACATGGACTCGAAACTCGACCGTTCGATGGCTGCCCTCAACTGTCCGCCGGGCGATTGGAGCGTGAAAAATCTCTCGGGCGGTGAGCGTCGACGTGTGGCACTTTGCCGATTGCTCTTGCAGAAGCCCGATGTGCTGTTGCTTGATGAGCCTACCAACCATCTTGACGCGGAGTCGATTGACTGGCTGGAGCAGCATCTGCAACAATACGAAGGAACGGTGATTGCTGTGACTCACGACCGTTATTTCCTCGATGATGTTGCCGAGTGGATTTTGGAACTCGACCGAGGCGAGGGGATCCCCTGGAAGGGCAATTATTCATCGTGGTTGGAGCAGAAGAGCCAGCGGCTTGCACTCGAGGAGAAGACTGCTTCGAAGCGCCGCAAGACACTTGAACGCGAGTTGGAATGGGTTCGCATGGCCCCCAAGGCTCGTCACGCAAAGGGAAAGGCTCGTCTGAACTCCTACGAGACAATGCTCAATGAGGAGCAAAAACAAAAGGAGGAAAAGCTGGAAATCTTCATTCCTAATGGTCCTCGGTTGGGCAATAAGGTTATCGAGGCTTGCCATGTGGCGAAAGCTTACGGCGAGAAAACGCTCTTCACTGACCTCAATTTCATGCTGCCGCCTAACGGAATCGTGGGTGTGATTGGTCCCAATGGAGCGGGAAAGACAACGCTCTTCCGCCTGATTATGGGATTGGAGCAAGCCGATGCAGGAAGTTTCGAAGTGGGAGAGACGGTCAAAATCAGTTATGTGGACCAGCAGCATAAGGATATAGACCCCGAGAAGACTGTCTATCAGGTGGTGAGTCAGGGTAACGAGACAATACGCATGGGTGGTCGTGATGTCAATGTACGAGCCTATCTGTCTCGTTTCAACTTTAGTGGAGCCGACCAGGAAAAGAAATGTGGTGTGCTTTCTGGAGGTGAGCGGAACCGTCTGCATTTGGCCATTGCGCTGAAGCAAGAGGGTAATGTTTTGCTTCTTGACGAGCCCACTAACGATATTGACGTCAACACGTTACGTGCATTGGAGGAAGGTCTTGAAGCTTTTGCCGGTTGTGCTGTTATCATTAGTCACGACCGCTGGTTCCTCGACCGCATTTGTACCCATATTCTCGCTTTCGAAGGGGCTATGGGCGGCGATGAGGGCAGCGTCTTCTTCTTCGACGGGAACTATAGCGAATACGAAATCAACAAAGCCCAGCGTCTCGGACTTGAAGAGCCTAAGCGCATACGCTATCGGAAGTTGATGGATGAGTAAGCATCTTCGATTATTTGAATTGTTAATTATATAATCATTCAATATTCATTATATTATGCAGTGGTACAACATTCTTTTCGTCATTGTGTTGGTGATTGTAGGTATCATCGTCTACAAGAACAAGTCCAACGAATGACCACCGATAATTTCCGTGAATCAACAAAAAATTAAGTTTTACTAAACAACACTATTCATTACGATTATGAAAAAACTAATGATTTTGTGCCTGACGCTCCTCACGGTTTCGGTTCAGGCGCAAACAGCACGCAAGTTCACCATCGACTTGACCGAAGACGCTAAGGCGCAGATGGTGTGTTTCCTTCCCGCAAACCCCTCAGGGCAAGCTATTGTGGGCATTCCCGGTGGTGGCTATTCCATGCTGTCGAACACGCACGAGGGAACGCTGGCTTCTGGATGGCTTAATGAGCAAGGTATAGCCTATTTTGTGGTGAACTACCGACTACCCAATGGCGACCGTACAATCCCGATAGGCGATGTGGAAAAAGGCATTCGCATTGTTCGCGATTCCGCAGCTATTTGGGGCATTAATCCCCACGACGTGGGCATCATGGGCTTCTCTGCCGGTGGACACTTGGCTTCGGTCATTTCTACGCACTCCGACTTCGATGTGCGTCCCGACTTCAGTATTCTTTTCTATCCTGTTATTTCAATGGACGAGCGCGTTTCTCATGTGTGGTCGTGCCGCAACTTCTTGGGCGAAGACCAGAAGAATCCCGAAATGGTACGTAGTTTCTCCACGCAGAATGCTGTGCGACGCCATCTCACACCTCCCGCCATCATCATCATGTCGAGTGACGACAACCTTGTGCCGCCAGTCACCAACGGCCTTGAGTACTATAAAGCCATGCGCAATGCAGGCAACGAGTGCTCTATGCTCGTTTATCCCTCTGGTGGTCACGGCTACGGTTTCGGCAATTGGTTTGCTTATCGCAACGAGATGCTCGCCACTCTTGGAAAATGGCTGAAAGCGCGCAAGGCTCCCAAGGTTGATGCCATTCGTGTGGCTTGTATCGGTAATAGCATCACAGATGGTCACGGTATTGATTTGGCAGAGCAGAATGGATACCCCGCACAGTTGCAGCGGGCGCTTGGCGAAGACTACTGGGTGAAGAACTTCGGTGTCAACGGTCGTACTATGCTCAACAAGGGCGACAATCCCTACATGAACGAAATGGCTTGGAAAGATGCACAAGCCTTCAAGCCCGACGTTGTGGTTATCAAACTCGGAACCAACGACTCGAAACCGCAGAACTGGAAGTATAGTGCTGAGTTCAAGCAAGATCTATGTCAGATGATCACCACCTTGCGCCCCGACCTCGCTCAACCAACCAAGAAGAAGGCTAAGAAAGGCAAGAAGGCTGCAGCAACACCTGAGCCCAAACCGCAGATTTTCCTCTGCACACCTATTCCTGCCATCAAGTCATCGTGGAACATTAACGACTCCATCATTGCTTCTGGCGTTATTCCCATTCAACAAGAAGTAGCTCGCCAATACGGACTTCAGGTCATCGACTTGCATTCGCTCTTTGGAACGGATACTGGCAATATGCAAAACGACGGTATTCATCCCAACGACAAAGGTGTACGTCGCATGACGCAAATCATAGCTGAAGCGCTGAAAGCAAAGTAGGGAGAGAAGATAATGATCACTTACAAAGACATTCACCATTTCGACCAAGAGCAGTTACAAGACCTCTTTCTCTCTGTGGAGTGGTCGTCGGGGCATTTTCCTGAAAAGCTCGTTGTGGCTATGCAAAACTTTGAAACCGTCTACACCGCGTGGGATGATGACAAAATCGTGGGGTTGATCTGCGCTATGGACGATGGGATTATGACTGCCTACGTGCATTATTTGCTCGTACGCCCTGAATATCAACATCAAGCCATCGGTCGCCGTCTTGTAGAAATGATGAAAGAGCATTATGCCGACTATCTACGCATTGTCCTTGTGGCTTATGATGATGAACTGCAGTTCTACCAGTCTTGTGGTTTCAAGAAAGCCGAAGACGCAAGCGCCATGTTTATCACCAGCCTTTGGACGTGACCGTCACAGTGTGCAAAATAGAAAGCAAGTCTATAGTCGACAAACAAAAAAATCCGATGGAGCATTCACTTCATCGGATTTTCTTTTGCTCACCAAATTATATATAAGGTTGGGGATAGGCTTTTGAGGGAAATGGTTAAACAAAACAAATAGAGCGGAATACGGGAGTCGAACCCGCCTCCGCGGCTTGGGAAGCCGCTGCACTACCGATGTGCTAATTCCGCTTTAAATTGTAATGGGGAAGTTTTTCTATGGAGCCGATACCCGGACTCGAACCGGGGACCCACGCATTACGAATGCGTTGCTCTACCAACTGAGCCATATCGGCTTGTCTCCATGCATTCAGACTTAATGTTTCATTAAGCGAGTGCAAAAGTACATCATTTTTTCCAAAAAGCCAAATATTCCATGACTTTTTTGAAACAATTGTTCATAAAAACATGTGTTTGTGGCTGAAATTCACTTTGTCGTAGTTGAATCTGCGGGCAGGATGTGGCTCTGCTTTTTGGGTTTGATGCCCATGAGATCGCCCAAACCATTGAAATCTTTTTTCAGGATAAGGCCCACTCCTTGCGTGTTGAGGGAGTTGCGGGTGAAGTAGCGGTCGTTGGTTTGGTTGTAGACCTTAATGGCCACATTTCCGTTGGGCAGAAGCAGATAACGAATGTCAAAATCACCAATAAAGGAACTGGTGGCGTTGGGGTTGTCGCGATAGCCAAACTGGCCATTGATTTGGAGTCGGTTGTTGAGCAGTCGGCCTGAGAGCAATCCCTCGTATTCTGCATTGTAGAAACCTTGGTCGCCAGTGGAGATGTTTGCGCCAAAGTTCCAATTGTTATTGTTGACAACGCTCGACAACACCGAATTGATCTGCTGGCTGATGGTTCCACTCAAGATGCTCTGCATAGCCAGTGATGTCTGGCTTTGTTGCGCCATTCCATCGGAGCCTGCATTGTTAGTTCCTTGGTTATAGAATCGCCCTACTGCCAAAAGGTAGAGCACTTGTTGGTTCATCTCTTCTTCTGAGTTAATCAAGCTGAAAATCATCTGTTTGGCATCTGTGCCAATGGTCGGTAAGTCAAGGTCGAATTCCACGCGTGGCTGGTTGGGTGTTCCCGCAATGTTCATCAGGCAGTTCACACGTATGTTGTTGCTGGTGAACGAGCGCCCGATATTGAGGTCGGAGAGGGGGACGCCATTGACGGGGTAGAGTGCCTTCAAGTTGAGGGTTGCATTATAGGGGTCGCCGCCAAAGACGATGGTGCCGCCTTGTTGGAACTGGAAGTCTTTCTTAATGACATTTTGGATTGTGAGTTTGTAAATTCCGTGGTCGATAAGATAGTTTCCAAACATGTCGAACGAACCCTTATTATAATAGGTGGCACGAATCACACCGTTTCCGTTGAGTGCAATGTAGTCGCCGCTACGTTCATCCATGATGAGTTTGAGCGTTGCATCAGGGTTGGCGTTTATGATAAAGTTCATTCGAATGTCTGTGGGAATGTCAACTTTCTCTTCTTTTTCATCGGTTTCATCGGGATGGTTGGCATTAAGTGCTAAGTTGGCGCTCTTCTTGTTGGTCCATTCAATGAACTCATTGTTGCCAATGGCGTCTGGTGAAGAAACATTGTAAAGTATTTGCGAATTCTTCTCAGGTGTCACATCAACGTCGATGGTCACTTCACCACTACGTCCCTTGATTCTGCAGTCGCCTGTGCCATAAACGGTTCCACAGAAAGTGTCGTTGCCAAAATCCTTGAAATCGTAGGCCAGTAAGTTTTGGGCATTCACGTCGATGTCGTATCTGAGGTTGGTCAGATGGTCGTGGTAAAGGCTGCCATTCACGATACCAATGTTTCCGTTGATGTCGTAGATGGTGTCGCTTTCAAAGATGATTTCATCGGGAATCAAATGAATGGTGTCGTTTCTCAACGCGTATGTGGTATTCAGTGGTGTGATGGTCACAAAGCCGTCAGCAATGCCCTCTCCGACAAGATTCATGTGACTGAGGGGACCTGAGAGTCGCAGGTCGGCATTTACCCTTACATTGATATCATTCATGAAACTACCGCAGAAGCTTTGCAGGAATTCGGCATTCGAGTTGTGAGCAGCAATGGAGAGGTCAATAAAACTGCGTTGTGGCGATACATAACCATCGATGTATGTCTGCTGACCAGGTCCATCATTAGCAATAGCATGAATGTCAATTTGCTCGTCTTCGTGGTTCAGATGGGCATCAGCAGAGAGTACTCCCAAACGTCCGTCTTCGAAGGTAAACTTATTTACAGTCAGATGAGCCGAAGCTTCAGGCTTGTCGAACACATTCGAGGCGTAAGCCTTTCCTGTTACCAAACCTCCGAACTCGACAGAATGGAAATCCACAAGGTTGAGGATGTAGTTGACGTTCACGTCTTTCAGGTCAACAATGATGGAGTCTGTTGGGCTTTTTGTGGCCATTCCATTGATGATGACGTGCTGGTTGCCGTGCTTGATAGCCACATTATTAATTGCCAGATGGTTCTTGCTGTAAGTGATGTCGCCAGGCATTACGTTCCATATCGTATCTCCGATGACCACTTCCGAAGGATTGATAGTCACATGGGTGGTGTTGTGTCCTTCCGACGACTTGAAGAACTCTGCGTCTGCAACAATCTTTCCCTTAAAAGGATGGCGTGAACGATTGATGAAATTAAGGTTTGTGGAGAGGTGGTTGTCTATAGCATTGGCATTCACATCTATGACGAGACGGTTTCCCCGCTCCATGATTTTGTTGATGTTGAGATGAGCCTGTAGTGTGTCATTGGGCGTGCTGACGGCAAGACGGGCATTTTCGTAAGGCTTCTCATCGTAAATGAAACTGGGAAGGGTAGCCAATAGGTCCATCTGATGATTCTTGTCCGATATAGAACCTTCTATATGCATGGGTTCCCTAATGTTGAGAGGGATATCGAATAAATCTTGAAGCCAGTCGGTCTTTGTGACGTCGGCTGTCAATGTGAAATTGTTGTCGCGTTGCTGAGTTTGCTTGGGAAGTCCTGGAAGGGTGGGGAGCTTGCTTCCCAAGAGGTTCATGATGCTCTGCACGATGGTGTTATAGTCGTATTCACCCTTGATTTCCATGTTTCCGAAATCACTGCTCAAAGAAAGGTGGTGCCCATCGGCATTATTGTCACCCTCTATTTCCAAATTGTCAAGCAAGAATGTCTTATCGGGTGATTGCATAGAGAATGTGTTGAGCGAAATCTTTCCGTTGGCAGTGTTGATGTCTTTGCCCACCACATTCGCATCTATGTTGAAACTGAAGGATGCTCCTGGCCATTTGTCGAGCAAATTGATGGCCGATGGTGCAATATGCCTGACCGTTGCAACGAGGTTGGCTGAAGGTGTTTTTCCCTGCAAACTCATTTCGCCTTTAGCCTCGACATTCACATTGGGGTCATCAATCTCAAAGTATCCGTCAAGAACTCCATCTTTCATCGTACCGTCAACTTGTATATTCTTGAAAGAGTAGGAGTTATAGTCAAAATGTGAAATCTTTCCTTGAACATAGACATTGGGCTTGGAATGGGCAATAAATGATCCGTCTACTTGAATATCGGTGCCTACTTCTCCGAATTTCTCATTGTCGAGAACTTGCCGGAGATTGAAGTTGTCGGTTTTGATGGTTCCCGAGAAATTCTTGTCGCTCAACGTGGCCACCATATTTACATCGCCAGCTCCGGTCTGCATAGTGCCTTTCACTCCCAACGTCTTTCCTTCTCCAGACAAGTCACCATTGAAGCGAATGGATTGAAGGCGCATCACTTCGTTAGGTATGTCAATGGAATTGGATTTCAGACAAGTTGCGAGAGCTTGCATTCCCGTCTCGTTGATGTGCATATCGCTGACTTCTGCATTCCACTTCAATTGTCCGGAACGTTTAGACGCTTCTCCACGGGCGTGGAGATAAAGTTGTTCGTCATCGGAATATAAGAGCAGATTGTCAACACGCAGATGGTTGGCATTCCCGGCATAGGTGGATTTCAGGTAGAGTGTTTGAGGGTAGTCGCGCAACATAGGCAATAAAGCCGCTATATCATTGGTGGCTATCTTCGAATAATTAATGTTGCCGAAGAAATCCAATGATTGCTTGTCGAACTTGCCTTCATTAAATTGGTAGGCTGCCCAAGTGCGGTCAATGAGCAATTCTGAATGGGGCATTTTCAATTGCAGGTCTTCGAGTGTGGCTTTTTCCTTGTTTGCCTGCAACTTCAATGCGAATGACTGAATGTCTATTCCCGAATTCTCTTTGAACGCCAACCTCTTCACATTCACATTCAGCGAGTCGTCTTTTAAGGCGTTGAGAATGATGTGGGCACTAATGTCATGGGTGTTGATGTGGTAGGGGGAAAAACGTTGAGGCGTTGTGGGAATGTCCAATCGATTGTAACTGATAGCACCATGACGGATAATCAAAGAATTGATTTTCAGGTCGAGTGGGGTATGCTTGGTGGAGTCTTTTGATGCAAGTGAATCTAACACAAACGCGAAATTTGGCTTTTCATCAGCGCTTTTCTGATACAAGGATGCTTTCAAACCAAACAACTGAGCGGATTTCACAACGATTCTTCCTTGAGAAAGAGCGAGAAAGTCTAACTTGGCAGATGCACGCGAAGCTGTCAGCATCTGCTTGCCCTCTTGGTCGAGCATGCTGATGTCATCGATAATCACACGGTTGAAAAAGCCAAGGTCCACACGTCCGACATGGACCTCTGTTCCTAACTTTTCAGACAAAGCATCGCCTACAGAAGAACCAATAAAACCCTGTACCGCTGGCAACCGCAGCAGCACTAACAACGTGACAACAAGCCCTACCAAAGCCCATATCGCGCCGTTGACGATGTTTTTAACACTTTTCAAATCTGGCACAAATTTACATGAATTTTGTCTTACATCGAAATAAAACGAGCATTTTTGTCCTCATTTTCCTAATTTTTCATTAATTTTGCATCGTTTTAGAGCTGAAATCAATTAAATTCTAATATTTTTGTAGTTATGGCAAATGTAATCAAGTTACGTAAAGGTTTAGACGTAAACCTGAAAGGCAAGGCCAAAGAACAAAAAGTGGGCATTGGGAAGTGCGATGAATATGCGCTGGTTCCTGATGATTTTACTGGTATTGTTCCTAAGGTAGTAGTCAAGGAAGGTGATGCTGTCAAAGCTGGGGACGCCTTGTTCGTCAACAAGAATTGTCCCGAAGTGAAGTTTGCCTCGCCTGTTGGCGGCACTGTGAGTGCTGTTGTGCGAGGTGAGCGACGCAAAGTGCTATGCGTGAAAGTGAAAGCCGATGCTGAATGGCAGTATGCCGATTTTGGCAAGAAGGATGTGGCTTCTCTCGATGGTGAACAGGTGAAAGCCGCCCTCTTGGAAGCCGGACTTTTCGGCTACATCAGTCAGTTGCCTTATGCAGTGTCAACAACTCCTGACACTACGCCCAAGGCAATTTTTGTTTCTGCATTGCGCGACAAGCCATTGGCTGGCGATTTCGAGTTCGAGTTGAAAGGTAACGAACAGGCATTCCAGACAGGATTGACAGCCCTTTCAAAGATAGCTAAGACCTATCTCGGAATTGGTGCAAATCAAACCGCTTCTGCTTTGACGTCTGCTAAAGATGTGGAGGTGAATGTGTTTGACGGACCTTGTCCTGCTGGTAATGTGGGTGTTCAGGTGAACCACATTTCTCCCGTCAACAAAGGTGAGGTGGTGTGGATTGTGGAACCCACTGCCGTGATTTTCTTCGGACGATTGTTTGATGAGGGCAAAGTTGATTTGACTCGTACTGTTGCTGTTGCTGGAAGCGAAGTCAACGACCCTGCTTATATGGATGCTGTTGTGGGTACTCCCATTAGCGCTATTCTTGAGGGTAAGCTGACTAAGACAGAAGGTGTGCGCATCATCAATGGCAATCCTCTCTCAGGAACCAAAGCCACGATGGATGATTATCTTGGCGCTCATACTTCTACGGTTTCCGTGATTCCTGAAGGCGACCATGCTGACGAGATGTTGGGATGGATTCTCCCGCGCTTCAAAGAGTTCTCTGCCAATCGCAGTTACTTCTCTTGGCTGTTGGGCAAGAAAAAGGAATATACGATTGATGCACGCGTGAAAGGTGGTGAACGTCACATGATCATGAGTGGTGAATATGATAATGTGTTGCCGATGGACATCTATGGTGAATACCTCATTAAGGCCATCATTACAGGCGATATCGACAAGATGGAGCAATTGGGAATCTATGAGGTAAGCCCAGAGGATTTTGCTTTGGCAGAGTTTGTAGATTCCTCTAAGTTGGAGTTGCAACGCATTGTGAGACAAGGACTTGACATGCTTCGTAAAGAAAATGCATAAACCCTTATATTGATTACGATTATGAGTTTAAGAAATTATATCGATAAAATAAAGCCCAACTTTGAGGAGGGTGGCAAACTTCATGCTTTCCGTAGCGTGTTCGATGGTTTCGAAACATTCTTGTTCGTACCCAACACGACTGCCAAGAGCGGAAGTCACATTCATGATGCCATCGACTCAAAGCGCATTATGAGTATGGTAGTGATTGCGTTGATGCCGGCAATGCTGTTCGGTATGTACAACGTGGGCTATCAGAACTATGCAGCTGCCGGAACGCTTGCCACAGCCAGTTTCTGGAGCATTTTCTTCTATGGATTTTTGGCTGTACTGCCCAAGATTCTTGTTAGCTATATCGTAGGTCTTGGCATTGAGTTCATCTGGGCACAATGGAAAGGCGAGGAGATTCAGGAAGGTTATCTTGTAAGTGGAATCATCATTCCGCTTATCATCCCTATTGGTTGCCCGCTTTGGATGCTGGCTTTGGCATGTGCTTTTGCCGTCATCTTTGCTAAAGAGATTTTCGGTGGTACGGGTATGAACATCTTCAACGTTGCCGTTGCAGCACGTATGTTCTTGTTCTTCTCATATCCCTCGAAGATGACTGGTGACACCATTTGGGTTGCCAACGAATCTATCTTTGGACTTGGAAACACGCTTCCTGATGGTTTGACTACAGCTACACCGCTTGGACAAATCGGACAGGGAATGGATGTGACCTACACGCTGAACGACATGATAACGGGATTCATTCCCGGTTCTATTGGTGAAACCAGCGTCATTGCCATTGCTCTTGGTGCTATCCTGCTTCTTTGGACGGGCATCGCCTCTTGGAAGACCATGGGCAGCGTCTTTGCTGGTGGCATTCTGATGGCTCTGCTTTTCTCAGCCCTCGACATGACTCCCATTTCATGGTATGAGCACATTGTGCTGGGTGGCTTCTGTTTTGGTGCTGTGTTCATGGCTACCGACCCCGTGACATCTGCCCGCACAGAATGCGGAAAATACATCTATGGTTTCCTGATTGGTGCTATGGCTGTCATTATCCGCGTGATGAACCCTGGCTATCCAGAGGGCATGATGCTTGCCATCTTCTTTGGCAACATGTTTGCACCTATCATCGACCATTGCATCGTGGAACGTAATATTTCGAAACGTTTGAAGAGAGGAGGCTTAAAATGAGTAAGTTAAATACAAATTCGAATTCGTACATTATTATTTATAGTGCGATTCTCGTGGTCATCGTTGCCTTCCTGCTGGCATTCGTCTATCAGGCACTCAAGCCGATGCAGGACGCTAACGTGGCCCTCGATGTGAAGAAGCAGATTCTCTATTCGCTCAACATCCGCAACCTGGATGGTGCAGAGGCCGAAGCAAAATATGCAGAGGTGGTGAAAAGCGAACCAAGTGGTTCTGGCGAATGGGAAAAACCATTCTATGAATGTGAAGTTGATGGCAAATCAGTCCATGTTCTCCCTTTAAAAGGTATGGGACTTTGGGGTGGTATAAGTGGCTTTATTGCTCTGTCTGAGGATTATGAAACTGTCTATGGGGTTTATTTCAACCATGAAAGCGAAACCGCTGGACTTGGTGCAGAAATCAAAGACTCTCAGGCTTGGCAGGAGAAATTCATCGGTAAGAAAATCTGGGATGACAATGGTAATGTGATTCTCTCAGTAGTGAAGAAGGTGGATAATCCCGAGTCACAAGTTGACGCCGTAACGGGAGCAACCTTGACTTCTAATGGTGTAAGTGATATGTTGCAGGATTGTATAAACGCTAAATTAAAGAAAGCAAAAAAGTTTTGTCCTCCTGCAGTAACAGAAAACGATTCAATTCAGTAAACTATGGCACTATTCAGTAAACAAAACAAAGAGGCTCTCACTAATCCGTTGAACCTCGACCACCCGATTCTCATTCAAGTATTGGGTATATGTTCGGCACTTGCCGTCACTTCGCAGCTGAAGCCTGCCATCGTGATGGGTCTTGCTGTGACTGTGATTACGGCTTTTGCCAACGTCATTATTTCTTTGATTCGCAACACCATCCCTAATCGTATCCGTATTGTGGTGCAATTGGTTGTGGTTGCCACTCTTGTGACTATAGTATCGCAGATTCTGAAAGCCGTAGCCTACGATGTGAGCGTTCAGCTTTCGGTTTATGTCGGCTTGATTATCACCAACTGTATCCTCATGGGACGCCTCGAGGCATTTGCCATGCAGAACAAGCCCTGGCCATCGTTCCTCGATGGTATTGGCAACGGACTTGGCTATGCTATGATTCTTGTCATCGTGGGTGCATTCCGCGAGTTCTTTGGACGTGGTTCGTTGCTGGGATTCCAAATCATTCCCCAGTCGGTATATGACTTCGGCTATCAGAACAATGGAATGATGACCATGCCTGCTATGGCCCTGATTCTTGTTGGTTGCGTTATTTGGGTTCATCGTGCATACTTTTATAAGGAGAAATAAGATATGGAACACGCAATAAGTTTATTCTTCCGGTCGATATTTGTCGACAACATGATTTTCGCTTTCTTCCTCGGCATGTGTTCCTATCTTGCCGTCTCGAAGACTGTGAAAACTTCTGTAGGACTTGGTTTGGCAGTTACGTTTGTGTTGCTCGTCACTGTGCCTGTCGACTATCTGCTGCAAACCAAAGTGTTAGGTCCCAATTGCCTTGCTGAGGGTGTTGACCTGAGTTATCTCAGCTTCATTCTCTTCATTGCGGTCATCGCAGGTATTGTTCAGCTCGTTGAGATGGTGGTAGAGAAGTATTCTCCATCGCTCTATGCTGCTCTCGGTATCTTCCTGCCGTTGATAGCTGTGAACTGTGCCATCATGGGTGCATCTCTCTTCATGCAACAACGCATTTTGCTCGACCCGTCAAACACGCAAGCCATTACTTCCATTTGGGATGCTATGGTTTATGCTGTGGGTAGTGGACTTGGCTGGACACTCGCTATTGTTTCGCTCGGAGCCATTCGCGAGAAAATGCAGTATTGTGATGTACCCAAGCCACTTCAAGGTCTTGGCATTACCTTTATTGTAGTAGGACTTATGGCAATGGCCATGATGTGTTTCAGTGGACTTAATATCTAAAACGTATGGGACAGTTTATAGCATATAGCATAGGAGTATTCCTCATTCTTATACTCCTCTTGGTTGTAATTCTGCTTGTGGCAAAGAAATATCTTTCACCCAGCGGAAATGTGAACATTGAAATCAATGGCGACCGCACCATCAACGTTCCCCAAGGCAACAATCTGATGGCTACGCTCAACGAGAACGGCATTTTCCTGCCTTCAGCTTGTGGTGGTAAAGCCTCGTGCGGACAATGCAAGGTGCAGGTGCTTGAAGGAGGAGGGGAGATTCTCGATTCCGAGAAGCCTCACTTCAGCCGCAAGGAAATCAAGAACCATTGGCGCCTGGGTTGCCAGTGCAAGGTGAAAGGCGACTTGAAGATTCATGTGGACGAGTCAATCCTTGGTGTGAAGGAATACGAGTGCACCGTGATTTCCAACAAGAACGTAGCCACCTTCATCAAGGAATTCAAAGTGCAGTTGCCTGCTGGCGCTCACATGGACTTCCTTCCTGGTTCTTATGCCCAGATCAAGATTCCTGCATTCGATTGCATCGACTACGATAAGGACTTCGACAAGTCCCTCATTGGTGACGAGTACTTACCTGCATGGGAGAAATTCGGTTTGTTCCCCTTGAAGTGTAAGAATCCCGAACCCACCATCCGAGCTTATTCAATGGCCAACTATCCTGCAGAGGGCGACGTGTTCATGCTGACAGTTCGTATTGCCACACCACCATTCAAGCCCGACAAGAGTGGTTTCATGGAGGTGAATCCTGGTATTGCCTCTTCGTACATCTTCTCTTTGAAGCCTGGCGACAAGGTCATCATGAGTGGTCCGTTCGGTGATTTCCATCCCCATTTCGACTCTAAGAAAGAGATGATCTGGGTAGGCGGTGGTGCTGGTATGGCTCCGCTTCGTGCACAAATCATGCACATGACGAAGACTTTGCACACCACAGACCGTGAGATGCATTACTTCTATGGCGCCCGTGCCTTGAACGAAGTGTTCTATCTGGATGATTTCCTCGGCTTGGAAAAGGAGTACCCCAACTTCCACTTCCATCTGGCACTCGACCGTCCTGACCCCGCAGCTGATGCAGCAGGAGTGAAGTATACCCCGGGATTTGTTCATCAGGTGATGTACAACACTTATCTGAAGGACCACGAGGCTCCCGAAGATGTGGAATACTACATGTGCGGACCTGGCCCCATGTCGAATGCCGTTGTAGGTATGCTTGATTCGCTTGGCGTGGATTCAGAGTCTATTATGTACGACAACTTCGGAGGATAAAGCCTCCACTTGTCTTACGACATCATCAACGCTCAGGTGCCCGTTTTCTTTGTGCATCTGGGCGTTTTTCTTTGGGAATGGAATCGTTGTTGGCCCTTTCGGATAAAGAGCGGCCTAAAAGGCCAACCCACTCATAGCCCAGGGCATCGCCCTGGGTGGGTAGGGCACATGAGAAGGACGCGCTGTAAGTGCAAAAGCTTTTGCCCCTATAGGGCGTTAGTTTGCTCCCAATTATCCCCCCAAGGCGCTGCCTTGGGCTGGTAGCTGTTGCCCCCTTCAGGGGCGTTGGGGTCAACTGCTGTATCATCCCATAAAAAAAGCTATGCTCTCGATGAAGAAAAGCATAGCTTTGGATGATTAACGAGTATTGTTGTTTCGTTTCAATACAAGGGAAAGAATCAAAGGCAGGTCATTCAGCCAGTTTTGTCATATTGAATTCAGATATCTTTTGGTCGGTACTGATTTTCGAGCGGATTCTATACTTGGCTTCAGTTTCCTTTGTTTCGTCTGTGCGGTCAATCTTCTGCGAAGCGGTGAACTGAACGATGTATTCCATTTCTTCTCCCAGCGGTTTCTTTTCAATCTTGTAATCGTTCAGAATGCGCCAATTCATGTTCGTGATGTCGTCTTTCCACAGCTTGTACATGAACGAGACCACATCCGATTTTGATGCATCCTGCTTGCCCAAGAATGAAGAGAGATAATCGTTAACAGTTGAGGAAAGGGCTGCTTCGTCGCGCGAGTTGATGCTCTGGAAGAAACGACGGAACACGCTGGCAACCATTTCCTTCTCTTCGGGTTGAACAATCTTGATGTTCAGTTCCTGAACCTTGTCGTTGGCTTCGTCAACATGCTCGCCATAGGGATGTTCTTTGGCGTATTCGTTGAATGCCTCAATCGTGTTCAGCGTTTTTGCCAAAGCCCAGTCGATAGAGTCTATCTTGCGCTGGGCCACCACCTTGTTGTGCGAGTTGGGATATTTCTTGATGTAATCCTCGAGCATTGCCTTCGAATTGCTTGCCACAGCATTCTGCCAGTCGCGGTCAATCTGCTTGATGTAGTTGAGATGATGCTGGATGGAATCCCTATGCGCGCGCGGGCAATCTTTATAGGTGTCTAAGAAGCTTTGCAGCACCAGCGGGTCAGAACTCGTCATGGCGTATTCGTAAGCTTCGGTTTCCTTGGACGTCTTTGCCTGGTTGTAGAAGTAGAAACTGACGGCGCAGATAATCAAAGCCAACACGAACGAAACGATGAGCGCTGCATGGCTTTTCTTCTTCGGAGCAGGTTGCTCTTGGCCCGTAGCACCTTGTTCTTGTGTTGCTGTTACAGGAATGGCGGGGGGAACTGTATTGGGAGCTTGCGTGTTGGTTGTCCCTCGTGTTTCATGCGCCGAAAGATTGGCATGATTGCAATTGGGACACACGTCCTGGTCGCTGAAGTAAATCTCTCCGCATTGCGGGCAACGTGTGATTTTGCCGGCAATCTCAACCCCACATGAGGGGCAAACGGGTGCTCTGTCACTAATCTGATGACCGCACTCTGGACATTTGATAATGGCCATAATTCTATGTGTTATTTCTATATATAAGCTAAATGTTTATCGCAAAGCTGAGGGTAGGGGGGCGTCATTGGTGCCTGAACCTGATTTCCCTCAAACGGTGGCTGCCCATGAAACGGCTTTTGTCCACATATCCGTTCACTCCGTTTATGCGTCCCTTTGCTGAATACTGCCACATGTCGATGTCTCGGTCATCACGCAATCGGGGTTCATAGTCGGTGTACTGGGCAATCATGAGTTTATAGTCGTCAAGCAATCCGCACAGATAGTGGTCGTAGAAGTTGGCTCCGGTGTAGATGAGCGGCTTCTGGTGGTATGCCTTCTCCACTAATTTGAGGAATTTGAAGAGCGAGTCGCGGAACTCCTCTACGGGCATTCCGCTTCTTGTCTCTATATCTATCATGGGCAGGAGGTCTTGGTCGCTTGGCCGACATTGTGCCATGAAGTTGCGCAGCTGCTTCTGTTGCTCTATTTTCGGGCGATAGAAATGATACGACCCCACCTTCAATCCATAGCGATGGGCGAGGTCGATGTTCTTTGCATATTTGTCGTCGATATTGTCTCCTCCCTCTGTGGCTTTCAGATAGACATACGCCATCTTGGCATTCGCCCCGACAGCTTCCCAGAACACGTTGCCCTGATAGTGGCTCAGGTCGATGCCATGAATGTGCTGGCATGTGTCCTCGCACTGGGCAAAACTGCTCTGTGCATGAAGACTGCTGCATGTGCCCATCGCCATGAAGGAGAATATGATAGTTATCAATCTGTTCATCATTACATGTTGGTTGTTTTTAGGTGGCTTCGTCATCTTCTTCGTTGGTTCTCAGAATGATGCTCGTAGCACCTATCGTGAACAACGTCTCGTTCTCAATCACTCTTTTCTCGTGGTCGCCCAGAATGACATTGTCCACAAATGTTCCTGTATAACTTGGCCCGTCGCGCAACACATATTTCAGTTTGCCTTTCTTGTCGCGCGACACATTGATAATGCAATGGGTGATGTCAACACTCGGGTCGACAGTCTCGATAGGGCAGTTGGCAGCGCTTCCCTTCATGTATCTGCCGATGATGTTGTCACCCATCTGGAGCGGAATCACCTGCTTGTAGTGGAACACGTTCTCGATGACCACTATAGAGCCGCATCCTTTCTCGTTGGCACCTTCGTCGGGGTTGTCCTCCTTTTGCGTGTTGTGGAGTTTGGATGTTCCCATCTTGATGCCAAACTGCTTGCCACACCGCTCACATTGGAACACCAACGACTGGCCAGCTTGATAGTTGGTCTCGTCGAAGATGATGTATTGATCGCATTTGGGACAACGTACTCGCTTCATACAATCTCTTTCAAAACTGATGCTCAGGGTTTCAACTCCATTATCCAACCCTCGGCAAAATCCTTGTCGGTGTTCAAGCCGTTTAATGCCTGACGTGCTTCTGCCTCTGATTTATATGAACCAAATACGACTTTGGTGCTGCTTTTCTCTCTGACAAGTACGCGTGCCTCGGCAAAGCCTTTCCCATGCAGTTGCTCTACAAATGCATTGGCGTTCTTCATGCTCACATGGCTGGCCAGCACGATGCAGAAGCTTGGTGCTTGAGGCTCTTCGGCTGGCTTGGCCTGCTCTTCAGCCACAGCCTTTTCTGCACTTTCCGCTTGTTTCTCCACTTGCTCTTCAGGCAACGAGATGTTGGCCGATGCCAAGTCGGGCTTGCCCACGGTGATGTCTTTCGGCATCAGCTTCTGAAGCAACTCCGTGTCGATATGGCTGTGATACACGTTGGCACGGTCTTGATTGCCCAAGGTGGAGGGGAACAACAGGAAGGCGATGACAGCAATGCAGGCTGCTGCCAGGTTCCTGAGCATGCTCACGCTGATGCTGATTCTGCGGTCTCCGTCGCCTTCAACCATAATCGGCAGAACCTTGGCACCCTCGCCATCGGCTTTTGCGGTTTGTTCTTCTTCAATGGGCGATGCCTCGCCTTCAGGTTTGAGGCTTGCAGTTTGCTCATTATTCTTCAACAACGCACCACTGAGGGGAGTCATCTCATACGCGCTGAGCCCATAGAACTCAGGTGTCAGGATGCCGGCTTCGCAGGGAGTGAACTCATACTTCCCATCCACGTTCTTGTAGATGGTGCCAATGTCGCTCATCTCGTATTCACCCTCGTTCTCAAGGTGCTGCCTCAGTTCCTCCACATCGCTCTCTATGCGCTTGATGGCTTCAGGATAGCTGATGTCGTAGGCCTCAACGTAAGATTGGGCCAGCAACGAGTCGTTCATCTTCAACTGAGGGTTGAAGCCCAGCGTGCGCATTGGGGGAATAAACGAATTGTCATCAGCATCGAAGCGTGCATCGACGTGATGAGTCATAAATCCGCCAAAATCAGGCACAATGACACAGTCATTGCTCAGCAATAATATCTCGATATGTCTTTCTAATCCAATCACATTGCAAAATTAACTCTTTTCCTTGAAAAACGCAAATGATTAAATGAAAAAAAGTGATAGAAAAAATAAAAAAATACTTTTGTTTTGTGGATTGAACGAAAAGTATTATCTTTGCCGATAAAAAGAGACTGCTAAATAATAAAGATGAAATATACAGAAACTGAGATTCCCGGAGTGTACATCATCGAGCCACGCGTGTTCAATGACGCCCGCGGCTATTTCTTCGAAGCTTGGAAAAAAGAAGAGTTCGAGGCAAATGTTGGCAAAGTGGAGTTCATCCAAGACAACGAGTCCAAATCATCGTTTGGCGTGCTGCGCGGCTTGCACTATCAGAAAGGCGATGCCTCACAAGCCAAGCTGGTGCGCGTCATCAAGGGCCGAGTGCTCGACGTGGCTGTCGACATCCGCAAGAGTTCGCCCACCTTTGGCCAGCACGTGATGGTGGAGCTGAGCGACGAGAACAAACGGCAGTTCTTCATTCCACGCGGGTTTGCCCACGGATTCCTGGTGCTGAGCGACGAGGCTGTCTTCACCTATAAGGTTGACAATCCCTATGCACCCACGCAAGAGGCTGGCATCCGCTGGAACGACGAGGAACTCGCCATCCAATGGCCCATAGACCCGAAGCTGGTCGTCACGAGCGAGAAAGACTTGAACGCTTGCCGCCTTCGCGATGCCGAACTATTTGAATAGACTTTAAATTTTCGTGCAAGTCGAATGCAAAAGAAAATGTTTCATTTTGCTAAGACGCCGCCGAAAATCATCAACTGAGTTGATAACTTTGAACTTTGAACTATATGAAACGCTCTAACCTCTTTACAGCTTTTCTTTCTGGCCGGCGAACGGTAGGTTCCTCTGGCCGGAGGGTTCTTTGTTCTTTATTCCATTGTTCATTATTCTTTAGCGCAGCGCTGTTGCTCTTCAGTTGCAAACAAGGCAATCCCGAGCAGCCCGAGCCCTCTCGCGTGGAGGACAAGGAAGCAAAGCGCATGCTCGAAGGCATATGGATCAACGAAGACGAGCAGAGCGTGGCATTCCGAGTGAAGGGCGACTCCATCTTCTATCCCGACTCCACCAGCCTTCCCGTCTCCTTCCAGGTGTTTGCCGACACACTTGTGATGCATGGAGCCAGCGACATGAAATACGCCATCGTGAAGCAAGCCCCACACCTCTTTGTGTTCAAGAACCAGAGTGGCGACGAGGTGCGGCTCGTGAAGAGCGAAGACCCGATAGACAACTATGCCTTCAAGAACCCCAAGCCGCAAGCCATCAACCAAGACCTGCTCATCAAGCGCGACACCATCGTGATGTACGGCTCACAGCGCTACCATTGCTATGTGCAAGTGAACCCCACCACCTACAAAGTCATCAAGCGCACCTACAACGATGAAGGAGTGGCCGTGGACAACATCTATCACGACAACATCATCAATCTGGCCGTCTATCATGGCGCCTCGAAAGTGTTCTCGAGCGACTTCCACAAGCAGGACTTCAAGAAATACCTAACTGAAGAAATACTCAAACAAAGCGTCCTTAGCGACATGATTTACAATCGGTTAGACGAGGATGGCATCCACTACGACGCCTTCATCGGCATCCCCGACAGCCCCAGCGGATATGTAGTCGACGTGCATGTGGGCTACGACGGTAAAGTCAAGTTCGAGATGTATAAGTAAAGCCATACAGAACCGATTCGTAACTCTTCCCGAACACATCTTTATTAAATAATAACGGCCACCGAACTCACACGCTCGAGTCCAGTGGTCGTTTTTTTTATTCTTTGGATAGAAAGAGTACTCAACTCACTTCCCAAGAATGGCATTCACCAGCGAGGTCACATCTGTGACAGTCAACTCTCCGTCGCCATCCATGTCACCCACTTGGGAAATGTTGACGGTCGTGGTGGCGGTATCTGAATCTGTATAGCCGTCGCGAGTTGCCTTAACGTTCACGGTGAACGATGTGCCGAGAGAAATCAATCCATCGGTACTCTGTCCCGTGTAACTAGCAGGAGTAATCGTATAGACGTACGTCACGCCTTCAGTCTCGCATGTGCAGCGCACCTTTCCGTTTGCATAGGTGATGGTAGGCGTGGCGCATTTCTCAAGTGTAAAACCTACGATGGTGCCAAACTTGCTCCATGGGGCGGTATTCTCGTAATCGGAAACAGAGCCTTCTGGCACATGCAATGTCGCAGATCGAATATAATCATAAGACGCAGACCCCTCCTCATAAAAAGCATATGGATCGATTGTTGGAACAGTCTCTGCAAAGCAAAACACATCTTCTAATTTCGGACACCAAGCGAACGCACATACTCCTATGCTGGTCACAGAGTTGGGGATAGTGACGGAAGTGAGATCACTGCATTCACAGAACGCATAGTCTCCAATGCTGGTAACGGAGTTGGGGATGGTTACAGAGGTTGGGCCAGAGCAACCAGAGAACGCAGAATTGCCGATGCTGGTCACGCTGTTGGGGATAACCAGATCTTTCACTTCTTCACCATTCAAGTATAAATAATGAGCATAGTATAGTGGACTGGCATAATAATTACTAAATGAAATGTTACACCATGCCTCTAGGTCGGATATCTGTACGGAGGTGAGGCCAGAGCACTTATAGAACGCCGATTCGCCGATGCTGGTCACACTGTTGCCGATGGTGACGGAGGTCAGGCTGGAGCAACCCCAGAACGCAGAGCTTCCAATGCTGGTCACAGAGTTACCAATGGTCACGGAGGTGAGACTGGAGCAATCCTCGAAAGCACTCCATCCAATGCTGGTCACAGAATTGGGGATGGTCACGGAGGTGAGCCCAGAGCAGCCAGAGAAAGCACTCCCTCCAATGCTGGTCACACTGTTGGGGATGGTTACAGAGGTCATCTTGGAGCAAGACCGAAACGCAGATATTCCAATGTTGGTCACACTATTGGGGATGGTTACGGAGGTCAGGCCCGAACAACCAGAAAATGCACGCTCCCCGATGCTGGTTACATTACATGTCACACCATCGTATTCGACGGTTTCAGGAATGACAACATCGCCAGAGTAAGAATTGTCATAAGGTTCATAAAGGGCATAATTTGCCCTTACCTCAGCCGTTTTATCTTCTGTGTTGATGTAGTAGTTGATGTCATCAATCACGGCTGTTCCTGTGAATGCATTCGCCACCATAGGCATGAACATCAGCGCGGCGAGCAGAAGGAAAAAGGATTTCATTCTTTTCATTGCTTTATTGTGTTTAGTTGTTAACAATGGGTTAATAGATTTTCGTGGCAAAGATAATCAAATTCCAAATAAAAAGCAAATGAGGAGGAATTTTTTGTGGAATTTCTACGAGAAACGCTTGCCTTTTTCCCTAATTTTTTGTACTTTTGCAAAAACAAAGGAGATGGTTTTGCGAGTATGCTTGCACCACCCTTGACTATGATTCGCCTTCAAGGAGGCGGGTCGTTTTTTTGGCCAGTAGCCAAACAATTTATTAACACTATATATATACCTTTTTTTATGACAGAGACGATATTTAATCAGGAGAAGAGCGACGACCCTTTGCAGGAGGCGAAGGCTTTCGTGGCGGATTGGATGGCCCATTTGGGCAACATCCAGCAGATGATGACGGAGTATGAGCAGCTGAAGCAGCGCGTGGCAGCGCTGGAGAGGGAGAATGCGGCTTTGACCGACACGCTTGAGCAATGGAAGAACAACGACGAGTGGTCGAACCGTGTGACTTATGAGAATGTGGTGGAACAGATTGCGTCGCTTGAGGACACCGCCCAGCGCGACAATGCCCGCAGACTGATTGAGCCGTTGTTGAAGCGCGGCCAGGTCAGTCAGCTGCGCAAGGACATCAAGCGTCGCGTGAAGGAGTTGAACGAGGAGGGCGATGGTTTCAGCGACAAGGAGGTGGCTCAGGTGCTGGAGGCGTGCGTGGGCAAAGGCTTGGTGGTCGACGCCAAATGGAAGTGGGTCGGCGTATATTGGTATCTGCGCTGGACGTGCAACTATCCTGTCGACGCCAAGGAGTTCTGTACGAAGATCAAGAGCCTCGACTTGGACATCCCTGCCGAGTATGAATGCAGCTATGAGAGCATCAGGAAGATCTGCACGCTCTCGTTCATGGACTACGACCCGAGGCGCATGGAATATGTACGGGTCAGCAAAAACGACCAGAACATGTTTTCCCAATGCAGGGAAATCGTGTTGAAAATAGCAACCGAACTGGGAAAAACACGCCTCGCGCAAGAGTGAGTTTCCCAATTCCTTCCCAAATCCTTCCCAAAACGTTCCAGGCCATCTGGGACGTTTTTTTTATGCTTATCTTTGCCGTAGAATTCGATGCCCACGACGCTAACTGAGCACGGGTCGCGGGGACGGACAAGATGAAATCGCCGCTATGTCAGATGTCCGCCAAGTGCGAGCGGGTATTTCAAATACCTTATAAAAAAATGACAAACAAAAGAAATGCCAACCTCGAAGGTTGGAACCGCAACACAGAGTTAGGCTGTGACGTTAAGACAATCCTGCGCAACGACAGGCACATGAAAACCGGCAAGGCATATCAGGGCGTGCTCACACGCGACTCGGACGCCGACCTCGACGAGTTCCTCTGCATCGACGCCCACTTCACGTTCGTGGAGACTGCTCCTCAGACCATCAAGCGCAATCCGCGCGTCTTCGATGGCGACTTCGTAACGATCACCCGTCACGACGACGGCACCCTGCGACCGAACCTCAAACCCATGAGGGTGGACCGCTTCTTCAGCGTCGACAGCTATGCCCTCGCCGTGTGTAACGAACTTTGCATGGCACTCGAAGGCCTTGTAGAGAAGTAAGAGAGTATTAACCGTAAGGCGAGTCAATTCCAATTCCAATAATTCCAATTAAATAATGAGGGGTCATTCCTGTTTCTAAAGGTTATA
>CACXPX010000007.1 GCA_902769705.1 uncultured Prevotellaceae bacterium
AGCCTACTGCTAAGGTAAAGCAAACGTCCCTTTTATACCCCTTCACTCCACTTTAAGCCCTTTAAACCCTTGAAGTGGAGCTTGCGAAACTTCAGTAAATTAAATATTAAAAATGAAAGATTAAAGACGAAAACACTTGATTTAAATCAAGAAAACGCATAAAAATACATCTTTACCATGAATTTTCTTGCATTGTTTGCGCAAACAGCGTATCTTTGCATCGTGTTTTTCATGGTATTAGATTTAAGGTTAACAAAGGTTGGGGTGCAGCGGCACCTCTTTTTTTTGCCCTTATCATTCCTGCCCCACTCTCGCAGCAGGCTTCTGATACCTTAGAATAATTCCGAATTTCCATTACAAATTCTTGTCAACTTTTTCGCTCAATCTAGAAAAGAAAATCGGGGGAGATAACGACTTTTCTGCTTCAATTTCCTCATTTTCCACATCCGAAATTGTCACATGTGGCATCTGAGGCGCTCATAGCTATGCTTTGACCCGCTCACTTGTGGCATCTGACGCCCTCAAAGCATAGCTGTGACAAGCTCATTCCATAGCTTTGACAACCTCATTGCATAGCTTTGACAGAGTCATTGTTTGTAAAGAAAGCGGAAGCTATTGATATTCAACGACTTCCGAAAACTTCAATTTTTGGCCGTTTTCACACCAAATCCTTCTCCAGTTCAAAAAACAGCCCTCTATTTGAGCCCAAAATTATTCGCAAGCTCATCAGCAAGACAGTCAGAATTTTCTTGACAAAAGAAGAACGAGAACTAGGAGGTGCTATTTACCAACATCTCCGTTTCATGATGGTTACAAAATGGTTTCTCAATCGTTACACTTAATAGTGAAAAATAGCAATCGTTACCTCCATTTTCTGCAACGAGACTACCGTTGGGCCGCAAAGTACCTCCAAATGCGAGTAGGATATGGAGTTTCAAAACCGTATAAAAGTTCGCCAAATATAAGGAAAAAAAACAAAACAAGCAGTTTTCGCATTCTTTTTGAGGCGTCAAAAACATCATTTGCCGTCAGATAATCTGCGTGGCGTAGAATCGGTAGTCGTAGAGTAGGGTGATGAGGAAGTTGGCATCAGAGCCTTTTTGTGGGCGTATGCCTAAAGTTTGTTGCACTTTCTGCGAGAGTTGGCGCACGCGCTGTTCATCGTAGTCGGCTGAGTCGGCCATCACTTGCTCGATGACGTCGATTTGTCCTTGCGAGAGTTCGGCAGCCTCGGGGTAGGTGGGGCGGTAGTGGCGTGAGACGCTGTAGAACTCGTCGAGCGACACGTGTATCTGGTTAATGTTGTCGGTCTTGATGACCATTGTGCCAGCCGCGAGGTCGCCGAGTCGTTGGTTGTTGCGCGTGAGGATGATGGCAAGGGTGCCCATTCCGCTGGTGAGCCACAGGTCGATGGGCAGCAGTATCCAGCGCAGGAGGATAGCACCAAAGGTTGGTGCTGAGCCGTCGACCATAACAACGCGTGTGTGCAGAAGGAACTTGCCGACGGTCTGGCCGTGGGTGAGCGTCTCGCAGATGGCGGTATAAAATAAGAAAGGTATATAGGTGAGAAATGGGACGACCCATGTGTCGAGGTCGTGGATATTCTCGTCGATGTATGTGACAAAGTAGAAGGCGGCATAGGCATAGATGAAGAGCACCACGATGTCGATGAGGCGCGCGAAGATGCGTTCGCCGACACTGGCTGGTGTCTGTGCTATTTGCACGTATTGGCCGGTTATGATGTTGGACATATTTTGAAATTTGAAAAATTAAAAAATTGAAAAATTGAAAGCTAGAAGTGCTGAATCATGAAAGTTGCTTGCAAATTTAATTGAAATTGTTTACTTTTGCAAGAAGTTTAATGAAAGAAATCACATTCATACGAAATAATTATGACAAATGGCAGCATTTGGAGGAAATGCTGGCAGATGTTGCGGCCCAGTCACCTGCTGACTTGGCCGATATGTATGTTGACCTGACGGCCGATTTGGCGTTCGCGCAGAGCCATTATCCGCATTCGCGCATCACGATGTATCTGAACAACCTGTCGTCGACTCTTCACAACGAGATTTACAAGAACAAGCACGAGAAGTGGTCGCGTCTGTTGACGTTCTGGACGCAAGAGGTGCCGCTGACGATGTATCAGGAGCGTAAGATGTTGTTGATTTCGTTCCTTGTCGTGCTGGGTAGCGCCTTGATAGGGATAGTGTCGCAGTTGGCCGATCCGGAGTTCGTGCGTGTGATATTGGGCGACGGATATGTGGAGATGACGCTTGAGAACATCGAGGAGGGTAGGCCGATGGACGTGTATAACGGCGGCAAAGAGGTTAACATGTTTCTGCAGATCACGCTGAACAATGTGTGGGTGTCGTTCCAAGTGTTCGTGCTGGGTATCTTCACGAGCATCGGCACTTGTTGGGCGTTGTTCCAAAACGGCATCATGCTGGGGTCGTTCGAAGCGTTCTTCTGGCAGCAAGGCCTGTTGGGCGAGAGTCTGTTGGCGGTGTTCCTTCACGGCACGTTGGAGATTTCGGCCATCGTTGTGGCAGGTGCGGCAGGCATAGCGCTGGGTAATAGTTGGTTGTTTCCTGGCACATATAGCAGGCTGGTGTCGTTCCAGCGCGGTGCGAAGCGTGGCTTGAAGATTGTTGTGGGTACTGTGCCCATCTTCGTGGTGGCAGGTTTCATCGAAGGTTTCCTGACCCGCCACACCGAGGTCAACGACTGGGTGCGGCTGGTGTTCATCCTGCTGTCGCTGGCGTTTGTGATATTCTATTTCGTTGTGTATCCGAGAAAACTGTATAAGAAGCAGAAAGAATAAAATTATGGAAAAAGAAAGATTGGAGATATTCCGTGAGCGCGTGTTTGGCGACAAGCTGAATGCGACGTTTGATTTCGTTCGCGAGAACTGGCGCCCGATGTTGAAGTACATGACCTATATGATGTTGCCGTTGGCATGTGTGGCGGGCGTGTTGATGAAGGGTTGGATGTCCTACTATATGAATATGATGGTGGCCAAACAACAGAATCCGGAGGTGGGCTTCATAGTCTCCTACGGACTGACGATATTGGTCTATGTGTTTGCATCGCTCTTGTTGGCATCGCTGGTTTACTCGATGATGCGCATCTATCGGGAGCGGAAGGATCGGTTGAAGGATCTGACTTACGAAGAACTGAAACCCACGTTTTGGCGGTTCCTGAAGCGAATGCTGTTGTTGGGCTTGTGCTTCTTAGTTTTGTATATCCTCGCTTTTTTGTTGATTATTTTGATAGCTACGCTCACTTTATGGTCGCTCTTGCTGACGGTACCCGCATTAATCATCTTAGCGATGCCGCTACTGTATTGGCCTCCAGCTTACTTACTTGATGAAGACCTTTCCGTGTTTGCCGCTTTGAAAAAGTCCTATCGGCTGGGCTTCCCCACGTGGGGCGGAATCTTCTTGATTGCCCTTGTGTTGGGAATGTTGTCGATGGTCATCAGTTCTGTGGTCAGCATTCCGTGGTCGGTGGGCTTCTTCAGTTATCTCATGCTGAGCGAGGCTGGAGAGGGACAAGCACCTGTGGTGATGGAGTTTGTGATGTATCTCCTGAACGTGGTTCAGTCGTATTGCACTTTGGTGGTGTCGTCGTTGTCGCTTGTGGGTATGGCTTTCCAATATGGTCATGCTGCCGACAAGATTGACGGAATCACCGTAGAAAGGAATATTGAGAATTTCGAACATTTGGGTGACAATAACGTCGATGCACCCGACGTGATGGGAATGAACAGCGAATTCGACGATTTCGACAAACTGTAGACAAATGACGGCACAAGACACATTGAGGGTAAACAATGAACTGCTGGAGCGGTTTCGCGACAGTGGCGACTATGATTACGGACGTGAATTGGTAGCGCCCGACTTCAATGTGTTGGAATGGCTGTACCGCGAGTTCAACGACTTGCTCAATAAGATGCTCAACTCTGAAACGATGGTTTATCTTGAGCCGAAGTTTTGGCTCTTGGTGGCAATCGTTCTGCTTATAGCGGCTATCGCCTATTATCTGATTAAGCGCCCGCAATTGTTCAGAAGCGCTGAAAAAGAAGAGCCTTTGGACTATGAGGTGACTGAAGACACGATTTATGGTGTTGACTTTGAAAAGGAAATCGGCAAAGCTGCAGAGCGGAGTGATTGGCGCGAGACGGTCAGGTTGAGTTATCTGAAAACCTTGCGATGGTTGAGTGACAACGAGAAAATCAATTGGCGCGCATCGAAGACTCCGACGCAATACACAAGAGAGTTGGCTTCGAGTGAATTCCGCACGCTCACCAATCATTTTATGCGAGTGAGATATGGCAACTTCAATGCCACCCGCGATTTGTTTGACGAGTGCCAGAGGTTGTCATCTTCTATCTTGCAATCATCGTTCACCACCATCCAGCCGTCGTCCGACGAGAAAGGAGGGCAGGCATGAACAAGCGGTTCATTTTCGGTATAGTGGCTTTCGTCGTGTTGGTCTTCATCATGCAGCTGCGAATGCCCAAAGAGTTCTCGTGGGAGATGACGTTCCGTCATGACAGCCGCGAGCCCTTCGGTTGCTTGGTGTTCGATTCGCTGATGTCGGCATCCAGCAAAAATGGTTACACGATGTCGCATCAGACGTTCTACCAGCTGGCTCACGATTCTACGTGGGCGGGTAAACCTCGTGGCATTTTGATGGTTAGCAAGCGTTGGGCCCCCGACTCCATGAGCATCGGCCAAATGCTCAATCTCGTCTCGAAAGGAAGCACGGTGATGCTTTCCTCCTATAACATCACTCATAGCTCCTTGTTGTGCGACACATTAGGGCTTTCGAATATCACTTCCTCTTATAGTGAGTTTTCGGCTGTGAACCTCCGTCATATGATGGAGAACGGAACTCGTAACTTGTACGATTCCATTGTATATGTGGGGCATCCCGAAACTTATTCACATCGTTCATATCTGTTATACGAAAGTCTTATCGATTCGCATTTCTATTCGTACGAGGATACTGTTGTCATGCATTGTGACACGTTGGCTTATACGGTGGATAATCATTCCCGTTGGCTTAGTCGTGACGAATTGGAAGAAAGCACTTACTATGAGCCAGTTGACTCTTCGGGAATAGATGAAGATGGGAATGCCGATGAAGACGGGTATATCGAAGTGAAGGATACGCGCCACCATCCCATTGCTGTGTCGTTCAATTTCGGGAAAGGCCGTTTGGTGTTGGTCACCACTCCCTTGCTGTTCACCAATTATGCCGTGCTCAACGACACCATCTCTGAGCTGACGTTCCGCTTGATGTCGGAGTTTGGAGACTTGCCTGTGGTGAGGACCGACAAATATGGCGAAACCACGATAGATGAAATGCGTAAGGAATCGCCCTTCCGCTACTTTGTTTCCCAGCCACCTTTGCGCGTGGCGCTTTATTCGGCATTGGTGATGTTGCTGCTCTATATGGTGTTCAATTCGCGCCGCAGGCAGCGAGTCATTCCAGTCATCAAACCGCCAGCCAATCGTTCGTTGGAATTCATGAAACTGGTCGGCACGCTCTATTACGAACGCCACGACAATGCCGACTTGATGCACACGAAATACCGCGGTTTCGTGGAGGAGGTGCGCCGCAAGACGGGCTTGGATGTGGACGATGACTCCGACGACGAGCAGTTATTTGAGTTGCTGGCCGAGAAAACGGGTGAGAGTGTTGTGGAGTTGCGCGACTTGATTCTGCGTTTGCGTCAGATTGATAGCCAGGAAGGCGGATTGTCGGACGAGCTGATGAAGCAGCAAATCAACCGAATGAATGAAATCTTAAAATTGATATAAAAACAAGACTATGATGGAAGAAAGAATGGATTTGACACTCTTCTCCGAGAAGATTGAACGGCTGAAAGGCCAGATAGCCCACATCATCGTGGGGCAGGAAATGGCGGTCGATATGGTGCTCACATCGATGCTGGCCGATGGCCACGTGCTCATAGAAGGCGTGCCAGGAGTCGCCAAGACGCTGTTGGCAAGACTCATCGCCCGCTTGGTGGACGCTCGTTTCTCACGTGTTCAGTTCACTCCCGACCTCATGCCGAGTGATGTGCTGGGTACAACGGTCTTCAACATGAAAACCGGTGAGTTTGATTTCCACCAAGGTCCTGTGTTCAGCGACATCGTGCTGGTTGACGAAATCAACCGCGCCCCAGCCAAGACGCAGGCTGCCTTGTTCGAGGTGATGGAGGAACGCCAGGTGACCATCGACGGCACAACGCACCCGATGGGTGCCGTCTTCACCATCCTGGCCACGCAGAACCCGGTGGAGCAGGAGGGCACATACAAACTGCCTGAGGCACAACTCGACCGTTTCTTGATGAAAATCACGATGGGTTATCCCTCGCTCGACGAGGAAGTGGCGATACTTGAGCGCCATCACGACCGTGTGTCGTTCGTCAAGCTGAACGATGTAGAGCCTGTGCTCTCGTTGGAAGAGCTGTTGCAGTTGCGTGGTATGTTGCAGAGCGTGGTGGTCGAAACATCGCTGTTGCGCTATATGGCACAGATTGTCCAGCAGACGCGTTCGTCGAGGGCTGTCTTCTTGGGCGCCTCACCTCGTGCCACAGTAGCCATCATGCAGACCTCAAAGGCACATGCGCTGTTGGCAGGCCGCGACTTCGTGGCCCCTGACGACATCAAGGCCGTAGCCCCCTTTGTGCTCAACCATCGTCTTGTGCTCACTGCTGAGGCCGAGATGGAAGGCTACACACCGTTGAAGGTCGCCCAGCGGCTTATCGAGAAAGTGGAAGTGCCCAAGTAAGAACATCCACCACCTATCACCTGATTAAGAGATGTTTCTGAGTCGTAGATTCTATATCCTGTTTTCCATCATCATTGTCTTGTTGGGCAGTGGTTATTGGTTTGCGCCGATGTTCATCATTGGCCGCGTGTTGTTGGTGGCATTTGCTGCTGCAACGGTGGTTGATGTTGTCCTTTTGTATCTGTCCCCGCGCCCTGAGGGGAAGGGGAAGGCTGTGCAAGCCTCCCGGCAGTGTGCCGACCGGTTCTCCAATGGTGACGAAAACGAGGTTAAGCTCTATCTCTCCAGTTTTTATCCTATCACGGTTTGGCTCAACGTGATTGATGAGATTCCGCATGTCTTCCAACGGCGCGACATCAATTTCCAAACACGCATCCATCCCTATGGCGTGCAGACCATCAGCTATCGGCTGCGCCCCACCGAGCGTGGTGTCTATGGCTTCGGCAACATCCGGGTGTTCGTGAATTCCGTAGTGGGGCTTGTACAGCGTCGCATTACCTGTGGCGAACCTCGCGATGTGAAGGTTTATCCCTCCTATCTGATGCTCCACAAATACGAGTTGCTGGCCATCAGCAACCGGTTGAGCGAGTTGGGTATCAAGCGTATCCGCCGTGTGGGCAACAACACCGAGTTCGAGCAAATCAAGGATTATGTGTCGGGTGACGACTTCCGCACCATCAACTGGAAAGCCTCTGCACGCCGCACCCACCTCATGGTGAATGTCTATCAGGATGAGCGCTCGCAACAGGTGTTCAACGTCATCGACAAAGGACGTGTGATGCAGCATGCATTCAACGGGATGACGCTCTTCGACTATGCTATCAATGCGTCGCTGGTGCTTTCGTATATCGCTATGCACAAGGAAGACAAAGCTGGGCTTTGCACCTTCAGCGACCAGTTCGACACGTTCATTCCTGCGCAGCGCAGTCCTGGCCATATGCAGACCATCCTTGACAGCCTCTACGGACAGCAGACGACGTTTGGCGAGACCGACTACTCCGCATTGCTCGATGCTGTGAACCGGCACGTCACCAAGCGCAGCCTGATGATTTTGTACACCAATTTCAGCGGTGTGGTGGCTATGCGACGCCAGTTGCCCTATCTCATTCAACTTGCCCGCCGCCATCGCTTGCTGGTGGTCTATTTCGAAGATGCCGAGCAAAAGGAATATGTGAACACCCGCGCCCACACCACCGAGGAGTACTATCAGCACGTGGTGGCCGAGAAGTTCATCGCCGAGCAACGGCGCATCTCCACGATGCTTAGCCATCATGGTATCCTCAATCTGTTGACAACGCCCGAAAACCTTTCACCCGACATTGTCAACAAATACCTCGAACTCAAACAGAGAGGACTATGACAATTAACAATTGACAATTAACAATTGACAGTTAAAAACTTGCTTCTTACCCCTTAATTGTCAATTGTTAATTGTCAATTTGCTACCACCATCCCATCAATGGCCGCAGGAACGCAATCAGTTCGCCGGCCATTTTTTGTTGCTGCCAATAGCTGGGATGCCACGAGGCGCCATACATCAGGTCGCCCGTCTGGAAAGAGAAATCAAATCGGAACACTTCTTTGTCGCCCGCCTTGTTGGCATCGCGGCAGATGGCGTCGAGCACATTGCGCTGCTGAGCCGCCTCCTTTTCACCCAGCATAGGACCCGTGCAGAGCACAATCTTCGCCCCGGGATAATGTCCGCGCACCGTCTTCAGGAACTGGCGGTATCCTTTTTCATAGAGTGAGATGTCGAAGTTGGGCGTTGAAAGGTCGTTGGTGCCAAGGTTGATACACACCAGTTGCGGTTGCCAGCGGCTGAAGTTCCATTGCTCCGAATGGTCGTTGAACAACGTGTATTCATACTGCCAAGGCATACAGTCCTTGTTTCCCGTCCGCGGACCGTCGTAGTTGCGATAGATGCCGATGCCACTTCGTGCGATGGCCGTGTGCTGAGCGCCCAGAGCCTGAGCCGTCAGCGTGGCGTAGGTGTAGTAATGGTTCTCCGTCTCGTCCTCGAAGGGAGCCTCTTTCTTTGTATGTTCCACGCCGTAGCCGCAGGTGATGCTGTTGCCGATGAATTCAATTTTGCGTTCCGATGGGGCAGGGGGCGTTGCAAGGCTGCATCCTTCGTCGAGCACAAATCCCCAGAACTCGGGGTGGCGGAACAGTCCTTCGATGCAATACATCAGCTTCACCGTGTGCTTGCCTGGCGTCAATGCTGTTGCCAGCGTCACCACAGAGTCGCGCTTCGCGTTGAACGACACCTTGAACGCCTCTCTGCCGTCTATCTGCGCCATGAAGTAACCACTTTCCGGGCGCGCCATCATCTTCAGCGATGTGCCTTCAAAGGCGGCGATGATTTGAGTGCCGGGGAAGTTGAAGCGTGGGCGTTCGGGGTTGGCAAAGCTCACTCGTCCGATGTATTGGATGTTCTTGTCCGTAGGTTTCACGATGCTTCCCTTGATGGGCAGCGTCTGTGCTTGTAGTGCAGTGGTCAGCAGCAGGGCGGCCACAGCCGAAAACAATGCTCTTTTCATCATTTCTTATATCTTTTAGTTATTATCTTCTAAAGGTTCGAGTCTCTTTCTCTTTGTTCAGTTGTCGTTTGCAAAGATAATCAATTTTCTGCAATTGATGACACGGATGATTCTTTTTCTTCGTTTGCCCGTGCATTCTGAATCACCGCTTGTAATTGTCATTTGCCGCATCTAGTCTTGCCACTTGTGGCCTCTGATCCTGTCATTTGCCACATATAGTCTTGTCAAATGCCATCTATGGTCAAGTAAAATAATTTATTTTACCACACCACTTGTATCCTCTTGCCACACAAGAAGCATGCTTTTGAGAGATTAGACCTATCATATAACTACTTTATTATATAGGAATACGGCCATTCGTGCGGCATCGTAATGTTAACAAATCCGAAGAAAAACGTGATTTTCTTGCCAGAAAAGTTGCAATGTTCAGATTTTTTATTTATTTTTGCGGAAATATTGTTCACTTTTAACAAATTACGCTTATGAAGAAGTATTTAGCAGAAATGGTAGGCACATTCGTGCTTACGTTCTTAGGATGCGGTGCAGCTGTTGCACTGGGTTGCGGTCAAGACACCGCTTCAATCGTCGGCACGGCCGTCGCGTTCGGTCTTGCTGTAGTGGCTATGGCCTATACCATTGGCGGCATTAGTGGTTGCCACATCAATCCAGCCATCACCTTAGGCGTATTCTTGAAGGGTGGCATTTCGGCCAAGGATTGTGGTATGTACATGCTGTTCCAGGTGATAGGCGCTATCATTGCCGCTGCTGTGCTGGCAGGCATCGTCGCCACCGACCCCAATGCTGTCATCACGACTGCTACTGGAGCCAACGCTTGCACCTACGGAGCCACTAATGGCCTGTTTGTGGAGATTGTGCTCACCATGTTGTTTGTGCTGGTTGTGCTTGGTGCAACATCTAAGACCAATGGCGCTACGAACAATTTCGCAGGTTTGGCTATCGGTTTGAGCCTGATTCTGATTCACCTTGTGGGTATCCACTTCACTGGAACCAGCGTGAACCCCGCTCGTTCCATCGGTCCGGCTCTCTTCGAGGGTGGCAAGGCATTGGCTGATCTTTGGGTGTTCATCGTAGGCCCGCTGGTGGGTGGTGCTTTGGCAGCATTCATCTGGAAAGCTATTGAGCCTGCTGGAGAAGAGTAATCATTTAAGGTACAGAGAACTAATGAGGAGTGGAAGGATCGCTTCTGCTCCTCTTTTCATTATAATACATCAAATTCCTTTCATCTTTCTCGGGGGATGGGAGGGATTATAACAATTTATCTTTTATTCATCCGTTGCCCTTTTGACGGCAGAAAGGATTGAACCAAGACCGACCAACAGGCTATATGAAAGCAAAACTGACCGATAGGCAATATGTGGTGCCGTTTGTGCTGATCACCACCTTATTTTTCCTTTGGGGCTTCTCGCGCGCCATTCTCGACGTGCTGAACAAGCATTTCCAGAACTCGATGGACATTTCCATCACTCAGTCATCGCTCATTCAGGTGACCACATACGTCAGTTATTTCCTGTTGGCCATCCCTGCAGGTTTGTACATCAACCGTTGGGGCTATCGCAAAGGCGTAGTCTTGGGTCTTTCGCTTTTTGGCGTAGGAGCGTTGAGCGCAAGATTTGCATCGATGCCGCCAATATCTGTTCCTGGAACCGAGATGGGGCCTTTCACCGCATTTCTTCTCTCTCTCTTTGTCATCGGCTGCGGATTGGTGTTTCTGGAAGTTGCCGCTAACCCCTATGTGACGGAGCTCGGACCGCGCGAGACAGCCACCAGCCGCTTGAATTTCTCACAGTCGTTCAATGGTTTTGGGTCGCTTTTCGCTACATTTGCTGTGGGACAGTTCCTTTTCAGAGGTTCGTCGGAGAGTGATGATGTCATCTTGCCTTACACCATTCTGGGCATCATCGTGTTGGTCATCGCTGTGGTGTTCTCGCGTGTGGATTTGCCCGAAATCAAGCACGAAGAAGATGAAAACGAGGGCGCTGGCGGATTGCAGAAGTTGGGACAGTTGTGGAAGCACAAGATGTTTGTTTTCGGACTGTTTGCCCTGCTAGCCTACGAGGTGGCAGAGATTTCCATCAACAGCTATTTCATCAACTTTGTGACGGGAACGGGCTGGATGAGCGACCGCACGGCTTCAGTCGTATTGACATTTGCGTTGGCATTCTTTATGGTGGGCCGTTTCGTTGGTGCGTGGATCATGCGCCGTGTTGAGGCCAGTCGCATGCTGTTCATCTGCGGAGTGGGCACGGTGGTGTGCACTTTGCTGGTGCTCTGTCCGTTGGGCAAACTGTCGATGGTTGCTTTGATGGGCAATTACTTTTTCGAAGCCATCATGTTCCCCACCATCTTCGCACTCGCCTTGCGTGGGCTTGGCGGTCTGACGAAGAGCGCTTCTTCGCTCTTGATGATGACGCCTGTTGGCGGATGCGGATTCATGTTGATGGGATTGATAGCCGACGGTACAGGCAACCTCGTCATTCCCTTCCTGATTCCGCTTGCCGGCTACATTGTTGTGGCTCTTTATGGCTTCAGTCTCTTGAAAAAGAGCTTATAAATCGTCCACTTTTTTGATCCGTGCGCTTTTTTGTTAAGTACTGAAAATCAAGCTATTGCGGATTTTCTGTTACATTTTGTGTCCACTTTCTGTCTATATACGAGTAGACAGAAGCATGTTTTGTTATACCTTTGCGTCAGATTCGAAACGAAAACTTAAAACATTAACTAACAAGGTATGAAACAAACTAGGTTACTAACTCTGTTGTTGGCACTATGGGTGTCGGCAGCTGCCTTTGCCCAATCGAGAATCGTGGGCACAGTGACTGACGATAATGGTGAGCCTGTTATCGGGGCTTCCGTTGTCGAGAAAGGAAATCCGCAGAACGGAACCGTCACAAACATTGACGGCCAATTCACGGTAAATGTTCAATCTGGCGCCACGCTGGTGATCTCCTACATTGGTTTTGAAACCCAGGAGTTGCCCGCACGCAATCAGATGCAAGTGGTGTTGAAGGAAGATCAGCAGACGCTGAACGATGTGATTGTCATCGGTTATGGCGTGCAGAAGAAGAGCGTTGTGACGGCAGCCATTGCGAAGGTGTCGTCAGACGACTTGGAGGGCAAGACTCCCGTGCGTGTCGATAACGCATTGAAGGGTTTGGCTGCTGGTGTTAACGTCACCTCAAGCTCGGGTCAGCCCGGTGCTTCTCCACGTGTACGTGTACGTGGTACGGGTACTATTAACAATAGTGACCCTCTGTACATTGTAGACGGTATGCCTATTGAGGGCGGTATCGACTTCGTGAACCCCAGCGATATCGAGTCGATTGAGGTGCTGAAGGATGCTGCCTCGGGTGCCATCTATGGTGCTCGCGCAGCCAACGGTGTTGTGCTTGTCACCACGAAAAAGGGTAAGATGGGCAAGGCCAGCATCAACTACAACTTCTCGCAAGGTTGGCAGACCGCATGGCGTCGCCGCGAAGTGACAGGTGCTACCGACTATGCCATCATGCAGAACGAGCTGCGTCTGAATGGCGGTCAGGCTCCCATCTATGCCGATCCCTACAACCTGATGGACACCAACGGCAACCCTATCACGGGCTTCGGCACCGACTGGCAAGACTTGGTGTTCAATGACAATGCTCCCGTGCAGAACCACGAGGTGAGCGTGAGCGGTGCTTCCGACAAACTGAACTACTATCTCTCTTTGGGCTTCTACGACCAGGAAGGTATTGTGGGCGGAAACTACGGACGCTCAAACTACCAGCGTCTGTCGTTGCGTTCGAATAATATATATAATGTGTATGACGCAGAAGCTGAGCGAAACTTCCTGAACAAACTCGATGTAACGGTGAACCTCGCCTACACTCGCGTGAAGAGCACGGGCATCGGAGAGAACTCAGAGTTCGGCTCGGTATTGGGTTCAGCCCTCTACATGTCGCCCATCATTGCTCCGACCGTAACCAACCAGGCTCTTGCCGACCAGATGCACGAGAACTACGAGGTGACACAAGGTTACGAGTTGCAGCGCGATGCCGCAGGCAACTACTACACCATTCCCGGCACGTTCGGTTCGTATGCCGAGATGAACAACCCGTTGGCATTGCTCAACATGAATCCATCGAAGAACTGGAGCCACAAGTTCGTGCCCAAGTTCTCGTTCGACCTACAGTTGTGGGACAACCTGAAGTACCACTTCAACTACTCCGTTGACCTCTCCTTCTGGGGGAACAGCGCAGCAACGCTGTCGAAATACTACCACTCGGGCAATGCCAAAGGCGAGCACACCTCCGCTAGCATGTCGTGGAGCAAGGGCTGCAACTGGCAGGTGGAGAACACGCTGACCTATGACAAGCAGTTCGGCAAGCACACCATCGGCGTGGTGCTGGGTCAGAGTGCTATGAAGAACAAGAGCGACTACCTGGGCGCTGAGCGTTGGAACATCATCAACTTGGAGAAGCCCTACATGAGCTACACCAACGCCAACGTCATCTACGAGATTGACGACGACGGCAAACTCATCGGCACTCCCTATGCAGAATATAACGGCTGGGGTGGCCCGAACGTAGAACATCGTCTGAGTTCGCTCTTCGGTCGTGTCAGCTATAACTACGACGAGAAGTACATGTTGCAGGCCACCGTTCGTCGCGATGGTTCGAGCCGCTTCGGTCCTGAAAACAAATACGGTACGTTCCCTTCAGTGTCTGTGGGTTGGAACATCATGAACGAGAAGTTCATGGAGCAGACTCAGGGTTGGCTGTCGAACTTGAAGTTCCGCGCCAGCTGGGGAAAGAACGGTAGTGATAACATCGACAACTTCCTCTATACAGTAGAAAATGTGATGGGCAACAACGTGCTCTTCGGTAATCCCGTCGTCAAGCAGATTGGTTCAAAAGCCTCTACAACGGCTAACCCGAGCATCAAGTGGGAGGAGAGTGAGCAGACCGACTTCGGACTTGACTTCGGTTTCTTCAATCAGGCATTGACGTTCACCGTTGACTACTACATCAAGAAGACCAACGGTATGCTGATGACAATGCCAATCCCCTCTTACGTGGGTGAGTCGAAGCCTGTAGGCAATGTTGGTGATATGGAGAACAAGGGTGTTGAGTTCGAACTGGGCTACAAGTGGAACATTAGCGATGCACGCTTCGGCGTGAAGGCCAATGCCACCTACACCAAGAACACGCTGAAGAACCTCGGAAACGAGTCGGGATTCATTGATTACGATGGTGTTCAGGGCTTTACGGGCGGTTCTTTGGCTCGCGGTTCGAACGGAATGCCTTTCCCCTACTTCTTCGGCTACAAGACCGACGGCGTATTCCAGAACTATGCTGAGGTGAACGCCTATACCAATGCTGAAGGCGGACTTATCCAGCCCTCTGCACGTCCCGGCGACACCCGCTTCGTTGATGTGAATGGCGACGGCGTGATCAACAGCGACGACCGCACGAAGATTGGTAAGGGTACGCCTGACTGGAACTTCGGTTTCAACTTCAATGCCGACTGGAAGGGCTTCGACTTCAATATGTTCTTCCAAGGTGTGGCTGGTGCCGACATCTTCGATGCCACCTATCGTACTGACGTTACCGCTGGTAACTATCCCACCTATATGCTGAACCGCTGGACCGGTGAGGGCACTTCCAACAAGTATCCCATCCTGCGTGCCGGCGACAACACCAACTGGCAGGTCAGCGACCTCTACATCGTCGATGGCTCCTACCTGCGTCTGAAGAACATCTCGCTGGGCTACACCCTGCCGCGCAACCTCACACGCCAGATTTCCATCGAGCGTCTGCGTTTCTTCGTGATGGCCGAGAACCTCGTCACCTGGACCAAGTACTGGGGCTTCGATCCTGAAATCTCTTCAGGTGGCAAGTCGCTGGGTATCGACAAGGGTGTTTATCCGCAAGCCCGCATTTGGACGGTCGGTCTCAACCTGACGTTCTAATTGACAATTAACAGTTCACAATTGACAATTATTTAAAATAGAATTCAATATGAAAGCAAAATATATAGCAATGAGTCTTCTGACCGCCGGCGGTATACTATTCACCAGCTGTAGCGATGACTTTCTTGAGGTGACCAACCCCAACCGCGACTATCTGGAAGACTACTACAAGACCGACGAGCACATTCAGGAAGCCCTGATTGCAGCTTACGACCCCATCCACTGGCCCGACTGGGGACTTGGACAATACAACGCACTGAACATCGACGCCGAAATTCAGGGCGACAACTTCTGGGTTGGCGGCGAGACCAAGAATGATATGCAGAACTGGCACATGCTCTTCAACTATGAGGGTAACGAGAACAACACGCTCTCTTCACTTTGGACGGTTGACTATTCGGGCATTAAGCGTTGCAACGACGTGCTGCGCTACATCCCTTGGGGAACCGACGTGACTCCTGCCAATGCCAAAAACTATGAGATGCAGGCTCGCGCAATGCGTGTGTTCTACTACAATATGTTGTGGCACTATTTCGGCAACATCCCCTTCTATCTGGAGAACCTCAGTGCTCCTTACACCGCTCCTCAGATGAAGGCCGACGAAGTGTATGCCGAGCTCATCCGCGAATTGGAGGAAGTCATCGACTCGAAGGTGCTGCCCTTGCGTTGGGACAATGCCAACAGCGGACGCGCCTCACAGGCTATGTGCTACATGATGTATGCCGAGATGGTGATGTATCAGAAAGACACCGCACGCTATCCGAAGGCTCTGCAGTACATGCAGGAAATCATTGCCTCCAATGACTACGCCCTGAATCCCGACTATGCTAACATCTGGTATGCAGAGGGTGAGTGGACGAAGGAGTCGATTTGGGAAATCAACTATGAAGACGGTGGCAACGAGCGTGGTTGGAATAGTCCGCTGGCTATCGGTGGCACTGTGCTCCCCACACTCATCTCTCCCAACAGCTGGTCTGTGGGCGATGCTCCTGAAATGGCTGGTGACGGCTGGGGCTTCCTTCCCGTACGTGTTGAGTCCTACAACAAGTTCAGCGAGGGCGACTTGCGTCGCGATGCCACTATTCTCGACTTCCGTTATCTCGAGGGGCTCGAGGAGGGACAGTCCTATCACCCACGCTATCAGAACACCTTCCTCTGGTTGAAGAAGTACAGCAAGGTGACGGGTACCAACTCACACGCTGCCTTCGACAACAACCTGAACTTCAACAACAACTACCGCTACTATCGCTATAGCGAGGCTTTGCTGAATGCTGCCGAGTTGCTGCTGGAGACGGGAGGCAATGCTGCCACCGCTGCACAATATGTGAGCCAGGTGCGCGAACGTGCCGGACTGCAGGCTGTGACGAGTGTCACGAAGGACGACATCATCGATGAGCGCGACCTTGAGTTCATGGGCGAAGGCAAACGTTATTGGGATCTCGTGCGCACAGGCAAGGCTGCCACCGTGCTCGTACCCGACAAGTATGGCTATCGTACCAACCGTTGGACTGAAAGCAAGAAGTACATCCCAATTGCACAAAGTGAGCTCGACTCCGATCCCGCATTGGTTCAGAACGAATATTAAGAGCCCCGCCCCGGCCCTCCCCAGTAGGGAGGGAGACGGGCTCCCAACCAAACAATATAAATCTTTTTAATCAAATCAGAGAATATGAAGAATCTGTTTAAATATACATTAGGAGTTCTGTTTGCAGGTCTGACGATGACGGCTTGCTCGCCCGACGAGTTTGAGGGCGCTGACCCCAATGGAATTCCTACGGTCAGCGGTATCGACTATCAGATAGCCGTCGACCAGGAGACCAACCAGATGGTGGCCTCTTACACGCCCGCAGCTGGTACCTATCCTATCTGGATTCTCAACGGTACACAATACTCCACACTTCAGGAAGTGGGTTACAACAATCCTGAGGCCGGAACCTACACCGTAGAGCTTCGTCTGGGCAACCGCAACGGTATTTCGCAGACGGGCATTAAGAAGGAATTTACATTCAACGAAACGAAGGTTGACTACTCTGCCGACTTCCGCCGCATCTGCAACAAGGAGTGGCGCTTGGCCAACAAAGAAGTGGCTCACTTGGCTTGCGGTCCAGCCGGAACAGCTGGTACCGAATGGTGGTCGGCTGCCCCCAACGAGAAGAAAGCCTTTGGTTTGTACGACGACCGCATCACGTTCACCAACGACAACCGCAAGGGTGGCACGTATACCTATAATGCTGGTGCAGATGGTCTGACTTATGTGAACTATGGTGCGTCCAAGTTCAACTCTGCTGGAAAGACGGAAGACTTCGACACAACCGTTGGCAACCAGACCGCTTCTTGGTCATTCGAGCAGTTGAAATGGGAGGATGCTGACGGTCAGGTGACCACACAGCAGTACATCAAGTTGGCTGCCAACACCGCATTCCCCTACATCAGCAGCGATGCTCAGTATGAGAACCCGTTGTTCCGCATTGAGTCGCTCACGGCTACGAAGCTCGTGCTCATCTATGAGACTCCCGAACGCAGCATTGCCTGGCGCTTTATCTTCACCAGCGCTCCCGACGAACGCCTCGTTGAAGAGACTGGTTTCGATGCCACCAGCGATTGCAACATGTTCAAGACAGCCAAGAACAACATCACCTTCTGGTATGCTGATGAGAACTGGAGTCAGCGTCCTGATCCTACGCTCGTTGAGGGCAACAACAGCTGGACAATTAATCTGCCGTTGGCCAACGTTGCCCAGTGGCAGTCGCAGATGGCCTTCCGCACCGATATGGTTACCAACGACGTTACCAATTACGACTTCTCCATCATCCTGAACTCCGACAAGGACCTCGCTGGCGCTACCGTCAAGCTGACGCAGGACGACAATGATGAAATCTATTTCTTCGCCGACCGTGTAGATCTGAAGGCTGGTCAGGATTATGTATTCTGGAAGAGCGACATGCCTGGTGTGAACATCAACAACGTGAAACTGGTGCTCGACTTCGGTGGCTGCCAGGATAACACAACTATCGAGATCAGCAACTTCGTACTGAAAGAGCACGGCTGCGACGACGGAACCATCGTCTCTGGTGGCGGCGGCGGTGAAGAAGCTGGTACAACTTGGGTTGATGTGAACTCACCCGATAATCTCGGTCGCGACTTCAATACCATTGGAACAATGGAATTCTGGTGGGCCGATGGCGGTTGGCAACAGATTGGCAACCCGAAGTTCTCTTACAACAATGGTGTCTACACCATCATCGCCAACGATGCTACCGCTTCCGAGTGGCAGGCTCAGAACTCCATCCACCACGCCAAAATGAACATTGAGCCCGGACAGCTCTACGACGTGCGTGCGAAGATTGAGTCGAGCGAGGATCTTGGCCGCTTCACGTTCAAGATCTGTGATGAGGGCGACGACGACAACACGCTCATCTACAATGGTGGCTTGTCGCTGAAGGCTGGCGAGAACTATGTTGAGTTCATCGGTGTGAAAGCCCAAAAGGGTGGTGAGGACTCTGGATTCAGTGAAGCCAAGTTGTTTGTTGACCTCGGTGGTTGCCCTGCCGGTTTGCAAATCGACCTGAGCGAGATAATCGTGCAGAAGCATCAAGAAGGTGGTAGTGGTGGCGGTAGTGCCCTCGACTACAACGCTGCAGGAAACCTCTGGAAGGCTGTTGATGCCGGCGATGCCTTTATCAGCGTGACACCTTGGTTTGCCGATAACGGCTGGGCACAGATTGCTGATCCCGTATGGTCGCACAAAGACAACAAGTGGGAGCTGACGTCTCCGACGGTATGGGCGGCTCGCAGTGGCAGGGTCAATTCCCCATCAACACCACTCTGACAGCAGCCATGAGCGACAAGTACGACTTCTCGTGCACAATCTATGCAGATGTAGATCTGCCTGGTGTGACGATTAAGCTCACTGAGACCGACGATGCCGAGAAGCACGACAACAACTTCTTCTTTGCCGATCGTCACGACGTGAAGGGTGGAGAAGAGTTCGTCTATACGGTGAAGGGTGTGCAGCTTCCGCTGAACGATGCCCATGCACTTTCTTTGTTCTTCGACTTTGGTGGCTCGCCAGCAGGAACACATGTAGAGATTAGTGATATCATTTTTCAGAAATCAGAATAATGAAGAAAATGATGATTTATAATCTGTTGTTTATCATCGCCACAGTCCTCACGGGCTGTGGTGGTGACGACAACGATGAGCCGTTATCCATCACCATCAGCTGTTCACAAGAGAGCATCGAAGCTCCAGCAACCGGTGGCAGCTACAACGTGAGTGTGTCGACGACTGGCAAGGAATGGGGTGCCTATCCTAATGGTGAGTTCATCAAGGTTTCCACCGATGGCTCGCTGTCGCAGAAAGGTAGCATCACTGTGACGGTGGCCGAAAATCCCTATACAGAGGAACGTGTAGGGTCGGTAACAATCATGTCGGGTGCAGCCCGCAAGACCATCACCGTTCGTCAGGCAGCTGCCGAAAAGCCTGGCTACAATGCTCCCGAGGGCTATCAGCTGGTTTGGAACGACGAGTTCGATGAAGGTTCGGAACTGAACTCCAACGACTGGACGCACGAGGTGCAGAAGGACCACTGGGTGAACAACGAGTTGCAGAACTACGTCAACCACAAGTCGCCCGAGGGCCGACTGGTGACGGAAGTGAAGAACGGCACGCTGCGCATCAACTGCTTCAAAGAGAACGGAAAGGTTTACTCTGGCCGCGTCTATGCAAAAGTGCGTCAGGGTTGGCAGCACGGCTACTTTGAGGCCAGCATCAAACTGCCGAAAGGCAAAGGAACGTGGCCTGCTTTCTGGATGATGCCCGTGAACAATGACTGGTCCACCAATCCTTGGCCAATGTGTGGCGAGATAGACATCATGGAGGAAGTGGGAGTTGTGCCCAATGAGGTGTCTTCCAGCATACACACGCAAGACTACAACCACACCAAGAACACTCAGAAAACTCATGCTATGACCATCAGCAAGGCCGAAGGCGAGTTCCACACCTACGCCCTGCTTTGGACAGCCGACGAGATGACCACCTACGTGGATGGAAAAGTCCAGCTGAACGTGAAGAAGTCGGTGCTCGGTTCTGGTCATAATCAGTGGCCGTTCCACTACCCGTTCTACCTCATCCTGAATCTTGCTTGGGGTGGCGACTGGGGCGGAATGCAGGGTGTCGACGAGAGCGCTCTTCCTCTGACGATGGAAGTGGATTATGTTCGCGTGTTCCAGAAAAAGTAACAATCTTTGAAACTCTTGTAATAGCAACTCTCCCCCCTCTTTCAAGGGGGGGGGGGGAGTTGTGTCTTCTAACCTCAAAACTCTCACCTCTATGTCATTAAGGCTCTTAGTCTCATTGCTTGCATTCCTCTTCCCACTTTTTGGTGCTGAAGCAGGAAAGACAGCCCAGTTGACCGATGTGCCCACCATCTACATCGAGACTGAGAACGGCAGCAACATCACGAGCAAGGAGCAATACATCAAGTGCCGACTCGTCTATGTTGACGGCGACAGTGTGGCGACTTATCCTGACACAGAGATCAGAGGCCGAGGGAACTCCACTTGGTGGAACGCTGACAAGAAGTCCTATCGCATCAAGTTTGCTACGAAGCAGAAGTTTCTGGGCCGCCATTTCGCTAATGCGCGCAGTTGGACGCTTCTGGCCAATCACGGCGACAAGACCATGATTCGAAACGCTCTGACCTACGACCTCGGTCGCTTCATGGGCATGAAGTTTTGTCCGGCAGCCCGCTTTGTTGATGTTTACTTGAATGGAGCCTATCGCGGCACCTATCAGATTAGCGACCAAGTGCAAGTCCACAAACGGCGCATCGACATCGACGAAGAGAACGGATGGGTGTTGGAGGTGGCCAATAACAACTCGCGCGAAGATCCTTGCATCACGTCGAGCATCTATCGCATCATTTACAACCTGAAGAATCCGAAGGACGAATTCCTGACTTTGCAGCATCGCATTGCCATCGGGCAGTGGATAGAGAAGATGGAGCGGGCGGTCAAAGGCGACAACTTTGCCGACCCCGAACTGGGATACCGCGCTTTCTTCGACGAGGAAGACCTGGTCAACTGGTATGTGGCTGCCGAGATAACGGGCAACATTGATGCGCTCTATAGCATCTATATGTACAAAGATGCTGACGAAGACAAGATGCACCTTGGTCCGCTATGGGACCTCGACCTTGGCTACGACAACAGTTCCGAGCGCAGCTTGTTGCGCGCAATGGAAGCCTATCTGGGATTGGGCGACCGCCCCTTTGAACAACTCATTAGACGCATGTGGCAAGACAGATGGTTCTCTGATGCTTGTGCCAAGCGGTTGAACGAGCTGGTTGCAAATGGGTTGGAGCAGTATCTGCTTGACCATATCGACAGCCTGAGCACCGCCATCAGTCAGACGCAGGCTGCGAACTATCGCATCTGGCCCATCAACCGCCAAGTGTTCAGTTTCGAGAAGCACGTATATCATAACACCTATCGTGAATACATTGCCGACCTGAAGAACTTTGTCAAGGTTCACATCCCCTATCTGCAGCAGGCATTCGAGCAACGATGCACGGCTGGAATAGAGCTGGCTGACATTCCAACGGCGCAACACTCCAATGACATCTACGACCTGCAAGGGCGGCGTGTCTCCAATCATCGGTCGTTGCCGAAAGGTGTTTATATTCAAAACGGTAAAAAAGTGATTACGCATTAATGAATTAGTTATGACGAAGAGATTGTTGTTTTTAGTGTGGGCAATGCTGGCCGTAGTCTGGGCTACGGTGGCAAAGCCACATGTAAAGAATACTGACCGACCGGCGAAGGCTGACTTTGTGCGGGTGGAAGGAGTGAACCTCATCAAGCCCAATGGCGAGAAGTTGTTCATTCAGGGCACCAATCTTGGAAACTGGTTGAATCCCGAGGGCTACATGTTTGGTTTTTCAAAGACCAATTCAGCCTGGATGATTGACTTGATGCTGAAAGAGGCTGTGGGCCCAGACGAGACAGCACGCTTCTGGCAACAATTCAAAGACAACTACATCACTCAGGCTGATATCGACTTCATTGCACAGACTGGCGCAAACACCATCCGTCTGCCGTTCAACTACAAGCTGTTCACCGATGAAGACTACATGGGGCTCACCCACAATCAAGACGGTTTCGAGCGCATAGACCAAGTAGTCGGCTGGTGTCGCAAGGCCGGGCTCTATCTCATTCTCGACATGCACGACTGCCCAGGCTCGCAGACGGGCGACAATATCGACGACGGCTACGGCTACCCTTGGCTCTTCGAGAGCGAGCAGAGCCAGCAGCTATTCTGCGACATCTGGCAGCGCATCGCCAAGCGCTATGCTCAAGAGCCGGTCATTATTGGCTATGAGCTCATGAACGAGCCGATAGCCCACTATTTTGACAACAAAGACGAGTTGAACGCCATGCTCGAACCCTTATACAAACGTGCGGTGAAGGCTATCCGGCAAGCAGACCGCAACCACGTCATTCTGCTCGGTGGCGCACGTTGGAACAGTGACTTCTTCATGTTCAACGACTGGACATTCGACACCAACATCATGTACACTTGCCACCGATATGGAGGCTCAGCCACCGCTGAGGCCATCAACGACTATATAGCGTTCCGCGACAAGACGGGGCTGCCGATGTATATGGGCGAGATTGGCCATAATACCGACGAGTGGCAGGCTGACTTTGTCAAAGTGATGAAACAGGCGAACATCGGCTACACCTTCTGGCCCTATAAGAAGCTCGACGGCTCGTGCATGATGGGCATTGAGCGGCCCGAGCTGTGGGACTCGCTGGTGGTGAAATACTCCGAATGCGACCGCACCACCTACAAGAATTTTCGCGAGGCACGCCCCAACCAGCAACTGTTCCGCCAACAGCTGGAAGCGTTCATCAGCAACTGCCGCTTCGAAAGATGCCGCAAACAAGAGAGCTATATACGGTCAATGGGTTTGGGAAAGTAACTCTTGAGAAGTAGTTATAGTGATGATTTGTTGAGAAAAATCAACTGAACGAAAGAGGCGCTTTATTGAAAAAACATAGAGAACGATTAATTATCTACCAATCAATGAAAAAGATATTGTTTGCTTTGGCCGTGTTCGCCACGACATTCCATTCGGCACAGGCACAACAACTGCCTGTCTATCTCGACGAGACAAAATCCATAGAGCAACGCGTAGAAGACGCATTGGCCCGTATGACGCTCGACGAGAAAATCCGAGTGATTCACGCGCAGTCGAAATTCTCTGCTGCAGGAGTTCCCCGATTGGGAATGCCCGACTTCTGGACCGACGACGGTCCTCACGGCGTGCGTCCCGACGTGCTGTGGGACGAGTGGGAGCAGGCTGGCCAGACCAACGACTCGTGTGTGGCATTCCCCGCGCTCACGTGTCTGGCTGCAACGTGGAACCCCGACTTGGCGCGCCTCTATGGTGAGAGCCTCGGCGAGGAAGCCCGCTATCGTGGGAAAGACATGATTCTGGGTCCGGGCGTGAACATCTATCGCACTCCGCTCGGAGGCCGCAATTTCGAGTATATGGGCGAAGACCCGCTGCTGGCCTCCCGAATGGTGGTGCCTTACGTTCAAGGCCTGCAGTCGAAAGGTGTGGCTGCGTGCGTGAAGCATTATGCCCTGAACAACGACGAGGAGTATCGCCATCAGGTGAATGTCGTTGTCTCCGACCGTGCGTTGCACGAAATCTATCTGCCAGCCTTCCGAGCTGCTGTCGTCGAGGGAAAGGCTTGGGGCATCATGGGAGCTTACAACCTCTACAAAAACCAACACAATTGTCATAATAATGTGATGCTCAACCAGATTCTGAAAGGTGACTGGCAGTTCGACGGCGTGGTGGTGAGCGACTGGGGCGGTTGCCACGACACCGACGAGGCCGTCCGAAACGGACTCGACATGGAGTTCGGCACATGGACCGATGGCCTCACGATGGGCGCTACCAATGCTTACGACAACTACTATCTCGCTTTGCCCTACAAACGCCTCATTGGCGAGGGCAAGTACACCGCGCGCGAGTTGAACGACAAGGTTCGCCGGGTGCTTCGGTTGTATTTCCGCACGACGATGAACCGACAGCGCGCACAAGGCTTCCTTTGCAGCGAGAGCCACTACGAGGCTGCCCGTCGCATCGGTGGAGAGGGCATCGTGCTGCTCAAGAATGATAAAGTAAAGAATGTGAAAGCCTCGGCTCCGTTGCTTCCCCTCGACCTTTCGGCCAACAGGCGCATCCTTGTGGTGGGCGAGAACGCCATCAAGATGATGACCGTCGGCGGTGGCTCTTCATCGCTGAAGGTGCAACACGAAGTGCTGCCTTTGGACGGACTTGCCGCTCAATTGTCAATTGTCAATTGTCAATTGGATTATGCTCGCGGCTATGTGGGCGACACCATTCAGAGCTACAACGGCGTGACCGTTGGGCGCTCGCTCTATGACCTGCGCTCCGAGGACGAACTCATCAACGAGGCTGTTGCTAAGGCCAAAGAGGCCGATGTGGTCATCATGTTCGGCGGACTGAACAAGAGCGACTTCCAAGACTGCGAAGGCCACGACCGCAAGCAGCTGGCCCTGCCCTATGCGCAAGACCGCCTCGTGAATGCCCTTGTCGCAGCCAACCCCCGCCTGGTCTATGTCAACATCTCGGGCAATGCCGTCTCTATGCCTTGGCTCAGCAAGGTGCCTGCTGTCGTTCAGGGGTGGTTCGTGGGCTCGGAGAGCGGAAACGCGTTGGCCGACGTGCTCACCGGAAAGGTGAACCCCAGCGGAAAACTGCCCTTCACGTGGTACGCCAGCCTCGACCAATGTGGTGCTCACGCCACAGGCAGCTATCCCGGCACTTGGCGTAGCGACCGTCAGGTCATCGACGAGGAATACAAGGAAGGCATCTTCGTCGGCTACCGTTGGACCGACCGTCTGAAGAAGGAAAAGCCGCTCTTCGCGTTCGGACACGGACTCAGCTACACCACTTTCCGTCTGGGCAAGGCCTCCGCCAATAAGACCTTGATGGGGCAGGGCGACCGAATCACGTTCAGCGTCAGCGTCACCAACACTGGCCAGCGCCCCGGAGCCGAGACCGTGCAGCTCTACATCCACGATGTGAAGTCGTCGGTGGAACGCCCCGTGAAAGAGCTCAAGGCTTTCCAGAAAGTCTTCCTGCAGCCCGGAGAGACGCGTGAGGTGAGCCTCACCATCGGCACCGACGCCCTCTCGTTCTACGACGAGCAGGCAGCCCAGTGGCGCGCCGAGCCGGGACTGTTCGACGCCCTCATCGGAACCTCCAGCGACCAGCTGCCCCAGCGTGTGCGCTTCACGCTTGAGTAGGTTTGTGGAGTGTGGAGTGGGGAAAACACCTTTTTCTCCCCAAAAAGTTTTGTTCTTTCCATGATTTCCGTTAACTTTGTAGCAGTTTTCTACAAAACACAGGAATCATGGGAAGAACTATTTGCGCGCTTTTGTTGTTGCTGGCCTCTGTCACTCAAGGTTTCGCCCAGAAAGTGGACCTCGACTCAGCCTTGCTGTGCCTCGACCGAGCCATCAAGCAGTCGCCACAGTTCGTTGCTGAGAAACAGCAGACCATCGACCGCCTGACCACCAAGCTCTCCGAAACAACCGACACGCGGGCCCGGTTCCGCCTCTCTCACGAGCTGTTCGAAGAATACCTCGCCTTTGTCAACGACTCCGCCATTCACTATCTCCAGCAGAGTGTCGCCCTGGCTGAGCGAATGGGAGACGCCTCGCTCGCCGGAGAATGCCTCTCCGAACTGTCTTTCCAGTACAGCAATACGGGTATGTACGACGAGGCGCTGTTCACGCTGAAACGCATCGACGAGCACGCTCTCGACCAGTCGGGCCTCGTGGCCTACTATCGCGCTTGCAACCACGCCTACAGCGAAATGGCCTTCTATGCGCGCATCGATTCGCTGCAGCAGCAATACCGGCAAGTAGCCCACCGCTACGAGAAGCTGCTCCTGGAAACCGCCGACAGCACCGACGTGAGAGCCCTGCAGCGCCGCGAGATGACCTTCATGGACAATGGCAGCACCGAGCAGTCGCTTGCTGTCAACGACCTCTGGATGAAGCAGGTGAAGCCCGGCACCCACGCCTACGCCCTCACCACCTTCTACCGCTACCTCGAATACGGCCTGCGGGGCGACAGCATACAGAAGATGCATTGGCTCATCGAGAGCGCCACCAGCGACGTGCGCAACGCCATCATGGACCAAGGCTCCATGTGGGAACTAGCCAACCAGCTGATGATCAACGGCGACATCGACCGAGCCTACCGATACATCAGCTTTGCCGGCAACTGCGCCACACGCTTCGGCACACGCCTGCGCTCGTGGCAACTGTCGCCCATCCTCACCGCCATCGACTCCAAATACCAGCAATACCAAGTGCGCGACAAGCGCCGCACACTCATCTTCCTCGTCGCCTTCGGCCTGCTCTCACTCGTCTTGGCATTCTCCCTCTACGACGTGCTCCGCCAGCATCGCCGCCTCCGTGCCGCCCACCGCCAGGTGAACGAGCAGAACGCACAGCTCACCTCCCTCAACGAGCAGCTCTCCGTGCTCAACGCCAAGCTCTCCACCCACAACACCAAGCTCGCCACAGCCAACAGCGTCAAAGAAGAATACGTGGGCCATTTCATGCGGCTCTGCTCCATGTATATCGACAAAATGGACAACTTCCGCAAACGCGTCAACCGAATGGTGAAAAGCCACGAATACAACGACCTCTACCAGCTCACACGCTCACAAGAGTTCCGCGACCGCGAACTCGAAGACCTCTACGTTAGCTTCGACTCAGCCTTCCTACACCTCTTCCCCAACTTCATCGACGACTTCAACGCCCTGCTGCGCCCCGAAGAACGCATCGTCGTAGAAGAAGAAAACACCCTCTCCACAGGACTCCGCATATTCGCACTCATCCGGCTCGGCATCGACGACTCGTCAAAAATAGCCGAGTTCCTCCACTACTCCGTCAACACCATCTACAACTATCGCGCACGCATCAAGAACGGAGCACTATGCGACCGCGAACTTTTCGAGCAGCATGTGCGCGAAATTGGAAAGCCGACATAGCAGGTAGCACACTTAAAGCTGAAAAAAGCATAAAAAATCCCATGTTAGTACACCCCGACCAAAAGAATTTTTCATTTTTCATCTTTAATGTTTAATTTATTCATTACCTTTGCATTCGTTAATTAACGGAACTTTTTAGTATTAATTTTTTAGATATTATGGTAAGTTACAAAACATTAGGCCTGGTGAACACACGCGATATGTTTGCCCGTGCCATCAATGGCGGTTACGCCATCCCAGCATTCAATTTCAACAACATGGAGCAGCTGCAGGCCATCATCAAGGCCAGCGCCGACCTCAAGAGCCCCGTCATCCTTCAGGTGTCGGCTGGTGCACGCAAGTATGCCAACCAGACCCTCCTGCAGTATATGGCACAGGGAGCCGTGGAGTATGCTAAGGAGCTCGGTTGCGAGCATCCCGAAATCGCCCTCCACCTCGACCACGGAGCAAACTTCGAGATCTGCAAGAGCTGCGTAGACATGGGCTTCTCAAGCGTGATGATCGACGGCAGCTCACTGCCCTACGAAGAGAACATCGCCCTCACCAAGAAAGTCGTGGACTATGCCCATCAGTTCGACGTCACCGTTGAAGGTGAGCTCGGCGTGCTTGCAGGTGTTGAGGATGAAGTAGTCGCAGCCGAGAGCCACTACACAAAGCCCGAGGAAGTCATCGACTTCGTAGGCCGCACAGGCGTAGACTCACTCGCCATCTCCATCGGTACTTCGCACGGTGCCTACAAGTTCACCCCCGAGCAGTGCACACGCGACCCGAAGACCGGCAAGCTCGTTCCCCCGCCACTCGCATTCGACGTCCTCGACGCCATCATGGTCAAGCTCCCCGGCTTCCCCATCGTGCTCCACGGTTCGTCAAGCGTTCCCCAGGAGTATGTCGACATCATCAACCAGTATGGTGGCAAGCTCCCCGATGCAGTAGGTATCCCCGAAGAGCAGCTCCGCAAAGCCGCTAAGAGCGCCGTCTGCAAAATCAACATCGACTCCGACTCTCGTCTGGCCTTCACCGCAGCCGTCCGCAAGACCCTCGCAGAGAAGCCCGGTGAGTTCGACCCCCGCAAATACTGCGGTCCCGCTCGCGACGAGATGGAGAAAATGTACAAGCACAAGATTACCGACGTGCTGGGCTCAGACAACAAGCTGGCCGAGTAATCCAAAGTGATTACCAATAGATATTGGCTTTTTTTTAGGTGTTTTGCCATTATCTATCGAAAATAACAAACGGGAAACTGCACACGCGGTTCCCCGTTTTTTTTGTTTACATTGCTCGGCTAAATTATCATCTGAGGGTGTCACTTGTGGCATCTAACCCGCTCACATGTGGCATCTGACGACCTCACTCCATATATGTGATACCCTCAGATGCCATATGTGACAACTTCAAAGCATCCTTTTCAGATCTGAAAAAGTGTAAAGGACACGGAAAGACTAAATGTGGCAAATGTCAACATCTTCATCTCATTATGGTTGCAAAACGATCTCTTTTTTGTTCCAGCAAATGGTGAAAATTGGCCCTTGTTGCTCTCATTTTCAGAATGAGATATGCCATTTGACCGCAAAGTACCTCCAAATGAGACCTAAGTATTGAAATTCAGAACAGCAAATAAGTGCGCAAAGTGTAGAGAAATACATCGAAACAAGCATTTTTTACTTGTTTTTGCGGCTTTTTAGAGGAAAAATCAGCATGTTTTTGTCCCTTTTACAGGTTTTGAGACACGAGTGTCGAACTCTCACAAATTCGTATCTTATTGGTAATCAGCATTTTAGAAGAATTGTTAATGGCCAAAGCGTTACAGTTACAGTTGTTACAGTTGTTTTTTAAGGGTATCCATTCCCCCTGATATACTATATAACTATATATATATCAATTAGTTATATAATCTTTAGAAGGGGGTGCTGTTACACATTTTTTAATTGTAACAACTGTAACTGTAACGCTCGGTTGTATTCTATTGTTTCATTGCTAAACCTTTATTGTCTCAATAGTCGCTCAATCTCATCGAAGTCGGGCACACTTAGGCTGTTCCCATTGCAAGTTGCAGGATAGATCCGTTGGCCTTCTGCATCGAAGACCATATAGACGTAATCTGTAAAATCATTCGTCAATTGTTTCACGATATTCTGATATGCAATCTGCGACGGCAGCGGATAGTGCTCACCGCGAAGTTGGGCTATCTGCTGTTTCCATGCCGGTTGATATGAGAAACTGAAATCAATGAAGACAAACACGGCCTGACTGTCAGCCAATCTTTTCTGCATGGGGATGACGGCATAACGGTTTAGTCGAGAACCATAATCGATAGGTGAGGAATTCCACATTTGCACATAGATTGGATGTCCCCGATATGGTGCTATGATGGAGTCTATGGTCAACGACATCAACTGCTCTTCTATTTTTTTCTTTTCATCCCATTTTAGATTAGGGGGTATCAAATCATGAATGGTATAGCCTGTACGATGGCGGTTTTCCTCTGTGAGTCGTGCCAATTTATCGCTGAAGTATTTCAGGTAGTTCCTGTAGTCTTGCGGCAGTGCTGCCAATTCTTGTTCTTGCTGCAGGGAGTCGATGGGTGTCAACTTGTCCATCTGTAGTCCCTGTAAGGTACGAGCCTTTAGTTCGTTATCAAATAGTTCAGGTAAAAGTACTGGTAGTTGTTGTAAGAATCTCACGATCCTGTCATAGAACGGAGGACATAATAGTTGGCGAGGGTCTTGGAGTTGGCGCATGTATATTTTGATATGTTCCATCTCTACAGTGTCTGCGTCTATCCAATAGTCTCCCCATTCCCGTCTCCACTGATCAAGTTCTTCTTGTGTGGCACCATTACCAGGTCTGTTTGCATTGCGCTGTTTTTCACGTTCCCGAGTGACATTCTGCAGGATGCCGCTTATAAAATGTACGGCAACCAGCGAGTCATTAAGTGCCAGCAACTGTCTCATCTGTGGTGAACCATTGCGAGAGGCGGCATGACAGGCGAAAAAGTTCATGAGGTGTTCCTTCAGTTTCTGGATACTGATGGCAAACGGCTCTTTCAGCAGACTGTCAGCCAAACTTCTTGCCTGTTTCTCAAGTTCAATTCCCTGTTCAATGACCGTGGGCTTGAGTTGATTCCATTCTGTACTCAGTCGAGCCAGGGGACCGCTGGTGATGTAGGCCAAAGGTGCCGAAATGCTATCACTTCCATAGCGGCGGCGACGTGATACTTCGCGCATGTTGATATACAACTCGGTCTCTCGGTCAGGTTCGGCATAGAAGAACACATCTTGGTCACCTAATGGAATGTCGATAGGTGAAAGGTGCGTCAGTGGCACCTGGGCAATGAAGTCGCCTGATGGCAACACATTAGCCAAGATAGTATCACAAGGCCAAGGCGACTTTATCTGATAGGAACTGGCACCAATGCGCAGGCACACCTGTTCCTTCATGCCCGGACAATACTCTAACAGATGGCCGCGGACGGTGGCCATACCGAAATGTATTTTGGGAATGGGCAATGTGTCGCCGGCGGCAGGCATAGTCGATAGTTTTCGTTCCAGTTCCTTGGGCAGAACAATTGGTGGCAGGGGGGTGCCGTCGATGCGAATGCCAAAGAATCCCCACTCGCCACGATCTCCTGTCTCTGTCAGGTCGATGGTGTGAACGCGCTTCGGTAGAGGCGGGAATACAAGGCGCACAATAAAGTCGCCCTTCTTTGGAGCCGTGAAGTGCTGTCCTATACGGATATCATAGTCACCCTCTATATTGCGGATGAAATATTGCCTTCCCCGTTCATCGCGCAGACAGATGGTAGGGTCGAAACGTTTCCAAAGGTATGATCCCATCTGAAGTTCTACGATGGTGGCCGTATCGTTGCGTTCGACGGCTTTCAACAATGCCGTCTCATCATGGCCACGATAGACGAAAACTGTATATTGGAGACCAGTAAATCCTTGTCCCTGATAGACGAATGGTGGATCTTCTATGCGTATGTTCTTAGCCTGGGAGGTCAGACTGAAAAACACCAGTAACAAAAGGAAGCAAAGAATCTTTTTCATCTCATTCATTGGTTTTTGAATTGTATAGGTAACGTATATGACCACATTGTCGGCTTACCTTCCCAATCACGGGCTGGTGACCAATGGGGCATCTCTTTCACAATTTGAGTGGCGGCACGGTCTATCTCTTCGTTCACGCTGCTGCGTACCTCAACCTCTCTGATTGATCCATCAAGAAAAACCTTAAAGCGCACATAGACAATTTCATCTGTAGGCATAATACCTGATTGTAAGGCTGCATTCACGTGTTCCCTCAGATAGTCACGCAAGGCTGATGCACCGCCCGGGAATGCGGGGAGTTGTCCTTGGACGCCTAATTGATAATACGCACTCGGCAACTCTCTACCATGAGGTTTTTCTTCTTTTGTTTCTGATTCTGGTTCGGTTGGTGAATCCGTTATTACCTTTTCCTCCTGTGGTTCCACCTTTTTCTCGAGTTCTATCTTTGTATCAGGTTCTTCTGTCCGAAGCATTTCAGGTTGTACCAATTCTTCGATATCTTCCACTTTCTCTACTTCCATTTCCACCACCTCCTTCAGTTTTGGTGTAGCGAAGGCCATAAGCGCTAATGCACTCAGCGGTAGGAGATAGAAGGCTTTCAAGGCAACCCATCGTCGAGATGGCTGGCGGTACATCATGATGAACCTTCGTTTGATGGGACTATGGTTCAAGGCATTCACTACGGGTTGCAATCTTGTGCTGGTTGCCTTGCGGATGAGGAGCTGCTGATACTCTTCATCCTTGATGCCTGTGGAAAGCACGTGTCGGTCGGCCTGATATTCGTGGACGTCGCGCAGGTCTTGGCGCATCATCCAAGCAAAGGGCACAAACCACAGCATGCGGCAAGTGAATTCGCAGAGCAGCATGTCCCACGAATGCCCAAGGCGAATGTGTGACAGTTCGTGCTGAATGACGGGATTTGCACTCACATCAGCGGGATTGAGTATCATCCATCGCATCCAGCTGCAAGGTGTCTTGATGTCTGGATGAGTGATGGCACGCACATGACGGGGCAGACCTTCTATCGTGACCCTCTTGCCCTGAAGGATGAGCCTGGTGAGCATCGCCAACGACCAGAAGTAGCGCAGCCAAGCGATGAACAAGCCAAACACGTATATTTCAATCAGGAGAAGAAGCGTCTGGGCCCAATTCCATTTCCCATTACCGAGCAGGAAATGGTCAATTTTTACAGGTGTGTTGGTAATCCTGCTTATATTTCGGGCGTATTCAGCCTCTGCATCACTTGCCCAATAGTCGCCCTCCTTCTTTACAATGCGTTCCTCTGCGAGAATACGCGATTCTAGTATCTCGCGCCCCTGCGTAACGTAGTTGGGTGTCTTGGTCTCTAACTGAACGAAGGGGAGAACCATACTGGCCAATAGTATGACCAACAGCACCACACGGTTCATGCTATGAAGCGTCTCGCGCTTCAGCAACAAACCGAATAGCGAATAGAGTAGTGTCAGACAGACGGCCCACCTGACTATATAAATGATGAATGCTGCCATTTCCTATTTGTGTTTGTTTTCTTTCAGTTCCTTCAGAAAGTCTAACAGTTCCTCTTCGCTTACTTTCTCGTCGGCTACGAGCGAGGAAACCAATTCAATGTAAGAGTTCTTGAAATAGCGGCCAACAAATCCACCTAATTTCCTACGGCCATAATCGTCCTTGCTCACTATCGGTTCGTAGATGTAGCCTCGGCCGACAGGTTTGTGTGTGAGGAAATGCTTGCGTTCCAAAGACTGGAACATGGTGGCGATGGTGTTGATATGCGGCTGTGGCTCTGGGTAGCGTGCCTGCACATCTTTTGGAGCACAAGGGCCTATCTCCCAAATCTGCTCCATCACTTCTTCTTCCTTGGTCGTTAGTTTGTTCATAATTTTCAACGTGTTTTTTAGTTCGATGTGGCAAAGATAGTTTTTTGCTGAATAACTTCAAAATAAAACCTTTGCCTTTTAAACTATTTTTACCGTTGAATTGAAGATAGTATGTCTAAAGTGTTTTTCAGGGTCAGAAAAAGGCGGAATTCTGTTGAACTCCGCCGTTGTTGCCAATTAAGAAAACTGTTTGTTTCCCTTTTATTTCTCTAACGCTGCTTCCTTGATGCTCTCGATGGTTCCGGTGATGGGGCTGAGGATGATTTGGCTGGTCATCTTCTTGCCGAAGAGGTCGGGGCTGAGGGGTTCGATTTTGCCGAACTGGGCGGCGTTGAGGGTGTATTTCTCCATCACCTTGTCTTCCTTGTAGAGTGCCACTTGTATGCGGCCGGGAACGTTGACGTAGAGTCCGAGCTCGTCTTTGGGCTTCTTGTCTTTGCCTTTGGTTTCGTCGGGTTTGGCGTTGCGCTCGTCGACGACGGTGACGTAGTAGGGTGCTCCGGCGAGGTCGTCGGCGTCGCAGAATCCGAAGTGGCGTGAGAAACGGAAGAGCAGCTGTCGTTCTACGGCTTGTGTGGGGAGGAAGTCGATGGTGACTTGTGTGGTGTCGACATCGGTCTGGCCTTCGAACACTTGCATGAGGGCGCGCTCCTGGGTGTCGAGTCCGTCCATCATGATTCGCAGCTGTTGCCCGTCTTTGGGCATGTTCTCGGCTTGTCCGCGCTGCAGTTGGTTGCGGCTGTCGCGAATGTCGTAGATTTCCTGTGCGATGAGCTCAGCCATCTTGGCGGTGCTGCCAGCGGTGAGGATGTCTTCGTTCATGAAGTCGCTGGGGTTGAGGTGTCGGCGTTTGCGTGAGGGTGTGAATGTTGGCAGTTCGACGGTTGGCGCGGGGTGGGCGGTGTTGATGGCGAGCAGTGTGCCGCTCTCGTCGCGTTGCACCTCGCTGATGGAGAAGCGTCGGTCGTTGGAGAGTTGGAACTGCTTGGTGGTGTCGGGCACTCCGACGGGTATCATCTGTGTGCTGATGATGCGGTATTCGGTGTAGGGTTCCTGTCGCACGCCGGTCTTCTTCATATAGCGTTGGGCGTAGGTGGCCAGCTCGCCGGGTGTGTAGACGGTTTTCTCGACGAGGAACTGGAACTTCATGGCTGTTGCGGGCAGGAAGTAGGTGTTGCTGTTGGGTTGTGCTTTGAGGCCTATTGTGGCGAGCAGCAGCAGGAGGGTGGCAATGGTTTTGTTCATTTATTTGATGGGTTTGATGGGTTTGATGGGCTTGATGGGTTTGATGGGCTTGATGGGGAATTTTTTAATTTTCCTTAGTCTTCGAGCCTGAGGAACGCTTTGGGCAGATATTGGATGAGGTCGCCTGCGAGGAGGCTCTCTTTGCCGATGTCGCGAACGGCGAGGTCGCCGGCCAGTCCGTGCAGATACATGCCCAGTTGGCAGGCTTCGGCTTGCTTGTAGCCTCGTGCCAGGAGTCCGGTGATGATGCCGGCGAGGACGTCTCCGCAGCCTGCTGTGGCCATTCCGGAGTTGCCTGTGGGGTTGAAGACGACGTGTCCGTCGGGCAGGCAGAGGGCGGAGTAGTGGCCTTTCAGGATGATGAATGCTCCGAGGTGTGTGGCCAGGTCGCGTGCTTTGGCGAGACGGTCGTAGCAGTCGTTGCTGGGTCCGCCGTTGATGCGGTCGAACTCGGCGGGGTGGGGTGTCATGATGATGCCTTTGGGCAGCTGCTGCATCCACGCGCGATGGTTGGCGAGGATGTTGAGTGCGTCGGCGTCGAGCACGATGGGGCACGATGTGCGGCGTATCTGCGCGATGAGGGCGATGGCCGAGTTCTCGTGGGTTCCGATGCCTGGTCCTATTCCCACTGCGTCGAAATCCTGTGTCTCCATCGCCTCAGAGAAGCAAGTCTCCTCGTGATCCATCTGGAGCACAGCCTCGGGCACGGCCATCTGCATGATGGCGTAATTGCGTTTGGGCGTGCGCACGGTGACCTTTCCCACTCCGGAGCGCAGACAGGCCTTAGTGGCGAGAATGGCGGCGCCAGTCATTCCGTAGCTGCCTGCCACGATGAAGGCGTGTCCCATCTGGCCTTTGTGGGCGAAGTCGTTGCGTGGGCGGAGGATGTGGCGCAGCTGGCTCTCCTCCTGAATGGAGTAGCGGGCGTCGGTGTCGTTGATGAACGCTTGCGAGAGGCGTATGTCGAGCACGCGCAGTTCGCCGAGATATTGCTGACAGTCGGCGAGCATCATGCAGAGCTTCTTCTGCTGGAAGGTGAGCGTGAGGTTGGCTTTGATGATGTTGGCTCGAATGTTGTAGGTGTTGTCTTCGGTCATCAGTCCCGACGGGATGTCGATGCTCACGACTTTTGCGGGCGACTGGTTGATGTATTTCACGAGCGAGGCGAATCCTCCGGCGAGCGGCTTGTTGAGCCCAGAGCCGAAGAGCCCGTCGACCACCAGCGTGGCAGCGTCGAGGCGTGGAGGGTCGAAGTCGCGCGAGATTTCGGTGAACTCCTTCACGCGCTTGGTCTCGGCCAGGCGTTTCTTGTTGGCGGCGCAGTCTTCGGAGAGTTTGTCGTGGATGTTGAAAAGGTAGACCGAGACCTGATAGCCCTGCTCGGCCAGCAGACGGGCAACGGCAAGGGCGTCGCCACCGTTGTTGCCTGGTCCGGCAAAGACCACTACGGGAGTGGAATTGTCCCATTCTTCGGTGATGACGCGTGTGACAGCCTTTGCTGCACGCTCCATCAGGTCGATGGAACGAATGGGCTCGTTCTCGATGGTATATTTGTCTAACTCATGAATCTGAGTGGTGTTGAAAATCTTCATAACTCTGCAAAAATACAAAATTTCTCGGCAATGCGCCACTTTATATATGTTTTTTTTGCATTTTTGCATCGTTAATCGCGAAAAATGCGGTTTATTGATTGATTTTTACTATCTTTGCATCAATAATCAATAAACACATAACATGGGTGTCGTAAAAATCAAGGACAAGACGTTCAGAACGTCGATTCCTGAATCCGAGATCAGAGAGCGAGTGAAAGCCGTAGCCGAGCGCATCAACCACGATATGGCTGACAAGAACCCCATCTTCCTGGCGGTGCTCAACGGCGCGTTCATCTTTGCCGCCGACCTGCTGAGGGAAATCACCATTCCCTGCCAGATCTCGTTCGTGAAGCTGGCTTCGTATGAAGGCACGACCACAACGGGCAAGGTGACCGAGGTGATTGGCATCAACGAGAACCTGGCGGGCCGCACGGTCATCATCATTGAAGACATCGTGGACACGGGGCTCACCATGAAGCGCATGATAGAGACGCTGGGCACGCGAAACCCCGAGTCGATTCACATCTGCTCGCTGCTCGTGAAGCCCGAGAAGCTGCAGGTGGACCTCAACATCGAGTATGCCGCTATGGAGATTCCCAACGAATTCATTGTGGGCTACGGACTCGACTACGACCAGGAGGGACGCGGACTGAGAGATATTTACACCATTGTGGATAATAATACAGATATGAAGAATATTGTGATTTTCGGTGCTCCAGGCTCCGGCAAGGGAACCCAGAGCGACAAGATGATTGAGAAGTATGGTTTCGAACACATCTCCACGGGCGACGTGCTGAGAAACGAAATCAAGAACGGTACCGAGCTGGGCAAGACCGCCAAGCAATTCATCGACCAGGGTCAGCTGATTCCCGACGAGCTGATGATTGACATTCTGGCGTCGGTCTACGACTCGTTCGGCAAAGAGCACAAGGGCGTCATCTTCGACGGCTTCCCACGCACCATTCCGCAGGCTGAGGCCTTGAAGAAGATGCTGGCTGAGCGCGGACACAGCGTGGCTGCCATGATTGAACTCGACGTGCCTGAGGACGAGCTGATGAAACGCCTTATCCTGCGCGGTCAGCAGAGCGGTCGCAGCGACGACAACGAGGAAACCATCAAGAAGCGCCTGGGCGTTTACCACAGTCAGACGGCGCCGCTCATCGAATGGTATGAGAAAGAGGGAATCCGCAATCACATCGACGGATTGGGCGACCTCGACCGCATCTTCGGCGACATCTGCGACGTGATTGACAATATTTGATATGGCAGAATCGAACTTCGTTGACTATGTGAAGATTTTGTGCCGCTCTGGAAAGGGCGGTAGGGGCAGCATGCACCTGAAGCATGTGAAATACAACTACAACGGCGGCCCCGACGGTGGTGATGGCGGCAAGGGCGGAAGCGTCATCTTGCGCGGCAATCACAACTATTGGACGTTGCTTCACCTGAAGTTCCAACGCCACGTTTTTGCCGAACACGGAGGAAATGGCGGCAAGGACAAATGTCACGGTACGAACGGCAAGGACGAGTATATCGACGTGCCGCCGGGAACAGTTGTCTATAATGCCGAGACGGGAAAGTTTGTTTGCGACATCAGCTACGACGGCCAGGAGGTGGTGCTCTTGAAAGGCGGTAGGGGCGGATTGGGCAACTTCCAGTTCCGCACGGCCACCAACCAAGCTCCGCGCTTTGCCCAGCCGGGTGAGCCGATGGAGGAGATGACGGTCATTCTGGAGTTGAAGCTGCTGGCTGACGTCGGCCTGGTGGGATTCCCCAACGCTGGCAAGTCGACGCTGGTGTCAGCTTTGTCGAATGCCCGCCCGAAGATTGCCAACTATCCGTTCACCACGATGGAACCTTCGCTGGGCATTGTGGGCTACAGGGACAACAAGTCGTTCGTGATGGCCGACATTCCGGGTATCATCGAAGGCGCCAGCGAGGGTCGTGGCTTGGGCTTGCGTTTCCTTCGGCACATTGAACGCAACTCGCTGTTGCTGTTCATGGTTCCGGGCGATACCGACGACATCAAGCGCGAATACGAGATTCTGCTGAACGAGCTCAAGCAGTTCAACCCCGAGATGCTGGAGAAACACCGCGTGTTGGCAGTCACGAAATGCGACTTGCTCGACGACGAGCTGATGGACATGCTTCGCGAGACGCTGCCCGACGACTTGCCTGTGGTGTTCATTTCGGCAGTCACAGGATTTGGCTTGACTGAACTGAAGGACGTGCTCTGGGGCGAACTGAATTCGGAAAGCAACAAGCTGCAGGTCATCACTTCGACCGACACACTCATTCATCGCGACAAGGACATGAGCCGTTTCGCCAAAGAGATGATGGATGAGGGCGAAGACGAGGAGATTGTGTTTGTAGATGGCGACGAGGTTGAAGACGTCGACGACATCGAAGATTTTGAATACGAAGACGTTGAATAATGAGACCCTGCCTGACACGCTACCCTGTTGACGGGACAAATGGCAGAGTCGAAGCGTTCTCAACGACTCGGCGTGGCGGCGTGAGCACAGGCAGCTATGGCGAGTTCAACATCAACGAGTTCTGTGGCGACCAGCCCGAATGCGTCTTGGCGAACAGAAGACTGTTGGCTGAAGAGCTGGGTATCGGCGTGCAGGACATCATCGTTCCGCATCAGACGCACGGGAAAACGGCGCGGCGGATTGATGCTGAGTTTCTGGGAAGGTCGGCTGATGGGCGCAGACTGTTGCTCGAGGGTGTAGACGCTGTTTACACCGACGTCCCTCGCATATGCGTGGGCGTGTCTACTGCCGACTGCATTCCCGTGCTTCTCTTTGATTCCCGGCACAATGCTGTTGCGGCTGTGCATGCTGGCTGGAGGGGAACGGTGGCGCGGATTGTGGAAAGCACGATTGCCGCAATGGTTGCCGACTTGCACGCTTCTCCCGACGAAATGGCTGCGTGGATTGGTCCGGGCATCTCGTTGGAAGCGTTCGAGGTGGGCGATGAGGTCTACAAGGCTTTCCTCGAGGCTGGGTTCGACATGAACATTGCCCGACGGTTTCCGGCTGATGGAGCAAAGACGGAAGACGGCTGCAAATGGCACATAGACCTTGTGGAATGCAACCGTCGGCAGTTGGTGGCTGCCAGACTTTCCGAACGGAATATATACGTCAGCGGCATCTGCACGTTCAGCCGTTGTGCCGACTATTTCTCTGCCCGCCGACTGGGCATTAACAGCGGCAGAATCTACTCGGGCATCATGCTCAAATGAATGATTAAGAATCTACAATAGCCTATGGTTTCACCCCGATTTTGCCTTTGTTGTGTGGTGTTGGCTTTGTTTCCAACGTTGGCAAATGCGCAAATAAAGGTTTTTTCTCCTGCTGAGATGCAGTCGATTAGCGTTCCTACGCCTGGTTTGTTCGACCGCAGTTCGACGCATACCATCGACTTTACCGATATGGTGCAGGGCACCTATTCGTTTCCGTTGCCCGTTGGTAAGGCGAAGCTGACTCCCAACAATGCCAGTCTTGAGATTTCGACGAAGAAAGGCGACGCCGTGAAGGCGATGTTCGACGGAACGGTCCGCTTGTCGAAGAACAATCCGCCGTATGGAAACGTCATCGTCGTGCGCCACGACAACGGTTTGGAGACAGTCTATAGCTACAATGCGCAGAATCTGGTGAAGGTGGGCGACAAGGTGCGGGCTGGCCAAACCATCGCTATTGTGGGGGGAGAAGGAATCCGGACGTTTTGCGATTTCGGCATCATGATAAATGGCCGACGCGTGAATCCTAGTACGATTGTCGAGGTGAAGAGCCATCGGTTGCGCCGCCAGAAGGTGACATTCACGAAGAATGGCCGCCGCATCAGCATCAAGACGGTGCGCGAACAGTGGTCTCCCTTGTCGAAGCCGGATGTTGATGCTTTTGCCAAGACGAAGACCATTCGTTGGAATCTGCGCGAGATGGCTAATGGAACGTGGTCGTATCCGTTGCGTGGTTGTCATGTTATCAGCCCCTACAATCATCAGCGCGACGGATATAAGCACACGGGTGTGGACCTCAAGACCAAGCCCAACGACAATGTGCGGGCGGTGTTCGACGGAATCGTCATCTCTTCAGGACCGGCAACTGGCTATGGGAATTGCATCAAGGTGAAGCATGGAAACGGGTTGATGACGCTCTATGGGCATCAGTCGAAAAACCTCGTGAAGGCCGGGCAACGCGTGAAGGCTGGGCAGGTGATTGGATTGACGGGCCGAACGGGTCGTGCAACTACCGAGCATCTGCATTTTGAGGTGTTCTTCTGCGACCGCCGCTACAATCCCGAGATATTGTTCAACCACGAAACCCAGCAGTTGCAGAATGCCACGCTGACCATTCACAAGAGTGGGGAAGTGACCTCTAAAAAGAACAAATGACCGTCTGTAGTTCTCCTTTCTCGAGAACACAAGGACTTTCATCGAAAAAAAACGCGGAACATAGGGCAGCTTCCCTCGTGTTCCGCGTCTTCTCTTTAGTGTTATTTCTTGTGCCTGTTGGCTCTTTTCTCTCTGTATTTAGCCTTTTGTCTGGCCGAGCCAGAGCCGTGGGCACCCGTGATGTATTGCTTTTTCTTGGCTTTGGTCTTCACCTTCCCGTTGTCGGTTTCTTTCTTTTCGCCGCCACGTTTGAATGCGATTCCGTTTTCCAAGATGCTCTGGAAATCGTCCATAATTGTTAAGGATTTAAAAGTTTGATAATCAATGGTGGAACAAACGCACACCCGTGAAGGCCATAGCGATGTCGTATTTGTCGCAAGTCATTATCACGTGGTCGTCGCGAACTGAACCGCCAGCTTGTGCAATGTATTGCACTCCGCTCTTGTGAGCGCGCTCGATGTTGTCGCCGAAGGGGAAGAAAGCGTCGCTGCCCAATGCCACAGCCGTGTTCTGGGCAATCCATTCGCGTTTCTCTTCGCGGGTCAGCACGCTGGGCTTCTCCTTGAAGAACAGCTGCCAAGTGCCCTCGGCCAGCACGTCGTCGTGGTCGTCGCTGATATAGACGTCGATGGTGTTGTCGCGGTCGGCGCGGCGAATGCCGTCGATGAAGGGCAGAGACATCACTTTCGGATGCTGGCGCAACCACCAGATGTCGGCTTTGTTACCAGCCAAACGGGTGCAATGTATGCGGCTTTGCTGACCGGCTCCGATTCCGATGGCCTGTCCGTCTTTCACGTAGCAGACGGAGTTCGACTGCGTGTACTTCAGCGTGATGAGGCTGATAATCAGGTCGCGACGGGCGTCGGGGCTGAAAGTCTTGTTCTTCGTGGGGATGTTCTGGAACAGCGCGTCGTCGTCGAGGCGAATCTCGTTGCGTCCCTGTTCGAAGGTGATTCCAAACACCTGCTTGCGCTCGATGGGGTCTGGGGTATAGTTGGGGTCAATCTTGATGACGTTATAGGTTCCTTTGCGCTTGGCTTTCAGAATCTCGATGGCCTCAGGCGTGTAGTCGGGAGCGATGACGCCGTCGCTCACCTCGCGCTTGATGATGAGTGCGGTAGTGGCGTCGCAAGTGTCGCTCAGGGCGATAAAGTCGCCGTAACTCGACATACGGTCGGCTCCGCGAGCACGTGCGTAAGCGCAAGCAACGGGGCTTTCGTCGAGTCCTGGGATGTCGTCAACAAAGTAAATCTTCTTCAGCGTGTCGCTCAAGGGCAGACCTACAGCGGCACCAGCTGGCGACACATGCTTGAACGATGCTGCAGAAGGCAGACCTGTGGCTTGGCGCAGCTCTTTCACGAGTTGCCAAGAGTTGAGCGCATCCAGGAAATTGATGTAGCCTGGGCGGCCGTTGATGACTTCGATGGGCAGTTCACCCTCTCCGTCCATAAAGATGCGTGAGGGCTTTTGGTTCGGATTACATCCGTACTTCAGTTGCAATTCTTTCATAAAACTGTTTTTGGGGAATGTTTCGTTTTGCGTCTGCAAAGGTACGAATATTTGGCGTAACAAACGAACAAAACGCGAAGTTTTCGTTTGAAAGACGGTTGAAGATGGTCTCTTGCTGATTTAAAGATGGCAAGTAAGCCGGTCAGATGTGGCAAGTAACGTTGTCAGATGTGGCTTCTGGTGTTGTCAAACGATAGCTATGGTCTTGTAAAATAATTTATTTTACCGACCAAAATAATTTATTTTACCGACTAAAATAATTTATTTTACTGAGCAAAATAATTTATTTTACTACATCATACGAATGCTTTGGCTGGACCAGAGCATACAACTGATGTTTCCACTTGCCGCTAATGGCCTCTTGCCAGCTGTATTGTAGCCAAAAAAGGCGGCCTCGAAAGACCGCCTCGTATTCGTGTAACTAAAAAGCATCGACTTCTTTAAGGAAGACTGATAGCCTCATTGGGGCATACGTCAGCACAAGTTCCACACTCGGTGCAAACGTCTGGGTCAATTGAATAGATGTCGCCCTCAGAGATTGCTCCAGCGGGGCATTCGTCGATACAGGTTCCGCATGCAATGCAGTCGTCACTAATTACGTAAGCCATAATAAATCTTTTTTTGTTGTTAATAATGTTCTTAATTCAATCAATTGTTCGGTACGAATACCTACTTTTGGACGATGCAAAGATACAAAAGTTATTTGAATTACCTATATTTGGGTATAACTTTTTACATAATTTATATTTCTTCTTGATAACCCGTAGTGCAATAAGATGGCGTTTTGAACGTTTATATATAAAAATGAAGAGATTATTTTTGGCGATTGTCGTGTGCCTACTTCCTTTCGTTGGAATGCAAGCACAAGAGCGGACGGTGAAGAACCGCCCGTATACTGACTTGCGTACTTTCCATTTTGGACTTCATGCGGGATTTCATGTGCAGGATTTGGAATTCATCAACGTAGGGCCGCAGACGACTGTTGACGAAGAAGGAAACACGTCGGAGCAACTCATCACTTGCGACCAAGACCGATGGGACGGGGGCTTCAACGTGGGCGTGTTGGGCGAATTGCGGCTCAGCGAGCATTTCCAGTTCCGTGTGGCGCCTGCTATGTATTTCGGCACGCGTCATCTGACCTTTCGCAATTTTACCGCAGCAACACCCAATCGGCCTGTCTTCGAGGAGACGCAAGGCATCAAGACCGCTTATATTACCTGTGCTTTGGACCTGATTTTCGGTTCGCAACGCGCCGGAAACCGTCGGCCTTACGTGATGTTGGGATTGAATCCCATGATTAACCTCAGCGGAAAAGACAACGACTTCCTGAAACTGAAGCGCACCGACTTGTTCTTGGAGACGGGGCTGGGGTGCGACATGTATCTGCCGTTCTTCAAGTTGCGCCCCGAACTGAAGTTCATGTACGGCCTGACCGACTGTTTGGATAAAGACCATGCGGGCAACATTCGCGACAAGAACATGTTGTCTTATACGAACAGCGTAAAAAAAGCACGATCGAAAATGATCGTGCTCACGTTCTATTTTGAATAGTGTTTATCGGCCGGATTCTCATTCATACATCTGATAGAAACCGCCCAAATTGATTTGTTTCATCTTTGTGCCTTCCTGACGCATCAGGTAGTAGTAGGACGTCTCGTCGGTGTTCATGTGCTGAGCATAGATGTCGAGCCCGTTTTCTCCCTTGACCACAGCCACAATGTTCGGCTCCATGTATTCGTCGGGGTCGTAGTTCGACCAATAAACGCGCGATTCTCCTTCCTCGTTCACCACTTCGCAAGTGTCGGTGTAGATGCTCACGTTGTTGCCTTCGGCCAACACCCATGCGGCGATGGCGTATTTGTCGTTGGGCTTTGTCTGCATGATGCCAAATTGGTATTCGTCGTTCTTGCCAAAGAGACAGGAAATGCGGTTTTTCTCCACTTTCATTCCCAGCGCTTTCTCCACGTTTGCAATCACGTTGGCAGAGAATTCAGGCCCGTCGGGGTCTTCTGTGGTGGTGGGGAAATGGCGGATAACGCTCCGTCCTTTCAGATAGTCGGCTGAAACCAGAATGCCTTCCCAGTAATCGCGTGGGACGATATCTCCCTCGGCGGTCATGTCGCCGTGTGTCTTCAGGAAGTTCTCAACGGTTTTCGGGTCGGCATAGTTGTAGACTTGGCCCTTCATCAAGTCCTTGCTTTTGTAGAAATATTGGTTCAGATAGCTTCCGTCGTGCTCCAAATCCTTGTTCTTCTCCTCTTTGTAGGTAACGTCGAACACCTCATCTCCCATGATGAACTTGGTGTATTTCTCGGGTGACTGCTTCAAGATGCGGCCTTCGTCGATGATGTCGCCTTCGTTGAAAGGTGCAAACAAGGGTAGTCCGTTCACGCAAGGTGCCAGTATAGGCGGCACTTCGGCACTCTCTTGTGCGGCAACTTCGGTTTTTGCTGTTCCTTCGGAAGGTGTCTGTTCCGAGTTTTGCTTAGGCTTGTCGTTGCAAGCGCAAAGGCCTGTCATTACAGCCAATGCCAGAATCAGGTTTTTTTTCATGTTTTGTAGTGGTTTTATAGGTGATTGAATAGATTATTTCTTCTTCATGTCGAGCACCAGTTTGCCCACGTAGATGGCGTGTTTGCCGTTCTGGTCGACGGGAATAGGCTTGCCGTCGAGGTTGTTCACATATTCCAGTGCGGGCATATAGGTGTGTGTGTGGCCTCCCAACACGAGGTCCACATTGCGCGAATGCTCAATCATGTAGTTGTCGTCGTCGTCATTCTTTTCCCATCCCAGGTGTGAGATGCAGATGACGAGGTCGCATTTCAGCTTGTTTTTCAGCAGGTCGCCCATCTCGTTGGCCACTTTGGCGGGGTCAAGATACTTCACTCCTTCGCACTTCTTCAAATCAACGAGTCCGTCCATCTTCGGGCACAAGGCAAACACACCAATCTTAATTCCATTGCGTTTCAAGACGATATAACGTTTCACAGTGCCTTCCACAACCGTTCCCGTGAAGTCGTAGTTGGAACACACGATGGGGAAGTTGGCCATGCGGAAGATGCGTGCCATATTCTCCATACCGAAGTCGAATTCATGGTTGCCGATGGTTGAGGCGTCAATGCCCATTTCGTTCATCAACCCAATCTCCACATCGCCTTTATACATCGTGTAGTAGGCAGAGCCTTGAGAGAAGTCTCCGCTGTCGAAATAGAGTAGGTCGGGATGCTTCTGTCGTTCTTCCTTGAGCATGGCGATGCGGCGTATAAAGCCTCCACGTCCGGCCAGCATGGTGTCGGCCAGCGCTTCGCTGAGAGGGAAGATACAGCTATGTGTGTCGTTGGTGTGCAGAATGACGAGTTGTCGGCCGCCTTTGGCCATACTGGTGAGTGCTACGGTGAGCATCAATGTTATGATGAGTGATATACGTTTCATGTTGTTCATTGTTTTTTCAGGTTACTTTTTCATTGGCTAATGGGTAGTATCAGTTGCCGACAATCTTGATTCTCCCTTCCACATCGGAATCTACCGCTTTCCCTTCATTCATCTTCTCGCGGAAATAGTCCATGATGATGTAGCGCACGTTGTTCTCTTCTTCTTGGGGTGACACCAAATCGGTCTTTTGCTTGAATGCCGACATACCGTCGTTGCCTTGTGCTGCATAGTCGATGGTGACGATGCGGTATGTGCGCTCAGGATTGATTTCTTCTCCATTCAATCGTGCAGAGACCAGTTTCCAGTCTTCGGTCATCGTGAGCTCTACTCCGTGACTGACGCCTTCGCCTTTACGCATAGCTATTTGGTTGAAGAGCTGCATCACCGCGTCGCCTTTGAGCGAAAGGAAACAAATCTTGTTCTCAAATGGCGCTACGTCGACGATGTTCCCCTTTGTAACCTCGCCCTGTGCGATTGCTGCACGGATTCCTCCTATGTTGTAGACAGAGAAGTCGGGCTTCTCGTTGTAGGATTTGCTGCCCCACATCAGGATATCGCAGAGCAAGTTCGAAAGCGGGCTTTCTGGTCGTTTTGCCTCCAGATACTTGGCAGCCTTACCCACGACGGGATTCATTTCTTTGTCAACCTTCTGCTTGAAAGGGGCAAGGAATGCCTCAATGCTGGCATCGGGTTGAACGTCGTAGCGTCGGTCAACCAAAATTCTGGAACGTTCCACACTGTTGAGTTCATAATGCGAGCGGCATGATGCTGCTGCCAATGAAAGGACGATGAGTCCGGCTATGAGTTTTTTTTCTTGTTTCATGCCACAAAGATATAAAAAAAACTGATTATTTTCACAAAAAAGCAAAGATAATGCAAAAATATGTGCCCTTTTGATGGTTGGATAGAAAAAAATGTGTAACTTTGCAACCGCTTTCGGCGTAACCGCTGGCAATGGAAGAGTCATTGGCCATGTTGCGCTCGAACAATCAACAATTAAAAGATCAACAAACAAATGGATTTAATCAAGATTGCTGAAGAAGCATTTGCAACAGGCAAAGAGTTCCCCCAGTTTGGCCCGGGCGACACCATCACTGTTGCTTACAAAATTGTCGAGGGTTCAAAGGAGCGCATCCAGCTCTATCGTGGTGTGGTGATCCGCATCTCGGGAGAAGGAAAGAAAAAGCGTTTCACTGTTCGCAAGATGTCTGGCACCGTTGGTGTGGAGCGTATCTTCCCCATCGAGTCGCCCAACATTGAGAGCATCGAGGTGAACAAGCGTGGTAAAGTTCGCCGCGCCAAACTCTACTATCTGCGCAAACTTACTGGTAAGAAGGCTCGTATCGCTGAGAAGCGTTCGCCTATTGCCAAGGATAAGGATTAAAGGCACAGACTCTCTGACAGAGGAGAACAAAGTTCTCGAAAAAATAGAAAAGATTCATTCCCATCATAGGAATGAATCTTTTTTTGTGTCCTTTTCAACGTCAACCTTCTTTTGAAGGCTCAGTCTTCGACTCTTCGTAGTTTTCATCAGCGCTAGCTTCACCGTGAAGGGCCTTCAGGAAACTGTCCCAGTCCTGGAATCCCACGAAGAGCGACAGGTGGTCGAGGGTTTCTTTCTTGGGCTTTTCCAGCCCTTGCAGATACGACTTCACTTTCTCGAGAGCGACTGGTTTGGCGGGTTTCCAGTTCATTTCGCGCTCAATAGCTTCGCGCAGTTTTCGCAGTTCCCAATGTTTTTTCTCCATATTGTTGTAGAATGACTTGAAAAGGGTGATGTTTCTATTTCGATATAGCGAATCTTGTCATTTCGATGTGTCGGGCGTGAGCAGTCGGATGTAGTAGATTCCCGGACACATGGTCTCGGCAGAAGCTTGCAACTTGACAACGAAACTGCTCTTGGCAGAGCCGTCGGGACGAGTGGCAATCGATGGCGGCAGTGGGAACTCCAAATTGAAGAATCCATTACGGTCGGCTCCAGCCACCCTTCCTGGGATTTCTATTTGCGCTACAGTTTCACCATCTACCGTAAGCGTGGCTTTGCGGCCGCGGTCGGTTGTGATGAACCGGCAGAATATCGAAAGCCCTTCGGTGACTCCCTTGTTATTGAATAAGGTGTATTGGATATGACCGCCAGCACGTGCGTCGCGGTAACTCTCGTTGCGGAAGTTGCCTTTGCTCGAGTCGCTGCTGTAGTTGTATTCGTGGCCAGCCTCGCTCTGTTGTTCGCCTGGAACCACGAAGTCAAGCGTACGGGCTTGCAACCGAGCGTTCATGGCTTCGCTGATGGCCATATCGCTGCGGGCGTAGTTGTCTGCTGTCTGCTGATACCAATAGCATACGTATCGGGCATGTTGGATGGAGTAGAAGGGGCGTAAGGTGAGCGAGGTCCATTTGTAGTTGGGTGAGTCGGTGCGACTAGCATCGATAGTGAACAGCAATTTCTTGGCGTCAAGGGGCTTGATGCGTTGCAAAACATTATCTCGACTGCCTATCAGAAGCGGTGCTGAGGTGAGGCTGAGGCTGGCTGTCATGCTTCCGGGAGCATGGTCCATACGCCCAGCGTGTCCGTATTCGTTTTTCATTTGCTCAACGGGCACTCCAAGAAGACGTGCTTGCTCAGCATCGGGGGCGGTGGTTTGTGCAGCAAGCAGAATGGGACCATATTCGAATGCCAAATAGTCGCCGTAGTTGGGGCATTCTTCATAACGCAGTTGCATGGGCAGGCTGACGGTCACCACATCGCCCTTGCGCCATTTGCGCTGAATCATCACGTAGCTCGATTTTCCCTGTTCCACACTGATGTTCTGGCGCTGGCCGTTTATGTTGACTGCGAATCCGTTGGTTGTCCACCACGGATGGCGAATGGCAAGTGTGAACTTGCCGCTACGGTCGATGGTCAGACGTGTCTGCTGTTCGTAGGGGTAGTTAGTAGTTTGCGTCAGAGCGAAATCTTTTGACGCGAGACGACTGGGCGTGAAGAGGTTCACGTATAGCGTCTTGTTTCCGTCGTGGGTGTAAATGAAATGCCCATATTTGGAATGATTCTCCATCCCAGTACCCACGCAGCACCACATCGACTCGTTCACCGTAGAATAAATGCGGTAGCCTTGAGGGCGAAGTGTCGTGAAATAGACGTAGCCGCCAGTCACGGGATCTTGTGTGGAAAGGATGTGGTTCCACATCGTATATTCGTAGAAGTCAGCATAACGGGCATCGTGGGTGCGGTCGGAGAGCATCTCCGAGAGTTTCAGCATGTTGTTGGAATTGCAGCTTTCGGGACCGTCCAAGTGGTCGATATAGCGGTTCGAGTTTTCTTTTGAGAGGAAATGTTCGCCTACGCTATTGCCACCGATGCACACTGTGCGGTTCTCGGCCACGTCTTTCCAGAAATTCTCTGCCGCTGTGCGATATTCATTGGCTGCAGCAACCTGTTCGCCTATGCGCTCGAAGCCGATATACTTTGGAACCTGAGTGTTGGCGTGTTTGCCGTCAAGGAATGTGGGATTCAGCGTCTGCATACCATTGAGCATCGCCTTATGGCTGTATTTGTAGGCTGCGTCTAAGTATTTCTGGTCGCCGAAGAGCTGGTAGGCGTCAAGCATAGACTCGTTCATTCCACCGTGCTCGATACCCAGCATGCGCTCCATATCTTCGGCAGATACACGCGAAACCACATAGACGTGCCAGTCGGCCAAACTTTTGAACAGTTTCTTTGCCGTTTCGTTGCCAGTATAAAGATAGGCGTCGCGAAGACCTGCTAGAATCTTGTGCTGGCAATAGAATGGTACCCATCCGCCCCGCCTTTGGAACTTCGTGATGTCGCCTTGGGCGAGTGCTTCCCATGCTTCGTGGATGGGTTGTCCACCAATAAATCCCTTAAAGTCTTCATTGATGGAACTCGCAGCCACGCAGTCCGAAAGAACGTTGAGCATATACTCCAGGCGTTCCATCATCTGTTTTTTCACAGCTTGGTCTTCATTAGCAGCAAAAGCCAATGCGAGTGCAGACAGATAGTGACCGCCCACATGTCCGCTGAGGTCGAAGCCTGCAGCGCCGCCCCAGTTCTCGAAATTAGGATGCTTCTGCAGCCATCCCTCGTATTTCCCGCTCTTCGTATTGAGTCCGGCTTCGCGGATGAATGGAGCCAGCAGGCGGTCTACGTCGTATTCTAACAACAATCGGTTGTTGATGAGCATAGCCTCTCGCATGGGGCCGCCGGTAAGTGTTATTTCGCTCAGGTTGAAATGGTTGGGATACAATTGGCTTTGCGCGAGGCTCTTGGTTGGAGCCGTCAGATAGATAGCTAACCCTATGGTTCCAAGTAGTAGTGCGCGGATTTTGTTTTGTTTCATCGGTGATAGTTTTTGTTTTGATTGTTTTTGTGACAATTAACGATACAAATTTACAAAAAAACGCAGTAATAAACGAACATTTTCAGAACATTAACTTAAAAGCTATGTAGGTATGATACAAAAAGCCACAAAGATGTGCAGAAACAATGAAAAGCAAAGTATTCCTTTCTTGAAAGAAAAGTCTACATGCGAACGAACAGTTGAACAGTTTCCGCTTGTGTGTTCAAATACCTTCTATTATTATATATATAATAATAAACTTCTATAGCAGTTTCTCACACAAAACTGTTCAACTGTTCGTTCGTTTCCTGTTCGGTCACATGTCTACATTGTTTTGAGTTTGTCATTTGTGGCTTTTAGCAGTCTCATTGATGGTCTTTGACCGTGTCATTGCATAGCTTTGACAATGTCATTTGTGGTCTTTGACGGAAATAAAAAACGAACCGATTGTCTGTCAACCGGTTCGTTCAATTATTATAATATTTCTAATGTCTTACATATTACTTCACGCCGAGAGCTTCAAGAGCGGCCTTTGCAGCCTCGTCTTCGGGAGCGATTTCGAGAATCTTCTTGAAGTTGGCGATAGACGTTGCCTCGTCCTTGTTCAGGTAATAGTATGAACCAAGATAGCGGTAGGCCTCAATCAGACGCATGTTGTCGCCGCTGTCGCGATTGTCAGCATTGCCGAGGTGGTCAACGATGGCCTGATAGAAGGGCTTTGCAAGACCTTTTTCGCTATCGGGATCCATAGCACCAGCCAGACGAGCGCGCATGAAGTTGGCGTAGTCAATCTGCTCGGGATAGGTCTCACCCAGTTTAGCGTAGGTAGCATCGGCCTTTGCAAAAGCTGCAGCCTGCTCGTCACCAGTCTTGTCGGCACCCATCTTCTGATAGATAGTAGCAAGACCTGCGATGTCGTAAGCACTGGGCTTGTCTTTCTCGGAGAGATAGAGATCGTAGTACTTGGTACCATTCTCGAAATCGTCCATAGCGATATAAGCGTCAGACAGATTTTTGTGGGTCATGTTGAGCTGCTCCTTGTTGTCCTTGTTGGCTTCGGCGGCTTTGAGGAACATCTCGATGGATTTGTCGTATTGCTTAGCATTCTTCAGGGCTGTACCATAATAGATATAGTCGTAGCCTGAAATCTTAGCACTATCGGAACGGTTGAAGAGGGCATCGGCATATTGCAGAGCCTCGTCGGTGCGCTCCATATCAGTCAAATTGTAGAAAGCCAGACGGTTCCATGCAGCTTTGCGAGCATCGCGTGTGAGACCATGCTTGGCAACTTCGAGACTCTTCTCACGATTTTGGTTCATCCATGTAGCCATTGCATAGTTGGTCACGTCAACGTCCTCAAGTTTGGAAAGGTCAGTCACTTTCTCATAGTACTGAATGGCCTGATCCATACGGTGCGAGTTGTAGTAGATACGTGCAGCCAATGCGTCGACAGCAATGTCGGGGCGCTGGGTGCGCAAATCGTTGAGGTTAGCAACTGCTTCTTCGGGGCTACGGCCACGAAGGATGTTAGCATACTTGAAATAGCCTTCGGGATCTTTCGGGTCAAAGTATTTAGCTTGCTGATACCACTCGGCAGCCTTTCCACCATCATCATTAGCAACAGCAACGTCACCGAGGAGGATGTAAGCCTTAGCAAACTTCTTGTCGCGAGCCATAGCCATTTCAGCATACTTCGTAGCATTTACTTTGTCGTTTGCATCCAAGAATGCACGACCGATGGCAGTCAGCATGGCGGGGTTCTTCTTGTTGGCACTAACAATAGGTTTGAGTTGTTTGTCAACATCAGTTTTCGACTGAATGATTTTAGTCACTTGATCGATAACGGCCTTGTCTTGGGCCATAGCAGGAGCGCTGAAACCTAGCATCAATGCTCCCATAACCAGATATTTGATAGCTTTCATAATTCTCTCTCTTTAAGTTAAACGTATGAGTTTTATTCTTGCAAGTTTTAATCTTATGACGTAAATGTATGATTAACGTTCAATTTGTTAGTTAACATTAACACTTCTGATTGTGATTTGCCCGTTGACGGGAAGCAGTCCTGCTTTCAGAATAATCATCTGGCCTTTTGCAGATTCAATGAAATGGGCAAATCCCCAAGGCAAGCCATTGCGCGGATCATTGAGCAATCCGTAGATGGTGCGAATGAGTGGGTAGTTATTGTTATAAATGTAGTATTGGTAAGGCTTCCAGCTGTTGTTGGGTGTAGCAGTGTCGAGCTTACTTACTGACATTAAGCGAATATTCTTGTTGAAGGTGAGGTTGGTGGTGTCACGCTTGTCGTTGAGCCAGTTGCTGCCGATGATACCAATGGCGTTTGGTGTCTTGGCTACATAGTTGACCACTTCAGCACTTGTTTGGGCTGCGGTAACATTTTTACTGGTAATGGGTTTTCCACCAAGAATGGAATCCTCGGCATAGTGGACAGCTGATGATTTCTCGTTATCGAAGACAAGTGTGATATCGCCTCGTTTAGAACCGGGATAAATGTCGCTCCATTTTGTGGCTGAGCCATCGAGAATACGTGCGATATCCTTTACGGTGATGCATGAGTCGGTGTTCTCTTTGTTGATGATAAGCGCAAGGCCATCATATGCCAAACGGATGGTGCGTGGCGCATATCCACGGTCTTTCAAGTTCTTGAGTTCTTCGGGTTTGAAGTCTCTTGCTGTGATAAGAAGATAGGTTTTCTTGTTCAGCAACATCTCCATACCGTCAGACTCGTTAGTGTAGATGGGGTTGACTTTTGCTTTGGGATAGGTTGCCTCGAAGACTTCTCTTTCTTCTTCGATGATGGGACTAAAACTTTCGTCAGAGGCGAAATCAATCACCCCTGACGAATAAGTGTCTGTACGGCCGCTTTTGGACTTGTTGCCTGAGCAAGAAGCCCAAAGGCACGCCGTCAGTGTTAATCCTACGATAGTGTAAGATATATTACGTTTCATGTTTTACTGCAATCTGAATGAAACAGGAACATTGTATTTCACACGCACAGCCGATCCGTTCTGCTTACCAGGAATCCAACGAGGCATCGATTTTACGACGCGAGCGGCTTCCTTGTCAAGTGACGGGTCTACCGAACGAACGACCTTCACGTCGGTAATCGAACCATCCTTCTCAACGACGAATGACACGACAACACGACCTTGAACACCGTTCTCCTGAGCAACAACAGGATATTTCACGTTCTGTTGCAGATACTCCATCAGGGCAGAGTTACCGCCGGGGAATGATGGCATCTGTTCTACAACGTCGAACACCTTGTTTTCAACTTCAGGTTTGGGTTCGGGTTGTGCGACAGCTTCCTTCAGTTTGAGCACCTCACCGTTGGCATCGTCATTACCCTTTACGTCGAGGGCACCGATGGCGGTCTTGGTGTTCATAAGTTCGTCCTGCGTCTTCAGCTCGTCTTCAGGTTTCACATCATCGTCTTTCTTGATGACAGGTGCTGTAAACTTCACAGAGCTCTTTACACGCTCAACGACCTTTTCAGGTTGCTGGATTTCAACTTTCTTCTGTTTCACTTCAGCCTTCTCTTTCGGCTTCTCGAGTGCAGAAAGTTCCTGTACTTGGGTAACGGCAACTTTCTTGGTACTACTCTCAATAATAGTCTTCAGACTGATTCCGATGAAAACGAGTGCAGCTAAAGCAAGCATGGCCAAGATAGAAAACACGTTTCTCTTGGAAGTGCCCTTACGAAGCTTGTATGCTCCATATTCTTGGTTTCTTCCTTCGAACACGATATCTACCCAATCATTGTTTACCAAATCGATTTTAGACATGTTCTTTACTTTTTAAATGGTTAGTAATTAGCACCGACTTATTTAATTCCACGTTGCTCAAGCAACTTCTCGTCGTCCGAATTAATGTCGTCGATGACATATTTACCAATACTGCAAATCTGCATCTCGTCGAGGGCTTCCACTACGTTCTTGTAGCTGGCACCTTCTGTGGGCTTGATGATGACGGTCATAGTCTGGATTTTCTCTCCAGTTCCTGTGACATCACCGCCTTTGATTTTCGAGAGCTCAAGGTTATACAATGAGTCTGTCCAATGTTTCGGGTCGGCAAGTTTCTTTTCATCGAGCTTTGCCTTTGCCAGCATTACCTGCTGCACAGGCTGTGTGCCGTCTTCAGTAACGTGTGTAATCAGTACTTTGCGGATACCTTCTTTTCCCCAAGTGGTCTCTTTGATGCATTCGGGGTTGTTGTAGTCGGGCAATCCTGCAACATAATAGAGTTTGTCGTCGGCGCCTACATACATTGTGATAGTGTAGGAGGCTTTTGTCACCGACTTGTCTTCATCTTGCATGTTCTTGTCGTTGCTAGGCATCGTCAACTCCATTGTCTGAGGCTTAGCCAAAGAGGTACAGAGCATGAAGAACGTGATAAGAAGCATCATCATGTCCACCATCGGCGTGAAGTCGACTCGGACATTAACTTTCTTCTGTTTGCTTGCTTTCTGTTTTGCCATGCTTTAGTCCTCCTGTGTCTTGTATTGAGTGATCAGATAGTAACGGTTCTCGTTGATGTCACGCAACTCGTTCATAATCAGCTTGATGGTTTTGTAAGGAGTGTTTCCGTCAGCTTTGATGGCAACCTTGAGGTCGTCGTTGACGCCCTTTGCAGCTTTCACCCAGTTTTGGAATTCGCTCAATCCACCGTCAATACTGTCGAGAGGGATACCTGCGCCTTCACCTCTGATGAGCGCATTCATCTCGTTGATATCATGGTTCAGGTATTCAGACAAATTCCCCATAGGTACACCCCACATGGCGTCCTGAAGGAACTTGGCTTGTTGCTCACCATTCAAGGACACTCCGTACGAGCCAGTCATGTCGGCGAGCACTTCCTTGATTTGAGCCTGATTGTCCATGCCCATGAATACCTTGCCAACTGAATCGACAAGAATATTCAGCACGTCTTTCTCTGGAACTTTGATCTCCGAGACAGATGCCGGGGTGAGTACTTTTGCCGGTTCATTCTTCACGAACGTAGATGTCATCATGAAGAATGTCAGCAGAAGCACCATCACGTCTGACATAGGAGTCATGTCAATCCAGACGTCTTGCTTCTTAATTTTTACTTTACCCATAGCGATAAATGTTTTTAAGGGTTAGCAAAAATTAAGCCTCTTCTGTGTGGTTTGCTTCGTAGGTCTGAGCGATTGAATAACCAACCTCATCGAGGGCGTATGTCAACTTGTCAATCTTGTTCGTGTAGTAGTTGTAGGCAATCACAGCACCCCAAGATGTCAAGATACCAGAAGCCGTGTTCACCAGAGCCTCAGAGATACCTTGTGACAGGGCGAGAGAGTCACCACCACCACCAGCAGCCAGAGCTGCGAACGAACGGATCATACCTACCACAGTACCGAACAGAGCGGTCAGCGTACCCAGAGTAACGATAGTAGCCAGAATAGGCATGTTCATCTGCAGAGTGGGCATCTCGAGCTGAGTGGCCTCTTCGTGAGCCTGCTGGATCTTGGCAATCTTCTGAGACTTCTTCAAGCCTGTTGTTGCCTCCATGTCCTTGTATGCCTTCAGAGAAGCGCCTACAACATTAGCAACAGTACCTCTCTGGTCGTCGCAAAGCTTCTGAGCCTTTGCGAAGTCACCTTCTGCGAGGGCAGCCTTAATGTTAGCAACGAACTTGGGGAGTTTGCCCTTACCGAATGCTGTGCGGAGAGCAAGCCAGCGCTCGATAGAGAGAGCAATCACAGTGAACAGCAACGTGATGATCACAGGCACAACGATACCGCCTTTGTAGACGAGACCGAGGAGACTTCCGTCTTTCACTGCATTAGAGGGGTCTCCGTCAACGAAGTTAGCGGGGTTACCGAGTACGAACTTGTAGAAACAAACAGCTGCAATGAAGCAGAATACGATGATCCAAATTGCTGCTTGAACTCCCTGGAAGCCCTGAGATTTTTTCTTCGGGGCTGCTGCTTTTTGATTATTAGCCATAATTTAATTTTTAATTTTTTGGTTATTAATAAATTTAAGTTGTTGAATATCGGATTTAACGTTAATGTGCTTTGTACTCAGTTTTTCTTCTTTGATACTTTATCACAATCAACACGCAAAGATACTAAAATATGGGAAACAAACCATTGAATTAAGGATATTTAACGGTATATTTCGTTTTTTTCTAAGTTGCCAGTTGGCCTTTCCTCTTTTTGGACTATAGTTTATTCCTTACTTCAGCTGTGCTAAAGCATTTCCGATTCTGCTTATGGCTTCACGGATGTTGTCGTCGCTGGTGGCATAACTCATGCGGAAACAATCGGGATCACCGAATGCATCTCCCCCTACAGTTGCCACATGTCCCACTTCCAGCAGATACATGGCAAGGTCAGTGCTGTTTTCAATAGTTTTTACGGCATCACCATCTTTAAAGCTTTTTCCGTAAAAACTGCTGCATTTTGGGAATAGATAGAATGCTCCTTCTGGCTTGTTCACTTCCAATCCAGGAATCTTGCTTGCCAGTTCAACAATGAGGTCGCGTCTGCGTTCAAATGCCTGACGCATTTCTTCCACGCAACCTTGGTCGAGTGTGTATGCGGCTTCGGCGGCTTTTTGGCTCACAGAGCACGGTCCGCTGGTGTATTGACCTTGTAACTTGTTGCAGCCTTTAACAATCCATTCAGGTGCTGCAATGTATCCAATACGCCAACCTGTCATTGCATAGGCTTTCGAAACGCCATTAACGATGATTGAACGTTCTTTCATTCCATCAAATTGCGCTATTGATTCATGCTTGCCTATATAATTGATGTGCTCGTAGATTTCGTCTGCCAACACAAATATGTCTTCATGTTTCAAAATGACATCGGCCAATCCTCGAAGCTCTTCTTTGGAGTATACGCTGCCAGTTGGATTGCTGGGCGAACAAAGGATGAGCATTCGCGTCTTCGGCGTGATGGCAGCCTCAAGCTGCTCGGGTGTCATCTTGAAGTTTTGCTCGAATCCTGCGTTAACAATGACAGGTTCGCCTCCCGCCAATTTCACCATTTGCGGATAGCTGACCCAATAGGGGGCTGGTATGATGACTTCATCGCCATCGTTGACAAGCGCCATGATGGTGTTGCATACGCTTTGCTTGGCACCATTCGACACAAGCACTTCGTTGATGGAGTAATCGAGGTTGTTTTCGTTTTTCAATTTGGCAACAATGGCTTTGCGCAAATCAGGATAGCCGGGAACGGGCGAATAGCGCGACCAATTGTCGTCAATGGCTTTCTTGGCTGCTTCTTTAATGTTGTCTGGGGTGTTGAAATCGGGTTCGCCGACGCTCATGTTGATGACGTCAATGCCACTTGCCTTCATCTCGCTGCTTTTCTGCGACATAGCTAACGTTGCAGATGGGGCGAGTCGGTTCAGACGGTTTGATAATTGTGCCATATTGTTTTGAAAGTCCTAATGTGAATTCGGGTTGCAAAATTAAACATTTTATTCGTTAAAACGAAAAATTCCTGTCAATATTTCACAAAATCCCATTTTTTTCTTTCTTTATGCCTATATATTTCCTTTTTTGCCTTACCTTCGTCAAGAGTCAGTTTCTTGTTATTAGTTCATGGAACTCTTCTTTTTACTTCAAGTGTAAAGTATGTCCCATTCGGTCTTGCTTTGTTTTCAGATAACGGTAGTCGTATTGGTTGGGTGTGATTTCGATGGGCACGTTCTCAACGATTTCCAACCCATAAGCTTCCAATCCGACACGCTTTGTGGGGTTGTTGGTCATCAGTTTCATCTTGTGAACACCAAGATGACGTAACATTTGCGCACCACATCCGTAGTCGCGTTCATCAGGCTTGAATCCCAGATGCACGTTGGCCTCTACAGTATCCATACCTTGTTCCTGCAACTTGTAAGCGGCAATCTTGTTCATCAGGCCGATGCCGCGCCCTTCTTGTTGCATATATACAAGCACTCCTTTCCCCTCTTTCTCAATCATTTGCAACGACTTGTGCAGTTGTTCGCCACAATCGCATCGCATGCTGCCCAGTATGTCGCCCGTTGCGCACGATGAGTGAACACGTACTAAGATAGGTTCATTTTTGTCCCACGAACCCTTAATGAGGGCCATATGTTCCAACCCGTTGCTTTTTTGGCGGAAAGGAATCAATCGGAAGTGCCCGTATTGAGTAGGCATGTCTACTTCGTTTCCCACCTCAATGAGCGATTCCCTCTGCAACCGATAGGCTATCATGTCACGGATGGAAATAATCTTCATTCCCCATTCTTGTGCTCGTTTTGTCAGCTCGGGCATGCGGGCCATATCTCCGTCGTCGCTCATGATTTCCATTAGTGCTGCGGCAGGATAGAGCCCAGCCATCTTGCAAAGGTCTATGGCCGCCTCGGTATGTCCGCTTCGGCGCAACACGCCGTTATCTTGGGCATAGAGGGGATTGATGTGGCCTGGACGTCCGAAGGTTTGAGGGGTGCTATTCGGATCAGCCAATGCCAAGATGGTGGCAGCGCGGTCGTGAGCCGATACACCTGTGGTACATCCTTCGAGTTTGTCTACAGTCACCGTGAAAGGAGTGCCTAGCACCGATGTGTTGTCTTGTACCTGATGGGGCAGATCGAGTTCTTCACAACGCGAAAGAGTGATAGGGGCGCAGAGCACTCCTCGTGCGTGCTTGAGCATGAAGTTCACTTTCTCGGGTGTTATTTTTTCGGCGGCAATGATGAGATCGCCTTCGTTTTCGCGATCCTCATCGTCAACCACGATGACGAATTTCCCTTCTTTGAAGTCTTTTATGGCAGCTTCGATGCTGCTGAGTTTGAAGTCTTTCATATACCTTATTATATATATGGGGTGTGCGGGGTGCTATTATGATTGATGGCCAAGTTGCCTGATTCGGCTGATGATGTTCGAGTTGGTGGTCTTGATGGTTCGCAAGTCGCGGAGCAGTCGCAGACGGAACATCCACATGCGGATATAGAGGAACAGGCCAACAGGGACTATTATGGCCGCAAGAATATTCATCCATCTGCGCTCGAAAGGCCTTGTGTGGGCTTTATCTGATAGGATGGGGTAGTGGTTGAGTTCCGTCAGGATGTGCTTGTCTTTGGTGTTCGACAAGTCTTCAATCACCTGCTCCATTTCTTCATTGATGCGCTCAATCTCGTGGTCGGGCTCGTAGCGGAAGAACACTTTGATGGGATTGGGCATAAGCATCAGCTTGTGCTGGTGAGAATAGTCGGTAACATCTTTGTTGATGACACTCAGACGAGTGGCGTCGGCAGGATAATCGGGATCGTTGATGATGACCTCTTTACCGAATACGTGCCGTTTCAGCCTCAGTCCCAGCAATCGCATGAAGAAATTGCGATAGGCGTCAAGATTGAACACCACCGAGTCGTTGTTGGCTTTGTAGGTAACGAAAACGGCAATCGGCGTCAGCACGGCTGTAGCCAACCCTTTTCCAAACCACACGGTCCACATTCCTCCGCGCGCCATTCTATATCCAGTGTTGTCGAGGATGTAGAACACGATGAACACGATGACCGATATGATGACGGGAATGCCGAGTCCGCCTTTGCGGATAATGGCTCCCAATGGGGCTCCGATGAAGAAGAAGATGAGGCACGAGAGGGCCAACGTGAATTTGTTGATGGCTTCTATGTCGTGTTGACGTATAATTTTGTCGCCGTCGCTGGTCATCATTGCGTTGAAAGTCAGTTCGCTACTTTCCGATCTCACGTTGCCCAACGCGATGTTCACAACGTTCTGCTTATCCTCGTTGGAGAGTTTCGCGTATGCAGAGTCGAGCCTGAAAGTCTTCTCTTCAGCTCTTTTCAAAGCTAAGAGCGAGTCTTTTTTCGACACGTCGTGCAACCGATAGTATCTTGCTTTCGCACTTTTGTAGAATTGAAGCCCGATACTGTCGTAGATTTGCACCATCGAGTCTTTGTCGTGAAATATCTGAGCGAGGCTCTTTCCTCGGGCATTGTTCGAAAGCGTTGTGGCATCAGTCAGGTTGAAGTCTCCGTCGTAGTCGAGTACCAGTTTCTTCGTAACGAAGGCTTGTCTTTGATAAGGAACAGCAGCAGTTCTTCCTAATTCGGCCTGCAAGTTTCCATACCACATTCCATCCCACAGGCTGAGCACCAGGTGTTTCTTCTCGGCCGTAGCCTGAAGCATTCCCGAGTCGGCCAAAATGATTTCCTGGTCCTCATAGCTTCCCGTCATGCGGTAGATCATGATTCCGTAGAGTTTGCCCGTCTTCATGTTCTTCTTCTGCACGTAGAGGTTGCAGTTGGGTATTCCGTCGTAGAAGATGCCTTCTGGAATCTCAAGCTCAGGGCTTTTCTGCTTCATCGAAATGAGCAGCTGCGTCATCTTCATGTTGGCTTTGGGGCCGATGTCGTTCTGGAAGAAGAAAGAAACCGCCGTGATGAGGATGGAGATGATGATGAGCGGGCGGAAAGTCTGCATCAGCGAGATGCCTGCCGACTTGATGGCCGTGAGCTCTGAACTTTCGCCCAAGTTTCCGAATGTGATGAGCGAAGAAAGCAGAATGGCCAACGGCAACGCTTGAGGCACAAGCATCAGGCTCATATACCAGAAGAATTGGGCCATCACCTCCATCGAGAGGCCTTTACCGATAAGCTCGTCGATATATCGCCAAAGGAATTGCATCATCAGCACAAACTGGCAGATGAAGAATGTGGCAACAAAGAGCAGCCCGAATTGCTTGGATATGAAAATGTCTAACTTTTTGACTCGAAACATCTCACCTTATAGAAATAGCGCGTGCGCTTGCGTGCGCACAATCAGGCTGCAAAGGTAATAAAAAAGCTTGTAACACCGAAAGACTTTACCATTTTTTCACAGTCCGCTGGAGTGGCGCAGCCGTTTCAGGTTGTCGTCCCATAGGTCGTAGAGTGTGTCAACATCCTCCTCTAAGGCGAAGTCGGTGATGGACAGGATGTAGTCGTTTGTGATGTTGCTATGCTCCATCCTCAGTTCCATATATGCTTCCTCGTCGGTCTCGTCGGCCCATCTGATTCTGAACCTGTGGTTTCGCTCGATCTCGATGATGGCGGCTTCTCGCGTTTCATGGTGCTTCCACACTTCGCCCCACGTGAACTTAATGGTGTCGCCATTTTGTTGCACGTCGTCGGCAATCCATCTGGCCAATCCTTCCGGCGTGCTGATGAGCTGCCAGATGATGGGTTGCGAATTCGACCTCAGTTCGTGTTCAATGATGATTTTCTGCTTTTTCATGCGCTGGGGTTGTAGTTTTGTTTAACAGACGTGTCCTTCTCGTTGCAAAAATAATGAAAAAATCTCCCACTAACAAATTATTTGCATGTTTTTTTTGGTGAATTGAAAAGTTTGTATTACCTTTGCACCCGCATTCAAGGAAACATGGATGGCGGGATAGCTCAGTTGGTTAGAGCGTCGGATTCATAATCCGGAGGTCGAGGGTTCGGGTCCCTCTCCCGCTACATCGAATGTGAAAGCCCTGCAGACGTCAAGTTTGCAGGGCTTTTTGTTTGCTTTCATTTGTCGTTTGTGGGCGTGAACATTTTGAAAGATTTGTGTTTTTACGGCATTTTGCGGTTAATTTTTGTTGATTTTTTTCCGAATTATTTATTCATTTTCCACTGCATTTTTAGCTCAAAACGAGGGGTGATTTTGTGAAAAATCATGAGAATCGTCCTGATTGGCCGAGCTTTTGATGAACTTTTTGGTCTGTTTTTTCGTAAGAGCTATACTTTTACCTTACCAAAGCATAACTCTTGCGGTCCAATATGTATGCTTTGGGCGCCTCAAAGCTATGCTTTTGGAGGGTTAAAGCATAGCTTTGACAACTGCTGGAGTCTTTCTTTTTAGGATGTTTTGGGCGGGATTGCTGCTAATTTGTTGGTTTCCAATAAGTTGTGAAAATGATGGAAAAATGGCCATTTTTAGCTGTTTTTCGACCGCTAGGCTGACAAATTGCTATTCTGAGAGGTATTTTGTAAAATAAATTAGTAATTAATTGAAAATGTTTTACAAAATGGCATAAATTGACTTGTGATAATTTCTTTCTTGGAAATGAAAATTTTCCGCAAAAAACAGTTGCTCAATCCGCGGGATTTTCTTATCTTTGCAGTTCCAAAATATATAATGTACGAAGAAATTATGGCTGCAACAAAGAAAATCAAGACAGCGCTGGTGTCGGTGTTCCATAAAGACGGCTTGGACGAGCTGCTCGCCAAGTTGAATGCCGAGGGCGTGAAATTCCTGTCTACGGGCGGAACCCAGAAATTCATTGAGTCGCTGGGCTACGACTGTCAGACCGTAGAGAGTGTGACAACTTATCCTTCGATTCTTGGGGGACGCGTGAAGACGCTCCATCCGAAAGTTTTCGGAGGCATTCTTGGCCGTCGTGAGAACGAGGGCGACCAACAGCAGATGCGGGAATATGAGATTCCTGAAATCGACTTGGTCATTGTGGATCTTTATCCCTTTGAACAAACTGTGGCAAGCGGTGCCGGAGAGGCTGATATCATCGAGAAGATTGATATTGGTGGAATCTCGCTTATCCGTGCTGGTGCGAAGAATTTCAACGATGTGGTAATTGTGCCCAGCAAGGCCGAGTACAGCGTGTTGCTCGACATCTTGAACCGCAAGGGTGCACAGACCGACATCGAAGACCGCCGCATGTTTGCCGAGCGCGCTTTCGGCGTTAGCAGCCACTATGATACCGCCATTCACAATTGGTTCGCCAAGAAATGATGCTGATGTTAGAAAAGAGATAAAATAAAGGAATTTTCAAAGACTTAAATTTTTTTCATTACGATGGGATTTTTTTCATTCATCCAGGAGATTGCAATGGACCTGGGAACTGCAAACACGATTATTATCAGTGATGACAAGATTGTGGTAGATGAGCCATCTGTGGTAGCACTCGACCGCCACACCAACAAGATGATAGCTGTTGGCGACGAGGCTAAGTTGATGTACGAGAAGACGCATGAGAACATCAAGACCGTTCGCCCGTTGCGCGACGGTGTGATTGCTGACTTCTCGGCTTGCGAGCAGATGATGCGTGGATTGATTAAGAAAGTACACACAGGCAGCCGCCTGTTCTCTCCGTCGCTCCGCATGGTGATTGGTGTGCCTTCGGGCTCTACCGAAGTGGAACTGCGTGCAGTGCGCGATAGTGCCGAGCATGCTGACGGTCGCGACGTATACTTGATTTTCGAGCCGATGGCTGCTGCTATTGGTATTGGTATCGATGTTGAGGCTCCCGAGGGCAACATGATTGTTGACATCGGCGGTGGCTCTACTGAGATTGCTGTGATTTCGTTGGGCGGCATTGTGTCGAACAACTCTATCCGTACTGCAGGCGACGACTTGAACGCCGACATTCAGGAGTATATGAGCCGTCAGCACAATGTAAAGGTTAGTGAGCGTATGGCCGAGCGTATCAAGATTCACGTGGGAAGCGCGCTGACTGATTTGGGCGAAGAGGCTCCTGAGGACTATACCGTTCACGGCCCGAACCGAATCACGGCCCTGCCTATGGAGGTGCCTGTGTGCTATCAGGAGATTGCACATTGCATCGACAAGACTGTGGCAAAGATTGAAAACGCTGTGCTCTCTGCACTTGAAAATACTCCTCCCGAGCTTTATGCCGACATTGTGAAGAACGGCATCTATCTGACGGGCGGCGGCGCTTTGCTTCGCGGTCTTGACAAGCGTTTGAAGGACAAGATCAACATCAACTTCCACATTGCCGAAGATCCTTTGCACAGCGTGGCAAAGGGCGCTGGAATTGCGCTGAAGAACGTAGACCGTTTCTCGTTCCTCATGCGATAGTCCTTTTCCTCGTTCTACAAAAGGCTCTGAAGGATGCGCAATCTGATGGATTTCCTGCAGAAACACAACCACTGGTTTGTGTTTCTGTTGCTTGAAGTAGCTAGCCTTGTGATGCTGTTCAAGTACAATAGCTATCAAGGCAGCGTCTGGTTCACGTCGGCCAATACCGTCTCGGGTAAGGTTTACGAGATGGGAAGCGACGTGGAGCAGTTCTTCTCGCTTGTCAAAGTGAATGAGGAACTGACTCAGCGCAATGCTTACTTGGAGCAGCAGGTGGCTCGTATGGGCGAGCGGCTTGTCGATGTGACAGGCGACTCTGCATTCATGCACAGCAGTCAGATTGAGATGCTTTCGCAATTTAAGCTGATTCCCGCCAAGGTGGTCAGCAACGAGTTGGGCCGTCCTGACAATCTCATTACAATCAACAAAGGTGAGAACGACGGTGTGCGGTGCGATATGGGTGTGGTAAGTGGAAACGGCATTGTGGGCATTGTGTATCTCACATCGCCCAACTATTCCGTTGTTATTCCTGTACTCAACACGCAGTCGTATATCAGTTGCGCTATCAAGGACCGCGGTTACTTCGGTTATTTGCATTGGAATGGCGGCGACCCGAGTCTGGCGTACGTTGATGATATTCCGCGTCACGCCCGTTTCAAGCTCTACGAGCAAGTGGTGACGAGCGGCTATTCGTCGGTGTTCCCTCCAGGTATACTTGTGGGAAAAATCATGCATGTGTATAATTCGGGCAACGGTTTGTCGTATCGGTTGCAAGTGAAACTGGCAACCGATTTCGGTCGGTTGCGTGATGTGTGCGTAATCGACGATGCGACGATGGAGGAACGATTGAAAGTGCTGCGTGCCGCCCAAGATTCCATCAAACCGAAAGAAGGGCGTTGACTGCTGCAAAAGGGTAATAAGGAAAAATGAAACTCTAATCGGATTTTGCGCAAAAAGACACTATTATGAATGTCGAACTGATGAAAGGCTTGGTGGCCTTTGTAGTTGTGTTGCTGGCTCAAGCTTTGGTGTTGAACCACATACACCTTTTCGGCTGTGCCACTCCGATGGTATATGTCTACTTGGTGTTGCTGTTCCGTCGCGGTTATGCGCGATGGGCGATAATAGCGTTGAGTTTCATAATGGGTCTTTGCGTGGACATCTTCTCGAATACGCCAGGTGTCGCTGCAGGTTCGATGACATTTGTGGGCTTGCTGCAGCCTTATTTGCTGGAGTTGTTCGTTCCGCGTGACAGTGCTGAGGACCTTTGGCCTTCAATGAGGACGCTGGGAATTGGCAAGTTCACGGCTTACGCCAGTATTTGTGTTTTGGTGTTCTTTGTGCTCTTTTATACGCTGGAGACCTTCAACTTCTTCAATTGGCTGCAGTGGTTGGAGTCTATCGGTGGCAGTTTTTGCATTACGATGTTGTTGCTGTTGGTGATAGAGAATTTCAGGGTTAGTGTGTGAAAGATTATAATCTCTCCCATCGTCGATTAGTGATAGGCGGGGTGGCGGTTGTCATCGTAGCCGTCTATATCGTGAGGTTGTTCATGTTGCAGTTGATGAGCGACGACTACAAGAAGAACGCCGACTCGAACGCTTTCTTGAAGCGTATCGAGTTTCCTTCTCGTGGCGTCATTTACGACCGTACGGGTAAGCTTATGGTGTATAACCAGCCTGCTTACGACATTATGGTGGTGATGAACGAGGCCAAAGACCATTTGGATACTGCTGAGTTTTGCCGTACGATAGGTGTCAGCCAGGAGTATTTCGTGCAACGCATGAACGATATCAAGGACCGCAACAAAAATCCTGGCTATTCGCCTTATACGCAGCAAATCTTCATGAGTCAGCTGAGTGACAAAGAGTTCAGCATCTTCCAAGAGAAGATGTACCGTTTTCCTGGTTTTTATGTTCAACGCAGAACGGTGCGTGAATACCGCTATCCGTATGCCGGCCACGTATTGGGTGATGTTGCTGAGGTGTCCCCGAGCGACATTGAAGAAGACGACTACTACCAACCTGGCGACTATATCGGCAAGCAAGGTGTGGAGCGTTCCTATGAGAAACAGTTGAGAGGTCAGAAAGGCGTTCAGATTCTACTACGTGATGCTCACGGACGAGTGCAGGGAAAATACATGAACGGCGCTTACGACCAGAAACCTATTGCTGGTAAAGACCTTACGCTGAGCATCGATTTGGATCTTCAAGCTTTGGGCGAGCGCCTGCTGGAAGGAAAGATAGGCTCTATTGTTGCCATCGAACCATCTACCGGTGAAGTGTTGTGTATGGTGTCTTCACCGTCATATGATCCTCGCTTGATGATTGGACGTCAGCGTGGTAAGAACCAGAAAGAACTGTCACTCGACCCTTGGAAGCCTCTGTTGAACCGTTCCATCATGGGTCAGTACCCTCCAGGCTCGACATTCAAAACGTCACAGGGCTTGACCTTCATGACTGAAGGAATCATCACTTCCGAAACGCGATATCCCTGTAGCCGCGGTTTCAGATATGGTAGTCTGAAGGTGGGTTGTCACGGCCATCCAGCTCCGTTGCCCCTTGTTCCCGCACTAAGTACGTCGTGCAACGGCTATTTTTGTTGGGGCTTGTACCACATGCTTGGCAACAGAAAGAAATATCCGACTGTACAAGATGCCATGAACACGTGGCGTGACTATATGGTGAGTATGGGTTTCGGCTATAAGTTGGGTGTGGACTTGCCAGGCGAGAAACGTGGTTTGATACCAAACGCTCAGTTCTATGACAATGCTTACAAAGGCTCGTGGAATGGTCTTACCATCATCAGTATAGCCATCGGTCAGGGTGAGGTGAACCTGACACCCTTGCAGATTGCCAACTTGGGCGCCACTATTGCTAACCGAGGTTATTACTATGTGCCGCATGTGGTAAGGAAGGTGAAAGGTGAACCGCTCGACACTCTGTTCACCCGTCGGCACTACACGAAAGCTGACCGCCGTTCTTATGAATATGTGGTAAAAGGCATGCGATCGTCGGTGCAGGGTGGAACGTGTAAGCGCCTGAATAGGAGTGACATCATCATGTGCGGAAAGACCGGTACCGCTCAGAACCGTGGTCACGACCACTCTGTCTTCATGGGCTTTGCTCCGATGGACGACCCGAAGATTGCCATCGCCGTTTATGTGGAGAATGGTGGTTTCGGTGCAGAATATGGCGTACCCATCGGTGGTTTGATGATAGAGCAATACCTACACGGCAAACTCTCACCCGGCTCACAGGCACAGGCTTCAGTATTCCAGAAACGAAGAATCAGTTATGGCTCACGAAACAGATAAGCAACCCGGCGTGCTTGCATCGCTCGACTGGGTAACCATCCTCATCTACTTGGCGCTGCTCACCTTCGGATGGGTCAGTGTCTGCGGTGCGTCGTACACTTATGGCGACACCGACATTTTCAGCCTCTCGACCCGTTCGGGTATGCAGATTGTGTGGATAGGTGCGTCAATCGTGATAGGTTTCGTGATATTGTTGCTCGATGACCGATTCTACGACACATTCTCGTATGTCATCTACGGCTTTTTACTCTTGGTGTTGCTGCTCACCATCTTCAATCCTCACGAAATCAAAGGCTCGCGTTCGTGGTTAGTATTAGGGCCGGTGCGCGTGCAACCCGCTGAGTTTGCTAAGTTTGCCACAGCGTTAGCTGTGTCGAAGTTGATGAGCACATATGGTTTCAACATTCACAATTGGAAGAATTTTGCGTTAGCATGTCTCATCGTTTTAGCTCCGATGTGCATGATTGTGTTGCAGAAAGAGACCGGTTCGGCATTGGTGTATCTGTCGTTTTTCCTGATGTTCTATCGCGAGGGAATGACAGGAAGCATCTTGTTTGCTGCTGTTGCGATGGTGTTCTATTTTGTCTTTGGCATCAAGTTCGAAAGTCTGTTCCTTTGGGACACACCCACGTCGGTGGGCAAGTTTGTCGTGTTGTTGCTTGTGCAGTTGTTTTCGGCAGCAATGGTTTATATCTATTGTGAGGACAAAAAACGAGCGTTTACGATTATAGGCTACAGCTTGGGCATCACGTTACTATTCTTATTGTTTTCAGAGTATGTGATTCCATTTGACATCGTGTGGGTGCAGTTGGGCATCAGTGCTGCAATGATTGGCTATTTGGTCTATCAAGGCTTGAGTGCACGCCTTGCCAACTACTTCTACATCGCCCTGTTCTCCCTTAGCAGCATCCTCTTCTTCTATTCCGCCGACTACGTGCTCAACGATGTGTTGAAACCTCACCAGCGCGTGCGTATCAACGTGCTGTTAGGGTTGGAGGAAGACCTTGCAGGTGCAGGCTATAACGTCCATCAGAGCGAGATAGCCATAGGCTCGGGTGGACTTAAAGGAAAAGGTTTTTTGAATGGTACGCAGACGAAACTGAAGTTTGTTCCTGAGCAAGACACCGACTTTATTTTCTGCACAGTGGGCGAAGAAGAAGGCTTTGTTGGCTCTGCGGGTGTGCTGTTGCTGTTCTTGGCTTTGATATTAAGGCTGATTCATTTGGCTGAACGACAACCGTTCAAGTTCGGGCGTGTTTACGGCTACTGCGTGGTCAGCATTTTCCTTTTCCACGTGTTCATCAATGTAGGAATGGTGTTGGGATTGACGCCAGTTATCGGTATTCCGTTGCCATTCTTCAGTTACGGCGGTAGCTCGCTTTGGGGCTTCACTTTCCTATTGTTCATCTTCCTGAGAATTGATGCAGGGCGGAACTTGGTGAGAACGTGAAGCAATCACTTATATAATAAGGTATAGAATGAAAATCGGGAATAAGCGCTTATTCCCGATGAAGTTGTATTCCAATTTCAGCAATGCCAGGTAGGATTTCACGTTTCATGTCGTGGCGTATGCGGATATGAAGCGAGTCGGTGGGTTGCAGAGGCATCTCGCTGACATTGAACAGATATTGAAAATGGCTTACCCCCGCCCCCTGGGCATTGCCTCGCTCGTCGATGAGTTTGCAAGCCAACGTGTCGGTTTGTTGCCGGAAAAGAATGTGGCTTGCATTGTCGGTTTGGCGGAAGACGGTTTGTTCTACAACAAGCGTCAGTCCTGTGAATGGATAGATAGGATTGATACGCAACCCCAAGTCGATGATATAGTTACCGCCCGTGATGGCCGACTTGGGAATGCTGAAGATAAGAGTGTCGTTCTTCTCCCATCCGGCCAATGGGACGTGCTCGTAATGGTCATAGACCTTATTGCCTATGCAAGCACCCAGCAACAAAGAGGCTGTGAACAGCATCAATAGAGCTAATATGTCAAACCTACGCTTTTTCACTCGTTGCCTTCTTCCTTCCTTCTCGGCGCGTTGTTGCGCTGGTGTTGGTTTTTGCGTTGTGGCTGACCTTGTGGGTTTTGCCGCGGCTTGTTGTTTTGCTGCGCTTGTTTCTCACCATTCGACTGGTTGCGGTTGTCGTTCCGCTTATTCCTGTTCTTCTTTCGCTTGCTCTTGTCGAATCGGCTCAAGTCAGCGTCAGCCAATAGGTCGACGGGACCTTTTACCACCCTTTGCTGGTCGTCTTCATTCAGGGTCAACGGCTTTTCACCCCTTTTATTCATTTCTATGATTTCCCGTGCCCGCTCGGCAGAGATGGTCTCCAGGTTGGCAGCCAGTTTCTTGTCGGTGGAATAAGTCACGAGTCCGGCAAGGATGTCGGTTTTGAACATGAAGTAGTCGTTGTCAGCAGTTTGCAGAACAACGTCTTTTCCTGGCAAGCGTCGTCCGGCCTCCACGTAGTCATCGACCTCGTAGTTGAGGCAACACTTCAGTTTGGCACACATTCCCGCCAACTTCTGCGGGTTGAGGGATATGTCTTGGAAGCGTGCGGCGTTGGTGGAGACACTGACGAAGTTCTTCATCCACGTGGCGCAGCACAGTTCGCGCCCGCAAGGTCCTGTCCCTCCGATGCGTCCGGCCTCTTGTCGGGCACCAATCTGTTTCATCTCGATGCGCACGTGGAACGTGTCAGCCAGCACCTTGATGAGTAGTCGGAAGTCCACTCGTTCGTCGGCGATATAGTAGAAGATGGCCTTGTTGCCGTCGCCTTGATATTCCACGTCACCAATCTTCATCTTCAGTTCCAGGTCTTTTGCAATCTGGCGGCTCTGAATCATGGTGCCATGCTCGCGGCTTTTGGCTTCGAAATACTTGTCCATATCCACCTGTTTCGCATGGCGATAGACGCGTTTGATGTCGTCTGGCGACTTGATGTTCACCTTTTTCAGTTGCAGTTTCACAAGTCTGCCCGTGAGTGTCACCACTCCGATGTCGTGTCCGGGGCTGGCCTCCACGGCAACGATGTCGCCTTTCTTGAGGTCCAAGTTGTTGACGTTGTGATAATAACCTTTGCGCGTGTTCTTGAACTGCACCTCCACCAAGTCGGTGTCTTCTGCGTTTCCAGGGACGTCGGCTAGCCAGTCGTAGGTATTCAGTTGCCGGTCTTGTCGTCCGCATCCGCGTCGGCACAGTCCTCTGTCGCATCCGCGCGTTATTTCGAATTTCATGTCTTTAAAGTCCATATGTATATGTTGTATATTTATTTTCTCATGATGAGCACGATGGTTTGCAGGGCCATTTCGTAGAACACAATCTTTGCGCTTGCGTTTTGGCCAATGTCGCGATGAGCTTTCTGCATCAATTCGAACATTTCCACCACATTGGTCTCGTTGATGAATCGAGAAAAGTTACGTGAGAAGTTTTCCTCGTTTTGTGTCATGTAGTTCAACTCGGGCGTGTGGAAGTTGAACACGAAGTTCTCCCTCACCATCTGCATGAAATATTCCAGCATGCGTTTCTGCTTTTCCCTGCCGTAAGTGGCCACCACCTCGCTCCATCGTTTCAGTTCCTTTATGTTCTTTTGGTAAGCCAGTCTCATGAGCATGATGAACATGTCGAGGAACGCTTGATTCTCGTTGTCAGCGTTCAGGGCCTCGATGGCTTTAGTCCAACTGCCGTTGGCCGACCGTGCCACGCGGTGTGCCATGTCTGGCTCTATGCCCCTGCGTTCCACCAGCGCCTTTTCGATGGCCTCCACGCTGATGCGTTTCACGTCGATGCGCTGAGTGCGGCTGCGGATAGTGTCGAGCAGCATGTCGGGATTTTCGCTAACCATAACAAAAACTGTCTGCTGGGGTGGCTCCTCGAGTAGCTTCAGCAGTTTGTTGGCACTCGTTAGGTTCATGCGTTCAGGCAGCCAGATGATGCTCACCTTGTATCCGCCCTGACTGGATTTCAGGCTGAGTTTGCGACTTAGCTCGTCGCTCTCGGCTCCCGTGATAACCGCCTGCTGGTTCTCAGCGCCGATGGTGTTCATCCATTGGTCCATCGAGAAGTAGGGGCCTTGTCCTATCAACTGGTGCCACTCCCGGATGTATTCGTCGCTCACAGGCTGGTGTTCGCTACTCGAACCCTTTCGCTTGATGGTAGGAAAGGTGAAGTGCAGGTCGGGATGCTCCATCTTCTGAAGCATCGCTTCAGTGTTGGCATTAGAACCATTTTGCGCGAGCAGCGTGGAGGCGAAGGCCATGGCCAACGCCATCTTTCCGCACCCCTGTGGGCCGCAGAGCATGATGGCATGGGGCACTCGTCCGTCGCTCACCATCTTGAGCAGTCGCTCTTTTGCGTCTTCCTGACCTATTACCTCGTCGAATCTCATAACAATCGTTTGGTCACTTCCTTGACCGACTCCACCGCTGATACCGTGTAGAAATGAATGTTGCTCACGCCAGCAGCGTAGAGCTGTCGGCATTGCTCGGTGGCCCACTCAATGCCCAGTTGCCGTGCATCGTCGTCAGTCTTGCATTTCACCACCTCGGCAGCCAACTCTTGCGGCAGGTCACAATGGAACGTCTGGGGCACCACGGTGAGCTGCGACAGTTTGGCAAACGGCTTGATGCCAGGCACGATGGGGATGGTGATGCCCATCTGGCGTGCGCGGGCCACGAAGTCGAAATATTTCTGGTTGTCGAAAAACAGTTGCGTCACCGCATACTGCGCGCCCAACTGCTGCTTCTCCAGCAGATGTTGCATGTCCATCTCCAGGTTCGGAGCCTCTTCGTGTTTCTCAGGATAGCAGGCCACTCCATAGCTGAAGGGCTCACCTAGGTTCGTGATGGGCGTCCCGTCAGCGAAGAATCCCTCGTTGAAGCGGTTCACCTGCTTGATGAGGTCCGTTGTGTGGCGATGCCCACCGCGTGTGGGTTTGAACGTTCGGTCATCTTTTGCCTTGTCGCCGCGCAACAGCAGCACATTGCTGATGCCCAGAAACTGCAAGTCGAGCAGCTCGTATTCTATATCTTCCACTGTCACCCCGCTGCAAATCACATGCGGTATCACCGCAATGCCGTATCGCTGCTGAATGGCGGCGGCTATGGCCACGGTACCTGGGCGGCGGCGTATGCGCTGCCGTTCGAACTGTCCGTTGTCCAACTCCTTGTAGACATATTCGCTGTGGTGCGTCGTAATGTTGATATAAAGTGGTGCAAATTCTTTCAGCTGGTCGATGGTGGCAAACAGGCTGTCGGTGCCTGTGCCTTTCAGTGGCGGTAGCACCTCGAACGAGAAGTGGCGTGTCCCGCTGTCGTCTTTGAGCAAGTCGATGACCTTCATTTTCTATTCCTACTGGTACATTTGGGTACAAAGTTACGATTAAATGAGGGAAAAACCAAATTTATTTGAGTTTTTCCGACTGTTAGTGACCATTCCCGAACTAAGTTCGCCTACCCGTAGCCTTTCAGCAAAGCCAAAGTTACTCTTTTTATGCCCTCAAACACACTTTTCCGTTTCGTTGAGGCATTCTTTGCATCTTTTTCTGTAACTTCGCAGCAAACTTCAGAAAGAAAAGCAAAAGAAAATGGGGTTCACGATTATATATTTTTCCAAAAGGTGGTAATATATAAGTAGAAAGCATCAAGCGAATGGAAATAACGAGAGGCAATACACCCGAAGCACGACAAGACGAGACGCTGCTCATCAGCCGCATTCTCGGCGGACAGACCGAACTATTCCGCCAGCTTGCAAGCCGATATGCTGGGCAGGTGTTGCGGATGGTGGCGCGATTGATTCCTTCGCCCGAAGAAGCAGAGGAGGCAACGCAGGACACGCTGCTTGAAGCCTTCCAAAGCCTTGCTCGATTCGATGCCCGACAGGCAAGTTTCCCGACATGGCTCATGCGCATCGCCTACCACACGGCACTGAAGCACTACCGGCAGCATCAACGGACGGCCCCTATGATAGAAGTAGACCCGCATTGGTTGAACACCATCTCCGACGACGAGACCGACGCCCTGCTGGACGACACCGCACCCGACCGTGTCTCACTTTTGGAGAGCGCCATTACCATGCTGAAGCCCGACGACCAGATGTTGCTCAACCTCTACTACTTCGACAACCGCCCGATTCGTGAAATCTCTTCCATCGTGGAACGCAACGAGAGTTATCTCCGCTCGCGGTTGCAATGGATACGGAAAAGATTGGCCATCATTATTAAAACCCTTGAAAGAAATGAAGAATAGTGAACAATTAAAAGATCAGGGACTGCGCCAAGCTGTTCAGCACGCGAACGAAGCCGCTGAGCGGATGAAGCTGCCGGAAGACTTCACCAATCGTCTGATGCAGCGCATCGCTCAAGAGGACGAGCCTCCTAAGCGCCGCCACCGTTGGGCATATTTCGCCACAGCCATCACCGTTGCCGCCAGCATCGCCCTATTGTTGGTGATACATTTCAATACGGACAACACAGATCGACAACCCACGCTCGTGGCGCAAAAAGACACCACGATGACGCACCCCCAAAAAGCGGCCAAGGAGGTGGACGAACAGCAGCAGAAGAAGGAGGAGAACGTGGAAGAAACTGACGCGGTAAAGAAGATGAAAGAGCCGTATCGAACGCCACGCCCGCCCAAACACTATATGGCCAAACAGTCAACGAGGGAAGAGGCTCCTGAGCCCATCCTCGCCGATGCAGACCTCTCGACGGAAAACGCCTTCACGGAAAGTGAGCAGCAGGTGCCTATGGAAATGATACCACCAATGAATGGCAGTCTGCAAGATGACTACCTGAAGATGACAAGGGAAATCAGAGAACGTGGCAACCGCATGAACCAACAAGTGGAAATGGCCATTAATGACGATGCATACTAATCATCAGTAACAAAAGACAAGCAAGATATGAAAAGAATAGTATTTGCACTTTGTGCCACCATCATCTCCCTCTGCACATCGGCTCAGGGAACGATACAGCAACGCCTGCAAGGCCATCCGAAGATTGACAGTCTCGTGAGCGAAGTGGAGGCGTTGGGAAGAAGCGTTCGCGTTTCCTACTATTACGACGGTCGTCTCCATAAGACCATCATGATAGGCAGCGGCTTGATGAACGACTACCAGCCTACGCCTCCGACAGGCGACCCTAAACGGGACTCGATAGCGCACAAACAGGACAGCGTGCGCCAGATGGAGACCCTGCGGCTGAAACGGGCGTATGATGCCATGCGCCGCACCTGCCAGCAGCTCACCGACGAGGCCAAGGAGAGCTACAGCTGGGAGTACCACCGGGGCGGGGTGGACAGCGTCCGCTATACCATCGCCTTGGGAGAATACGCCAGCGGCGACACCATGCAGACCTATCGGCGAAACAGGGATGTGTTTTACTATCATGCGCCTGAAATCATCACCTTCGGCTATGACCCTTGGCCGGGAAGTGACGTGAGTCCGTGGCGGCTCAAGGGATATGCCACTTTCAGATATGAGTACACGCCCGACAGCGTGGGCAGGAGACCGAAAGAGATGGTGCCATTCGACAAGGAAGCATACATGCGGCTGCTTCAGCCCATCCTGAAACAGAAGGGCATCGCTACCCGCCAGTTCTACGTCTATCACGACAGCACCTTTACCATTGAGAAGAAGGACTGGAATAACGAGGAGTTTGTCATTCGCTCGAACACGATTTCGCCCCGCCAGCTGAAGAGCGAGACATGGGGAACCGTCTACACACTGCCCTCCAGCGCACAGGCCGACACGGTGCTGAGCCAGATCAAGCAGGCCACATGGGTTTTCCTGAACGAGCATCCCGACATGGATTTCTCCTTCAATCCCACTTCCGAATACCATTCAAGGGCATTGGAAGACATGTTCCATACCTTCGACTCCAAGAGGGTGCCTTCTTCTTTCTACATCTATGTTCACCGTAGCCCGATACCCGGCAGCACGACAGACTCCGAACATCACATCGTCATCATCGAAAGCAAGGGCGACATGATGGTGCCCATGGAATGGCAAATCCTGAAGAGTTGGAAGAACGGCAAAGTGGAATACGACAAGAAGGCCGCCAAGAACCTGACACCCAAGCAGGCCCGGGACAACACCTCCGCCTCACGCTCCACCATAACACGGGGCTACGAGCCGATAGACTGAGCGTCCTCCTGCCTCGCTCTCAAAAGGTGGTGGAGTTGACCTGTGATGAAAGAAACATCAACAATGCCGAAGTTGGCAAGGATGGAAAAGCGCATCCTTGCCAGCTTTTGTATAGGAAAAGGACTTTAAAGAAGAGAAAACAAAAAAAAGATACCGGCAGGGCGGGATATTTTCTGATAATAATCGTATATATAAATAGAGACAGCTCAAACAATACATCAAAGTGAATACAGACGAACAGATAGTGGAAGCCGTGAAAGGCGGTGGGAGCAAGGGACTGGGGCTGATGGTCAGCCACTACGGTCAGCAGGTCTTCGCCATGATTGCCCGTCAGGTGGGCAACGCGATGGATGCAGAGGAACTGACGCAGGACACCTTCCTTCGTGCCTTCAGCCACATCGCGAGCTACGACCCTAAGCGGGCTTCGCTCGCCACCTGGCTCAGTCGTATTGCCTATCGCCTTACGCTCGACTTCCTGAAACGCCAGCGTCCGCTCATCGTCTCGATTGACGACACCGAAGTTTGGCAGACAGACATCAGCAATGAGCAGTTAGAGGCAGAACTGTCCACTGGCAACGAAGAACGTATATTGCGCCTACAACTGCTGATGGACAACCTGCCGCCCGACGAACGGCTGCTGCTCACATTGCACTACTTCGAGAACCGCCAACTGGATGAATGCGCGTACATTATGGACTCCACCTCTCACGCCTTGGCCAACCGCCTCTACAGAATCCGCTTGAAACTATATAAAAAACTGAAGCAATATGACAACCAATAAAGATACCGACCTCCGCGAAGCCCTCCACCGCAAATATGCTGATACACCGCAGATGCCCGCTGATCTGAGCGAGCGGCTGATGAAGCGGCTGGAGACGACACGGGAAACACCCAAGCGTCGCTATTGGCCATACATTACCGCTGCTATGGCCATTGCCGCCAGCATACTGCTGCTGATAGTTCTTCATCCCGGACAAGGCAGCACAGAGCAGCCTCCGGTGGTGGCAAAGAAAACGGCCGTATCTGTTGATAGCGTATTACCAAAACATGAAGCCTCTTCTCCCACAAAGACAATAGAGCAAACAGTTGTGGCTCAGGCCATTCCCGACAAGCTACAGACAGGCAAAGCCATAGCAAGAGAACCACAAAAGCCCAAAGCCGACTCCGCTTCGGCAGCCGAAAGTCTTGCCGACTGCATTGCCCGCCTTGAAGCCGAGATGGAGAACATAGACGACAGTGTCAGGGATGCTCGTTTGGAGAAACTCATCGCCGCCGATGCCCGCCTGCAACAGATGGTCAATCGTATTGTCGGCAAACAGGTGGAGCAGGCTATGAACGAACTACAGAAAGACAGTACTGCCAATTATATCAACTTCTAAATGAACAACAGCAAAATGAAAAAGCAACTATTGATAACAACAGCCCTCCTGCTGACGACCACCGTGTGGCTTCACGCGCAGGAGAACAAGCATGCTCAGGCTATGCGCACGGCCTTTGTTGAGACGATTTACGGCATATTCCCGAAAAACATCGAAGCCAAACTGGAGAGTATGAACGAAGACTCCATTGCCGTGGCATGGGGCGAATGGGGATGCCTGGATGGTGGCGGACTGGTGCCGAAGGAGAAAATCCATGTGGTGAAGCTCTCGCAAACCAAGTCGAACGTCACAGCATCCATTGGGCCGCTCTACATCGACGGCCACCGCTTCTCCTTCAGTCAGGTGCCCGATGACCCCACGTTGCCGCTGCGCCCCATGCTCGATGCCTTCGACAAGCAGGCGCCCTTTGCCAACAGTTATTACAGTTATATGGCGGGCGACGAACAGGCCGTCTTCCCTGGCGTAAAGATTGCCTGGGGTGAGCAAGGGCAGACGTTCCCCTTACAACTCTACCCATCGATGAACACCCGCATTATCAGTTTCAAGGATGATGACGGTTTCCGCTCAACCTACCTTCTCACATGGACAGATACGGAACTAACTGATGGCGGCACTAAGCACAAACGCTATATGGTAGAAGGCATCATCTACGAGTTTCATAGCCCGAAGATAGACAACACACCACAAATGAAATCATACGACCCCGATGAATGGCTGAATAGGACGAACACGGGGTTAGGCGTGGCACACAATATGGTGTGGGACATCAAGAAAAACTCCCCGGAACGCGCCAAGGCCTTGGATACCGACACCGTAATGGAGAAGTACGGCTACAAATTCCAAGAAATGGTGGCAAAACTCAATGGTTCGACAGAGATTCCCAATGTGTACACCAGTTATGATGCCTTGCAGGCAAAAGTGCAACGTATGCTGAACCTGAGCCGCACCGCCACGCCGACGGAGCAGCAGGCCATTTGCAACACGCTATATAAAGAGGTCGTCGCCTACCCCTTCCGACTTTCAGGACGACAAGCCGATGACCTAAGCCACATGACTGAGGCTTTAGAGGCTAATGTCGCTGACAACCTGAAGCAGCAGGTGGCCAAGGTGCGCAGGGGTATCAGCATAATGAGAGACCCGACGGTAGAGATAGACAGCCTGAGCGAGCGCGACCAGGACTACCTGAACCGCAACTTCTGGAAACTCAGCCACGAGCCGGTGGACTATGCCAAGACCGAGTTCACCGCCATTGGCGAGCACTACAGCGGCGACTCACAGACGGGCTATCTCGAAGTGAAGGGCGAAGCCGGTAAGGGCTTCGAGGCTGAGACTACGCTGCACGACCTGCGCCCTGGCCGCTATAGTGTCTCCGCTGTGGTGCGTGCCGCTGAGGCTGACCGCTCCTTCGCCTATGCCTTCGTCAGAACGGGCAATACTGACCGCGGAGACTTCAGCACCAAGGAGATTCCAGCTATGGGCAAAACGGGCGGCAACGTCTGGTTTTCGGCCCAAAGCCGTTTCGAACGGCGTGCAGGCAATGATGACTTTGTTACTATCCTCGACATCAACAAGGCCACAGCTAATGGCGGACAAGGCTACGGATGGAACCGCATCTGGCTCGATGAAGTCAGAGTCTATGACGATGGTAATTTGACTTATGGCGTCACCACCCGCCCCAATCCCAATTACAACGGCGGTTGGTTCTCCGCCTGCGACTTCATCGTAGAAAGAGTGGGTGATTGAACGAAAAAGAATAGGATTTTCACTATAGTTATGATAGAGTTTCCCGGGACAGGCATAGGTCGCAGCGATTGTGCCCTATGCCTTTTCTTGGTGTTAGAAAGGGCACGATTGTCACCCCTTCCCCCTAGTCTCATTTGTCAAAATAATTCCGAATTTTTAGTGCTAAAAACGGGCATTTTTTAGAAGTGGACTGGATTTTGGTGCGAAAAGGATGAAAAAATGACCATTTCGGAAGTTGCTGAAAATCAACTACTTCCGTTTTCTTTACATTTTCCCGCAAGATGAAAGCTATGCTTTGGGGTTGTCACTTGTGGCTTCTGAGGGTGTCACACATAAACTGTAAGGCCGTCAGATGCTACAAGTAGCAGCGTCAGATGTGGCATGTGACGCTCTCAGATGCCACATGCGCCAATTCCATTGACTAAAAAACGAGCGTGAAAAGCATAAACGCCGCTTTTTATCACTCGTTTTCACTCTAGATTGAACGATGAAGTTGACAAAGATTTGTCAGGTTTTTTGGTCGGAATTAATCGACGGATAAGGGTGGCGGATTCTTTAATAATTCTTAATAAATGATGTTCGCGCGTGGCGCTCTTGGCATAAATTTGTATATTTGCAAAGATAAGGAGGCCTCCCGTGAGGCTCCGCGATGTAACCCAAATGATAACTAACAACCCAACGAAATATGAAAAGACTAACTCTACTCTCGCTGCTCATGCTGTGGCTGACTGGTGCGTCGGCCGTGAACACGAAGACGGTGGTGGAGCAGGTGACCACAGCCGTGACCCTCACCGAAGACGTTGACTTCCACATCTCTTCAGCCGAGCCCTTCACCACGACGGGCAGCCTCGACATCAAGAATGTGGACCAGGCGGTCGTCATCTTCGACAACTTGCGTCCCAGCCAGGCTTTGGCCTATCTCGGCTTCATCAGCATCAACGGCCAGAAGGCGGCAAATCGGGTGAACTGCTATCTGAAGATTTACAACCGAGGCGCCATTCTGATGCCCCACAGTCCCAACATCAAGCCGCTTACCACCTACACCGAGTCCAACTTCGGGGGCGAGTCGTGCAATAACTACACCATCGGCCACAAAGACGGATTCATGCGCACGCTCTCTACGGCTCAGCTGAACAACCGCATCAAGTCGTTCCGCCTGAAGCGCGGCTACATGGTGACATTCTCCTTGCGCGATGAGGGGCGCGGCTACAGTCGTTGCTTCATTGCCGACAAGGGCGACATTGAGGTGAACCTGCCGCCGCTGATGGCTGGCCGAGTGTCGTCGTATCGCATCTTCCATTGGAACGACTGCAGCAAGTCGGGCATTGCCGACAATCTTAACGAGAATGTCAACGCGCTGCTTCACACCACATGGAGCTACACTTGGGGCGAGGGCCGAAGCATGGGAACCGACTTTGAGTGCGTTCCCCACATGAACCATATCTATGGCCCGTCGGCTTCGACGCTGGGCTCCTCTGACTATTCCCCACACATCAAGACCGACAACGAACCTGGCAACAGCGCCGACCCGCAACCGGCCAGCGTGGAACAGGTGCTGGCACGATGGGAAGACCTGATGCGCACGGGCAAACGACTGATGACACCCTCGTCGCACGACGGCTCCATCGGTTGGATGAACGCGTTTGTAGACTCCATCGACAAGCGCGGTTGGCGTTGCGACATTGTGGACGTGCACTCCTATTGGGTGGAAGGCACTTACAACGGGCTGGAGAACAACTGGTATAAGAAATACCGCCGTCCCATCTGGATTTCCGAGTTCCTGTGGGGTGCCTCGTGGAACAACAACGGCATCTTCGGCTCGGGCATCAACAGAGACAATCCCACGCAGGCCGACTTGGAGCTGAACAAAACCAACATGTCGCGCATCTTGAACAACCTGAACAAGTGGGGATTCATCGAGCGCTACGCCTATTGGAACGGCGAGCGCAACTGCTCGAAAATCTATATGAATGGCAAACTGACGCCGCTCGGCGAGTTCTATGCTAACATGGATACGGGCGTGGGCTACAATTCGGCTTACGACTATATTCCCTCCGCTCCACCAGTTGCCGCTCCGCGCGTCATCAGCCACTCGTTCACGCCAAGCACGGGAATCTTCAAGATGACTTTCCGCGACTCTAACGGCGAGCTCAACGACTCGGTGTTTGTGGAGCGCAAGGTGGGAGACGGCCCTTGGGAGTGCATCTACACGGCGAAAATTGCCGAGAACGGCTACAGCTATGTGGTGGGCGACACCATTTCAGAGGGCGGTATGTACGCCTATCGCACTCATGCCCTGCTCTATAACGGCCGCAACCTCTATTCGCCTGAAGTCTACAACGTGGTGGGAATGACAGAAGGCGAGGGCGCCTTGCAATTTGGAAAAATTACCACCGCCGTGACCGACAACATCTTCAACTTCTTCGCCCACCCCTACGACAAGCAGCCGGTGGTGGTATTTGGTGGTCCGACCGCCAAAACCTTGTCCACCTATCCCGTTGAGCAGGTGGGCGAACTGGCTATGACCGACGAACGTTACACCAGCTTCGGCGCCAACATGCTGACGTGGACCGAGAGTGCTGGCGAAACGCCGTTTGCCGACGGAGCCGAGACCAGTTCCTATCTGGTTGTAGAGCCGGGCAACGGCACGATTGGCTCGCTCAACTATGAGGCTGGAATGGTGGCCGACGCCGAGGGAAATATGCTTGGCGTGGGTGCCGACGTTGTGGAAGTGAAGTTCAATCAGCCGTTTGCTGAGGCTCCCATGGTGATGGTTACGACGTATAACAACAAAAACAAGTATCCCGTTTCGGGGCGTGCGTTCGATGTTTCCAACGAGGGCTTCAAGCTTGTCGCACGCCGCCAGCACGCGCTGAATGGCACGATGCAGCCCGTCAACTTCTCATATTTTGCCATCGACAAGGGAGAGGGAGAGACTCCAGAGGGCAAGAAATTCATGGTCGGCGCAGACCAGAAGACTTTCAGAGGAGCTATGGTGGAATTGCCCTATGGATCGGCGCTGACGAATCCGGCTCCATTCGTGCAACTCCAGACGCAGAACCGCGATGTGGCGGGCATCATCCGAATTGCCCAGCAAAGCGACTCCTACATGCGCGTGAGATTGCAGCTCGACCCCAGTTCGCCCAACGGTACGCTCAGCTCCCAGCAGCCTGCCAAAGAGATTGTTGGCTGGATGGTGGTGAGCGATGACCCCAGCATAACTGTCATTCGCGACCTTACTGCTCCTGACGGCCACCGCCTGAACATTTGGCCTACGGTGGCCACGTATGCTATAGGCGTGAAAGATGCTGCCGCCACTTCGGCAAGTGTCTATTCGGCAAACGGAGCCTGCATGATGACCGTGGAACTGGTTGAAGGCCAAGCCACCATCGACGTCACGGCTTTGCCAGCCGGCATCTATGTGATTCGCACCAACGCCAACCATAGCGGAAAAATGGTGAAACGCTGATTGGATACATCTCACCCCTTCCCCTCCGGAGGGGGACTTCGAGAAGAGTACGTCTGCGTACACCCTCGTTGACAAACAAAAAAGCCGCATCTCAATCGGATGCGGCCTTTTTCTTGGTGACTCGCTTGGGGCTCGAACCCAAGACCCCAACATTAAAAGTGTTGTGCTCTACCAACTGAGCTAGCGAGTCTCCCGATTAAATTTGTTGCCCTCAATTCAGAAAGCGAGTGCAAAGGTACTAAGAAAAGATGAAAGATGAAGCATGAAAGATTAAAATTGCGGTCGAATTAAATAAAATTAACACGCAACCACCTTAATCGGCCGCTTCTTCCTTGTCGTTTTCCGCGTTTTTGCCTTCGTTTTTCCTCATCTCCAACCTCAGGTCAATCTCGTGCTCACGCGTGACGTAGCGTTGCCAATAGGCCATGATGAGCGTCGTGAGCGGCAGGGCGATAATCAGTCCGATGAACCCCAGCAGCGCACCCCACACCGAGAGCGACAGCAGCAGAATGGCGGGGTTGAGACCCATTGCGGTTCCCATGATTTTCGGAGTTACCACCATGTCGATAATCACCTGCACGATGGCAAACACGGCCACGGCTCCTGCCAGAATCACCCAGAAGTTCTGCCCCGTGTCGGCGGCTTTTAGCAAGGCGAGGAAGGCGGTCGGAATCAGCGCGAACGTGTGCAGATAGGGCACTAGGTCGAGGATTCCGATGAGTATTCCAAGTCCGATGGCCATTGGGAAGTCGATGATGGTGAAGCCGATGCAGAACAGAATGCCCATCGTGAGTGCCACCAGTCCTTGTCCGCGGATATAGTTGTTCAGCTCGCGCTCCACGTCCTTCATCAGTTCCGTCCAGAACGGGCGCGACTTCTTGGGGAATATCTTGATCCAGTTGTTGGTCAGGTATTCGTAGTCGAGCAGGATGAAGAACATATACAACAAGGTGATGAGCGAGGCGATGATGCTGATGACAATGCTCGCCGTATGACCTAAGAATGAAAACAATTTGGGCATTGCCGTCTGCAGGGCGTCGGTGAAGTCTTTGCTCTTGAAGAAGTCGGTGATAGCCGTCTGGTTGTCCTTCACCCATTGGTTGATGGTCTCGGGAATGCTTGTGATGTGGGCGGTCGACTGAATGTATTTCGTGGACAGTTCAACCAACTTCTGGAACTGCTCAATCATGGGCGGGATGATGAGCCAAATCACACCCGTGACAATGGCAATCACGACGATGAGCGTGATAATGATGCTCAAGACACGGTTGCGCACATGGAGCTTGAATTGCACGAACTTCACGGCCGGATAGAGCAGATAGGCCAAGAACCATGCGATGAAGAACGGCAACAGCACGCTGCTGAGCCGGTTAACCAGGAACAACACTCCGAAGACGAGTAGGCCGATTCCCACCCATCTCACTAATTTGTCGAATGTGATTTTCTGTTGCATTGGGATTGTCGTTTTTATTCTTCGCTACTCGTAGCCGCCTTATAGCATTCGCGGCAGAGCGGCTCGTATTCGTGCGTCTCGCCCAGCAGCACCCGCTTGTCGCCAGGCACCAAGCGGTGGCTCACGTAGGCCAGGTTTCCGCACTTCACGCAAATGGCGTGCACCTTCGTCACGTCGTCGGCAATGGCACACAGGGCAGGCATCGGCCCGAAAGGCTTGCCTCGGAAGTCCATGTCGAGCCCCGCCACAATGACGCGCACGCCACGGTTGGCCAGCTCGTTGCAGACGTCCACAAGACCCTCGTCCATGAACTGAGCCTCGTCAATGCCCACCACCTCGATGTCGGCAGACAACAACAGAATGGCCGACGAATGCTCCACAGGCGTCGAGGGAATGGCGTTCTGGTCGTGGCTCACCACATCAGCATCCGAGTAGCGGGTGTCGATGGTGGGCTTGAAAATCTCCACCTTCTGCTTCGCAAACTTCGCACGCTTCATTCTCCGGATGAGTTCCTCGGTCTTACCCGAGAACATCGACCCGCACACCACTTCAATTCTTCCGGGGCGGTGTGGCTCCCCTGCTAAATTTCCTATCATATTGTTTGCAAAAATACAAAGACGTTTTAAAAATTGCAAAGAAATAGAGTGTTTTTTTGCATGTAAAGATTATTTAACCTATATTTGTGCCCTGATATGGGCATACTTTACATTGTACCCACCCCCGTGGGCAATATGGAGGACATGACGCTACGTGCCATTCGCATCCTGAAAGAGGCCGATGTGGTGCTGGCTGAAGACACCCGCACGTCGGGCATCTTGTTGAAACACTTTGGCATTCAGCAGCACCTCATGTCGCATCACAAGTTCAATGAGCACGGAACCACCGCGGGCGTCATCGAGCGCCTGAAGGCCGGCCAGACCGTCGCCCTCATCAGCGATGCAGGCACCCCAGGCATCAGTGACCCTGGCTTCTTCCTTGTGCGCGAGGCTGCCAAAGCCGGCATCGAGGTGCAGACCTTGCCCGGAGCCACGGCCTGCATACCCGCCCTGGTGTCGTCAGGATTGCCGTGCGACCGCTTCTGCTTCGAAGGATTCCTGCCCCAGAAGAAAGGCCGCCAGACCCATCTGGAATCGTTGTGCGACGAGCCGCGCACCATGGTGTTCTACGAGTCGCCCTACCGCCTCTTGAAGACCCTCCAGCAGTTGGCTGAGCTCATGGGAGGCGACCGCCAAGTGAGCGTCTGCCGCGAAATATCGAAAGTCCACGAAGAGAGCGTCCGAGGCACACTCGACGAAGTCATCGCCCATTTCACCCAAACCGAGCCACGCGGCGAAATCGTCATCGTGCTGGCAGGATGCGGAAAGAGAGAGAAAACAAAACCAAATAAAAAAGAATGATTATGAAGAAAATTTTTTATGTGGCAGCCGCATTGATGATGCTCGTTGCAACAGGATGTAAGGAGGAACAGCGTTCGCAAGCCTTGACGGCCGAGTCGACACAAATTGACTCTCTGGAGAAAATCATCGACCAGAAGGACAATGAAATCAACGACATGATGTCAACGCTCAACCAAATCCAGCAAGGCTTCCGTGAAATCACAGAGGCCGAGAACCGCGTCACCATCGCCAAAGACGGCGAGCGTGCAGACAAAGCCCAGCAGATTCGCGAGAACATGAAGTTCATCGCCAACAAGATGAAGGCCAACCGCGACCTCATCAACAAACTGCGCCAGCAAGTGCGCGAGAGCTCAGTGAAAGGCGACCAGCTCAAATCCACCATCGACGAAATGGTGAAGCAGCTCGAAGAGAAAGACCAGCAGCTCGAACAGCTCCGCGCCGAACTTAACACCAAGGACATCCACATCGCCGAACTCGACGAGACCATTACCAACCTTAACACCAATGTCACCACACTCACCGAGGACAACCAGCAGAAGTCCCAAACCATCTCTACCCAGGACAAGCAGCTCAACACCGCGTGGTTCGTCTTCGGAACCAAGAAAGAACTTAAAGAGCAGCGCATCCTCGACGGCGACCGCGTGTTACAGGCCAACTTTAACAAGAGCTATTTTACAAAAATCGACATCCGCGTAGACAAGGAAATCAAACTCTATTCAAAGTCAGCAAAAATCCTGACCTCGCACCCCGCCAGCAGCTACACTCTGCAGCAGGACGCCAACAAGCAATACATCCTCCGCATCACCAACCCGCAGATCTTCTGGTCCACCAGCAAGTATCTCGTCGTGATGGTGAAGTAAACGCAGACATACCCCGATTCAAACATAAAGGCCAGCGGACTCGTAAGCAGTCTGCTGGCCTTTTATCTATATTTTGTTTTTCTGTTTCATCTCTTTTCTTTGAAGAACTGCTGCATGAGGGCTCGGCATTCTTCTTCTAGGACTCCGCGGGTGACGGTGCATTTGGGATGGAGGGCGTTGGGTGCGAAGCGCTGAAACCCCCGCTTCTCGTCATCGGCTCCATAGACCAGTCGGCCTATCTGCGCCCACCCGATGGCTCCGGCGCACATGGTGCAAGGCTCCACGGTGACATAGAGCGTACATTGGGGTAGGTATTTGCCTCCGAGCTGGTTGGCAGCCATTGTGATGGCTTGCATCTCGGCATGGGCAGTGACGTCGACGAGGGTCTCTGTCAGGTTGTGGGCACGGGCAATGATGCGGTCGCCGCATGCGATAACGGCTCCGATGGGTATCTCGCCAGCTGCTCGGGCTAGTTCGGCTTCGGCAAGTGCCTTGCGCATGAAGTTTTCGTCAATGTCTTGTTGTTTCTTGTCCATAGGGTTGGAGTTTTCGAGGAGTGTTCTTTATCCGCTTTTTGTTTGCAAATGTACGACTATATTTTGCAAAAACAAAGGGTTGGGGCTGAAAATATGGTTTCGCGCTCGAAAATGTTGAAAAAAAGGCTGAGAACCTCCCCGCCTAATACAATAACTGAGGAGGGGAATGCGTTATATATAATAAGGTGGCCAAGAAGCCCTTGAAGTGGAGCTTGCGAAACTTCAGTAAGGAATATAAGCTGAAAACTAAACGATATGAAAAAGAAACTTTTTTTATTGCTGCTCTTGTTTGTGGCAGCCATTGATGTGACTCATGCACAAGACCGTAAGTTGTGGTACTCCGCTCCTGCCCAGGGTTGGCTGGAGGCCTTACCCATTGGCAACAGCCGGATGGGCGGTATGGTTTATGGCGGAACGGCTCGCGAGGTGATTGCCTTGAACGAGGAGACTTTCTGGTCGGGCGGCCCACACAACAACAACCCAAAGGATGCGCTGCCTCATCTGAAGGCTGTACGCGACAGCATCTTCGCTGGCAACGAGATGTATGCGGAGCAGGTGACCGCCAAGCATTTTGTGGTGGGACCTCACGGTATGCGCTTCCTGCCTCTAGGCAACGCCGTGCTGACGTTCCCGAAGGTGGGCGAGGTGGAAAACTATTATCGCGACCTGAACCTCGAGAATGCTACGGCCACCACCCAGTATCGGTCGAACGGCGTGGGCTATCGGCGCACGGCATTTGCTTCGATTCCCGATGGCGTGATGGTTGTCAGGATTGAGGCCGACAAGAAGGGTGCGCTCGACTTCTCGATGGGCTTTGAGGGCGAACTGAAGAATGAAGTAAGCGCCGAGGGTGGAATGCTGACGGCTGTGGTCGAGGGCGTTGAACAAGAAGGCGTGAAGGCTGGTCTGAAGGCTGAATGTCGCATGCTGGTGGAGAGCGATGGCCGCACGGAGTGTCGTGAGGGCAAGGTGGTGGTGGTAGGTGCAACAACTGCTACCATTCGCATTGTTGCTGCTACCAATTTCGTGAACTATCACGACGTGAGCGGAAATGCCCAAGCGCGAAACGAGTCGGTGCTGGCTGGCGCCACGCGACTGAAATACGACAATCTGCTGAAGCGCCATGTGGCTGCTTATAGGGAGCAATTTGCCCGTGTGAGCCTCACACTGCCCGTCTCAGAGGCATCGAAGCTGGAGACCGACAAGCGTGTGGAGCAGTTTGCCCAAAACGAGGGCAACATCACCGACATAGACCTCGTGGCGCTGATGTTCCAATATGGCCGCTATCTGCTCATCTCCTCGTCGCAACCGGGAGGTCAGGCCGCCAACCTGCAAGGCGTGTGGAACGACAAGCTGAATGCTCCCTGGGACAGCAAATATACCATCAACATCAACGCGGAGATGAACTACTGGCCTGCCGACATCACCAACTTGGCAGAGACGCAGATGCCCCTCTTCTCGATGATGAAGGACTTGAGCGAAACAGGCTCCATTACCGCCCGCCAGATGTACGACTGCGGCGGATGGGTGGCCCATCACAATACCGACATCTGGCGCATTGCAGGTCCCGTTGACGGTCCGCAATGGGGAATGTTCCCCACGGGTGGTGCTTGGCTGACGACACACATCTGGCAGCATTACCTCTATTCGGGCGATAAGAAGTTCCTGACGGAGATGTATCCCGTGCTGAAAGGAGCTGCCGACTTCTTGCTCGACTATCTGCAGACCGACCCGCGAACAGGGTGGCTGGTGACCGTTCCCACGGTCTCGCCCGAGCATGGTCCGATGGGCACTCGTACGCCCCTGACAGCTGGCGCAACAATGGACAACCAGATTGTATTTGATGTACTGAGTGCCACGCAGAAGGCAACCCACATCGTGAAGCCCAACCTTGCCTACGAGCAACGGTTGGCTGCCACTATCCAGATACTTCCGCCCATGCAGGTGGGGCAGTATGGGCAGTTGCAGGAGTGGCAGCAGGACGGGGACGACCCCAACGACCAGCACCGCCACATCTCGCATTTGTATGGGCTTTATCCGTCGAACCAGATATCGCCCTATAGCAATCCCAAACTGTTTGCCGCCGCCGCAATGACTTTGAAGCAACGTGGCGATATGGCTACGGGTTGGAGTTTGGGTTGGAAAATCAACTTCTGGGCTCGTATGCTCAATGGCGACCACGCGTTCAAGATCATCAGCAACATGCTGCACTTGCTGCCCGACGACAGATCGGCAAGAAGATATCCCAACGGCCGCACTTACCCCAACCTCTTCGATGCTCACCCGCCATTCCAGATTGACGGTAACTTCGGCTACACGGCTGGCGTTGCCGAGATGCTTGTGCAAAGCCACGACGGAGCTGTGCATCTGTTGCCGGCCCTTCCTAGAGAATGGAGCGAGGGCGAGGTGAAAGGCTTGCGCACGCGCGGAGGATGCGAGGTGGACATTACCTGGTCTGGCGGGCGACTACAGAAGGCCACCCTTCGCTCTACATTGGGCGGCGTGATTCGCATTCGCTCCTATGTGCCTTTGAAGGGCTTGAAAGTGGCGAAAGGCGATTGTCCGAACGAAATGCTGGCTCCCGCAGAGGTAAAGACTCCGCTGATTTCTGACAAGCTTCAGAACCCCAACGTCCCCATATTGCAAAAGGTTTATGAGTATGACCTACCGACAAAGGCGGGCAAGACCTATAACCTGATGGCTGAGTAAAGGGATTTTAACGGAACTATAGCTTAAAGGTTAAAGGAAAAAAGAAAAGATGTCAGAGCACAACGAGGTAGGGAAATGGGGCGAGAAGGCGGCTGTGGAATGGCTCCACAAGCTGGGCTACACCATTCGCGAGTGTGACTGGCGTATCGGTCATCGCGACATCGACATCATCGCCCTCACCGAAGACATGCGGACGGTGGTGTTCGTTGAAGTGAAGACACGCGCCAGTTCAGTGCTCGCCCGCCCCGAAGATGCTATTGACCTGCGGAAAATACGCAACATCGGCCTTGCCGCCAACGCTTATGTGAAGATGAACAAGATTAATCTTGACACTAGGTTCGACATAGTGACCGTAGTGGGGAACGAGGGTGATGCTAATCCCGTGATAGAGCATTGGGAGGACGCATTCAATCCGATGCTGGCCTATTAATGAAGACGAAGATTATCCGTTTAGCAGAGACAGACTCCACCAACCGTTGGCTTCGTGACTATGAGCCAGCCGAGGACGAGGAAATGACGGTCTGCGTGGCCGATTATCAGACGGCTGGGCGTGGGTGTGGCACCAACTCTTGGGAGAGTGAGCGTGGCAAGAATCTGCTCTTTTCGCTGGCTTGCCACTCAGTTGACTTGGAGGCCAACCGCCAGTTCCTCCTCTCTGTGGGAATGTCGGTGGTTCTTCGCGATGTGCTTCAGGAAACGCTTCCCGATGCATGGAAAGTCAGCGTCAAATGGCCGAACGACATCTATGTGGGCGACCGAAAGATTGCTGGAATGCTGATAGAGAACCAGTTGCGTGGGGGGAAGGTTTGCCGAAGCATCATCGGCGTGGGCCTGAATGTCAACCAAGCCGAGTTCAGAAGTGATGCGCCTAACCCCGTTTCGGTGGTCCAATTACTAGGAAGATGTTGCGACAAAGAGCAAATGCTCGAAGCAATTGTCGAGCGCTTTAGCAGCTTTTTGAGCAGCCTTAGCGATAAAGAGCTGATGGAAGAGTGGTTTGCCGGTTATAGGGAGTCGCTCTACCGACGCGAGGGATTCTACAGCTATCGCGATGCAGAGGGCGTATTCGATGCAGAACTTGTAAATGTGGAACCTGGCGGCAGGCTTGCCTTGCGAAAGAAAGGGGAAACGGGCGAGCGAGTGTACGCGTTCAAGGAAGTGGCGTTCGTTTTATAAAGAAAAAATCATCTAACAACAAATAAACAAAAGGAAACTATGGCAAGATTTAAACGTATTCTTTTGAAGCTCAGCGGTGAGAGCTTGGCTGCTGGAGCAGGTTTCGGGATCGACGAGCAGCGTCTGGCTGACTATGCTCGGCAAATCAAGGAAGTGCACGAAATGGGGGTGCAGATAGGCATCGTCATTGGCGGAGGTAATATCTTCCGCGGACTGAAGGGCGCGCAGAAGGGCTTCGACCGCGTGAAAGGCGACCAAATGGGTATGATGGCAACGGTCATCAACTCGCTGGCTTTGAGTTCGGCACTCGACACGGAGGGCGTGAAAAACAAGGTGCTCACGGCCATTCGCATGGAGCCGGTAGGTGAGTTTTATTCGAAATGGAAGGCCATCGACGCGATGGAGCAGGGCTTCGTGTGCATCTTCTCGGCTGGAACGGGCTCGCCCTATTTCACAACCGACACGGGAAGTAGCCTTCGTGGTGTGGAGATTGAGGCCGACGTGATGCTGAAAGGTACGCGCGTGGATGGTGTCTATACCGCCGACCCCGAAAAAGATCCCACAGCCACAAAGTTCAGCGACATCAGCTACACCGAAGTGCTCGAGCGCAACTTGAAGGTAATGGACCTCTCGGCCGTTGTGATGTGTAACGACAACAACCTGCCCATCTACGTATTCAACATGGACAAGGTTGGAAACCTGAAGCGCGTGATGGACGGTGAGGACATCGGAACGCTGGTCCACAAATGATTACCAGCTCAGAACTTCATCGTTTTGATAAAAAGACAGCCATGCTTTCGAGACGGGAAGCATGGCTTTTATTTTGTTGATAGTGGTAGTTTCGTTAAATCGCAAACTACGCGTCTTCGTAGTCAACGTATTCGCCTTCGTCTTTCGGAATGATTTTCTTCCCGATTTCTTCAGCCGGACGACGGTCGATAATGACGCTTCCGTCGGCTTGTGTGGTTTGCCGAGGTTGGTTGTCGCGCGGTTGGCGAGTCTTGTTCTTCAATTTCCTGACGGCCAGTCCGATGAACAGGAAGACAAAGAGAATGGCCAGCATGCCGAAGACTACGAAATAGAAAAGGATGCGGAGTATGAACATTCTTGCGGGAGGGAGTGGGTTAGTTTTGTGGTTTCAGGCGATTGCAGATGATGGACAAGACCACGTACCACGCAATGATGATTGACAAGCCGGCAATGCCAAAGTACAGCAACAGGGGAATGCACGAAATCAGAAAGATGTATTTCACTTCGTTGCCTTTCCATCCCCAATGCTTGAACTTCAGGGCGAACATGGGAATTTCGGCCACGAGCAGCCAGCAACTCACGCAAATCATGAAGAGCAATACGCCGTATGCGAACGAGTCTTTTTCAAGATAGGGCGACAATCCCACGATGAGCGCCCCCCAATATAGGGCGTTGGCAGGCGTAGGCAGACCGATGAACGATGATGTCTGCCGTTCGTCGAGGTTGAACTTTGCCAGTCTCAGGGCCGAGAAGGCGGCCATTACAAAGGCGAAGTAAGGAACAATCTGGCGCAAGCTTGTGCCGCAGACCGAGAGGTTGGTCACAGCCGCAGGAGCGTCCATCACGTAGAGCTCGGTGAAGATAATGGCAGATGGGGCCACTCCGAATGTCACGATGTCGGCAAGCGAGTCGAGTTCTTTTCCGATGGGCGAACTGACGTGCAACAGACGTGCGCTCATTCCATCGAAGAAATCAAACGCCGCACCGATGACAATCCAAAGCAGCGCCATTCGCGGGTTGCCGGCGAAGGCCATGCTTGTGGCAACGCAACCCGAAATGAGGTTGCTGCAGGTCAGCGTATTGGGGATGTGCTTCTTTAACATTAAAGATTAAACATTAAAGATGAAAGATTATGCATTACGCAATTTGGCAATCACGGTTTGGTCGCCGGTGGTGCTCTGACCCATTTTCACGCACACTTCGGTGCCCAATGGCAGGTAGACGTCCACGCGCGAGCCGAACTTGATGAAGCCCAAGTGCTCGTCGATGTAGCAGTCTTCGCCTTCCTTGGCATAGGTGACAATGCGGCGAGCCACAGCTCCGGCAATCTGCCGGCAGAGAATGTCAACGCCGTCGGGGGTGGTGATAAGCACGTCGGCATGTTCGTTTTCTTCACTGGCTTTTGGCAACCACGCTTTGTGGAAGTTGCCGTTGCGGTGTTGCACTGACTTCACTTGCCCGTCTACGGGGAACCAGTTGGCGTGCACGTTCCATAGGCTCATGAAAATACTAATCATCAGTCGGCGGTCGTGGAAATACTCGTCTTCGTCCACCTCTTCTACAACCACAATTTTTCCGTCGGCAGGAGCCACCACGATGTTGTCGGTGTCTTCTTGCGGAAAATAGCGTACAGGGCAACGGAAGAAGTTGAGTACGATGGCATAAACGGTTCCGAATATGATGATGAAAGCCGCGAATGGAATCTTCGAATCGAAGGAGCGCCATAAAAGCAGGGCGATTGCTGCCAATGCTATAAAGCCCCAAAGAAGGGTATTGGTGCCTTCGCGGTGTATTCTTATCTTTTTAAGTTTCTTGATTCTTTTTCCCATGATTTAGATGAGTAGTTCGATCTCAAAGTGCAAAGTTAATGATTTTTTACCAATGTGACAAATTTTTGCTTTGTTTCTTTGCTGTTTCGATTAAAAACGCTATCTTTGACACCTCGAAAAATATCAATATGGAAGATTTTGTTCATTTACACGTTCATACTTATTATTCTATTCTCGACGGGCAGTCGAGCATTCCCAAGCTGGTGGACAAGGCTGTTGCCGACGGTATGCGGGGCATGGCCATCACCGACCACGGTGACATGTTCGGCATCAAGGAGTTCTTCGATTATGTGACGGGCGTTAACGGAAAACTGGTGAATGAGGGCAAGGAGCCCTTCAAGCCCATCTTCGGCTGCGAGATGTATGTGGCCCACCACCGCAAGGAAGACAAGGTGAAAGAGCATGGTGACATGGGTGGCTACCACATCATCGTGCTCGCCAAGAACTATCAAGGCTACAAGAACCTCATCAAGCTGGTGAGCCGCTCGTGGGTTGACGGTTTCTATCAGCGTCCGCGAACCGACCGCGTTGACTTGGAGCAATTTCACGAGGGACTCATTGTCTGTTCGGCTTGCATCGCTGGCGAGGTGCCCAAGAAGATTCTGCAAGACGACATTGCCGGAGCACGCGAGGCCATTGAGTGGTACCACAGCGTCTTCGGCGACGACTATTATCTTGAGCTCCAGCGCCACGAAGTCACCGACCCTTCGCAGATTGCCAATCGAGAGACGTTCCCTATGCAGCAGAAGGCGAACAAGGTGCTGGTCGAGTTGGCGCGTGAGTATGGAATCAAACTCGTCTGTACCAACGACGCCCACTTCGTTGACAAGGAGAACGCAGAGGCTCACGACCACCTGCTGTGCCTTTCCACTCAGGCCGACCTCGAAGACCCCAACCGCATGCGTTACTCGAAACAGGAATGGTTCAAGACGCGTGAAGAGATGAACGCCGTCTTCGCCGACATTCCTGAATCGTTGTCGAACACGCTGGAGATACTCGACAAGGTCGAGATATATAGCCTCGACCACGACCCCATTATGCCCTTCTTCCCCATCCCCGAAGAATTCGGAACTGAGGAGCAATGGCGTGCCAAATACACTGAAGAGCAGCTCTTCAACGAGTTCACCTCCGACGAGAATGGCGAGAACCCACTCCCTCACGAGGAAGGCGAGAAGAAGATTGCCCACTTGGGTGGATACGAGAAACTCTACCGCATCAAGTTCGAAGCCGACTATCTGGCCAAGCTTACCTATGAAGGAGCGGCTAAGCGCTACGAGATGCCGTTGTCGAAAGAGGTTGATGACCGCATCCGTTTCGAGCTCCACATCATGAAGACCATGGGCTTCCCCGGCTACTTCCTCATCGTGCAAGATTTCATCAACGCTGCCCGCAACGAGTTGGACGTGATGGTGGGGCCCGGGCGTGGCTCGGCAGCAGGAAGCGTGGTGGCCTATTGCTTGGGCATCACGAAGATTGACCCTTTGAAATACGACCTTCTGTTCGAGCGTTTCCTCAACCCCGACCGCATCTCGTTGCCCGATATCGACACCGACTTCGACGACGACGGGCGCGGCCGAGTCTTGAAGTGGGTGGAAGACAAGTATGGTCACGAGAACTGCGCCCACATCATCACCTACGCCTCGATGGCCACAAAGAACTCCATCAAGGACGTTGCGCGTGTGGAAAAACTGCCACTCGATAAGGCGCTCGCCCTTTGCAAGGCTATCCCCGACCGTTTGCCCGATGGCATGAAGATGAACCTGCCCAACGCTATCAAGTGCGTGCCCGAGTTGCGCGACGCTGAGGCCAGTATCGACCCGAAACTGAGCAACACCATCAGATACGCCAAGATGCTCGAGGGAACCGTCCGCGGCACAGGCATTCACGCCTGCGGATTCATCATCTGCCGCGACCCCATCTCTGACTGGGTGCCCGTCTCCACCGCCGACGACCCCGACTTCAAGGATGTGAAAACCAACTGTACACAATACGACGGCCACGTCATCGAGTCCACCGGACTCATCAAGATGGACTTCCTCGGCCTGAAGACCCTCTCCGAGTTGAAGGAGGCTGTGGCCAACGTGAAACTAACGCTGGGCATCGACGTCGACCTCGACGCCATCCCCATTGATGACCCCAAGACCTACGAGCTCTATCAGCAAGGACGCACCGTCGGCACGTTCCAGTTCGAGTCTGCAGGCATGCAAAAGTATCTGCGCGAACTGAAGCCCACCGTCTTCGAAGACCTCATCGCCATGAACGCCCTCTACCGTCCGGGCCCCATGGACTACATCCCCTCGTTCATCAAGCGCAAGACGGGTCAGGAGCCCATCACCTACGATATCCCCTGCATGGAGAAATACCTGAAAGACACTTATGGCATCACCGTCTATCAGGAGCAAGTGATGCTGCTCTCCCGACAACTTGCCGACTTCACTCGTGGCCAGAGCGACGCCCTGCGAAAGGCGATGGGTAAGAAGAAAAAGAAGATTGTAGACGAGATGAAGCCCATGTTCATCGAGGGCGGAAAGAAAAACGGCCACGACCCGAAGGTACTCGAGAAGATATGGGCCGACTGGGAGAAGTTCGCCTCCTATGCGTTCAACAAGTCGCATGCCGCATGCTACTCGTGGGTGGCCTTCCAGACGGCCTACATGAAGGCCAACTATCCCGCCGAGTTCATGGCTGCCATCATGAGCCGCCGCCGCGACGACATCAAGGAAATCACGAAACTCATGGACGAGTGCCGCTCCATGGGCATACCCACGCTGGGACCCGACGTCAACGAGAGTTATCTGAAGTTCGGTGCCAACAAGAAGGGCGAGATACGCTTCGGACTTGCAGCCATCAAGGGCATGGGCGACAGCGCCGCCATGGCCATCATTGACGAGCGCGAGAAGAATGGCCCCTATCGCGACATCTTCGACTTCGCACAACGCATCAACCTCACCGCCGTCAACCGCAAGGCCTTTGAGAGCCTTGCCCTCAGCGGAGGCTTCGACAGTTTCGGCATTCCGCGCGAAAGCTACTTCGTCTCCGACACCAAGGGCGCCACCTTCCTAGAGACGCTCGTGCGCTACGGACAGCTCTACCAGACCGAGCAGCAGCAGGCGCAAAACTCCCTCTTCGGTGCCGACGAGGTGGACATTGCTACGCCCACCATTCCCAAGAGCGAGCCTTGGAGCAACATCGAACGCCTCAACCGCGAGCGCGACCTCGTGGGCATCTACCTCTCAGCCCATCCCCTCGACGAATACGGCTTCATCCTCCGTTCCATGTGTAACACGCGCTGCTCGGAGCTGGCTGACAAATTGGCACTCGTAGAGAAAAAGGAGGTGGTGCTCGGCGGCATCGTCACAGGTGTGCGCTCTCAGTTCACCAAGAACAACAAACCTTGCGGCTTCGTCACCATCGAAGACTTCGACGGACAGGGCGAGCTCGCCATCTTCGACGAGGAGTGGGGCAAGTGGCGCGGCATGTTCGTCGAGGGAAGCATCGTTTACGTGCGCTGCAAGTTCATCCGAAAATTCCCCACCAGCACCTATGCCACCCTGCAAATCCTCGACGTGCAGTATATGCAGACCGTGAAAGACGAGCGCATCGAGCGGTTCACCATCGTCTTCGACCGCGACGCCATCGACGACAGCATGGTGAACGACATCGTCACCATGGTGAACGACAGCCCCGGCCGCACAGAGCTCTTCTTCAACATCATCGACCGTGAGCACAAGTCCAACCTCCTCCTGCGCTCCACCACCAAGAAGATTGACCTCAAGCGCAACCTCCTGCAGTATATCGAGTCCAGCGACAAACTGTCATACCAAATCAACTGACGCCGCTGGCACGACGTTTGCTCGCAGAAAGCATGAAGAAGCAAATTTTATTCATTCACAAAAACCAGATAACATTATGGAAGTAACAATCACAAGTGACAATTTCGAGAGCCTGCTCAGTGGCTCACAGCCTATGGTCGTAGACCTCTGGGCACCCTGGTGCGGACCCTGCCGCATGGTGGGCCCCGTCATCTCAGAGCTGGCCAACGACTACGACGGCCGCATCGTTGTCGGCAAGTGCAATGTCGACGAAGAGGAAGACCTCGCCGTGGAGTTCGGCGTGCGCAACATCCCCACCATCCTCTTCTTCAAAGACGGCAAGCTCGTCGACAAGTTCGTAGGTGCAGCCACCAAGGCCACCCTCGACGAGAAATTCCGCGCGCTGCTCTAATCGCAGGGCTTCGCCTTCTCCCCTACATCAGCCCCCGCTAGCCGAAAGCCGAGCAAGCGAGGGCTTTTTTTGACCAAAAATCACAACAAATCCCCGTTTCTTTCCCCTCGCATTCTAACAAAGAAAAACGGAAAGAAAACGACTTTTATGCTTTTTTCGCTCGATTTTTAGTCTATGGAATTGGCACATGTGGCATCTGAGAGCGTCACATGCCACATCTGACGCTGCTACTTGTAGCATCTGACGGCCTCACAGTTTATGTGTGACACTCTCAGAAGCCACAAGTGACAACCCCAAAGCATAGCTTTCATCTTGCGGGAAAATGTAAAGAAAACGGAAGTTGTTGATTTCCAACGACTTCCAGAATAGTCATTTTTTCATCCTTTTCGTACCAAAATCCAGTCCACTTCTAAAAAATGCCCGTTTTTAGCACTAAAAATTCGGAATTATCTTGACAAATTTCCACTCCTCGAAGTTGCTTTTTTCTTTCTAAAATTTGCGTCTGCAGCAGTTTACGTTCGTGGAAGTGGTTCGTGGAGGTGGGGTCTTGACTGTGCCCATAAGAGGTTTATATATAGAGAATGATGGCAAAGGCCACAATCCAGCCTATGACACAGACCTGAATGAAGTGGTCATATAGTAGCACTTTCGTAGGGCTGCCACTTTTTTTGTCGACAATTGTAAGTTGCATATAGCGCAAAATGCCCGCCAATACAAAAACCGTTGTTACATAGAGGTAGTGGTTGCCAATACGTTTCACCACATCATCAGACACGGTGTAGAGTATGTAGCACATGAGGGTTACACTGCCTGAAATGGCGATAGCTTGATAGAGATAGTCTATGTTATAATGCTCCACGCTCTTCCGAACCTTTGCGCCAGATGACTCAAAGACAGCCACATCATCAAGTCGTTTAGCTAATGCAAGGAAGAGGGACAATAAGAAGGTGGTGAGTACAATCCAATGAGACAAACTGATGCCTGTAACAAACCCACCGACAACAATGCGTAGCACGAAGCCTGTAGCGATAATGAAGATGTCAAGAATGGCTATTTGTTTCAGTTTTAAACAGTAGGCCACGTTCATAACAATGTAGAGCAATAGCGTGAAGGCTAGTCTTTTATGTGTGTAGAAGTTTCCTAAAACCATCAGAATGAAGGCCGCCCTCGTTCTATAAGTTCTTCTATGTCCATCGAAAAAACGATACCTCTATCAATATAGATACCACTTTCTCCAAAAGACTGCACGGGGATGCCGGCATTCTGCTCTTTTTTTCCTGAAAAGGTCTTACAAAAAAGCGGCATCTGGGGGCGCCGCTTGTGGGGAGATTATTTGCCGTTGATGCGTTTGCTGAGCTGTTTGAGCTGTTTCCATTGCCGCATGGCAGCCTCCTCGCCGATGTCAATCATTTCGCCGATAGACTGGCGGCTGAACTCGGTGACGGCATAGCCGTCGAGGTCGGGGTTGATGTAGAGGTCGGCGCTGCAGCTGTTCTCGGAGTATTTCTCCAAGTCGGGCCGCGAGAATACCCAGTCTATGATTCCCCACACGCCGTTGCGGCCGAAGATGGAGCCCCACGGTAGCGAACCCCAGAGGTCGCCGTCGGCATCGTCGTGGTGGTTGACGGTAAGGTCGATGGCGATGATGATGTCTGCCCCCATACGCCTGACCACGTCTACGGGTAGGTTGTTGAGCATTCCACCGTCGATGAGGTTGCTGTCGCCCATTTCCACGGGTTTGAACAGCCCGGGGATGGCCATACTGGCTCGCATGGCAAGGGGTAGGTTGCCGCTCGAGAGTTCCACCTCTTCAAACGTGTTGGCGTTCACCGCTATGCAGCGGAAGGGGGTGGGAAGCTGGTCGAATGAGGTGAGTGTGGATTGGCCGACGCTGCGTGTCACCATGCTATCGAGCAGTGCGACGATGTTGTCGCCGCGGATGGCTCCAAAGCGGAAGGGCTTGCGGGGGTTGGGAGATGGTTGTTGAGCGTTGGGTGAGGGGGCTTTTTCGCGGAAGATGGGGAAGCCCAGCACGTAGGTGACGCCGTCGCGTCGGGTGATGAACTCGTCCTGCACCTCGCGTTTGCGGTCGGCCAGCAGGGTGAGCCATTCTTGTGAGCGGAACAGGGAGTCGAGTGTCTCGGAGTTGTAGCCCGAGGCATAGAGGCCGCCCACGATGGCGCCGATACTGGTGCCAGCGATGTAGTCGATGGGGATGCCTGCGCGTTCGATGACTTTCATCACGCCCACCTCGGCAGCACCTTTGGCCCCTCCACCGCCGAACACCAGTCCCACGCGGGGGCGGGTGTGGCACCCCTCTTGTCCCCCCTTGGGGGGATTTAGGGTGTTGGTTGTTGTTTGGGCTGAGGCCGAAACAAACAACGTGATGGCGATGAAGAGGGTGACGAGGTGTTTCACTTTTTGCCGATGATGCCTTGACGGGTGTCGTTGATAAAGTTCACGATGTTGCGAATCTCGGGGCTGTCAGGGACCTGGTCGTTGATTTGCAGCACAGCGTCGAACACGCTGTTTTGTCCGTTGAACACCAGCCGGTAAGCGTTGGTGATGTGCTTCTGCACTTTCTCGTCGATGCCGTAGGCAGTCATCATGGTGGTGTTGGGACCGTGATATTCCACAGGCTTGCCTCCAGCTACGATGTAGGGCGGCACGTCTTTGGAGAAGGTACAGCCGGCCTGAATCATGGAGCCTTCGCCCACGCGGGTGTTGGCGTTGGCGATGACCGATGACGAGAAGATGACACCATTGCCGACGACGCAGTCGCCTGCAATCTTGGTTCCGTAGCCGAGCACGCAGTTGTCGCCGATGACGGTGTCATGGCTCACGTGGGAGCCTTCCATCAGGAAGTTGCCGTTGCCGATGACAGTCTGTCCGCCGGTGTGTGTGGCTCGGTTGATGACCACGTTCTCGCGAATCACGTTGTTGTCGCCGATGACGCAGAGCGACTTCTCACCACGGAACTGGAAGTCTTGCGGCAGTGCTGCGATGACGGCACCTTGGTGCACCTTGTTGCCGGCTCCCATCCGTGTTCCGTTGAGGATGCTCACGAAGGGGAAGATGATGCAGTTGTCGCCGATGACCACGTCGTCTTCAATGTAGACGAATGGGAATATCTTGCAATTGTTGCCGATTTGCGCCTTGGGGCTTACTTCGGCTTTTGGACTAATTTCGCTTGCCATATTTCTATAATTTGAAATTAAAGGATTGGAAAATAGATGTTTTAAGCCTTACAGACTTCAGTCCTTCAATTTTCCAACTTTTCAATTCTACTTCGCTCCTCCTCCCAGCGCTTGATAGAGGTTCACCACGGCCTGCATCTTGTGGAAGTCGTCGGTGACCTTGGAGATCTGGGCGTTGAGCAGGCTGCTTTGAGCCTGGATAACCTCGAGATAGGTGGTGTTCGACGAGCTGGCCATCAAGGCCTTGGTGTCTTCCACGTTCTTGGTGAGAATTTCCACTTGCTGGGCCTCGATGGCACTCTTCTCAGCACTGGCGTTGTAGAGCACCAGGGCGTTGCTCACTTCGCTTCCGGCTTGCAGCACGGTGTTCTGCCAAGTGTTGAAGGCCTGGTCGTATTGCATCTCGGCCACTTTCAAACCGGCAACGATTTGTCCATGCTGGAAGATGGGCTGCACAAGGCTTCCCACAGCTGAAAGCAGTATCTTACCCGGGTTCACCAGTCCGTTGTTGTTGGTGAAGGCACCGGTGCCGGTGATGGTGATGTTGGGGTAGAAGCGGCTGCGTGCAGCATTCACGTTGTAGAAGCACTGAGCCAGCTGCATCTCGGCAGCGTGCACGTCGGCACGGTTCTGCAGCAATTGGATGCCTACGCCCGTGCTGTATTGCTCTGGCAGCGACTGCTGGTCGAACTTTCCGCGGGCAATGGTCTGGGCGGGCTGGCCCATGAGCAGCGAGAGCGAGTTCTCCACTTCACGAATCTGGCGCTGCATGTCCACCATCTGGGCTTGTACGGATAGGTAGCCCGACTCGGCACTCTGCACAGCCGTCGAGCGATAGCCGATGCGCGTCTGCTGCATCACTTTCATCTTCTCCCACGTGTCTTTCGTGAGTGTAGACATGTCGTTGAGGATTTCCAATTGGCGGTCGAGCAGTAGCAGCGTGTAGTAAAGGTTGGCCACGTTCGAAACGATGTTGGTCTGCACAACGGTCTGGTAGTCTTTCGTGCCCAGCAGTTGCATCTGTGCGCTGCGCTTAGCGTTCAGCAATGAACCAAACAGGTCGACATTCCACGAAGCTGAGATGGGCAGAGAGTAGGCCTTGGTAGCCTTGCCGAAATCGAACGACGAGAGCGTTCCCTGCGGTGTGAACGACACACCAGGCAGGAAGGCGAGCTTAGCCACTTTCAGCTGTTCCTCCACCATCTTCACATTCAAGGCGGCATTCAGCATGTTCACGTTGTTGTTGAGGGCGGTCTGGATGTGCTGTTGCAACAGTGGGTCGGTGAACAGCGAACGCCACGGCAGGTTGCCGAAGCTGGTGGTGTCGGTGGTGGCGAGTGTGTCGGTTATCGACACAGGGTCACGCACCAGTCCTTTCGTGTTCACATCGGGACGCTCATATTGCCCGTAAAGGCTCTTGCAGCCAGTGAACACCACTGCTGCAAGGCCCATTGTCATAAGGATGCTTATCTTCTTCATACTTTATTCCTCCACTTTATATTCTTCAGGAACCACGCCATGGGCATATTGTGCCAGCTCGGCGGCTGCTTCCTCGTCGGTTTCATCTTCAAACTTCATCGGGCGGAACTTCTCCTGCAGACTCTGGAAGACCACGAACAGCGTGGGCACAACGAAAATCTGGCAGAGCGTTCCAATGAGCATTCCGCCCACGGCGGCGGCACCCAGCGTCTGGTTTCCGTTCTTGCCTACGCCAGAGGCGAACATCATAGGCAGCAGACCGATAATCATGGCGAGCGACGTCATAAGGATAGGACGCAGACGGGCAGCAGCTCCCAACACTGCCGACCACGAGATGGCCATACCCAACTCGCGTCGTTCGAGTGCGAACTGCACAATCAGGATGGCATTCTTCGCCAGCAGTCCGATAAGCATGATGAGCGAAATCTGCATGTAGATGTCGTTGGCATGGCCGAAAAGACTCGTAAAGAGGAAACAGCCAGCAAGTCCGAACGGCACGGAGAGTACTACGGCCAAAGGCAAGATGTAGCTCTCGTACTGCGCTGACAAGATGAGGTAGATGAACACGAAGCATAGGAGGAAGATGATTCCCGTGGTGTTCGAAGACTTGGCTTCCTCACGCGTCAGACCTGAGTAGTCGTAGGTGTAGCCTGCAGGCAGCACGTCGCGACCAATCTCCTCAACGGCCTTGATGGCCTCACCGGTTGAGTAGCCGTTGGCCACCGTCGCCGTAACGTTGATGGAGGTGAACAGGTTGAAGCGGCTGATGTTCGTAGGTCCATAGACACGCTCCAGACGGCAATACTCTTGGATAGGAGCCATGCCCGCAGGCGTGCGTACATATATACTATTCAACGACTCAGGAGTCATACGCGTCTCCGGCGAACCTTGCACCATCACACGGTAGAGCTTACCGTAGGCGTTGAAGTTTGAGGCATACAGTCCGCCATAGTAACCCTGAAGCGTGCTGAGAATAGTAGAGGGGGATATTCCACTCTGCTTACACTTTGCCACATCCACATGAATCATGTATTGCGGATAGTTCGGGTTATAGGAGGTCTGTGCCATCTGAATCTCAGGACGCTTGTTCAGTTCGGCAATGAATTCCTTCGTGATTTCGAAGAAACGTGTCAGGTCGCCGCCCGTGCGGTCCTGCATCACCAACGAAACACCGCTGTTGGCTGAGAATCCAGGAATCATAGGCGGTTGGAAAGCCAAAATGGAGGCGTCCTTGATGTGGGCGGTCTTGATGAAAATCTGTGCCAAAACACCTTGGGCGTCGAGCGGGTTCAGGAAGAAACGGTAAACTCCGTCACCTTGCCACAAGCCCGAGAGTTTCCACCAGAATCCTTTCTGTCGCTCTGAGAACGGCTTCAGCTTCAAGATGAACGTGGCCTGGTCAGAACCGGCACCGGCAATAAAGTTGTAACCCTGTATCTGCTCACGGCTCTGGATGGCGGGGTCGGCAGCGAGAATGCTGTCCACCTCGTCGATGATTTGGCGTGTACGCGCCACAGAGGTGGCAGGCGGCATTGAGATGGTGCAGAAGAGCGTTCCCGTATCCTCGGAAGGCACGAGTCCAGTCTTAGTGGTGAAGAATGTCGTAGCCAACACAGCTATACCAATCAATACGGCAATACCAATGGCAAGAGGCTTGCGCACAAACTTCTCCACTGAGTTCTTGTACTTACTCAGCATCTTGTTATAAGCCGTGTTGAACGAAGTGTGGAAGCGGTCGATGCGCGACATCTTCACCTCGTTGCCATTTTCGTCATGCGGCTTCAGGAAGATGGCACAAAGCGCTGGCGACAGCGTCAAGGCGTTCAAAGCCGAAATGAAGATGCTGACTGCCATCGTCACACCGAATTCGCGATAGAAGGTTCCTGATGTTCCGCCGATGAACGACACAGGGATAAACACTGAGGCCATCACAAGCGTAATCGATATGATGGCGCCTGAAATCTCGTTCATGGCGTCGATAGATGCCGTCAGCGTCGACTTGTAGCCTTGATCCAACTTAGCATGCACGGCCTCGACCACCACGATGGCGTCGTCCACCACAATGGCAATGGCCAACAGCAGGGCAGATAGCGTCAACAGGTTGATGGAGAAACCGAACACTGAAAGGAAGAAGAAGGTACCAATCAGCGACACCGGTACGGCAATCAACGGAATCAATGTGGAACGCCAGTCTTGCAAGAAGATGTAGATGACGATGAACACCAGGATGAGGGTGAACACCAACGTGAATATCACTTCTTCGATAGATGCATAGAGGAACTCGGTCACATCGTAGTTAATCTTGTAGGTCATTCCCGGAGGGAACAGTTTGGCCTGCTCTTCAAGTTCGGCCTTCACCTGCTTGGCAATCTCGTTGGCGTTAGAACCTGCAATCTGTTGCACCATACCCATCACTGAGGGCATGTTGTTGTTCTTCATCGCAACGCTGTACTGCAGTCCGCCCAACTCAATCTTGGCAACGTCCTTCAACTTCAGCGTTGTTCCGTCGGGTTTACTTTGGATGATGATGTCGCCGAATTCCTCCGGAGTCTTCAGACGGCCGGTGTAGCGCATTGCGTATTCGTAGGCTACGTCAGACTCTTCACCAAACTTACCAGGAGCGGCTTCGATGTTCTGCTCAGCCAAAACGCCGCTAATGTCCGATGGCATCAAGCCGTATTGCTTCATCACGTCGGGCTTCAGCCAGATACGCATAGAGTAGGTCTTCACACCAGGGCTCTGCACGTCGCCCACACCCTGGATACGCTTGATGGCCGGGATAATATTAATATTGCTGTAGTTGGTGAGGAACTGGTCGTCGTAGCGTCCGTCGGAGGTCAGAGTGAACATCATCACCTGCGACGTCTGGCGCTTCATGACCGTGACACCGATACGTGTCACCTCGGCAGGCAAGAGTGCTAAAGCCTGCTGTACACGGTTCTGCACGTTCACTGCACACATATCGGCGTTCATACCCTGACGGAACAACACGGAGATGCTTGCCGAACCAGAGGAAGCCGACGAACTCAGATAGTCCATACCTTCCACACCGTTGATACTCTCTTCCAACGGCACAATCACGGAGTTTTTCACCGTCTCCGCATCGGCACCAGGATAACTGGTGAACACCGCAACCGTAGGCGGTGCAATATCCGGATACTGTTCGATAGGCAATGCGAACAGGCCGATGATACCCAACAGCACTATGACGATGGAAATCACCGTCGACAGCACCGGGCGTTTGATAAATGTTGTAAATGTCATATTGATTTACTTTTGACAATTCAATTATTTACTTTCTTTTCGCTCTCCATGAACCGAACCACATTCCTATCATGAATATCAAAACAATGGCAACTATTCCAACTACGATAGCAATGACAAGGGTCTTTATGCTGTCAGCAGCATTCATAGCCCCAAGCACATCTCCCGCTGACATAGCTTTAGCCTGTTCATCAATCTTCTGCTGGTAACGCTCGGGGGTGATGGGCACAATCTCCATGCCATCCGACAGTTTGGTGATGCCGTTGGTGATGTAGCGGTCACCCACCTGCAGACCTTCAGTCACAACGAAGTTCTTTCCGTCGTTCTGAGGAGCCACTTTGATTTCGGTGAACTTTGCCTTGTTGTCCTTAGTCGCCGTGTAGATGAACTTCTTGTCTTGCACTTCGTTGACACAACTTTGCGGAATTACGACAACGTTATTGTTGTCGTGTGGTACTACCACAGAACCGCTTCCACCGCTTTTGAGCAGACGCTCAGGGTTGGGGAACACAGCAATCATCTGCACCGTACCAGTAGCGGGGTCAAGCACTCCGCTCATCTTCGTCACTTTTCCGGGGTGGTTATAGATGGTTCCGTCGGCCAACTGCAACTTCACCGTAGGCATCGAAGCCACAGCAGCTTGTGCAGACCCGCTGTTTTTCGTCATATTAAGTAAGTCTTTCTCTGTCATCGAGAAATAAACCTCCATCGACGAGTTGTTGGAGACGGTAGTCAGAGCCTGTCCGGAAGCGCTCACGAGTGCGCCCACCCTGAAAGGCAGCGAGCCCACCACACCAGCAGCAGGGCTCTTCACATAGCAGAACGACAGGGCCTCTTTGGCCGATGCCAGTGCTGCTTGTGCCTGAGAGACGGCAGCTTGTGCGGTGTTGAATGAATTCTGAGCTGTCTGCAGTTCATATTCACCTATAACGTTTTGTTCGAACAGCTTTTTGTTGTTCTCATAAGTGAGCTTTGCCGTGTTCATCTGTGTTTGAGCCGTGTTGACAGCGGCTTGTGCTTGTCTCACTGCCTGCTGCTGTTGCTGGTTGTCGATGACAAAGAGCAACTGACCTGCGCCCACCGACTGACCTTCCTTGACGCAGAGCCGCGTGAGGAAGCCCGTAGTCTTAGGGCGGATTTCCACGTCCTGCACACCCTTGATGGTGGCGGGATAGGTGGTCTGTGAGGCGGCATTCGACGTGCCCACAGTGGATACAGGGTATTCATTGTCGCCGAAACTGGGTGCTCCACCCCTGTTTCCGCCACATGAAACCATGAGAGCAGCAACGGCTGCTACAAACAAATAACTTTTAATCTTCATACCTATTTTTGAATAATAACGTTAATATTTTCCTTTGACTGTCAATGACTTATAATCCTAAGGCAACAAAGTTGCCTGTCTGCACTACATGAAAACTAAGTTATCCTTATCAGTTTTTTGCGACTGCAAAATTACGAATTATTCAGTGAAGTTGCTGATTGTCGCTGAAACATTTAACAATAATTAGATAGAATTATTGCATATGCCAACACCCAACACCTATCACCCAACACCCACCTCATGCTTGAAGCCCCATTTCTTGGGCTTTCTCCATGAGCAACTGCATGAGTGGTTCGCGCTCGTTGGGCACTTGGTTGTCGAGCACAGCATCCTTCAGTGCCTGCTTCAGCACGCCCACCTCGCGGCAGGGCGAGAGATGGAACATCTCCATGATTTCGTTTCCGTCGATGACAGGCTGCAGCAGACGCTTGTAGTCGCGCACTTTGAGGTCGGCCAACTTCTCGCGCACAATGCGAAAATTGTCCAAAAACTTTGCTTTGCGCACTTGGTTTTTGCTGGTGATGTCGGCCTCACAAAGCATCATCAGGTCGTCGATGTCGTCGCCAGCGTCGTTCATCAGGCGCCTCACAGCGCTGTCGGTCACCTCTTCATCGGCAATCACGATGGGTCGCATGTGCAAGTCAACCATTTTCTGCACATATTTCATCTTCATGTCCATGGGCAGTTTTAGCCGTCTGAACATGTCGGGCACCATCTTTGCACCGATGTAGTTGTGGTTGTGGAAGGTCCATCCTTGTAGTGGCTCCCATCGCTTCGAGCGCGGCTTTCCAATGTCATGAAGCAGGGCAGACCACCTGAGCCACAACGAGGCGCCGTTCTTGGCCACATTGTCGAGCACTTCCAGCGTGTGGTAGAAATTGTTCTTGTGGGCTTTCCCGTTGCGAGTCTCTACGACGTCAAGGGCGCACAACTCGGGCATAATGATTTGAAGCAATCCGCAACGGTAAAGGTCGACGAATCCGCGGCTGGGCTGTTGTGCCATAAGGATTTTGTTCAGTTCCTCTTGAATGCGCTCGCCACTAATGATTTTGATGCGTTCGGCGTTGCGCTCGAGGGCTTCAAATGTCTCATCGTCGATGAAGAAGCGCAGTTGGGTGGCAAACCTCACGCAACGCATCATGCGCAAAGGGTCGTCGCTAAACGTGATGTCGGGGTCGAGTGGCGTGCGGATGATGCCGTCTTCCAAGTCGTAAAGGCCGTCGAAAGGGTCTACCAACTCACCGAAACGCTCCTTGTTCAAGCAAACAGCCATAGCGTTGATGGTGAAATCGCGACGGTTCTGGTCGTCTTGCAGGGAGCCGTCTTCCACGATAGGCTTGCGCGAATCGTGGCTGTAGCTCTCGCGGCGGGCGCCTACGAACTCCACTTCTATCTCCCCATTCTCTCCTTTAATCTTCACTTGCGCCGTTCCGAAGTTGCGGAATACCGACAAGTGAGCCTTGCGGCCCAACTGGCGTTTCAACTCTTCGGCTATGCTGATGCCGCTTCCCACCACCACCACGTCGATGTCGTTGCTGGGGCGCTCAAGGAACAGGTCGCGCACATAGCCGCCCACCACGTAGCACTCCAGCCCCAAGTGGTCGGCAACGCCCGAAATCTGATGGAATATGTCTTTATCTAATAGTTGCGCCAGTTCGGCGTCGCTGAGATTCCTCATCCTTTGTGAACTTTGTTTTGAGTGTGCAAAGTTACTAAAAATCGAGGGCAGAACAAAATAATTTATTTATTTTTATGCCGAGATGAAGTAACCATTCCCGAACTTGTTCGCCTACCCGTTGCCTTTCGGTGGAGCTAAAGTTACGTTTTTTCAATAGTGTAAATAATTGTCATATTGAATTTCCTTCATTTTGCAGAACTCCTCAATCTTCTCTAAAGCCGACGCCCCATGTTTCTTGAACCGCTCAGCCATCGCGCTCACCATGTCGGCGCCGTTGTGTGTTCCCGTGCGGAGCATCAGCTTCTTCGTGTTTTCCTCGTCAAAGACCAGCGTCATTTCCACCTCGCCGTCGCGCGAGTATTCGTAGTCGATGTCAGCGCCCCAATTGACTTTCACCACTTGGCAGCACTCGTCCCAATAGACCACCTTGATGAGCGTGCCCATCGTCTTGTCGCCCTCGAGGTCTCTCGTCTCCTCGTAAATCGTTTCCGAACAATAGTCGTTTGGCTTCCTGTATTCGTATTTTTTGCGTGTCATAAAATCAGTCGTTTTTGGTTCTCCTTACGTTTGCAAATATAGTAAAAAACGCGATTGTCCCCAATAGAATTGCCCGTTTTTTTTTGATGAGTGAGGAGAGAAGAGCCCCTTTTTTGCATTCTGAACAATCGGTTTTTGCAAATTAATTCCGACCAAAAAATATGACAAATCTTTGTCAACTTCATCGTTCAATCTAGAGTGAAAACGAGTGATATAAAGCAATTTTCATGCTCTTTGCCCTCCACTTTTATGGAGTCGGTTTGTCACTTGTGGCTTCTAAGAGCGTCACATGCCACATCTGACGCTGTCACTTCTATCATCTGACGGCCTTACTCTTTATGTGTGACACCCTCAGAAGCCACAAGTGACAACCCGAAAGCATCGTTTTCATCAGCCAAAAATTTGTAAAGAAAACGGAAACCGTTGATAATCAGCGACTTCCAAAAATGCCGATTTTTGACATTTTTCGTACCAAAATCTTGTTCACATCAAAAAACAGCCCGTTTTTAGGGGTAAAAATTCGGAATTAATTTGACAAAATGAAAATCCATCAAGCGTAAAGTGGGAGATGAAAGGACGGCAATTAAAAAGGAGAGAGTTGCAACTTTATCGCTTCAATTACTTGATATGTTTCTCTTATTGTTTCAATAGATGATAAGACACGGGATGTATTTCCCTCCACAGCATCAACAAACGATTGTATCTCGCTGAAGTAGCCTTGCGAATAGATTTGGTTGTTTGGGAGAATTGGAGCAAAGTTGTTGCGAGCATAGAGGTGTTCAATAGATTTGTTACACTTGTGGACTTTCTCGATGGGAATTCCAATGAATGTAGAGGATTTTGGCTCGAATGTGAGCTCATCCATCTGTGAGAGGCGGTAAATGCCCTTTGATGTGCAGACTTTAAGAGTTTCTTCAGCGGCAGTCCAAGTGTAGGAGGTGGACAGTTCGAGAGTGCCGATGATGTGAGGATGGCGCAGCATAAGAATATATGAGTTGTTGGCAACTCGTTGGCAAGCGAGTATTTCAGGCTTGCCGAAGAGATTAATGACGAGGTCAAGAGAATGGATGAATAAATCTAAGAGTGCATCGCCCTCAGGGTAAGCTCCCGTTAAGTAATGGAAATCATAATTGATAAGCCTTTCCTTAGTGAGCCGTTTCCGAAGAATTTGCACGGCTGGCGCATAACGCTTTTGTAGTCCAACCATAGCAACAAATGAGCCGTGAAGACGTTGCAGGTCGATAAGTGTGTTGAGTTCGTCGAGCGTCTGGCAAGGCGGCTTTTCAATGAACAGCGACCTTCCGCTTTTCAATATTTGTGAAGCGATGGAAAAGTGAACTGCGGGCGAAGCTGATACGAAGACGCCTTTGATAGTCTCATCTTTGAGGACGTCGTCAAGAGAAGTTGTGGCTTTCGCGTGTGGGAATTTCCGTTCTATCAGCCGTGCTTTCCGCTCTGATGTGACGCAGATGTATTTCAACGGCACACCGAGGTAATGAAGTGTTGGATAAAGGTTGGTCAGCGAGTGTTGCCCCATTCCCACGAAGGCATAAGAACATTTGTACGTTTGACAGAGGTATCTCTCTGTGCGGAGGCGCTTGTATCGGTCTATCAGTTGTTGAATCATAGTTTTTTCATAAGTTGGTGATAAGTTGTGTGTGGGTCATCAGTCCATTGATATGGTCCATAGAATTTCTCGATGAGTCGTTTGGGCAGAAATCGTTCCATGTTGCGAAGGAGGATAATGTCGTATTTGCGGTGGAAGTTAATCCAGCAGCCGTTGCAGTTCTTGGAATGTTGGCTCTGCATCTTACATGACTGCAAACCATTGAAAATCTCGTCGAGTGGTTGGTTGTGGATGTTGCCGAGTACGACATCAAGATTCTGGCAAAGCGGCACGTCTCCGTTGCTGTGAACGACGAGGCTGCTCATGATGCTCTGGCAGCGCAGTCGCAGGTTGCCATTACGCCATTGGTCGTAGAGAGCTACGAAGTCAAAGTTCTCCTGTGTTTGGTGGATGCTTTTTGGAATCTGCTTCACAAAGTCTGTTGCCGTCAACAGTTCGCTCGTCGTGTCAAAGAAAGCCATTGTGCCGTAGATGCCGATGCGTATATCCACTTTGTAGTGTTTGGCAACATCAATGACAAAAGCCATGTCATCGAATGAGTTCCAAGGCGACAGACAAAACATCAACGACAGCGGCACCTCATCCTTTAGTGCCTCCGCAACTTGAATTACCCGATCATAACCGTCGCGTCCACGCATTCGCAAGTAAGTCTCTCGGCCACCATCTAGAGATATGTACAGGTGTTTGGGGTGAAAGCGGCGAACGGCATCTATTACACGATGGGGTGCGAGGCAATTAGATAGTAGTGTGTAGTTTGGATGATGCTCATGAAACCAAGCCATGATTTCCGAAGCTTGCGGATGAAGGATGAACTCGCCACCCTCCAGACCTACGGTAGTCCGCTTGCTGACGCATCGGCTCTGCATGATTTGCTTGATGTCATCAAACGACAGGTGTTCTACTGGTTTCTGCCAGATATTGCAATGCTTGCAGCGAGATTGGCAAGCCGTAGTTGAGTAGATCATCAGTTGCGACAGCCGCTTGTGGCGAGGTCGCACGATGTTGTTCAGATAGAGTAGCCCATTGTAGGCATAATCATAAATTGAATACATAAAAATTGGTTGCAGTTTCTAACTGTATAGTCTGAAACTGCAACCAATGACTGCACGTAGCGAGTGATTATTTTCTCAGTTTTCCCTTGCTTTCCAAATAGTAAGTGAACAACTCCCACTGTCCGGCATTCTTCTTGATGTTTGCTTGCGTGCGTTCATCGTTGATGAACTGCTGGGGATAGCAGTCGTGCAGATAATAGTGGCCTTGATTAGGGTCGGAAATCAAATCATAATGTAGGACTAAGTCTGTGAATATCATACTATGTATATCAGAGACAAAACTGCTGACTACAAACAGAACATTATCTCCTAAATAGAACTTGATTTCACGGTATGGCTCCAAACGTTTGTAGAGCGGTTCGTCCGTATCCTTAAACTTGATTTCGCGAGTGGTGACGTTGAACCATTCGATATCGTCCTCGGTAAAAATGATGTTATCAACGTCTGTCATTGAGCGCGTTCCCGGTTGGCTGATGCCACAGGCATAGAGTGTGGCTTTTTCTACTGGGTCAGTCGTGAATGGCTTTTCTGTTTCGATGTCGCCACTGCTGCAAGCAGTCATCGTCATGCTGGCAATAGCTATCGCCATCATCCAAGCGAAGGGTTTGTAATGTTTCATGTTCCTCTCTTTTTAATTAAACGAATGTTGTTCTATTTATATTGTCCTTTCTACGACAAAAAGACTGCACGGCTACCACGTGAATCTAATGCCCAGCGGCAAAGAGAAGCTGAAAGGATGCTCCGTACGATAGGTCTCAATGTTGCTATGCGTCGGGATATAGTACTGCAGACTTGGCTCCGCGAAGAAGCCGACGTTGGGTGTCAGGTGGTATTGCAGACCGAGCCCCAACGTAGAAGAGAATTGCCACGGGGCGTGGAATGTGGCTTTGTCGCTGGCCTCATACAGCCCATTCACATAATAGTCAGAACGGAGGACGGAACGAATGGGGATTTCGATTGTCAGGCCGAGGCTGCCGTAGAGGCTCCACTGCTTTCCGCCATACATATGATATACACCCTTTGCGGGGATACCGAGATAGTGGATGGTCTGCTGCTCATGGATGGTGTTGCCTTTTGTTCCCATCTCGAAGTCAGAGGTTAAGCGACTGTAATTGAAACCTGACTCCAACCCGAAGCGATGATTCAACTTATACTTCAAAGCCAACGACCATGTTACAGGCATTTGATGATGGCTCGTTCGCAGAATCTTGTCCTCTCCTGGATGCTTGGCGTTGTTCAGGGCGATGCGCATGATGGCGCTGCGAGTATTATCGCTCACGGCATCTGGATTATTTGCCAAGTAGATGGCATAGTCGGTCCAGTTGTCGATGCTGCTTGGAATGGTTGGACTTGGTCCAGGCAGAGACTGTGCATCAGACGGTGAGGGTTTATAACTGAACGGCTGATTATAACGGTTCTGCTCGTCGAACTGCCCTGCGTATGCCAGTTCAAATGACCACTTCTTTTCGTTTTTTGTGCTTGTGGCAGGCTTGTCGGGAAATAATTCGGTCATATCATAATGCGGCAATTCCACTTTCCGTATAGTATTCATTGTGTCAGCCGTTGTGGTGTCTGGAATCGTCTGCTCTTGAGCTATTGTGATGGATAGCGTGTCGAGATTGATTGTATCCACGGCTTGGGCAATTTTCAATTGCAGAGTATCGGTGGTAATGGCAGTTATACGATGCACAGGCACTTGCATTAGTTCTATTTGTTTTTCGCTGAGCGATGATTGGTTTTCATTCTCGTTTCCATTCTGCTTTGCCGCAATTGGCTTGTCTTCTTTGACGACAGCATCTTCTTTCTTGAGCAAGAAGAATGTGAGGGGAATGAATAACAACACAAGCACGGCTACCCAATACTGTTGCATCATCTTGCGGAGCATCTTCTTTGCCCGCGCCAATTGTGATGATGACGAATGCGGCTCAATGCCCAGCATGTCGGCAATCTCCTTGTGCGACATGCCTTCGAACACCGACAGCCGGAACACTTGTCCGTATCCCTCAGGCAACTGGTCTATCATTCTCACCACCTCGCTCAGCGGAACACCTCGCACGTCTTGCTGTTCCGTTTGCTGTGACACCATCTCGGCCTCTTCTATTGGCACCATCTTCACCGCAGACATCCGCTCCTTGCATTTCGATGCCACATTTCTTGTGATGGCCGTCATCCAAGCCTCTGCCCGATGCACATCGCGCAGTCTGTCGAACGAAGTGAAGATAATCACAAACGCATCGTGCAGTACATCATCCACCGTTTGTTCATCGCTGAAATAATGCCGACATACGCCCCTCATCTGTTGGGCGTATGCCTTATACAGTTCGCCGAGGGCGTCCGCATCCCCTTGTCGGCATCGTTCTATCAGCCTTGCTTTCTCCATTGTTAGCACAACGTCTATATTTATAAAGTGCGACGAAGAAAAAAAGACTGCATGGGGAAAGCATAATTCTTGAAAGTTTTAATATTCTTTAGTAAAACGGCTTCGTTGTCAACCTGAAAGCGAGAAGGTCGCATGCTTCTCCATTCTTTACGACAGCATTCTGCATGGTGCAGTTATACTTAAATCCGTTTTTCTGTAGAACTCGAGTTGAAGAGATATTGGGTTGGAAGACATAGGCGGTTATTCGCTCAAGCGACAGGGCGTTGAATGCAATAGGGCATATCTGCTTGACGGCTTCAGTGGCAATACCTTTGTTTGCATATTCGTTGAGAAGCATATAACCGATTTCGGCATCATCATCATCATCTTTCTTCTCAACTGATATGCTGCCTACAAGTTTCCCTTCGCATATAATAGCCCGATAGACGCCAGTAACGGCTTCATTCTCAGAAACCATATTCAGCCATTTGTCCGCGTCTTTTTCAGTATAAGGGTAGGGGAGACGGTCGGAGAGAAAACGCCTGTCAACAGCGTTGCATAGACTTATTAAATCTTTCTGGTCAGACAACGTCCATTGCCTTAACTCCATAGTAAATTTTTGAGGTTCCATTTATTGGCGCAAGAGTGGGTTGTTTATTCTTTTTGTTTCCGTATCATAATACTTCTCCAAGCACTTGGCTATTTCGGGGTAGTAGTCTCCGAGTGTCTTGTTGCGGTTGCGGTGCTTGGAGTAATAACGCAAAGCGGTAACGAGTTCGGGCGTCCAAAGGAAGTCGCGGGCTATTTGCTCATCCATCTCGGCCTTTATCTGTTCAGCGGAGAATCCGTTCTCCTGCATGTAGATGATGACTGCCGCGCGTACGATGCTCTCGTTGACGACTGTGGCAGCATTCCTGTATGCTTGGTTACTCATGCTGCGATAGTAGCGTTTCAGCAACTTCTCGCCAATTAGTTCGAGTTTGTCGGTGTTGGCATCGTAGAGCGGATTGACAAACGAGTGGTTGAACTCGTGGATGAGCGTTGCAGCATAGTCCATCCCATTCTCAAAAGCCTTGCCCGTTGCTTCGTCTATGCTATAACCGCAAATGGCAAAGACCTCTTTTGGTTGGCCCTTCAGTTGTCGGCTCGGACCATAGTTGCCGCCACCGTTCGTGAAGCCGATGATGACGCGGAACTTTTCTTTCGGTTCTGTTCCGTAGAAACGTGGGTACCATTCTTGATGGAAATATTGCATCACGTTCTGCTCATAGGTGCGCAAGACTGACTCGTAGAACGACTGATGTTTCGTATAGAAATCGTGGAAGCGGGTTTCAGTGTAGAATTGGTTGAGGCGAACAAGGAACGAGTCGATATCGACATTTTGCCAACGGCTGCCGAGATTTCCTTTTTCTCCCATCATTGTCACTTTCTGCCCATCGGCTTCAAGGTTGATGGCCATCGTCATCACAGCATCATAGCCCATGTTGAATTGGTTGCGCAAGTCCTTGAGACAGACAACCGTAGGATGTTGTTCGAATGGTGCAAACCAAGCCTCTGTGTCCTTCGTGTATTGTCCGCCCATATCCATACAGTATTCTCGAAAACCAGCCGTGCGCGAAAGGATAGCCATTAGTTCAACGGTCTCGGACGCTTCTACCTTGATTTGTGCCTGTCCCGTCATTGCCACGAAGGCGAGCAGGAGGGTGATGATGGTTTGTTTGTTCATTGCGAATAGTTGTTTCAAGCCGCAAAGTTATATAAAGTCAAACGAAAAAACGCAAATATAATTGGTTTTTCTCTCATTTAATAGTAACTTTGTACCCATGATGAAGAAAATGATGCTGACGATAGCGTTGGTATTGGCTTTTGCGGCTTGCACTCAGCGCACCACAGAAGACGACAAAGCCGCCCAGCTGTTGGAGAAAATAGAAACGTTGAACCGCGAAGGAGCTTATGCTGCTGCCCTCGATTCTATCACGTCGTTGCGACAGCAGTTTCCGCGTGCTGTCAATGCTCGCCGACGTGCGTTGGAGATTTGGCAGGAGGCCTCGTTGAAGATGACGCAAGACGACATCGGACGAACGGACTCGGCTCTGCAGGCCGTTACACGGCAGATGGAAGCTGAGACGAACATCTACAAGCGCAATATGCTGGGCGTGAAACGCGACTCGTTGCAAGCACGTTACGAAGGGTTAATCGGTACTGTGCGGGTGATACATAAGAAAATGGAGGAGAACAAATAGGTAATAAAAACTCTGAAAAATCACGACAAAATCTTGTCAATCTTTTCCTTCATTCTAGAAAAGAATTATGTAAAGAAATATTACTTTTGCGCTTTCCCCCTTTGAGTTTTTATCTGCTGATTTGTCATTAGCGGCCTTTGAGGCTGTCATTTGTGGCTAATGACACGCTCATTTGTGGCTTTTGACACGCTCATTTGCCACAAATGAGAGCCTCAAAGCATAGCTCTGACACCCCCAAAGCATCGTTTTCAGACATCAAAAAGATGTAAAGAAAACGGAAGCCGTTGGTTATCAGCGACTTCCGAAAATGTCGATTTTTGGCCTTTTTTGCACCAAAACCTTATCTGTTTCAAAAGAATGCCCTTTATTTTGGGGCTGAAATTCAGAATTTTTTTGACATTTTTATTTGTTCAAAGAGAGATGGATGGAATCTGTTGACATTTGGGTCGGACGCAGTTGTTTTGGTTTTACAAGCCTCCATCTACTATCCAGATGTGCTGCTGATTGTCATTTCTGAGGGCGATGTGGCGTTTTTCTTGTTTCCCGTCGGGCGAGGTCAGCGTGTAGAAGACATAGACGCCAGCGTATGAGGATTCCTTGCGAACTTGGAAGTCGGAGGCTTTGCAGTTCTTCATTCTCTTTGACAGGTTGTTGAAAACAGACTTGTAATAGACGAGAGCTTCACTGGCTAGGCTTTCGTTTCCGCTGATGATAGCGCCCAAAATGCGCTCGGCGGCTTGTTCGGCAGTTTCGTTTTTCAGCTGTTCGAGGCTGCTGCCGGAAGTTGGCTGGTGTTGGGTTACATCGGTCCATTCGGCATCGGGATGGCGGATGATGTCGGCCTTGCTGAGCATCACGTTGTAGCGGATGTTGTTGATGTGAAGCAGCAAGGTCTTTTGACCGTCTTTGACGACCCATAACTTCACAAAGCGCAGCAGGTTATCGTTTTTGGTGAATGTGTTCTCGATGATGATGCTGCATTCGTCCATCTTGCCCGTTTCGAAGAGTTGTTGCAGGTCGCTGTATTTCTCTGTGCCCTCAACGGTTAACACTACGGTAGTATCAGTCTCCGTCTGTGTCACTTTGTTTTCCTTCGATAGTGCGATGGCCGATTTCTGAGTGGCCAGCAACCGCTCGGGGAACATCAAGTTGGAGAAACGCTCCAAGAAGTTGGCTCCTCGACTGCCTTTGAGATGGAGTTTTTCAGGAACCCACATATATTGGTTTCTCCCATCCGAAACGACGGTGCGCCCATTTGCTTTCTCAACACGATAGAACAGGGAATCGTTCTGCCTGAGCAATCGGATGTCAGTCTTCACGAAGGGCATTGCTGGGTCGAAGTTTGCGAAATTCTCCTGAGGCGTAGTGCGGGCATAAACCTCCATTTGGAAACTGCCCACGTTCTGCACGCTCTGAATGCTTTGCTGCAAGAAAGTGATTCGTTTGCTTTCGGCAACGGCGGGCGTGGAGAACAGGTGGTTCCAGCCGATGAAGAAACCAAGCACGAAGCTGGCTGCAACGGCTGCGTAGCGCCAAAGCTTGGGCTTTTTGATGTTATTGGGAACCTTTGCACCCCCGTCATTCAAGTTAACTTGATGGTTGTCAGTATGCTGTTCTTCGGCAGGAATAGCGGCCTCATGCGGCTGAAGCATGTTGAACGTCTCGCGCAGTTCTTCGTAATAAGCCTTGCATTCGGGGCAAATGGCCATGTGCTCGTTGCATTCTTGCTGCGTCTTTAAATCTATGTTCTTGTCGAAAAGGTCGGCAACCTTTTCTTTGAATTCATTGCAATTCATAATCTTGTGATTTTTTGATAGTTTATTGTTTTTGTTTCATGCCCTTTCGGATTTTCTCCAATCCGTAGAGAAAGCGGGATTTCACCGTCGGGAGCGGTAGTGAGAGGATTTCGGCGACCTCGCAAAAACTATTGTCGCCGTAAATGCGGAGTCGGATGACCTCAGCCTGTTCTTCGGGAATCTCAGTCAGCAGTTGGACGACACGCCTGTAGTCTTCCTCCTTCTTTGTGTCAGCAGTAGCATCGGCTATATCTGCTTTCAAGTCCAAAGGAATAGTCTTGAGGCGACTGGAACTTGACTGCCATTTGGCGCAAATGTTAGAAAGCGTCTTGAAGAGATAACTTCGCAAGTCTTTTATCTGAAGGCCGTCTGCATCAGAAATCCGTGTATGCATTTTCAGGAATGCTTCTTGCAGCACATCCTTTGCATCGTCCTCATTGCCAAGCCTGTAGCAAGCATACCTCAGCAGGCGTGGCCTTTCGGCCTTGAACACATCTGCGAGTTCTTCTTGGTTAATGTCAATTTCTTTTTTCATTGTTTCGTTGTTTTTTAAGATGCATCTGCCATAAAGACCCGAATGGGCTGAAAAAGATTTAACGATTGGCCATTTTTATTTGCAAAGTTACTTCAATTGGTTGTAAAATCCTCAACGAAGTCTGAAAAAAGTGCGCAGGGAAAAGAGTTTCAATATGTAAAGGTTGTCAAAGAAAAATCATAAAAAGACACAGTTATTTCATCTCGACATAAAAAATAAATGAATTTATTTTATTCTGCTCTCGATTTTTTGTAACTTTGCACACAAAATATGACAGGAGTTAATACAGAACAACAGTTCAGAAGCGTGATGGCCGAATGCCGCTCGCTTTTCGAGAAGAAACTGCACGACTATGGAGCGTCGTGGAGAATACTGCGTCCTTCGTCGTTGACAGACCAGTTGTTCATCAAAGCCAAGCGTATCCGCTCGCTCGAAGTGAAGCGCGAGTCGAAGGTGGGCGAGGGCATTCGTCCCGAGTTCGTGGCACTCATCAACTATGGTATTGTGGGCTTGGTGCAATTGGAGCAAGGCTTTGCTGACGAGGTTGACATGTCGCCCGAAGAGGCCATGAGCCACTACGACCGACATGCGCAGGAGGCGTTGGAGCTGATGCTACGCAAGAATCACGACTACGATGAGGCTTGGCGCTCGATGCGTGTGAGTTCTTACACCGACTTCATTTTGACGAAGATACAGCGTGTGAAGGAGATTGAGGATCTCGGCGGTGCGACGCTTGTCAGCGAGGGAATCGACTCCAACTATATGGACATCATCAACTACGCCGTGTTCGGGGTGATCAAACTCACGGAGAACGGCGAGGAGGATATATAATAATTATGGCACAGGCAAACGACACAAGCGGCAGTGGGCTGTTCAAGCGTGGATGGCAGTGGCTGCTCGTGAACGTCTGCCGCATGGTCTTGGCGGTTGCCTTCGTGTTCTCCGGATACGTGAAGGCTATCGACCCGTTAGGCACGCAATACAAGATACAGGACTATCTGGAGGCTTTAGGAATGTCGGGCTTGTTACCCGACTGGCTTTCACTGGCCACGTCGGTGTGCTTGTCGGCGCTGGAGTTCTCGTTGGGTATGTTCCTGTTGCTCGCTATACAGCGGCGTGTAACATCGCGGGTAACAGTGGTCTTCATGGTCGTGATGACGATGGTGACACTGTGGCTGGCCATAGCCAATCCCATCTCCGACTGCGGATGTTTCGGCGATGCCGTGAAACTCAGCAACGTGCAGACGCTCTTGAAGAATGTCGTGTTGCTGGCATGTGCCTTGGTGGTGGCTTGGAAACCGAAGGCGATGTTCCGGTTCATATCGGAAACCAACCAGTGGATAGCCGTCAACGTGACGGTGTTGTTCATCGTGCTGTCTAGTGCCTACTGCCTTTACTATCTGCCGCTGTTCGACTTCCGCCCCTATCATGTTGGAGCTAATATCAAGCAGGGAATGCAGATACCCGAAGGAGCTGAGCAACCTGAGTTCGAGACAACGTTCATTCTGCGGAAGGACGGTGAGGAACGCGAGTTCACATTGGAGAACTATCCCGACTCGACATGGGAGTTTGTGGACAGCAAGACCGTGCAGACGAAGGCGGGTTATGTGCCTCCTGTTCATGATTTCTCGATAACTACCGTTGATGAGGGCGATGACATTACCGACCGGGTGCTGGACAACGAAGGTTATACCTTCCTGTTGGTGTCGCCTCATCTGGAAGATGCCGACGATACGAACTTCGGAGAGATTGACCAGCTTTACGAGTATGCGTTGGAGCGTGGATACCCGTTCTACTGTCTGACTGCAAGTGGGAAACAGGCCATTGAACAATGGCGCAATATCACGGGGGCTGAATATCCGTTCTGCCACACTGATGAGACCACGCTGAAGACCGTCATTCGCTCAAATCCGGGGCTGTTGCTGCTCAAGAATGGAACTGTCATTCGCAAGTGGAGCCACAACGGTTTGCCGAAATTGGAGGCAGAGGAGGCTCTGCTTCCTTTGGAAAAGACTTCCATCGGGCAGATGCCGAGCGACAATGTGACGGCAAAGATTGTGCGCATCCTGCTTTGGTTCTTCCTGCCGCTGCTGCTGTTGTCGCTCGCCGACCGCACATGGGCGTGGACGAAATGGGTGAGAAGGAGAAGAAAACGTAAAAATAATTCTAACATCAATCATATTATTAAAAACGAAAAGAAAATGAGAAAGAAAATTGTAGCAGGTAACTGGAAAATGAACATGAACCTGCAGGACGGAATTGCTTTGGCAAAAGAGTTGAATGAAACATTGAAGGCCGACAAGCCCAATTGCGGCGTGGTCATTTGCACACCGTTCATTCACCTGGCCAGCATCGCTCAGTTCCTTGATCAGGACATCATCGGACTCGGTGCCGAGAACTGCGCCGACAAAGAGAAGGGCGCTTTCACGGGCGAGGTTTCTGCTGAAATGGTGAAGTCTACTGGCGCACAATACGTCATCTTGGGCCACTCGGAGCGTCGCGAATACTACAAGGAGACTCCCGAAATCCTGAAGGAGAAAGTGTTGTTGGCACAGAAGAACGACTTGAAAGTGATCTTCTGCATCGGCGAGAGCTTGGAAGAGCGCGAGGCTGGCAAGCAGAACGAGGTGGTGAAGGCCGAACTCGAGGGTAGCGTGTTCAACCTTTCGGAAGAGGATTTCCGTAAGATAGTCATCGCTTACGAGCCTATCTGGGCTATTGGTACAGGTAAGACCGCCACGGCCGAGCAGGCTGAGGAGATTCATGCTTACATCCGTTCAATCATCGCCGAGAAATATGGAGAGGCTGTTGCCGACGACACCACGATTCTCTATGGTGGATCGTGCAAGGCAAGCAACGCTCCTGAGCTGTTTGCAAAGCCCGACATCGACGGTGGACTCATTGGTGGCGCTTCATTGAAGGCTGCCGACTTCAAGGGCATCATCGATGCTTGGAAGAAGTAAATGACTTATGCGAAAGAATTGGCGTGTGGCCATGCGGTCAACAAAACAGCTTGGCCACCGCCCTTCGCTTCGTTGAAATCACCCTAAACTAAAAAAGAAATCAAAATGAAACAATTCGTCACCTTGTTATTTGTTGCGCTATGCTCTGCTGTTGCCGCCAACGCACAAAACTACCTTGACCACCTGCAGCAGAATGCGCAGGGGCAGGGAACTGTCACTGTGACCCAGAGTAAAGAAATCGACGACTTGGTCAATGGCAGCAGTCAGGTGCAACAACCAGCGACACCTGCTCCAAAAGCAAACACGGGCAAGCCTGCAACTGCAGAACAGCGGAATGCGGCAAACGCTGACGCGAACAAGAACCTGGCTAAGCAGAACGAGAAGGCTGAGTCAGAAAAGAAAGACGAAGTGGAAAAGAAGGAGGAACACAAACCTGAAGTGCCCATCACAAAGAAAACGGATACAGATAGTGAAGAGACCGCCCCTGTTGTGGACATGAACAAAAAGGTCATGCGAAACAGCCACAAAGTGAAAGGTTATCGCGTGCAAGTGTTTGCAGGCGGCAACTCACGAGCCGACAAGGAGAAGGCTCAGCAAGCGGGAAACACCGTTAAGCGCAAGTATCCCAGTGAACCCGTCTATGTGCATTTCTATTCGCCGCGATGGGTGTGCCGGGTGGGCAACTACCGCACACTCGAGGAGGCTAACCGGATGATGCGTAATGTGCGCAACTTGGGTTTTAAGCAAGCGTGCGTCATCACAGGACAGATCACCGTACAATATTAATATAACAAGACAGTATCAATGAATCCGGAAACAGAATACCGCGAAGGGCTTGAGGAACTCGCGGCTCATTATAAAGAAGTAATCACGTTGCTCGGTGAAGACCCCGAGCGTGAAGGTCTGCAAAAGACTCCTTTGCGTGTGGCAAAGGCTATGCAGATTCTTACAAGGGGTTATACGCAAGATCCCCATAAGGTGCTGACAGATGCTCTCTTCGAGGAGAAATACAATCAGATGGTCATCGTGAAGGACATCGACTTTTTTTCGATGTGTGAGCATCATATGCTGCCTTTCTATGGGAAGGCTCATGTGGCATATATCCCCAATGGGTATATCACCGGGCTTTCGAAGATTGCCCGTGTGGTCGACATCTATAGCCACCGCCTGCAGGTGCAGGAACGTCTGACACAACAAATCAAGGATTGCATCCAAAACACGCTGAAACCATTGGGAGTGATGGTGGTTGTCGAGGCCAAGCACATGTGCATGCAGATGCGTGGTGTGGAGAAACAGAATGCCATCACGACGACGAGTGATTTCAGTGGAGCTTTCAATCAGGCAAAGACGCGCGAGGAGTTCATGAACTTGCTGCGTGGAGAATCGAAAAGAATCTGATAGTTCTTTCCTTTGGTTCAAGATGATATTAACATAAAACATATGCGGTTTATTTCTTGGAATGTCAACGGCCTTCGTGCATGTGAGGGCAAAGGTTTTAGCGAACAGTTCAAGGCGCTTGATGCCGATTTCTTCTGTCTGCAAGAGACTAAGATGCAGGAGGGGCAACTGGACTTGGAGTTTCCTGATTACACTTCTTATTGGAATTACGCCGAGAAGAAGGGATATTCGGGAACAGCAATCTTTACGAAGCACCAACCGCTTAGCGTGAGTTATGGCATTGGGATAGAAGAGCACGACCATGAGGGACGCGTCATTACATTGGAAATGCCCGATTTCTTTTTGGTCACTTGCTATACGCCCAATTCTCAAGACGAACTGAGACGCCTTGATTATCGAATGAAATGGGAGGATGACTTCCGCGATTATCTGTTGAAACTTGATGCACAGAAACCTGTCATCGTGTGTGGCGACTTGAATGTTGCTCACGAAGAGATAGACTTGAAGAATCCCAAGACCAACCGCCGCAATGCAGGATTCACCGATGAGGAGCGCGAGAAGATGACCATTCTGCTCAATAGTGGATTCACCGATACATTCCGCTCACTTTATCCCGAGCAAGTCACTTATTCTTGGTGGTCTTATCGTTTCCGTGCGCGTGAGAAAAACACTGGTTGGCGTATCGACTATTTCTTGATTTCAAACCGCTTGAAAGACCGTATGGCTGATGCCATCATCCATACAGAAGTGATGGGCAGTGACCATTGCCCCGTTGAATTGGTGCTGAAAGACGAGTAAGATTGGGCTCTGATATATGAATATAAAGAAGGCGGATACCTCACAAATGCGAGATGTCCGCCTCTTTTTATGTCTTTTGTCCAAAAGTTGATTATCCTTTTTGCGGATAGATAATCACATTCATTGAAACTTAGTTCTTCCGCAGAAGAATGTCATTGAGGGTTGTGCCCGTTGCAAATGCGTCCAAATCCACTTCGTGTGGAATGCCTGTCACATGTCCATGTTCATCACGTTGCCAGATGTAGTGTTTGTGGGCACCTTTCACTTGTGGTTCCAGCTCGTCGTAGTGGGCGATGAACAAAGGATAGGTGTCGAAACGGGGCGACAGATACATGTTGTAGAATTTTGTGTCGGCATAGATGAGGGGCTCTTGTCCGTAGTCGCGGGCAACCAAGCTGCAGAAGCGGGCAAGATTGTCTTGCAGTTGTTCCTTCGTCCAGCCTTCCACACCGCTCCATTCCACGTCAACCATAGGTAGCAAGTCTTGCATAGACGGCTCCACATGGTTGCGGAAGTTCCGGTATTGTTCTTCCACCGAAGTGGCCGATGTCAGGAAATGGTAAGAGCCGATAAGCAAGCCGGCGTCTTTTGCGCCATAAACGTTGGTGTCGTATTTCACGTCCACATATGTGCTTCCTTCAGTGGCTTTAATGTATACAAACTCGATACATGTATCGCCAGCCACCACGTCCCATCGGATGTTTCCTTGATGGTGGGAGACATCGATGCCGTTGTAGTTCGCAGCTTGAGTAAACGTGAATTGAGGCTTGTTGGTGCCGAACCAACTGTCAATCTTCTGCGGCATGAGGAATACCATGAGGAGGAAGCACAAGACGCCTACGCCCAAGATGATTCCTATCCAAGTCAACCACTTCTGCCTTTGTTCCCTTTTCCTTCTACTGCTGCGATGATGATGGTGGTGGTGATGATGGTGATGATGCTGGGAACTATGGCTGTTCCCCGAACTGTGATTTGATTGTTGATCGCTCATTATTATTAATCTTATTATTTAAATTCAATTGGGAGAATAAGTCGTGAACATACATTCTGGCCACCGACAGTGGCTGGAGTCCATAGAGGCATTGTCTTGACTACACGAACCACTTCGCGGTCGATGCTGGGGGAGCATGGTGTTACGACTGCCACGTCGTTCACTTGTCCGTTTTCATCGATGACGACTGAAACTTTCACTAGATTGCCGATGCTGTGCTCGCTAGGCTCTTCTGGTAGTCGCAAATGCTGCGTCAGGTAGTTCCTGATGTTCATCCCGTTGGATAGGAAGGTGGCGGGCTGATCGGTCTTTTCGTAAACGGGTTTGCCTTCGAAAATGTTGTCCAACGTATAGTTGACAGGTGAAACATTTGCCGTACCTTTCTTTTCCATCAACTTGCGAGCTGCCGTTGTCGCATATTGTTGCATCAAAGACCATTCGAAATTGTAGCAGGTGCCGTCGATGGAACTCACATACATGTCGCCTTGACCCAAACAAGCGTTGCGAACGACGATAATGGTTGTCATTCCGTAATCGTCGACCATATAGAAAATCCGTTCCCCACGTTGAGTCTGGTCCAGTTTCTTCAGGTTGATGATATCCTTCATGAGGAGTGGTTTTCCCTGAGCAATGTCGTAAGTGACAAACGCCGTCCGGTTTTCTTTCTTCTGTATGGAGCGAGGTTGTGGGGCACAGTCGTACTCCGCGCACATGGAGATGTATCGTCCTGGCTGATAGCCTAACAGCGTGGTCTTGACGTTGACATAGCAGAAAGCGCTGTCATCAGGAATGGTTTCGAATTTCTTCGTGACAGGTTCGCCGAAACGTTGCAGGAAACTTGGTAGTATATCATTGTAGTTCTTGCTCTCGAGTCCAAACGCTTCATGGGCAAGGAAAGTCTGCAAGGGTGTGATGTCTGCGTTGCTAGCCGCCATAGGCCATTCGATATCCATGTCAATCACGTTCACTTGACCGTCTTTCTGGTAGAGCCAGTGGCGCTGGTCGTACTTCATGCAGTAGCCCGTCACTGTCTGCGCAGCAACCGACAGGCTGCTCAGAAGCAGCACAACGACAGCAGTCGATATCCATTTCATTCCATGTACCATTTCGTTCACCTATTCAATTCCTGTGGCTCATTTCAGTTTCACGTCCATCTGCCCTCTATAGCTGATGAAGTCGCGATTGCGGCAGCTGACCTTCAGATCCGCGTTCCCATTGTCGAAGATGTCGAAGGTGTAGACGTAGCTGTCTTCCCGGCGGTTCATGTAAATTTCCACTCGATACATGTCGCGCTTCACCTTATGGCACTGGTATCCATCGATGTGGGCATCGAAAATCAATCCCTCGCCACCGCCGTATGGCACCTGATAGACCACTCCAAAATATGGAAGGTACGAATTCAGCGTGTCGCCCTTCACACGCACCTCGTAGGGCGTCGTGAGATGTCGTGGTTGCATACGCGTGGGTATCACGTAGTCGAACACCACTTTGAAATGTGCGCCCTCCAGTGAGTCGGCCACCATCTGTGCCACCTGTTGCTGGCGTGCCTCTTTCTCGGCGGGAGTCAGTCGCGATACTGTGCACGAAATACACGCAACGGCCTGCATGATGATTCCTATTATCCTCACTTTCATTGATAAATCGTCGTTTATGATTTGCGGGTACAAAATTACACATTTCTTCACACTTGACAAAGAAAAAGGACGAAAATATGCTCATTTGTGGCATCTGACGTCCTCACTCCATACATCTGACACCCTCAAAAGCCACAAATGACAACTCCAAAGCATAGCTTTCACCCATCGAAAAAATGTAAAGAAAACGGAAACCATTGACTATCAACAACTTCCAAAAATGTCAATTTTTGGCCATTTTCGCACCAAAACCTTTCCTAGTTCAGAAAACAGCCCGTTTTTAGGGGCCAAGATTCAGAATTTTCTTGACAAATCAGAGTGGTCCACAAATCAATCAAATATCGTGCACTCAATAAATGAAAAAAGGCTAGCTGCCTGATCATCAAGCTGCTAGCCTCTATAGAAAGTCGGGATTACTGGACTAGGAATAGTTGAATTTATCACTTTGCGAAATATTCCTCTTTATGTATCAGCTCTAAAGCTTTAGACTTTAAAAATATTGGAACTTTTTGAGCACATTATTATTAATAAGAGTTAAAAACCGTCGTTCTATAGAAAAAAAGGCAATATTTTTATGAAAGTTAAAAAAAATGTTGTTACTTTTGGACACTTTATTAAACAGTTAACTGTAACTTTTATTTTGCAATATGATATTCAAGGGAAATATAAAGACATACGCATTATTCTTCCTCATGACATTCGTATATGTCGGAGGACTGAAGGCACAGACACATGCGGAGGCTACCAGCCAGAAATGGCATGGTATAGATGTGAGTACCGTTATTGGGAACAATGCTTACCCTGACGACAACACGTTGGAACATGGTTTTCCTTTCCTTTTGTATAATGTAGGAACCGGATGCTTTATCATGCAAGGTGGTGACTGGGCGATGGAAGGCCGTCTTTTCTTTTCGGACTTCGGTCGTACCATGTATTTGTATTCTAACGGCCGAATTAATGCAGCAATTACCGAGAGTGCAACTGCTGCTAAGAATAGTTTCTGCGCCCGACCTCCTGAACCGTTTAGTAAAGACTGGTCGAAAAATAACTATAACAACATCAATCTTACTACCCTGATGGATGGGAGCAATCAGGGGAATTATAAGATGACTTGGTCTTTTGAGCGAGTTGAAGATGCATCGAATACAGAGACTTACACTTATTACATGTTTCAATCTTCTACTAAACTATTTAGTATAAGTGCTCCTAATGGCACAGGCTCTACATATAATGGCAAACCATACGGCGGCAAGAATTTTTATCTCGGAGCCGCTTGGGGAGAATGTCATAACAGCGTTGTTGGCAAGGGTGACGGGCAGTTTGTATATATGGATGATGACCGCTCCTGCTGGACAACGGCTGAAGTGCGTGGAAACACTAATAAACTATCGTTGGAAAATGGCGACGAAGTGGAAATACAGAAACTCTATCAGTGGCGCTTGATATCGCTCAACGAGTTTATAAAGGTGCTGAACGATAATGGAATAGGGCTTAATCCCAGCATCTCGTCGCTGATTAAAGACCGCGATTTCACACGTAACGCCAATGACTTTTTCGGAGCTAACGACTGGACATACTCAACGCTGAGTGGCCATACTTACGGTCCCTATAACCAAGATAACACAACCACGAAACGTTATCCCTACACTTGGGGCGATTACCAGAAGGATCAATCCTTGCAAAATAACAACCAACAATCGAGAGGTTTTATTGCTGAACCATGGGACACACCCGTCAGGTTAAAAGAAGTTTTTGACAAGTGGACTTCTAAAAGCACCAACGATCAAGCCTCTGGAAAGAAGAATGCCAAATATGGTTTTATGATTTTCGAAGGAGTAGGCACCGTTACGACCAACTTCGTAGCCCCCAAAGCAGGATGGTATGAGATAGAATGTGCGGGATTCAGTATGAGCGAGCAGGGACACGAAGCCTATCTGTTTGCCCGTGTGATTAACGACGACGAAGTCGATAAACCGGAAAGCGAGTTTGCGATTCCAACCGAGGACGAGCCTACCTATGGCGTGGTGACACTGGGGAAACTGCCTTACGGAACTTATACAAAAGAAAGTTACGAGAGTTGTCTGGAAGCAGGCAAGGAACTGCTCGAAAACAGAGATAATCACAGGCAGAAGGTGTGGGTGCTGGTTTCGAAGGAAGACTCCGCCGCTGGCAAAAAGACCATCCGCCTGGGTTTCAGGAAGAATGAGGCAACCCAAAGCGCACTTGTGACTAAGGGCAACAATAAAGGCTACTACGACACCGACTGGGTGTGCGTGGATGACATCCGTGCCTCGTATATGGGCATAGGACCCGTGTTCTTCTATGAAGACGAAGAAGACTTGAGATACTTGAGTCATGAAGATGACGACGCAGAGCGTTTTTCGAAAAACGAATATGCTCCGGCAGTCAAGAGCGGCAGATATGGTGGTTCTGCCAACCTGCTACGCAAATTCACGAAGGGCGAATGGAACACCTTCTCGTTCCCCCTGCCCCTTACGGGTGAACAGGTGCGCAATGCTTTCGGTGACGATTGCGAACTGCTCAAATTGAACAGCATTGGCAACTTGTCAAGTAATGACTGCATCATCGACTTTGAGACGGTCAACCTGCTTACACTCAAAAATGTAGTCGCGGCTGACACTCTCTACATGCTGAAACCAACAAAGGAACCCATCTTTGGTGAAACCCCACGTGGCACGATGGCTTACTATTACGACCTCGGCAGGATGTTCTTCTCCACCAAGGGAGAGGATGAAGATCCTGCTTATACATATCCTGTCATGGACCTGAGTGTATGGAAAGGACAACAAGAAGTTGGTTCTTTCCAAGACAAGAACGACGGAGTCGGACATGTCACATATATACAGACACCCTACTTCGATCCATTCCTCGTCGACATTGATGGCGCAAAACTTTCATCAATACCTTCCCCCGACGGCAGTTATGCCCCGAAGGGTTCGTATGCAATGAGTGGCGGCAAGATGTATGAACTGAGCCGCGATACCCGCATAAAGGGTTTCCGCGGATGGATAACACTCACCCACAGCATCTTCAAAAACGCGGAAAGTTTTGCTGCAGGCGCAAAAATCGCTATCAACGGTATCATTGACGAAGACGATCCTACAGCCATTAATCGACACGCCGTAGTACCCGTGAACCCGAACTCAATCACAACTGTTTACGACCTATCTGGGCGCAAGGTTGGCACATCGTTAGACGGTTTGTCCAAGGGGCTGTACATCGTAAATGGAAAGAAGCTGTTGGTGAAGTGAAAGGAGGCATAATATGAAAAAGAAACTATATTTGCAACCCGCTATAATAGTTGCTGGCAAGCTATCGCCTCGGTTGATGGTCGCAAGCCGGGGATGGTCGCAAGACGGCAATCCTCCCTTTACTGTTGAACAAGAGAAAGGGGTAACTAATGACGACCTACTACCTCAACCCTCCCAACCCGATCCGTGGGGTGAAGGCTATGGTGGTTTCCTCGACTTAGATTAATTCCCATTTAACGGAACGGATAAAGAAAAAAAGAAATCCAAACTACTGACTATCAGCGGTTTGGATTTTCATATTCAGTCGGGATTACTGCCCTACTTCGCGCAAAATCCATTTAATTCTATTAAATTCGAGAATTTTCTATGTGGTTTAATATCAGCGCGTTACAAGATGTGTT